>NZ_JAHLEB010000048.1 GCF_018861735.1 Clostridium lacusfryxellense | reverse complement strand
AAGCTTATTCTATTGATGATTGGAAATATGGGGTGAAGAGCCGTATGCCTTAATAGGGCACGTACGGTTCCGTTGAGGAGCATGGGCGGTAACGCCTGTGTTTACTTAAGAAGATTAGGATAACTTTCCAATAAATAAAGCTAAATATTCATATATGTAAAAAGCTTAAGCAAGTTAATTTAGCAGATTTGAAAGGAGTATTAAATGAAATATAGGGAATTTGGAAAATGTGATTTTAAAGTTTCAACACTAGGGTTTGGATGTATGAGGCTACCAATAATAAATAATGATGATAAACAAATTGATGAGGAAAAAGCTATAGCTTTAATAAGATATGCTATAGACAATGGGGTTACTTATATTGATACAGCATATCCTTATCATAAGGGAAGTAGTGAAATTCTTGTTGGGAAGGCGTTAAAAGATGGGTACAGGGAAAAAGTAAAATTAGCTACCAAATTACCTACTTGGCTTACTCATACTTATGAGGACTTTGATAAATATTTGGATGAGCAGTTAGGAAAACTTCAAACAGATCATATAGACATGTATCTTCTTCACGCTTTAGATAAAGAAAGATGGGACAATCTATTAAAATTAGATATTTTTAAATTTGTGAAAAGCGCTTTATGTGATGGAAGAATTAAGCAAATAGGATTTTCATTTCATGATAAACTGGATACTTTTAAAGAAATTATAGATGGATACGATTGGGATTTTTGCCAGATACAATATAATTTTCTAGATAATAATTATCAAGCAGGCACTGAGGGGTTAGAATATGCAGCGAAAAAAGGTATGGGTATTGTAATTATGGAACCACTTAAAGGTGGAAGACTTGCGAAAAATCCACCGATTTCAGTAAAAGAAGAATGGGCTAAGTCTGAAGTTAAGAAAACTCCTGCGCAGTGGGCTTTGAGATGGGTACTTAATCATCCTGAAGTTTCAACTATCCTTAGTGGTATGAATTCAATGGAGCAGGTTATAGAGAATATGCAAACAGCAGATGTGGCTCTTCCAAATTCATTATCAGTGAAAGATTTAGAATTAATTGATAATGTAAAAGGACAATATAATGAGTTAATAAAGGTTCAATGTACGGCCTGTAATTACTGTATGCCATGCCCTGCTGGGGTGGACATACCAAAGAACTTTGCATTATTAAATGATGCTTCAATGTATGACGAATATGAAGATCAGTCCAAAACTTATAATAATGATTTAACATTAAAACAAAGAGCAGTTTCATGTGTTGAATGTGGTAAATGCGAAAAACTATGCCCTCAACATTTGGAAATAAGAAAACATTTAAAAGAAGTTAATTTAGCTATGAAGAACGCATAGATGATCTAAGAGTTATATCATTACACCACCTATAAAATAATTAAGTGTCTATTATGTGTATTATTTAAGCTATAATGGTAAAACCTAATGTATATTAAGGTACGCATAATAAATACGAAAAAGTAAAAGGTGTGTGAAAAATGAATAAATTAGAAAAACTAATAGACGATGGATTTAAGGTTAAAATTCAATCAAGTTCTAAATTTTGTTTAACTATAGATAATACAACTCCTAGCATGAGCTTTAATTCTGATAGCATAGAAGATGCTGTTGATTTAGCTTATGAATTTGTACAAGAACAAAAAAAGGTAGTAGAGATAGAAGAAATAGAAGAGATAGAAGAAATAGAAGAAATAGAAGAAGAAATAATAATTACAGTGCCGCAATCAGAAGAAATAAAAATTGATGAGGATATACTTAATAGAGAATCTAAGACTACAACTTCTATTAGAATATATTCAGATGTTTGTGACAAGTTTAAAGATTTTGCAGAGATAAATCATGAGTTTAAAAGCATGGATTTAATTAGCATGGCTCTTATAGAATATATTGAAAAATATAAAGCTAAAGATGAAGACAAAGACAAAGATGAAGACAAAGACAAAGATAAGGATAAAGAGAAGGATAAAGTTAAATCTAAAGGTAAAGGTAAAGAGGGAGATAAGGATAAGGAAAAAGATAAGGATGAGGATGAGGAAAAAGATAAAGAGAAGGATATAGATAAAGATAAGGCTAAACAAAAGGGCAAAGAAAAATAAAAACAGGAGCGAAAGTTATAAGAAAGAGAGTAAAACAAAAGCGGTTAAGCTAATCAAGCTAGGCCGCTTTTGCTATGGCTAAAATTACTTTTGGAGCATTATACGCTAGTTCATTAATGCATATTAACCCTTTCTATTATAAGGTTTATAATCATAAACACAATTCCATAGCCGATTAATAAGGTAGAATTGAATAAAATATCCGCAATGTTTCCATTATATAATATCAATTTAGTTATACCATTATGTATCAAATATGTTGGCATAAGATGTGCGACAAGGATTAAGTTTTGTGGCAAAAGTTCAATACTCCATAAACAACCTCCAAGCAAACCAATTATTAATATAAATACTGGCATAATGCTTTGAAAAGCAATATGACTTTTGAAAATACGAGTTAGTAGTACAAACAAATTTGACATACAAAATATATAGATTAAACAACTTATAATAACTAAACCATAACTTTGTACACTCTGAATTTCAAGTACCTTATATAAAAAAGTAAATTGCAATAAAACTACAAAACCTCCACTTAGTATATTACTAATTACATCAGTTAAGAGTAAATAGGAATAAGGAACTCCAGCTGCTTGAATTCGTTTGTAAACTCCAGAGGCTCTGGTTTTCATAATTGTTGCACTTCCCGATAATAAGAACAGGGTGGAAAAAATTATAACCATTCCTAATGCAAACTGCTTAGAGACAATATCTCCTTTAATCATAGCTCCATTTTCCTTTTTAGTATTAGGCGAAATAGATTTTATTTTTAGTGGTAAGTTAGATTTTGAATCATTAATACCATTTAAATTATACGTGATAATATCGTCATAAACATCTATACCAGTAGTTTTATGTATGACCTCTTGACCTGTGGTCGCAGACTTAACCCCACAGACATAGTAGAGAAGCTCACTAGCAACAATATCGGTGATTCCTGGTGCGAAAAGATTATGTGGTAAATAATGAACAGTTATTAGGTTATCAAGATTTTGTTTTTCTATATTTTTTTCTAGTCCAGAATTGAATATATATACTCCCTGAACGAGACTATCATTAAGATTTTTAGTAATCTCTGATTTTTTAATAACTCTACAAGTGAGTGAGTTACTATGATATAACCCTTCGATTATTTTTCTGGATGTTGCAGAATTGTCTTCATCAATTATAGCTATAGGAACTTTATCAAAAAAAGATGGCCTATTAAAAATACTTGCAACAAAAATTAATGAAATTAGAGGCGCTATGATACTAAGTGTTATAAGTATTTTCTTTCTAAATAGTATTCTCATTCTTGTTTTTATTAATATCATTATATAATCCATTTTAATATCCTCTTACCTCTTATTAGCATAAACATTGAAGTAGTAAGCATTCCAATAGTTAGCAAGAGCATCCCCCATATAATATATTTAATATCATTTAGGGAATACAAATTTATTAAAAACATATTCCCTTTTATTATCCAATAGTTAGGAGTTAGTTTAGAAATGTTCCTTATGTTTTCAGGCATTAGTTGTAGTGGTATAAAGCTTCCACCTATAATTGCAGATATAAATACATATATATTAGCCATTAAAATATAACTCTCCTCATTGTTAAAAAAAGTAGCAAGCATTATGTAGAAACTCGTTATAAGTCCAACGCTGATAATTATAAACACGAATAAATTTCTTATTACACTTGTATCTAGGTTAAATAATAAAAATATAGGTGTCATAAAAATCATTAAAAGTACGGTGCAGTATATGGAGTATGATATCCACTTACTGAAGATGATCTCAAAGCTATTAACAGGAGTGGTTAGGAGTCGTTTAATTGCCATTGAATTTCGCTCTTTTATAAGTAGGTTCCCTAAAATTATACCTATATACATTAACAAAAGTACAGCTATTGCAATAACGTAATATTCTATAGAGGTGGTAGAGGGAATATCATTGTGAGGCTCATAAGTAAAAAAACTAGATCTACCTAATGCTGTAAAGATCAAATCTCTTGACAAATATGTATTCACTTTCTCTTTTTGTTCCTGCTCAACACTATATTTATCCATATAATAGTCTACAGAACTAACTCCTATTTCTACGGCTCCTATAATCCGTGAATACCCTTGCATAACATTTTTTAGTATTGAACTTTTTAGCGGCTCTTCTGAGTTTAAAGTCATATCTAAAGGTAGATTTTCCATAGATAACAAACTGTTAGAAAAGTTTTTAGGTATTTCTATTATTCCAGTTAATAAATTACTATTAAATTTTTCTTTAGCTTCTGTTCTTGTACACACATCTATATTAACAAAATTTGAAAAGTTTTTATTACTAGTAAAACTAGATAATAGTAGTTTACTTGCAGTGCTATTATCATTATCTACAATTGCTACTTTTATTGGGGAAATATCTGACTCTCTTTTCATCATGTCTTTAAATGAAGAAGAAAGTATAAAAAACACTATAACTGGAAGAAATAGAGCTGCTATCAACCATTCCTTATGTCTTATAATAATTAATAATTCTTTTAGTATTAAAGTTTTTAGCCTTGTAATCATAATTTTTCTCCCTGAATTTTCAATAGTTAGGTTAAACCTAGTTGGAACTTAGTAAACTATTAGTATTCTCCATAAATTACAAATTTCCTCTTTTGAAATGAGTTTTTATATGAATTTATTTGTTGTATTCATTGTTTTATTGTAACATTAATAGAAATATGTTATAGTTTCGGTGATATAATTATAGGAGTGATGTTATGGGATACAACGTTATAGATTTAATTGATAAAGCAATAAATATCGCTATTCGTAAAAAGGATATATATGAAGGCATAGGGCACAGGAAATGTGATATTCCATCTATAGAGATAATGTCAAAGGTCTTAGCTAAAGAAGTAGATAAATCTATTAAATATTATGAGAAATTAAAAAATGAAGTAAGTGAAGAAAAGGATGAAGAAATTGAAATAGAATTTTTTATATATGATAAGATGTCTTTTTTAATAAATGAGTTTAATAAAAAGTCATTTGTTAAAGAAATTAATAATATTATAGAGTATTTGAAGTTTTCACTTGATTTAGAGAAGGATGGAAAGTCACTGCTTATTGACCTCCAGGGCAGATTTATGAAAAATGCAGATGATATAAATACAAGAACATATAAAATATTAACTGATATGATTAATAATAAAGATAAACTTATTAAAACGCTTGAAAAGATTATAAAATAAAATTCATAAAAATCTTATAAAATAATACGAGTGATATTATATGTATAATATCACTCGTATTATTTTTTTATATTTAATTAAAGGGGGCTCTAATTAAAAAAAATTATTTAGTTGCTATATATTTATAATACTATTTAATTGTATTATAAATATCAAATGATTGTGTGAACACTATGTTATTATATAAGTGGAGCAATGGAACATTTGTTGATGGTAACCAAAATGTTCAGGCAAATTTAGCAAAAGAATTAGTTCAATACTTTATTTTTAAATCAAAATAATATATATTAATAGAAGAATTGTCTGTTCAATAAGATTATCATTCTGATAAAATAGCAAGGATAAATTATTTTTGACCAGAAGATATTGGAATATTGTTGTAATGCTGTTTAACATAAGTTTGTGATACAGAGCCGCCATGTGGGATACTGTTTTTTAAGTATAGATCAAAATGTCCAATAACACCATTACTTGGAGTTGTATCGAAACTATGAGGCATGCCTGACAGTGAGGCTGCTATATTCATACCATTCTTAAATATTACAACTGCCCTCGGTGACCAATTCCAAGTAGAAAATATGCTTTTCATAACTGCGGTGTCAGAGGAAGTAAGAGGTTCTATGTCACAATGATTATATCCACCCATTACTTTTACTGTAAATTGTTTTCTAGTAGCAAAATCAACAATTGTAAATAAATCATTCCTCTTTAATAAATATTGTCCATCTCTAAACCAGTCTATAGCCGCGCCGTATTGAGTAGGAGATTTATCCATTCCTGGAGTTACAGCATAATCTCTCGTGGCATAGCCATTTACAGCGATTTTTTGTCCTTCGCTAAACCAATCATTTACACCCATATAATTATATTTCATAATATCAGCTGCAGAGACATTAAACAACTTGCCTATCGAAGTTGCAGTATTACCTGCTTTTACAATGTATGTAATTGAAGGGAATACTTTTACTGGATTTGGAGTAGTAATTATAACCATAGGTTTTTGAATAGCTACAGGAGGTAATTTAATAACTTGTCCAATATTTATATTATTAGTATTTAATTTGTTTAAAAGCTTAAGATAATCAACTGTAACTTTGCTAGCAGTAGCTATTTTCCATAAGCTATCCCCTTTTTTAACTGTGTAAGTAGTTTTAGTTCCTACAGCTAATGCTTTTATTGGTGCAAGTAACATTGGAATAATAATTACAGATAATAATATTTTGTTTACGTTTTTCATTAGAAACACCCCTTCGATTTTTAGTATAAAATTTTTTATTATTACAGTAAAATTATCGAATGTTTAGAGCGTATCTTTATATAAACGCTGTTGGTGTATTAATGGTTACATAGGTAATATAAGGAATTATAAGAAAGTATTAAAATAAATAAGATAATATTATAGGTGAAATAAAGATAAAATGATAGATTTTATAGTATAATAAAAGCTGATAATTCATAAAAACAATAATAAAAAATTTAACGAAAAGATATAGGTTCAGGGGGAAGAATAAAATGGCAAGTAGTTTAAATATAAAGGGAATATCATCTGTTAAAATTAAATCAGAGCGTACAAAATCTATAATATTACTCGTAATAACAGCAATACTATGGAGTTTAGGTGGAGTACTTATAAAGTCGATAAAGTGTAATCCTGTTGCAATAGCAGGAATGAGAAGTGCCATCGCTGCTATTGTGCTGCTTATAGTGATAAAAAAACCAAAGCTAACCTGGTCTTTCGCGCAGATAGGTGCTGCATTAGCTTATTCGGGAACAGTAATTTTATTTGTTATGGCAAACAAAACTACAACAGCCGCAAATGCTATCTTACTACAATATACAGCTCCTATTTATGTAGCACTATTTGGAGCTTGGTTTTTAAAAGAAAAAACAAAAATATTTGATTGGATTATAATATTTATAGTTTTGGGAGGTATGGCTTTATTTTTCTTGGACAATCTTAGCACTAGTGGAATATTAGGTAATATACTTGCAGCTGGTAGTGGAGTATGTTTCGGATTTCTTGCGATTTTTATGAGAATGCAAAAGGATGGATCGCCTTTAGAATCAGTTTTTTTAGGAAATATTCTTACTGCTATAATTGGAATCCCATTTATATTTAGTTCAGAGATTAATAGCCAGGGGTGGATTATGTTACTGATAATGGGAGTAGTGCAACTTGGAATTCCTTACGTATTATATTCAATGGCTATAAAACATGTAACGGCTCTAGAAGTAATTTTAATCCCCATAATTGAGCCTATATTAAATCCAGTTTGGGTATTCATTCTAATTGGTGAAACGCCAGGACCATGGGCAATTGTAGGTGGAGTTATAGTAGTTACTGCAGTTACATTAAGATGTGTTTTGCCTGCGCTTAGATCAAAGTCAAAGATAGTTATTACTGAAGATAGTAGGCAAACCAATACAATTAAATCATAAAGTCGTATGCTTGTCTTTAGATAGTGAATCCTATATTATAATATTATTAGAATTTATTGGAGGGATGTAAAATGATTATTAAAAGCGTAACCATGTTTATAAAAGCTGAGTTTGTTGGCTCGTTTATAGAGGCAACAATAGAAAATCAAAAGAATTCAATAAAAGAAGCTGGAGTTATACGTTTTGATGTACTTCAAGGTAAAGATGAACCAACTAGTTTTATGTTTTATGAAGTCTATAAAGATGAAGAGGCCGTAGAAAAACATATGAAAACTAAACACTTTATTAAATGGAATGAAGCTGTAACACCTTGGTTTGCAAAACCAAGAGAACGCGTTCTTTACAATGCCATAGTACCATCTGAAAGTGATTTTTAAGTTATGAAAGTATTTGTAACAAGTGATATTCATGGAAGGGTTGATGTGCTTAATAAAATTGTTAAGTTTGTTAAAGAACGAGAAGAAATAGAGTGTGTAATTTTATGTGGAGATATAACATCAGATTATCCTGGTGCTACTTTTGATGAGCTTGAGAATAAGCAATACGAAGATTATAAAAAAATTGTTGAGATGTTGCGACAAACAAACAAAAGGGTTTTATTTATTCTAGGAAATCATGATGTTTTTAATGTTGATAAAACGGATATAAATTATCTACCTTATTGCACTGAAGAAATATTTAATAATTTCGTGTCTATTGAATATATAAACTTTCTAATGTATGGAACAAAACGTGAAGGAAATGAGCAGGATATGACGTACAGGCTATCTAAACTTAATATAGATAATAAGAGTATTATTGTATCACATGTACCACCATATAAATGTTTAGATAAAGCTAATAATGGGGTTAATTTTGGTAGCCAGGCTATTAGAGATATGATAAAGGAAAAAAAGCCCACATATTTTTTCTGTGGACATGTACATCATGATTTTGGTTTTAAAAAGTTACATAATACATTTGTTTTCAACGCTGCTTGTGATGAGGTTTCAACAAGAGGTTGGGTTGTAAATTTGGAAACTGCAGCGTTTGAGAAAATAATATTATAGAAATAAAGAGGACATAAATAGCAATAATAGCTATCGATGTCCTCTTTTAGGTTTTATTTTATTAATCAATAAACGGAACGGATACTTTAATTTTAAATGTTTTTATTTCATATGGTTTAATTTCAAAAGTAAAGCTTTTGTTATTTTTAACCTCAAGATGGCTGGTCACATTCTCCATTAGGTCGCATTCAGTAACATACTGCGCATTTACTCCAAGTAGTACTGTAGCCGTTGTACGACGATTGTAGCATTCATAAAGACGTAAAATCAAGTCATCATCGTCCTCAGCCTTTTTCAGAACTTCTATTATTACATTTTCATTGTCTACACTAGCTAGTGAGTAATTAGCTGGTAAACTTCCTTTTTGTGAGGCGCGTACAACCGCGGAAAGTGGATTATTAAGATTATAAGCTTCCTTTACAGTACCACCTTCACGCCAGCCTACTACATGAGGATATAGAGAATATGTGAATTCATGTAACTCTATATCTGCCTGCGTATTTGGATACACTGAGGATTTTAGTAATGATAAACGCATAACTGAATTGTTTATATCACAACCATATTTACAATCATTAAGCATACTAACACCATAACCATCTTCGGATAAATCTGCCCATTTGTGAGCACATACCTCAAATCTTGCAACATCCCAGGAGGTATTGCGATGAATTGGGCGCTTAACATTACCATACTGGATATCGAAAGTAGCCTCCTGGGTGAAAACATCAATTGGGAAAGCTGCCTTAAGAAGTATTTGTTTTGCACGCCAGTCAATATTGTTTTTAATATCAATACGAGCTAAATTTTTATAAATGAAAATTTGTTGTATTATAGTGGATTGTTGGAAGCACTTTATTACTTCTAAACATGCTCTAACGGGTCCAACTTGAACAACTTTAATAGACTTAACCTCATCCACATACCACATTTTTTCTTGATAGTAGGCATTTATATCCCACGCATCCCAATTATGTGGTTTATCTTCAAAAGCCTCAAGTACGTTACCTTTTTCTCCTTTTTTCAAAACTTCACGATTGACACGTTTATCAAATATTGAAGTAAACTGCCCTTTATCATCCAATTTAATATTAAAGAAGTCATTTGACATAGTTTCTTTAGTAATTGATATATCGTTATCTTGAACAATAGACGCCTTTATAATAGTAAATGTCTTATATCCTTTTGCTGGAACATCCTCTGCAAAGAAAATAGCTTGATTGTTATCACATATCTGGCAAGGATAGGATTTATTTGTGAATGTGTCCACAACGCTTATTTTTTTTACTCCTTCTGGCAATATGAAACTTACAATATCACTACATACAGATCCTTGGGGATTAAAAACTATTACAGAATCTGAATCAACATTAATCTCAGAGGCTAATGCATTAATCGCTCCATCGATCAATGCAGTGCCCTCACTTAAAATGCCTTCATATTCATCTCGAGATTCATCGTAAACCTCCTTAATAGCTGAACCAGGTAAAATATCATGAAACTGGTTGCGTAAAATAACTTCCCATCCATTACTTAGGACTTCCTTAGGATAATTAGAACCCGTAAGTAAATTATTCAATACTGAGTATAGCTCAGCGTTTTGATACATAAACTCAGATTTACGATTATATTTTTTATTTCGTGCCATAGTAGTATAGGTGCCTCTATGATACTCAAGATAAAGTTCACCAGACCAGATTGGTAAATATTTATTATCCTTTACATCATTCTCGAGTTTATGAAAGAAATCTTTTGACTTAGTTATTTTTACAGTGGGGCAGCCAGGAATCCCTTGATTCATCCTTTTTTCATTTTCAAGCATTTCTGGTGTTGGACCGCCTCCGCCATCTCCATATCCAAATGAAAACAACACATCACGATTTAAGTTCTTTTGCTGGTAACGCTGCCATGAACCCATTATTTGACTTGGTTTAATTTCACCATTGTAGGTTGTAAAATGTGTATCCATTACCGGCTTATATTCAGAAGTAGGAATAAAATGAGTAAGAATTTTAGTTCCATCGATGCCTTGCCATTCAAATGTATCATATGGAAGTTTATTGTATTCATTCCAACTTATTTTAGTGGTAACAAAATATTTGATTCCGCTTTTCTGACATATCTGCGGAAGTGCAGCAGAGTAGCCAAAGACATCTGGTAACCAAAGTATTTCATTATCTACTCCAAATTCCTTCTGAAAAAAACGTTTGCCATAAAGAAACTGACGAACTAAAGATTCACCTGATGAAATATTACAATCAGCTTCAACAAACATACCGCCTTCAGGTTCCCAACGTCCTTCCTTTACACGTTGTTTAATCTCGGCATATAATTCAGGGAAATCTTCCTTCACATACTTATATAACTGTGGTTGGCTTGACATATAAATAAAATCTGGATAACGTTTCATAAGTTCAAGAAAAGTTGAAAAACTACGGGCAGCTTTCTTTCGGGTTACACCTAATGTCCATAACCAGGCTATATCAATATGAGAGTGACCAATACAATTAACCTGAACTTGGCCTGGTTTGCACATTTTTTCATAAAGCTCCTTTGTTAAATAGCTTTGTGCAATATTGATAGACTCATAAAATTCATTACTGTACTGTTGACGCAAATCTATTAAGTTAACAGTCTCATTAATTATTTGAATCATATCAATATGGTCGTTATTGTCCTTAGGTAATAGCACAGCAACGTCATAAACAACCTTCATATCATAATAAAGTTTTTCGGTTTTTTTATCAACTATTGAAATATTGCCCTTCATCTTCATATTAAAATTATCCTCATCACTGGCATAAGCATGTAAGGCAAGTTGAATGATCTCACCTTTCTCTGCGTTATCAGTAAGAATTATACTACGATGATTAATGTCCATGCCTTGAATTAAATTTCCGTTTACAAAAGCAAAGAATTGCGGATTAAGGGCATCCCAACCCATTTCTTTACCAGTAATAAGGTCAAATGCAACACACTTTTTATTAAAATCGTCAGGCATTTTTATATTGGTAACAAACCAGAAATATTCTCTTTTGCCACCCCAGGTGTCGCATTCGTTAAATTTATTCCAATTTTTTATATCTAGTAATGGATGTTCGGGCACGTTGCTATCAGTATGTTGATAACTATATTCTGTAATTGGTAAGTGTTTTATATTTATACATTGCTGAAGTTCTTCAAGAATCCTACCAATGCGTTCTTCTAAAAAATACAAATTATTACCTCCTTTAAAAAATATTTAAGTTTAACCTTTAGCAGATCCTTGCATATTAAAACCCTGTGACATAAATTGTTGAGAGAGGGCATACAACATGATCGATGGCAAAGAATATAAAATGGAATACGCTGCCAAACCACTATAGGAAATCATTCCATGGTTACCGAAATATTGATAAATTAAAACTGAAGCGGGAAAGTTCTTAGCTGTGCTAAGAAGAATATAAGGAACAAAAAAATTGCCCCAACTCCCGGAAAATGTGAAAATTGCTACTGTGCATATACCTGGTAACATAAGTGGTGCTACAATTTTACGTACACAAGTAAATGTACTTGCACCATCCACCCATGCAGCTTCTTCTAATTCAATAGGCACTGTATCCATAAAGTTTTTCATCATCCAAATACCAAAAGGTAAAGCAGAAGCAGTAAAGAAAATCATTACACCAAAAATACTATCATAAAATTTAATGCTCACAAATAATTGATAAACTGGTACCATAACAGCGGTGATAGGTAAAGATGTCATAAATAAAATGCTATACATAAATAATTGTTTGCCCTTCATTATATAACGGGACAGTGGATATGCTGCAAGCACAGACATAATAACAACTAAAATAGTCTGACCTATTGAAATCAAAAAACCTATTCCAAAGGATCTTCGATTAGTTTGACTTGTTAAAACTTCAACATAATTTCCCATAGTAAAATTTTTTGGAATCTTTAATGCCTGATTTGCGTTTGTATCAAAAGATGCTAATAAAACCCACAATAATGGAGCAAGAAATAAGATCCCTATAAGTATTAATACAATATATGGTAGACGTTTACGTAAACTATATGCAGTTGGCCTAGTTTTCATATCATTATGCCCCCTTATGTTCTGTATTCATTGCTTTTACATAGAAAATGCTTAAAACAATGCCAATAAGTAAAAGAATCATTGATATAGCAGTACCATAACCAAGTTGATAATTTTTAAAGGCACTTAAATACATAATTACAGGAAGTGTTTGAGTTTTTGTTCCTGGTCCACCACCTGTCATTGAATAAATTAATCCGAAAACACTTAATGTTTGCAAAGTGTTAATCATCATATTAGTGGTAATTGATTGCTTAATACATGGAAGGGTTATATAAATTAGTTTTTGAAGTTTAGAAGCTCCATCTACAGTGGCTGCTTCTTCAATATCTTTAGGGACACCATCCAATGCTGACTGATATACAAGCATGGAAAAAGCTGTTCCATGCCATGCGTTTGCGATAATAACACACAACATTGGAAAAGTAAATAACCAGGTTACAGGTAATCCTCCAAATAGACCTAGAACTGTATTAAGTGTACCTTCGTCATAGAAAAAATTATACATACAAATAGCACATACTATCTCAGGCATAACCCATCCAGCAAGCACAATTGTACCAATTACACGTCTGAAAGTTCCATTCTTTTTTTTCATTAATATCGCAATAGTGAATCCCAATATCTGTTGACCAATTAAAGACGATCCAACTAGAAATATTATTGTATTAACAATACTCCCAGCAACTGCAGGATCATCTAACATTCTTTTATAATTATCAAATCCAATAAAGTGAAAATTTTTTGCGGCTTCACCAGTCAGCGCTAAATTAGTAAAAGAATATATAAAAGTAAGGACTATAGGGTAAATAAAGAATATAAGTAATATTACTACCGAAGGAAGTAAAAATAGATATTTGCCTATGTTAGGTCTAACATTATTAGATAGCTTTTGTATTGAAGTATTATGCTTCATAAAATCCACCTCCTATATTTTAGATATTTAATTAAAGATTTATTTTAATCGGCAACATAGAAAACGTTTACTTTGCTGCCGACTTAACCAAGTATTTAATTATTTTTCTATAATATTAGTATCTCCAACAACACGAGTAACATTTTCACCATACGTTTTCATTGCAGCTTCAGGTTTTGTACCAGTTACTACGGACTCTACCATGTTCTGAATTTCCGTTGAGACAAGAGGGTATGATTCATTTGCAGGACGAAACTCTGCAGCTTCTAAATATTCAGTAGAAAGCTTCTTAAAAGGTGTTTTTTGATAAGTTGGGTCTGCAGCTACATCTTGACGACAACTAATTTCACCACTTATTGTTGACATAGCAAGAGCATTATCTTTGCTCATAGCATACTCAATGAATTTCCAAGCAGCATCGTGATTTTTAGAATTTTTAGGTATAGATAGAGCCCATCCACCGGCTAATGTAACACTACCAGAACCTTGACCTTTATTTGTTGGCATTTTTGCAAATCCCATTATATTTTCATAACCTGACCATTCAGCTGCTCCTCCTTTGGACCAATTACCTGTAATCCAACTACCATCTAAGGATATTGCAAGCTTTCCTTTTGGCATATAATCACGGGCAGACATATTTCCAGCTTGAGCATCTAATACCTTAGAAATTGGAGCACCTAAACCTTGTGTATAAATCGTTTGAATGAAGGAGAGTGAATCTAGAATTCCTTGGCTCTTAACTATCCATTTATTATTGTCATCAATAAGACGTTCTCCTGTTCCATATAGTAACATTTCATAACTTTGCATCGAGGTTGCTTCACCTGTTGCTTTACCGGAATTCATCCAAAATGGAATAACATCTGGTAATTTTACCTTTAATGTTTTACAGGTAGCTATAACTTCATCCCAAGTCTTCGGTTGCCATTCCCTTGGAAGTCCAGCTTTTTCAAACAAGTCTTTGTTATACCAAAGTCCTCTTGAATCTGTGTTATAAGGTACACCATATACTTTTGAGTCTGAAGCTGTAACACCTTTCTTTAATGCCTCATAATAGCTATTGTCTGTCCAATCAGTCCATTTTTTTAGATAATCATCAATAGGTGTTAAGTAACCTGCTGCTACATCTCCATTAATTTGAAATGTATCTTCAGTTATTATGTCGGGTGCTGTGTCTGGAGATTTTAGAGCCAGTGCAATTTTTGCAAAATAATCGCCTTCTGAGGCTGTAATGGGATTTACTGCTACTTCGATATTTGTTTTCTTTGTGAATTCTGGTGTGATTTGCTTAAGCCACTTGTATAGATTACCTTTTTCACCTAATCCATCATCACGGAAAGTAAAAGATAATTTAACTTTTGAGTCTTGAGCTGTGCTTACTTCTGTAGTTGTTTTTTTTGTGGTAGAACACCCTACAAGTAAAGAAATACCCATAGTCATCACACATAATGCGGATAGCATTCTTTTTTCTCTGATTTTCATTTTTATACCCCCTAACAATTTTTATATTAAATTATCTTATATACCAACTTAGAAGTAGATATATAAAATGATTAACATGCTATTAAATTAAGTTGGATATTCCAAAATATTAGTTGGATTTTCAGTAGAATTTATTTGCTAAACTGTGATGTAACAATATAAGTATACTACACAATTTAATTAAATATGTAAATAGTTACAAAAAAATAAAAAGTAATGATGATATATAATTTGATATATCATAATTGCTTTTTATTTTTTTAAAGTTTTAATTTTAACCTTTGCAGTTGACCTTCCAATTACCAATTCTGGTATAAGTAAAATTCTTCTATTGGGAGTCTTTGGATCTTTAATTTTTTCTAGCAGTAACTCAACAGAAATTTTTCCTATTATAGATTCAGGTTGCTTTATATAAGTGAAAAAAGTATCTTTTAAATAATTACTTTGAGTATCAAAGCACAATATAGAAAGATCTTCAGGTACTTTAATGCCTAGTGAAGTTGCCACTTTTAAAATAATCACTGCAATAGATTGTTCTGCAGCTAAAATAGCAGTAACTTTGGGATTGTTTTTTAAAAAACTTGTAACCTTGTTAATATTTTCTGAAATTTTAGATTCTGTACTAATAACTGGATGCATGTTTAAAATATCATTTACCATAAGAGTTGGATCACACAGAACTCCTTGCTTTGCATGACTATTGATAAAGCCTTCCAGTCTATCCTCTAGTGAGGAAGTATCAATTAGTGGTGGAGAAATAAAACCGATATGCCTATGACCTAGATTTAATAAATAGTCTGTACCCATTTTACTTGCCATCAAATTGTCTGTACCTACAAATGGAGCATCTAATCCTTTTAAATATCTATCAAAAAATACTATGGGATATTCAGATAGTATTAATTCGAGGATACGTGAATTGTAATGTTCGCCGTTGACAGGCATTATAATTATCCCATCTACGCCTAATTTTATTAGTGCTGATATTTTTTCACTCTCAACATCTTGATTGTCCATAATATTCGTAGGAACTAAAAAATAACTGTTTTCTTCAGCTGTTTTCATTGCACTTACTAAGGTTTCAATCCCGTACTCATCCCCAAATGCGCTACTACATAATCCGATTAATTTAGTGGGTGTTGCTATTGGCGTGCTTTTTAATAAAGAGGGACTTTCAGCTTTACCAACAAAAGATCCTTTACCACGAATACGAGTAATATATCCTTTTTCTGATAACATGTTCATGGCAGTTTTAACGGTAATACGACTTACATTGAATTGATCCCCAAACTCTTTTTCCGTTGGTAAGTAATCACCTTTATTATAATGTCCAATATGAATTTCATTTAATGTATAATCGTAAATTTGTTGATACATTAATTTAGGTTTCGGCATAGTAGCCTCACTTCCGCCACTTTACAGTGTCATAGATTTTTTAAATGCAATTTAAGGCTATTATATAGTTCGCTTTTCTGCTTTCTATTATCTAATGTACTACTTAAAGTGTTTCATGACAATACCTATTTGGTTTGAGTAGATTTATTTTAGCCGTGTTAATTGATATTTAGAAATAGAAAAATTGTATTCAAATTCATACTTATAATTAAAGGTTTTATTAGAATAAGTGCCATCTTTAGATAAAATGCTATAAACTTCGGAGGTAGTTATACTACCAGATTTTTTGTCATCACTAAAGTTGCAATTTATAATATCAGCAGAAATAAAGTTTTCTTTTGTTCCGGCTGTAAATGCTTTTGGTATATATGATTGTTGCATTTGATATAGATCACTTCCTGAAGCTACGTAAGAATCTATTAATGAGACATTATTCGTATTAATAGCCTGAGTAAAAGAAGAAGCATAGTTGTCTAAAAGTTCGTTTAAGAGAGCCACAGGATCTTTCTCATCGGCAGTAGGATATTGAGAATTAGCATTATTTTCATAGCTAGAATCTTGGAAATCCAAATAGAGGTCTGTATCGCTTCCTATTATTGAATATTCTTTGCTTGTAATTTTTTTATTGTAATTTTCGTAGCTAGCTGATATTTTTGAAGAACGATTTACTGGTCCGAATTTAGTAGCATCTTTAACCTTAACATTAACATTTTTTCCGTTAATAAAAATTTCTGCATCGGGATAATCGGATGATATATTTAAATAGGTAATATCAGTAAATATATCTAAATTTGCTATTCCGGTGGTATTTGATACAAGATCCACAGGATAAGGCTTACTCAAGGTTAGGTATTTTCCTTTATAATTAGCTAAGATAGAATAATTACCAGGCATATATGGACCAAATTTTTTAGTGGATTTATCAGTGCTGCTTTTACCAATCAACGTATTGTTAATTGAGAAAGTAACATCTTTAACCGTAGTTTTTATATCAATGAAAGAAGGCTTAATATTTATTTTATAATTAGGGAAAATAAGAAACTTTTTACCATCTTTAGCGAGCGTTATTGTATTGCCAGACGTTATGCTAAGACTACTGATATCCTTAGGATAAATAGCATTATCTTTTAAATTCTCAATAACTTTATTAAAATATGAGGGATTGCTTTTAAAGTAAGACAGTAATGGTGTTAGATTACTTTTATCGACCGTAAGTCTATCATCCTTACAGTAAAATATTTTTACTAAATCAGTAACATTATTTGAATCTACATCATGTTTGAATCTTGTTACAAGCTTATTGGGAGCATATATTGAATTACCAACATTAATAATAATAACTAAGGCTAATATTAAAAATGTAGATAATATAATAGCTATTTTTGAACTTCTTGATAATTTCAAATTAGATGTACTACTTTTCTGGGGTGTAATAACCAATGAATTTTCTTCGCAGCTAGATTCAGCATTATCACTTGTTTCTTCTCTTAAGTTATTCCCACATTGGGTGCAAAAATTTTTCTCCTCAGTAAATTCACTTCCACATTTAGAGCAAATGTTCATAAGAATCTCCTTTCGCTGTTATATATTACTTAAAATATTCTTTAGAATTTTTATAATAACCATATATTCAACCCAAAGCATAACTAATAATGAAATAGGTATTATAAATATTGTTATTTCTTCTGAAATATTAAGTGCTTCTGTAATGCCTCTAAATAAGATTATAAGTGTAGCAATTGTCCCTATAAATAATACTATAAATCCTAATGTAGAACTTATATAAGATAAGATTATACTTAATAATAATGCAAATATAAAAGGAATAGCTGAACATGAAATTACTTTTAGAATTATCGATGCTTTTACTGAAGACTTAAAAATGTATTTACCTATTAAATAGTTCGAAGCAAAAAGTATTAACGCAGCGACAATGAATAGAAAACTGGTTATAAAAAAAACTCTGTCGCTTGCTATATCACCACTTATAAACTGCGACATCTGACCTAGTAACCCATCAGATCCATGAATGCTATTTCTTAGGCCAGCAAATAATTCATCTGCCACACTTGTGCTCATTTTAATAGCCCACATATTAAGTAAACCAAATAAGACTGATAAAACTAAAACTAAAATACCACAAGATTCCTTTTTTAAAAATGCATCGCAATTCACAATTGTTGTGACTGGTTTTGTTAGGATACCTTTAGTTATCTCTAATATTTCAGTAATATAAACAGTGAAATGACTATTTCTAATTTTCTTAACTTTTTTTGAGATACTATTTAAATCGTTATTCTCTAATACAGATGCTCCGCAATTGCTACAGAATTGCTCACCTAAATTAGTTTTTTGACCGCAATTCTTACAAAAATTCAAATTGTATCCCTCCTTATTTATAACTAAAAAAATTCATCTATGATTAGTATATTACTATTTATGGGAAATTAGACTTGTTTGCGGCATAATATAGCATAGAAATTCAATTTGCAAAATCAGTTAAAAAGTCGTAGTGTATTATATAGAGAATAATTACAAATTGATATAAATTAATTAAAAATGGTACTAGTAACCAAATAACAGAGTAAAGCCCTTTTTATGATAGTTCACAAAATTAAAATGTTTTACTAAGTAAACGTTTAAAATTTTACTATATTAGGAGGAGTAGAAATGAATAAAAAACTAGTGAAAATCATTACAGCGATAGTAGCCATAAATATATGGGTTACTTATACTGCGATGGCTCAGTCCCTTTCTCAACGCAAATCTACACAGCTTCTAGCAGTATCAACTTCAGCAAACAGCAGTATCATTAACTCACAAAGTCAACCTAAATTTCCAGAAGATAATCCTACAACTAGAGTTTATGCAAAATCAAGGACTGTATTTAAGGCCTATAAAGGAAGAGGTACTATGGTAATTCAAAATCACGGATCAAAATCTGCAGAAGTTTATGTTAATGGAAGAAAAGTTAATATAAAAGAAGTTTTAAAAAGTCCTAATGAAACTCAAACTATAGACATAGGAAAATATACTCAAGATGGACAAAATCTATTAAAGGTTGTTAATGTATCACCAACTGGAAGTTATATTAATGTAAATACAACTTATCCTGAATTAGTAGAGGCAAAGAAGCCAGAAGATGTCGGGTTTTCATCACAAAAGCTAGCAAAAGTAGATACTCTAATAAATGCAGAAGTAAAAGCTGGATTCCCTGGAGCTGCATTAATAGTAGTGAAAGATGGAAAAATAATTAAAAATACTGCTTATGGCTACGCTAAAGAGTATGAAAATAGTGTTTTATTACCCGAAAATAAGAGAGAAAAAATGACTACTAATACTATGTTTGATCTAGCATCTAATACTAAGATGTATGCTACAAACTTTGCTTTACAAAAGCTAGTTACTGAAGGCAAAATCAATGTAGATGATCTAGTAACTAAATATATTCCTGACTTTAAAGACGCTGCAAGCGACGTTGTAAAAGGAAAAGCCAATATAAAAATTAGAGATTTATTAAATCACTGTGCAGGATTTACTCCAGATCCACAATATTTTAATCCAGTAGTAGCAAAGGATTTGTACTCTCAAGATAGAGAAATAACTTTAAAGATGATAGAGAAAACCCCACTTACATATGTAACAGGAACTAAAGTACTATATAGTGATGTGGATTACATGTTACTTGGATACATAATTGAAAATATAACAGGTCAGGCCGAGGATAAATATGTGAATGATAATATTTATAAACCATTAGGTCTAAATAGGACTACATATAACCCATTAAAAAATGGATTTAGTAAAGTGGATTGTGCTGCTACAGAGATCAATGGAAACACCAGAGATGGAATAGTGAGCTTTCCTAATATAAGAACCTATACACTTCAAGGAGAAGTACATGATGAAAAGGCTTATTATTCAATGGGAGGAGTGTCTGGTCATGCAGGTCTTTTCTCAAATACTCATGACATGGCTGTACTTGCACAAATAGTACTTAATGGTGGAGGATATGGTCAAACCAGAATATTTGATAAAAACACATTAGATAAGTTTACTAAGACATCAGACATTTCACCAAACTATGGTCTAGGTTGGGACAAAGCCGGTGCTAAAGGAAAGGCATGGGAATTTGGTCCGTATGCAAGTCCTGAAACTATAGGCCATACTGGTTGGACAGGTACAGTAACTTGTATTGATCCGGTAAATGACATGGCTATTATTCTATTAACCAATAAAAAGCATTCTCCGTTAATAGATGCTACGAAAAACCCCAATAGTTCTAGAGGGGACATATTTGAAACAGGGCAATATGGAAGTGTAATGTCCCTCATATATGAAGCTCTACGCGAAGAAGGGGATTCTACTGATACTTCTGCAGTGCAAGCTGCGTCTGATAAAATTTCAATAGCAGAAAAAAGTTTATCACAACTCGATTTGGATGTTGCAAATGCATTAATGAGCCTTGTGCCATCAGGTAAGGAAAAGGCAAATTTGGTAGCAAGAATTAAAGTAGTACAACATAATATAGTATTAAAAACTTTGGTAGATGTGGCAACAAAAGCAGTTGTAAAAGCAGAAAACTCAATTATTTCTAGTGATATAGATGCGGCATTAGTTCTTGTAAATGCCTTAGTAGATGGGAATGATAAAACATCTCTTATAGCAAGGATTAACGCTGCAAAGGAAAGGAAAATTAAATTAGGCATAGATAATATTGATACTTATAAAAACATATTTAGTAATAAAAAAGTTGGACTTATTACTAATCCATCTGGAATGAATAGTAATTTTATAAGTTCCATTGACATTCTTAAAGATAATACATCACTTGTAGCTTTATTTGCGGCCGAGCATGGAATAAGAGGAAACAGTGAGGCTGGCGGTACTGTAGGTAATGAAATCGACGAAAAAACAGGGTTACCTGTATATAGTCTCTATGGTGAAACTAAAAAGCCAACTGCGGCTATGTTAAAAGATATTGATGTATTAGCCTATGATATGCAGGATGTTGGTGCAAGATTTTACACTTATATAAATACTATGGCCTATGCTATGGAGGCTTGTGCTGAGAATAATAAGACATTTGCAGTGTTTGACAGACCTAATATAGTTAGTGGTGCTGTTCAAGGAACTATTCTTAATCCTGAATTTAAATCCTTTGTTGGCATGTATCCAATACCCCAGCGTTATGGAATGACTGCTGGAGAATTAGCACAATTTATTAATAAGGAATATAACATAAATTGTAAACTTTCTGTAATTCCAATGACCGGGTGGACAAGGTATATGTATTTTGATGATACTGGTTCTAAAACTTGGGTTATGCCATCACCTAATATGCCTACATTGGATACTGCAATAGTATATACAAGGACTTGTGTATTTGAAGGTACAAATTTATCTGAGGGCAGAGGAACTACAAGACCTTTTGAACTTATAGGTGCACCATGGATCAATTCAATTGATTTAGCACAAAAATTAAACTCCTTGAATTTACCTGGTGTTAAATATAGGGCAACATCCTTTACTCCAACAATCTCTAAATATTCAAGCACAGACACTATTTATAATACTACAGGTAAAGCACAAGCTTGCGGCGGAGTTCAAGTTTATATTACTGATAGAAAAGCCTTTAACTCAGTGAAAACTGGTCTATCCATGTTATATACTATAAGGGACATGTATCCTAAAGATTTTAAATACACTACTAATAATTATATGGATTTACTTACAGGCGATAGTTATGTACGTGAAGGGAAATATACTCTTGAGCAACTATATGCTAAAGTGGATTCTGAATCTCAAGAGTTTAAAAAGTTATCTGAAAAATATTATATATATAAATAAGGAGGTTTTTTATGTTATCAAAATTTGTTAAAAGAATAAGCTGCGTTACTCTAACCACATCTTTATGTTTTATGGTAAGTACAAATACTGTCTTTGCAGGTACAAATAATCAGAAAAAATCGCCAAAGAAACAAACAGAGAAAATGATTAATAAACAGGCACAAAAAATAGTAAACAAAATGTCAGTTGAAGAAAAAGTAGGGCAGATGTTAATGCCTGATTTTAGAACCTGGAATGGAAAGAATTTGACCGAGATGAATGATGAAGTTGCAAATGTAATTAAAACCTACCATTTAGGGGGTGTCATACTTTTCGCGGAAAATATACAGGGAACGGAGCAGGCAGTAAGATTAACAGATGGTCTTCAGAAAGCATCTAAAAAGATCCCATTACTTATAACTACAGATCAGGAAGGTGGAATTGTTACAAGAATTAACGGAGGAACATGTATGCCTGGAAATATGGCATTAGGGGCAGCAAATGATGTCGACCTGACATATAAAGTGGCTAAAGCAATGGCTGAGGAAGTGAAATCTCTTGGAATAAATGTGGATTTTGCTCCTGATATGGATGTAAACTTAAATCCAGATAATCCAGTAATAGGTGTACGCTCATTTGGAGGAGATCCAGATTTAGTATCTAATATGGGGATTTCCTTTATGAAAGGTGTACAAGCTGCGGGAGTAATACCAACAGTTAAACATTTCCCGGGGCATGGGGATGTTTCGATGGATACACATGTAGGATTACCAGTAGTTCCATATGATATGGAAAGACTAAATGCAGTAGAATTGAAACCATTTAAAGCAGCTATTAGTGCAGGGGTAGATGTTATTATGACAGCGCACATACAATTTCCAGCGGTAGATAATACAACTATAACTTCAAAGAAAGATGGTTCTCAGATAATATTGCCAGCTACATTATCTAAAAAGGTATTGACTGGATTATTACGTGAAAAGATGGGATACAAAGGGATAATAGTAACTGATGCACTCAATATGGGGGCTATAGCTGAAAACTTTGGACAAAATGATGCAGTTATAAGGGCTATAAATGCAGGTGTAGATATACCATTAATGCCTGCAACAATACATCAGACAAGTGATTTAGCAAATTTCGATAGTATGTTTAAAGCAGTAGTAAGTGCAGTAAATGATAAAACAATAGCTATGAGCAGAATAAATGATTCGGCTAAGAGAGTAATAGCATTAAAGATAGAAAAAGGAATCTATAACGATTGTGGAAGCGCAGATACAACTTCACTAGACCAGAAAATTATAAAAGCTGTAGCTACAGTAGGAAGTGCTTTGCACAAAGATATAGAAAAAGAAGCGGCAAATAGAGCGGTCACATTAGTGAAAAATGATGATAATGTATTACCGTTTAAATTAGAAGATTCAAAGAAAGTATTATGTATAGGACCTTGGGATACAAGGCTTGCAGCTATGACCCAAGAAGCAAATAGTATTGCTATGGCAAAAGGGCTTAAAAATGTTCAGGTAGAGGGAGTAACTTATGCAAATAGCTTTATTGTAGATGATATTACTAAAGCAAAAATAGACAATGCGAATTACGTAGTGCTTGGGACGTATAGTTATGACGCGGCTAGTAGGCAGGCAGGCTCTAATTATGTAAAGTATTCAAATGAAGTAATAAATTATGCACAGAGCAAAGGTAAACTAGTAGCAGTTATGGGGATAAGAAATCCATATGAAATCAATCAGATGACTAATGCTAAAAATTTTATAGCTGTATATGGAGCAGATGGCATACAACCTACAAAGACTTGGCAGAACATACAGGCAGGTATGAGAGTAATATTTGGGGAAGTTAATCCTACGGGTAAACTTCCGGTAGCCATTCCAACTTCTGATAATACAGGTATATTACACAATGTTGGTTATGGATTAAGTTATACATCGCAAGTACAATAAAAAATAACATACTTAGTTTTACTAAATAGCCAGCCAATGTGATATTAGATCACATTGACTGGTTTGTTTATTTTTACATATATTTAATGCAATTAGGAAGGTATAATTAACCATTTGTGGAATAATGTAATTAAACCATTAATTAGAATAATAGTGAAATATAAAACGATCATTTGCATTAGAAATAGAGGGGTGTATTATGGAATTTAATAAATCAAAAATGTTAGAAATTGTACGAAAACAATTAGCAATAGATATGAATTGCAATATAGAGGATTTCCTTAAAGATAGCATAGTATTTTGTGAAGCCAAATCAAATGAGGGAAGGAGAATGTTTGATAGACAATCTCCGTTTGTTGAAATTGCTACAATGGGAAAAAGCACAGTTGTTTCAGCAGATAGTGATATTTTAATTAAGCTAAAACCATTATTAAAAACTAAAACAAGAGAAGATATATTTGTTGCCCCGTTTTTATTCGGACACTCTCTTTATTATATTCCTGATTGTGATAGGATAAAAAGGTTATCTTGGCCTGATGGTTTTACTTTTCATATAAAAGAAGGGAAAGAAATATACGAACTATATAAAATTTCAGGTTTTGAAAATGCAATTCAATATGATATCAATCATTCTTGCCCCGATATAATTGTAATATATGCAATGTGTGGTAATGAAATTGTAGCAATGGCAGGAGCATCTACCGATAGTAGTTTAATGTGGCAAATAGGCATTGATGTGTTACCGCTATTTAGAAATAATGGACTTGCCACAAGTTTAGTCAGCAATCTCGCAATAATGATTATGGAACAAGGAATCGTACCATACTATGGGACTGCTTCTTCAAATATTGCATCACAATCCGTAGCATATAGAAGCGGATTTATGCCAACCTGGATGTGTAGTTATAAAAATACTTTTGATGGAAGATCACCTTATGAGCGGAACCTAAAAATCAATTTCAAATGAGAAACTATTTTTATAATTAGTGAGAATAGGTAATGAATTGTTAATGTCTTAATGTATTTTTAATTTAAATATAAAATTTATCTAATAAATAAGAGGAAATATGGAATAAATGTAGAATATTAACAATATACTATTAATATGAGTAAAACATGTAGTTAATTTGAGAATTGACTGATGAAAAAATATCAATAGGGAATTAGTATAATACATTTTAAAATATTGTACGTGATAACCTAGAGTAAAAGGGAGAATGAAAATATGGAATTAAATACAATAGAAAGTGAGATGTTAATCGATATCTATGATGCTGATATGATGCCAGAAATGCCATTTGAAATCGGAAATTATAGATTAATAGAGGAAGATCCAGAAAAGAAGATACAAGAATTTGCTTACCGTTTAAAGAAATTAAAAATGTTAGGCCTTGTAAAATATGAAGAAAGAGATGCTTTTATTAAAGGCGGAAGTCGTAGTGCTAAATATAATAATAATGTAACTACAATATGTGGGGATAAGATACATATAAACTCCAAAGGAATAAAATTAGTAGAGGGTTATAAGTACAGTAATTCAGAGAATACAGAGAAATATATAATAAATGATTAGCTGAGACTATAGGCAAAGTAAGTTAAAATAATATTTAACTTACTTTGCCTATTTTGATATCGTTAGAGAATTAATGAATTTTTTTAGAACTTTGTTAATTATTCATTTCACTAAATAGCACTTTTGAAATATATTTTTAAAGGATTGTAGATATGTAATATAGAATAAGATAAAAATGGATATAAATTCATCTATTGATGTTTAAATAGCATAATTTTATTGAACGATTTCTAAATCTATATAGGAAATAGCGGAATTTGGATGATATAATAGTTCAAAATAATCTGCTTAATATTATGAAAGGAAATGTTGAAATATTAGGAAAATAGATGTATTGGATGTAACTAAAGCATGATTGGAGTGTAACATATGTTGAACGAGTTGATTTCAAAATTAAATAACGGGGGTGCAAATTTTGTTAAGGTAGTCGATATATCAATGCTATCGGCAATAGAAAATCGAGGATATAGTAGTGCTATTTTAATAGGAATAGTTTTGAGTCCAGGCTATATTTTACGTTTGTCTAAAGAAAATATAATAGACTATTCCGAGTATAGCGAAAAGGAAAATGGTGTCGATAAACTTGCGGAATGGCTGGCTAATTTTATAAAAGCAAAAGGATACAAGGCCTTCGCCCGATCTGAAAGAAATGTTGGTTCACATGGACTATATGATAAAACTACGAAAAGCACACCACTTCCACATAAAAAAATTGCGATATTGGCTGGAGTGGGTTGGATTGGAAAAAACAATTTGTTAGTTACTCAGGAATATGGAAGTGCATTGTGTATGTGTAGTGTATTGACAAATGCACCATTACCTAATGGAAATAGGCCAATAATAATGCCTAAATGCGGTGAATGCAATGTTTGTAAGGATATTTGTCCCACGGGTGTTATCCATGGAACTACATGGGAAATAGGTATGAATAGAGATTTAATAGTAGATGTATACCACTGTGATGGTTGTTTAAAATGTTTATCTAATTGTAAATGGACTCAGAAGTATACAAAAGATGTGCAAGAGGAGGCTTATTATGAAATTTGATAGTATTATTTTTGATTTAGATGGTACTCTATGGGATTCAACAACTAGTGTTATAGATTCATGGAATCAAACTATAGGTATCTATAGTGAGGTGAAAAACAAATTAACAGTTGAGGATATGAAAAGTGTTATGGGGTTAGTAATACAAGATGTTGCTTTAAAGTTTTTTCCTTATTTAGAAGAAGAAAATAGGCTTACAATTGTTAATCATTGTTATATAAAGGAATGTGAATATTTAGAAAAACATGGTGCAATTCTGTATGATAAGTTAGAGGAGATTTTAAAGAATTTGGCCGAAAAATATAAACTATTTATTGTTAGTAATTGTCAATGTGGATACATAGAATCATTCTTCGAATCACATAAGTTAAATGAATATTTTGTTGACTATGAGAGCTCTGGTAGAACTGGTTTGACTAAAGGTGAAAATATTAAATTGATAATAAATAGAAACAATTTAGAAAGTCCAATATATGTGGGGGATACTGACGGTGACTTAAAAGGATCAAGATTTGCTGGTATACCTTTTATTTATGCAAGATATGGCTTTGGAGAGGTTAAAGAATATGAATATGTTATTGACAGTTTTGAGGAAATTATGAAACTTATGAAAATACATTAAATAAAAAGGCGGAATTATTTTGAAAAAACGTTTATTAACAATAGCTCTGATAATCAGTTTTATTTTTGGCACATACACTTTAATTAATCAGCATATACAAAGGAAAAAAGCAAATGAGAAATTTATACATTGTATTTATCAACTTACAGGTTGCTTTGGGATTGATTACAGTAAAGTTGATAGGGAAGATAAAATATCATACTATATGGAGGCAGCAGCATATTTACATACAGCTATATCTATATTACCTTTTACGTCATATGCTAACATTGAAAATAAAACTGAGGATTCAACAGCACTATCTAAACTTTACATGTCCATTACAATAAATGATACATCCAAATCTACTAATAGAACAATAGCTTTTACAGAAAATGAAAAAGCTATACAAAAGTGGTTGTATTTTATGAGTATTAATCCTAATGATAAGAAAAATTGGGATTCACTTTCAAAAATTGCACTGGATATAGGATATTAAAAGAGTGATATATAGAGTTATTATTTAATAACAGGATGGTGAATTTTAATGAAAAAAGAATACTCAACTATACCAAAGTCAATGAAATATATGGAAACTTATGGTTTTTAGTGGATGGATTTTGTAACTGCAATACCATCACCACTATTTGTTGTAACTTCCTATAAATCTAATGGAAAGTCTAATGCAACTCCAAAGCATTTCAGATACCGAATTCAATGAGTATCTTAATTATCATTATAGTACTTGCGAAAATGTAAATACATTAGGGTGTAGTTTGCATCGTTTATTTATTGGACAAAAATAAAAGGGTTTTTACAAAGCATATTATGTTTATGACGAAATACTCAAGGGCTCAGATGGACTTTAAGAAGCTATCTAATATTTGTTGAAGAAATTCATCAGCATCTCTTGTTTTTATATTTGATGATCTAATATAAAGTCTAATGTCATCAAATACTTTTTTGTTTTCTTGAGATAAATTTTTAGCTGATTTATTTAATTGTTTTATTAATACACTTGTTTTAATGATTTAGAACATCCCGCAATATCTTATTAACTAATTTAGAAATTTTATCTCAGGAATTACAAAAGGCTAGTAGTTCTTCTTCTCCTATTTTAGTAAGAGAGTAGTATTTTCGTTTTGGTCCCAGAGGAGAGTCACGGCTTAAAACAACCCGCTGAATTTTAAATTATTTATTTTTCAGATAAATAATTTCCAGTATATTGTAAAGCGATTCCAATAATAACGACTATAATTATATTTAATCTAAAAACTAGTATTTTATCTAAAAACATCATGCAAGCAATCATTATAGAAATCCATAGACATGCTATTACCCAAAGTTTAAAAAATTCTTTTATTTTGTTAACTTTTACAGTTTGCTCAAAACAGCTTTTTTTGGTATAAGACATAATAGCAATGATAGCTATACTTATAAGCATAAATTCAAGGATTATTCCTAAATTAAAGTTTAAATAGAGGGTGAATTTAATAAGGAAATTTTTTTTAATAATAGAAAAACTTTGTGTAATGTAATTAATAATTGATAATATTGTTATGAGCATACCGGTATACATAACATATTCGCTACACAGTGATAGGTAATTATAGCTTGATTTATATGTCTTTACTATTTCTTCACAGTAGTCTTTAATATCTGGTGTTCCAAGTACAGTTTCAATACTTACGCCTTGCTGCTCTGCATTTAAGAAGCTGTCTAATATCTGTTGAAGAAATTCTTCAGCATCTCTTACTTTTATATTCGATGTTCGAATATAGACTACAATGTCAGTAAATATACTTTTGTTTTCTAAAGATAAGTTTTCAGATGCTTTATTTAATTGCTTTATTAGTGATTTTGTTTTAACCAATTAGATCATCCCCCAATATCTTATTAACTGATTTAGAAATCTTATCCCAGGAATTACAAAAGACGATTAGTTCTTCTTCTCCTATTTTAGTAAGGGAGTAGTATTTTCGTTTTGGTCCAAGCGGAGAGTCACGGCTAACGGATGATAACAAGTTATTTTTCTCTAACCTAATGAGTAAAGGATATAGAGTGCCTTCAGATAAGTCATCAAAACCATTTGTTTTAATTGAATTATATAATTCATATCCATAGGTTTCTTTTTTAGAAATTATTTTAAGAATACAACCTTCTAATATTCCTTTTAATAATTGAGAAGAATTTGCCATTTTATTCACCTACCTTGTAATGCAACTTAATGACTATATTGTATTGCAAGTATGTTGCTATGTCAAGTATGAAAAATATAATAATTACTGTATCATAAGTCTAGTTAAAGTTTCTTTTTTGTTTGTTAAGTATTGTAAGTATATTTAATATATGGTTGGCATGTTATGATTATATATATTTCAATACGCTATATTATAAATAAATAATAATGGAGGAATTCTATGGAGAAGAAATTTTATTATGGATTAGGAACATTATTTATTACTACAAGTGGAATTTTATACACAATAGAGAGATTTATTGCATATTTTTCATGGGTTGGAGAGATGAATGCACATACAGGAAGTTTCCCCATTAAACCCAGTTTGCCAGGCTTGCTAACAAATGCTTTTATTCCAATGTTTATTATAATAGGAATATACTTATTTGTATCAGGATATAGAAAGAAATAATTTTAAATCTTTGGAGGGAATGAAAATGAAAATTGCAACATCCCATTTAATGAGAAGTATTGATCGTTATTGTATAGATGTTTTAGGGATTCCAGGCATTGTACTAATGGAAAATGCAGCACTAAAGGTGATGAAAAATATACCAGAAAACATTAAAAAATTTGTAATTGTTTGCTCAAGCGGAAATAACGGTGGAGATGGGTTTGCAGTAGCAAGGCATCTTTTAAATAGAGGAGATTATGTCGAGATATTTTGTCTTGGTTCAGAGGGGAATATGAGCGTTGATACCAAGGCAAATCTTAATATTGTAAAAAATATGGGTGTGAAAATAATAAATATAAATTGTAATGAGGACCTTGAAATTCTAAAAGAAAGTTTAATTCACTGCGAAACTACCATAGATGCGACTTTTGGAACAGGATTATCTAGAGATGTTGACGGCATTTATTCTTTAGCAATTACAATTATAAATGAAAATAGTAAGTATATTTTATCAATTGATGTCCCATCAGGATTTAATTGTAATAGTGGAAAAATGATGGGTAATTGTATTAGAAGTGATAAAACAGTTACATTTGAACTTTATAAAAAGGGTTTTCTAGGAGATGACTCAGATTCGTTTACTGGAGAAATTGTTATTGAGAAGATTGGAATACCAAGATTGGTGGTAGATAAATTTCATGAAAATGAATCTATAATGGATTTAGATTTTATTAAAGGGTTAATTAAGAAAAGAAATAAGTATTCACATAAAGGTGATTATGGAAGAACACTTATTTTTGCAGGATCAGTAGGATTTACAGGTGCTGCTTATATTTCAACTCAAGCGGCTGTTCGAAGTGGGGCTGGACTTGTTACATTATGCTGCGATAGCTCAATTCAAAATATACTTAGTGGAAAATTAGTTGAAGCTATGACTGCCTCAACTAATGATGAGAAAAGATTAGATGAATTAATAACTAAGAGTAATTGTATTGCAATTGGTCCAGGGCTAGGGAATAATGATGTTACGTTAAAGTTACTTGACAAAGTTTTATTGGATTCTAAATGTCCTGTTGTAATTGACTCAGATGGTTTAAATGTGCTTGCGGGGAACCTTCAAATGCTTCAAAATAAGAAATGTAAGATAGTTCTTACACCTCATATGGGGGAAATGGCAAGAATATCAGGGTTTTCTATACATGAGATAAATGAAAACAAAATAGATATAGCAAAAGATTTTGCAAAAAAACACAATGTTGTGTTGTTACTTAAAGGATTTAATACAATAATTACTGATGGTGAAACCCTGCAAATTAATCCTACTGGGAGTAGCGCAATGGCATCAGGGGGTATGGGAGATTGCTTAACGGGCATTATAGCTTCTTTCATATCCCAAGGTTATGACATCATGTCAGCAGCCTGCGTTGGTGCGTTTATTCATGGCTATTGTGGGGATAAACTTTCAAAGGAAATGTTTTGTGTAAATGCAAATCATATTTTGGAGGAACTACCCTATGTATTAAAGGAAATTCAAGTGTAAGGTGAATGCAATTTACCCATGAAGAGAGGTAGGGAGAAGAGGGTAAATTTACATTAAGTAACTCCAAAATGTATAATGGTAAGTTAAAATTAACGGCAGGACTTCCAAAACCAACTGATAGGGATATTACTTTTGATATAAAATGGAATGGAAAAAAAGAGTCGATAATATTAAAAAAGTCCAAATAAGAACACTAGATATTCAAAGTAAAAATGAAATGATGTGAAAATATAGTATAGCCTTTTAATAAAGGCTACATTCCTTAAATTATCTTAAAAGGAGTGCAGCCTTATTATATTAAATGTTTTTTTATATTTACATAGTCTAATAAAAATATTTAATCCAAGATTATTTATTCTTGTTTTTATTTTTAACACGCCAAGTCATACCAACTGTCCATATTGATATTAATGCTCCTAGAATTAAAGCTACTAAACTTGCTCTATCTTCCATTATAAACCTCCTCACTCATACTTATTAAGTCATATGATACTTTTAATACTAATGATTCGATTGCAGATATTAATAAAAATAAAAATCACTTCCAATTACAAGTTTAACCTAATAGTACCATAATATAGCATGAATATAAAGGTTAACTACTTTATATATGGAATAAACACTATTAATAGTATAATTAAGTAAAGAGTAGTGAAATTCTTTTAGGAAATTAGTAAAGGCAGCGAATTATATGATAATTATGTGTTATACAGATAAAAAAGGATGTGATTGTTGTGATAAAGATTAGACCAATTCAACAGTCTGATAGGGATTTCTTATGGGATATGTTATTAGAAATGATTTATTTTCCAGAAGGAGAGGAGAAACCTAATAAAGAAGAATTTTTAAATCAACCGAATATTTCTAGATATTTAAATGGTTTTTGCCTTAAAACATCAGACGCTGGTTTTATTGCTGAGGATGAAAAAGATATAGCTTTTTTATGTTATACTAAAATAATTTCTAACAATATGGCTAGTTTATCTTTAAGTTTTATGATTATTTTAAGAGTTGTAATGAGAACTTATATTCAATATAAATATTCTGAAAAAGTGAGCAAGGTAAAAGAAGATTAAATTAAGGGAAGACAGTTGTCTTCCCTTAAAAGCAGTCATGTGATTAAATTCCTACCAATTTAGATTATTTAATATATTCTGCTCCTCTTTCAAGTGCCATTTTATTTGACAAATAGAATTTTTCTTTTCCATGAGTTTTAAGGGAGCTAAGTAAAGTTTCCATTGAAACAATGCCTGTTTTCTTAACTAGAGCGCCCAAAAGTACCATGTTGGCAATGGTTGCGCTTCCAATTTCCTCTGCTATAGTTTTAGCTGGTATTTTATAAATAGTGATATCACTCCTATCTGGAATATCAGTTATCTGATCCGAATCAATAATTAGTAGACCATTAGGCTCAATAAAATCTATGAATTTTTCTAGTGATGGCCTGTTCATAACGACGACTGTGTCTGCTCTTGTTAAAACTGGAGAACCAATTTCTTCATCTGTAATTATGACAGAGCAGTTTGCAGTGCCGCCTCTCATTTCAGGACCGTATGAGGGTAGCCATGAAACGTTCAAATTAGAATCCATACCAGCGTATGCGAGGAATTTTCCCATTGAGAGAATACCCTGTCCACCAAAACCTGCAAATATTATTTCTTGTGATGCCATTTTATTTAGCCTCCTCTGTTGTATTTTTCTTAACACCAAGAGGATAATAAGGTATCATATTATCTCTTAGCCATTTCATTGAATCTTGAGGTGACAATCCCCAATTTGTTGGGCAAATTGATAATATTTCAATCATTGAGAAACCAAAACCTGCAATTTGGTTTTCAAATGCTCTTTTAATTGCTTTTTTAGCTTTTAATAAATTGGGAATTGTATCAATAGAAACTCTTTCAACATAACATGCACCAGTAAGTGTTGATATTAATTCAGATACTCTTATTGGGTAACCTGCCAATTTTACATCTCGTCCATATGGAGTGGTTTCAGTTATTTGACCAGGAAGAGTTGTCGGAGCCATTTGACCTCCAGTCATTCCGTATATGCAGTTGTTAACAAATATCGAAGTTAAGTTCTCTCCTCTAGTTGCCGCATGAACTATCTCAGCCATGCCAATAGCTGCAAGATCACCATCACCTTGATAAGTAAAAACTACTTTATCAGGATTTGTTCTTTTAATGCCAGTGGCTGTTGCTGGTGCTCTTCCATGTGCAGCTTCAAAGACATCACATGCAAAATAGTTATACATAAGAACTGAACATCCAACTGGTGCAACGGCTATTGTTTTATCCAATATTTCTAATTCATCAATAACTTCTGCAATTAACTTATGGATTACTCCGTGTGTGCAGCCAGGACAATAGTGAGTTGGTACATCAAGTAGAGCTTTAGGAGTTTCATATACTATAGCCATTATTTTACGCCTCCTATTACCGTTTTTACTTTATTTAAGATATCATTAGGATGAGGAACTATTCCACCCGACCTTCCGTAGAAGGCTACTGGTTTTCTGCCATTAACAGCAAGTCTAATATCCTCAACCATCTGTCCACAACTCATTTCTACTGACAAATAACCATATTTAGTTTTAGTTATTGTTTTTTCAAATGCTTCAACTGGGAACGGCCATAAAGTTATAGGTCTTATGAGTCCAACTTTTAAACCTTCTTTTAGTGTGCTTTTAACTACATTTTTGCATATTCTTGAAGTCGTTCCGTATGCAACTAATATAAGGTCACAGTTTTCTTCACAATTGATCATTTCGTATCTAACTTCATTTTTTATTATTTGGGCATATTTTAATTGAAGATGAATATTATGTTTCTCTAATTTATCAGAATCTAAAAATAATGAATTTATTATATTATGAGTTTTTCTTCCATTAAGGCCATTTGCTGCCCAGTCCTTTGTAGGAAGCACTCTTTCTGGTCTATCCTCAAATTCAACTGGCTCCATCATTTGACCCAGCATTCCATCACCCATAACCATAACGGGAGTTCTATATATATCAGCTATATCGAAAGCATCTTGAACTAAATTTACCATTTCCTGAATTGATGCCGGTGCGAGAACAGGCATATTATAGTCACCATGACCACCACCACGTGTTGCTTGAAAATAATCCGATTGAGCTGGTTGTATACTTCCGAGCCCGGGACCGCCCCTAACAATATCTACTATAACGCAAGGAAGTTCTGCTGCTGCTATATATGAAATGCCTTCAGACATTAGACTTATTCCTGGACTACTTGATGAGGTCATACATCGAACTCCGCTTCCTGCTGCGCCGTATACCATATTTATTGCCGCAACTTCACTTTCAGCTTGCAAAAAAACTCTGCCTATTTTGGGCATCTGCCGTGACATAAAAGCTGCAACTTCGGTCTGTGGGGTAATTGGGTAACCGAAGAATCCCATACAATTTGCTCTAATGGCTGCTTCTCCAATTGCCTCATTACCCTTCATCAAAACTTTTTTACCCATAATAATTTCCCCCTTTGTTATTTTTCCACTGTAATTACGCAGTCAGGACACATTATTGCACATGAGGCACATCCAATACAGTCTTTCATATTATCAGAAGTTATTGAGGCAGGATGATGTCCTTTGATATTCAATTTATTGGACATGGTAATAATGTTTTTTGGACATACACTAATGCAAAGCTTACACCCTTTACATCTATCTTCCCTAAATGTTACCTTTGGCATTTAAACCCCTCCTTATATAAAACGATTACATTTTAGCGTTTTTTTATTCTCGCCATGGTGGTTTCATATATATATCAATAGAATATACCTGGGCATGTACTTTGTTTTTAATACTTTCTTCCAAGTCTTTTGTACAAACAATGTACTTGTATGGAATTTTAAGCTCAAAAGAAATTTCTGAAACTATTTTATCACCTTTAATTATATCTTCAGTGTTTGACTCATAGGATAAATTGGTGTTCGAGATTAGATAAGTAACAATAAGACCTGATGCCCTTTCGATTGATCTCAGGTATTCTATTGTTTCCTCTTTATTAGAAGTAAATGGTCTGTTATTATTTACAACGAAATACATATCATAAGATTCTTGCTTTAAATATTCATTATATTGCCTAAGAACAAGTGATCCCTGATCATCTCCACCTATATCCATTACAACTTCATAGCTTTTGTCATTAAATACAGCATAAACATTGGATGGTATTACCATCAGCTCAGCATTCATGAGACTTGCACTTGAGGCTATAAGTTTAACCCCTAGCTTCTCTAGTTTATCTTTCATGTGTCTAGAGCAAAAATATGGATTTACTATATCGATATCGACTAAGGCTACTTTTTTTCCTGTTTTAGCAAGATCCATGACATAGTTTAGAGCAATCTCTGTTTTTCCACTTCCGAAATGACCTGTAAAAATGCTAATTCTGCTCATATTAACACCCACTTATAATAAATTTTTTTATTACTAAAAATATTAAATTTATAACTCTATACTACCACAAAAGGTCACCAATAAACCAGGTTGTAAAAGTATTGCGCTTATTAGGCAATTTGTAACAAAATGAATAATTCATTGAAACTAGGCTCAATAAATGATAAAATTAAGGATAAATTCAATTCATCATCTGAAATTATAAGATAATTAATAACAAGACGATTTATAACGTAGCAAAGGAGAAAAAGTAGTATGAAAAAATTTGTTGATCTAAATAGTGATGTAGGAGAAAGTTTTGGAGCTTACAAGATAGGACTTGATGGAGAAGTTCTATCATACGTATCATCAGCTAATATCGCATGCGGATGGCATGCAGGTGACCCTGTTGTTATGAGGGATACTGTGAAGGCGGCTTTTAAAAATGGTGTAGGTATTGGTGCGCATCCTGGATTCTTTGATGTTATGGGTTTTGGAAGAAGAAATATGACAGTATCTCCTGATGAGATGAAGTTATATACTATATATCAGATTGGAGCTTTATACGGATTTGTAAGGGCAGCAGGGGCTAAAATGCAGCATGTAAAGCCTCATGGAGCAATGTATAACATGGCAGCTAAAGATGGCAAACTAGCACGTGCAATAATAGATGGTATATGGGAAGTGGACAGAGATTTAATAGTTCTTGGACTTGCAGGGAGTGAACTTATAAATGCTGCTAAAGAGAAAGGATTAAAAGCTGCAAATGAAGTTTTTGCAGACAGGGCATATAATTCTGATGGAACTCTTGTTGCAAGAAGTCTTCCAGGTTCAATGATCCATGACAAGAATATAGCTATTTCCAGGGTAATAAGAATGGTTACAGAAGGAAAGGTTACAGCAATAAACGGTGAAGATATAAATATTAATGTGGATTCGATATGTGTTCATGGGGACAATCCAGAGGCTGTTGATTTTGTAAAGCTTATTAAAGAAGAGTTATTTAAAGCAAGAGTTGAAATAAAACCACTTAGTCACATTATAAAATAGGAGGAATATAAATTTATGAGTAATAAATCAAATTCGCAAAATCAAGATAGTAACATAGAAAAGAAAAGTAATTGGGGTGTGCTAATTGGAGCATCATTCCTTATGGCTACTTCGGCTATAGGACCGGGTTTTTTAACACAAACTGCAGTGTTTACAGAAACGTTTAAAGCCAATTTAGGTTTTATAATACTGCTTACAGTTATAGTGGATTTTGTAGCACAGCTCAATATATGGAGAGTTATTGGAGTATCAGGACTTAGGGCGCAAGATATTGCAAACAAGACGTTACCTGGTCTTGGTGTATTCCTAGCAATTCTAATATGTATTGGAGGATTTGCATTTAATATAGGAAATATCGGAGGCGCCGCCCTTGGTCTTAATGTATTATTCGGCTTAAACGTTAAACTAGGAGCTATTATTAGTGCTATTATAGCTATTATAATATTTATGTCTAAAGAAGCTGGAAAAGCAATGGACACTTTTGCAAAAGTGCTAGGCGTTCTAATGCTTATTCTTATAGGATATGTGGCATTTAAAACTCAGCCTCCAGTTGGGGAGATGATTGCACGTACATTTGTACCAACTGATTTTTCATTTTTGCCATTTATAACTCTTGTTGGTGGAACAGTAGGTGGATATATAACATTTGCTGGAGGACACAGACTAATTGATGCAAAAATTACAGGAATTAAGCATTTGAAGGATATAAATAGAAGTTCAGTACTTGCAATAACAATAGCGTCACTTATGAGAATACTTCTTTTTGCAGCTGTTCTTGGAGTTGTTGTAAACATTGGCAAACCGCTTGGAACGGTAAATCCTGCAGCTGAAGCTTTTAAACTTGGAGCAGGTAATTTTGGTTATATGTTATTTGGAGTTGTACTTTTTGCAGCAGCGCTAACATCAGTGGTTGGATCAGCTTATACATCGGTATCGTTTTTAAAAACACTAGCACCAGTTTTTGAAAAACACACCTCAAAATTTATTATAGGGTTTATTGTTATATCAACTCTTATATTTTTAACGCTTGGAAAACCTGTAGAGTTACTTGTGGTAGCTGGTTCACTTAATGGATTAATTCTTCCGATTGCACTTGGTATAATACTTATTGCATCTACAAAGAAGAATATTATTGGAGAATATAAACATTCAAAATTGCTTATGTATTCGGGTTATATTGTTGTGATATTAGCAATAATTGCAGGTTACCAGTCTATGGGTGGAATAGTAGCATTATTTAAATAGGAGGTAAAATACAATATGTATGAAGAAGTTAAGTATTTAATCGCCGGAGATAGAGGTCTAGTTGTTGAATTTGGAGATGAAATTGAAGAACAGGTTAATTCAAAAATTAGAAGTCTTACAGTTGTAATAGAGCAGGAAGGTATTATAGGAATAAATGAGACTATTCCAACATACAGGTCACTTATGGTAATTTATGACCCTATGATAATGGAACTGGATGAACTTATAGAAGTTATAAAATCCATTATTTCAAGGATGCATGAATTAAAACTTCCTGGAGCTAAGGTTATAGAGATACCAACACTTTATGGTGGGGAGTATGGCCCTGATATTGAGTACGTTGCAGATCATAATAAAATATCAATAGATGAAGTCATAAAAATTCACACAGATACGCAGTATTTAATTTATATGATTGGGTTTACACCTGGATTTCCGTACCTTGGAGGTATGAGTGATAAAATCGAGGCTCCTAGGCTTCAAAATCCAAGAACTAAAATACCTGTTGGAAGTGTAGGAATTGCAGGAAAACAGACAGGAATATATCCTGTAGAAAGCCCTGGTGGGTGGCAATTAATTGGCAGGACTCCTGTTAAATTGTATGATCCATATAGGAAAGATCCTGTACTTTTAAATGCAGGTGATTATATAAAATTTGTTAAAATAGATGAGAATGAATACAAAAATATTGAGGCTTTAGAGTCAGAAGGAAAATATAAAGTAATTACAAGGAAAATATAAAGTAATTATAAGGGCAAGGAAAGAAGGTAAGTATATGACAATAATGAAAATATTAAAGCCAGGGATGTATACTACCATTCAGGACATTGGCAGGTATAATCATCAAAAATCCGGTATGTCCGTTTCAGGTGCAATGGATCAGTTCTCACTAAGAGTGGCTAATATTCTTGTTGGGAACATTGATAGTGAGGCGTGTTTAGAAACTATGCTTTTCGGACTGAAAATAAAATTTGAAGGTGATGCCCTGATTGCAGTTACAGGCGGCGATCTAATGCCAATGATAAATAATAAGGCTATTGAAATGTGGTGTGGAGTTAAAGTGTTCGATGGCGATGAACTTTCCTTTGGAACTGTAAAAAATGGGTGTAGGAGTTATATAGCAATTGAGCATGGCATTGATGTGCCAGAGGTTATGGGTAGCAGGTCTACCTATGTTAAGGGGAAAGTCGGAGGCTTTGAGGGCAGGATGCTTAAGGCTGGTGACGAAATTAACATTGGAAGTTTAGATGAAAATAATTTTAAAAGTATCAAAAAGCTTCCAATTGAGCTAATACCATCGTACTCCAAAGATAATATTGTACGAGTGGTAATGGGTCCTCAAGATGATTATTTTACCAAAGATGGGATAAACACATTTTTGGATTGTGCATATGAAGTGACAAATGAAGCAGATAGAATGGGATACAGGTTATCAGGAACTAAAATTTCTCACAAACATGGTGCTGACATTATTTCTGATGGAATAACCATGGGTTCGGTGCAGGTCCCAGGAGATGGGGCTCCCATAATTATGATGGCAGATAGGCAAACTACTGGTGGATATACGAAAATTGCTACAATAATAACTCCTGATATAAACATAGTGGGTCAGTTAAAGCCTGGTGACAGTATCAGGTTTAAATTAATAACAATTGAGGAAGCTCATAGAGTATATAGGAAGTATATGAATGACTTTGATTTCATAAGAGATATTTTGGAAGAATTCGAATCCAGCTCAATAAATGGTAAAAGGCTTAAAGTAAGAGTAAATGGCAAGGAATATGAAGTGGTTGTAGAGGAAATTATATAAGGGAAAATGCAACAAAAATCATTATAGATTAGGGAAATATCTTGGAGGGATCATACAGTGAATCCAATTAAAATAACTGAAACAGTACTAAGAGATGGCCAACAATCTTTAATTGCTACCAAACTAACAACAAAAGAGATATTACCAATCCTAGAAAAAATGGATAAGGTCGGGTATTATTCAATGGAGGTATGGGGAGGAGCAACTTTCGATTCATGTCTCCATTTCCTTAATGAAGACCCTTGGGAAAGACTTAGAGAAATTCGCAAGATTGTTAAAAATACTAAACTTCAAATGATCCTTCGAGGTCAGAATCTTCTAGGATATAAGCATTATGCGGATGATGTAGTAGAGGCATTTATTAAGAAGTCTATAGAAAATGGTATAGATATAATAAGGGTATTTGATGCATTAAATGACACAAGAAATATGGAAACCTCAATCAGAGTTATTAAAGAAAGCGGAGCGCACTGTCAGTGTGCTATATGTTATACAACTAGCCCAGTACATACAATAGACTACTATGTTGAATTATCAATAAAACTTGAGGAGTTAGGGGCAGATTCAATTTGTATTAATGATATGGCAAGTATATTAACACCATATTCTGCATATCAATTAGTGGGAAAATTAAAAGCGGCGGTAAAAATACCATTGTGTTTACATGCTCATTGTACTAGTGGAATAGCATCTATGACATATTTAAAGGCTGTTGAAGCAGGAGTAGATATTATAGACACTGCAATTTCTCCCTTTTCAGAGGGTACATCACAACCACCTACAGAGTCGATGGTCCTTACTTTAAAAGAGAGTCCACGTGATCCTAAATTAGATATTAATTTATTAGGTGAAATAGCAGACTATTTTAGACCTATAAAAGAGAAATACAGAGAAAATGGGATACTAAATCCACGGGTTATGAATGTAGAGCCTAGAATTATTACATCTCAGGTTCCTGGAGGGATGTTATCGAACCTTTTATTAGAGCTTAAGGAGCAAGGGGTTGAATCTAGATATAAAGAAGTCCTTACAGAGATACCTAGAGTGCGAGAAGATTTAGGGTTTCCACCACTAATTACCCCTCTTATTCAAATGGTAGGAACTCAAGCAATATTTAATATACTCTCTGGCGTACGATATAAAATAATTCCAAAAGAATTAAAAGATTATGTTAAAGGACTTTATGGAATTCCGCCAACACCTATAAAAGATGAAATAAAGAAAAAAATCATAGGGGACATAAAAATTATAACTCAAAGACCAGCGGACTTACTTGCGCCGGAGATGGACAAATATGAAAATGAAATTGGAGATTTGGCCACTAGTTATGAAGACGTGTTATCTTATGCACTATTTCCACGAAGTTCAAAAAAATTCTTTCAGGATAGGTTAAATGGTAACACAAACAACAACACTAATGATAGTTATAAGGAAATAATAACAAATAGTGATGATAAAGAAATATATGGAATAGATGAAGAAGAGAGGATAGTAGTAGCACTTGTAGCATCTACTATGGCAGCTAGAGATGAACCTAATTCAGAGTTTCGAATATTGAATATTAGAAGAATAAAATGATGAGTGTAATTTACCTAGGAAGGTGTTAATAATATGAAGAAGTATAGGATAACGCTAAATGATAAAGTTTATGAAGTAGATATAGAGGAAGTAACAAAAGCGAGTGGCGAAGAGGGTGCTAATATAACTGAAATAGGTAGTTTGGATAAACCGGATAACACCAAGCATTATTTCGGGAGCAATGAAAATGGAGTATAAAATAGGTAAGGGCATTCAATTTGAACCGACACCTGTCAAGTAGACACGTAAAATAATTAAAAATGTATAAGATGATGCGATCAAATTGTTGGTCGCATTTCTTATGCAGTGTGTTTGTTCTTCTTTGCTTC
>NZ_JAHLEB010000047.1 GCF_018861735.1 Clostridium lacusfryxellense | reverse complement strand
GTAAAATTCTTAATACTCATTTATCCACCTCTAATCTTTTATTCCATTATACATAGAAAAACCCCATAGGGTAGTTTTTTTTAAAACGTCTACTCTATAGGGTACATTTTACTATCGCTCAAACATATGTTTTTCTTAACGTGGGTTAATTAAAAATAAATAAGGAGCTCTAAAGCTTACATCAAATGCACTTTACGTAATATATACTTTTTTTTGCGTTTTAGATGTATGTTTTTACATTTTCTCTGCAGCTATATAGTTAATAGAAATTATTCAGCAAAGCTAGCTTGACATTCAATGCAAAGCTAGCTATACTTAAATTGCAAAGTAAACATTGCAGAGGAGGTCTGAGATGAAAACATGTATCCAGGAACTTAGGAAAAAAAACAAGTTATCTCAAGAGGAACTTGCATTAGCAGTTGGTGTTTCGAGGCAAACAATCTCATCTTTAGAGTGCGAAAAGTATACAGCATCACTTGTTCTTGCATACAAAATATCTAAATATTTTAATTTAAAGATAGAAGATGTTTTTGATTTTTCAGAAGTTAACGAATTTTAAAATAAAGGAGTTATAAAATGGAGAAATATAGACAGGTAACAAATAAAAAATTAACACTTATGACAACATTCACTGCATTTGCTGCTATATTCATTGTCTTAACTGGGGCCTTTGTAAATATGGCCTCGGCAATTAATGAAGATGTTTCTGATATGATACCCGGGTTTCAAGTAGGTGTATTCATAGGCTTTCAACTTATCATGATAATACACATTGCAAAATATAGAAAAGCATTAAAAACCGAGGATGAATTAAAGAAACTCTATATAAAAGAACATGATGAGAGAACAAAACTTATTAAAGATAAAATAGGTGGTGTAGGTTTTAATTTTTCCTTAGTTGCAATAACAACTGCAGCTATTATAGCTGGATTCTTTAACCAGATTATTTTTTTCACTTTACTTTCCGTTTTAATTTTTATGTCATTATCAAAAGGATTTTTAAAAATATATTACAAAAATAAATTTTAGGGGGTACCATAAAATGTTTGGTAAAGATAAAGATACTAATGAAAGATTTAATGTTATTTATAAAGAGGGTAGTATTTCCGGTTGTAAAGTTATAGTAGATAAGGAAACTGGCGTTCACTATTTATTTAGTTGGGATGGTTATGCTGGTGGAGTTACACCATTATTAAATAAGGATGGTAATCCAGTTATTAAATCAAATAATGAATAATATTCTTATACCTAAATAATAAAAGGCAGAAATATTTAAATTGAATTTAAATATTTCTGCCTTCTTTGAATTGTTTGTATTACATATATAGAGCCTACCGGCTAAAAAACCTTTTGGCTAGTTTCTAGAACTTCTAGCCTTTTACTGCCAACCTATTCACGTAAATCACAGCAAAGAAAATGCTGTATAAATTTCTCCATAGTGACTTGCAACAGGAAGTGAAGAAACATTGAAATTATATTTAGTAATTCTTCTTTTGCGAAAATAAAATCCTCGTAAACTTGTCAAGACGACTACGATATTTTCATATAATTTTAGTATGAACTTCTCCATAGTGACTTACAACAGGAAGCGAAGAAACATTGAAATTGCATTTAGAAATTCTTGTTTTGCGCTTGTAAAATTCTCGTAACCCAATCAGGACAAACCGAAGCAAATCTTATAGTAGCAAGTATGAACTTCTCCATAGTGACTTGCGATAAGAAGAGCAGAAACATTGAAATTGCATTTAGTAATTCTTTTTTGCGAATGTAAAATTTTCGTAAGCCTGACAGGACGTCAGGCTAGCGAACCCGAGACAGGACGTCGAGTGTGAGCGGTAGAGAATTTTGCATTCGCAAAAATTAGAATTTCTTAATACAATTTCCTGTTTCAATCTCTTATTACAAGGCACTCAGGAGAACTTCTCTACTGCATTACCCTATAAGCACACTTCATTACTAATCATTTCTTGGTAAGTTTGTCTTTTACATATAGCCTTGTGAGTACCCTCATTTACTAAAACTACAGGAGCCTTAGGTATTTTATTATAATTACTACTCATTGAATATCCATAAGCACCAGTTGATAACATAGCCATAAGATCTCCACTATTAACCAATGGTAGTTTTACATCCTCAAGTAGTATATCTCCACTCTCACAGCATTTACCCGCTATTGTAACCACTTCTATGCAAGGGCCACTTATTTTATTAGCAAGCACACATTGATATTGTGCATTGTATAATGCCGGTCTTATATTATCTGTCATACCACCATCAACTGCCACATATTTTCTAACTTCTGGAATATCCTTTATAGCGCCTACAGTATATAGTGTAATTCCTGCGTTAGCTACAATTGATCTGCCTGGTTCTATAACAAGTGTAGGATATTTTATTCCGTATTCAGCGCATTTGATTTTAGTTTCTTCAATTATAACAGAGCAAAAATCTTCTATTTCTTTTGGCTCATCACCTTTGTCATAATAAACTCCAAAACCTCCACCTAAGTCTAATTCGTCTATATCATAATTGAATTTTTCTTTAATATCTTTAATTAAAGAAGTCATTATACCCACTGCATCTTTATAAGGCTCTAACTCAAAAATTTGAGACCCTATATGACAATGCAATCCTGCCAGCTTTATATTTTTCAAACTTAAAGCAGTCTTTATAACCTCTTCTAATTCATTATTTAATATTGTAAATCCAAACTTAGAATCAATTTGTCCAGTTTTTATATAATCATGGGTATGAGCCTCTATGCCTGGAGTTACTCTAAGAAGAACCCTTTGAGTAACGCCTTTTGCTTTTGCCTTTTCATTAATAATTTCCATTTCATGAAGATTATCTACCACAAAACTTCCTACTCCTAATTCTACGGCCATTTCAATTTCATCGATTGTTTTATTATTACCATGAAAATACACATTTTCAAGTGGAAAATTAGCCTTTGATGCAGTATATAATTCTCCTCCTGAAACAACATCTAAATGTAAACCTTCACTTTTTATAATCTCACACATGGCAATAGTTAAAAATGCCTTTCCTGCATAAGCCACCTTATTATGTCCATCCTTAACTTTAAAAGATTTATAAAACCTTCTACAATTTTCTCGTATAAGTTGTTCATCCATTATATAAAGAGGGGTACCGTATTCCTCAGCTAGGACCTGTGCACTAACTCCCGCAATCTCTAATTTATTATTGTCATTTCTTATATTTCCAAAAAACCTCACATAAATCCCTCCTTCTACTAATTCTTTATAAATTGAATTCCTTTGCAACTACCTGTATAGCCTTTAATTTGTCCTGAGTTTTTATAGCACAGGTAATTCTTATTTCAGATGTAGTTATCATTTTAATCTCAATATCGTTTTTATTAAAAACCTTAAACATTCTAGCTGCTACTCCAGAGGTTGTCTTCATTCCCAACCCCACAACTGAAAATTTAGTTATATCCTCGTCAACTATAACTTTATTATCTACTATTAATTTATCTATAATTTTCAGACTCTCCTTAAGATTATCTTTAGGAATTGTAAAAGATACACTTACACATCCGTCTATTGGTGATGATTGACTTATCATATCTATATTAATTCGCCTGCTTCCTATAGCTTCGAATATTGTAGACAATATATTCACATCTTTAGGTATACGCTGCAGTGTTACTGCCACATCTTCATCATCAGTTGCTATACCCGTTACTGGTTTACTTTCCATATCCATATTTTTTACCTCCTTAATTACAGTTCCCTTAATCTCACTATTGCTCAGTCCGACATATATAGGTATACTATATTTTTGAGCGAGTTCGATTGACCTTGAATGCATTATTTGAGCTCCCAAGCTTGCAAGCTCTAGCATCTCTTCATACTCTATTTCATCCAGTTTTTTAGCATCACTGTATGCCCTAGGATCTACACTATATATTCCAGATACATCCGTATATATTTCGCATCTACCATTAAGCTTTACAGCAAGTGCTACTGCAGTGGTATCAGAACCACCTCTACCGAGTGTTGTAATGTCGCCCTCTCCATTTATCCCTTGAAATCCAGCAACTATTACAATTTTACCTTCTTTCAAACTTTGTTTAATTTTATTACCATGTATATCATCAATTAACGCTTTACCATATTGCCCACTAGTCTTTATTCCAATTTGATATGCTGTATAACTTATAGCATCATATCCAAGTTCCTTAATTGCCATGGCCAGGAGTGCACTTGAAATTATCTCTCCTGTGGATAATAATGCATCTAATTCCCTCTTATCTGGATCTTTTCCTATTCCCTTTGATAAAGATAATAGCTCATCTGTAGTGTCTCCCATAGCAGATACTACTATGACTAATTCTGTATTTTTATCTTTTCTCTTTACTATGCATTGTGCAATCTTTTTAATTTTCTCTGTAGTTCCTACCGATGAACCACCATATTTTTGAACAACTACTCCCATAATCAAATCACTCCTATTTCCACCTTGGTGCTATTCATTACCTTCGGTGCTATAATTTTAATTCATTATAAAATAATCCACCAATATTTTAAAATTACCTATAGAAGTGCTTATATATAGCTACAAAAAAAAATTATGCAGCAAAGGAACACCTTTGCTGCATAAAAATATTTATTTTTACACAAACTTCGTGTACCGTGTAGCTCTCCACTGAAAAATCAGTGACAATTTTACACATATTATGTGTAAACTCAGAAAATAATTTATCAAATATATTTTCTTCGGCCGTAGCTCCTTTCGTTATTCATCATAGCCTGATGGCTCCAAATAATTACTAATAGACACAGCACCTCTACCTTAGGTAGTTTTATTTAGTTAGTTATTTTTTTATTATCTACTATATTATCATAGTATGTCTATAATCACAAGTATTATATATACATGCCCTTTTCTTGTGGTTTTCTAAAATATATATATTACTATACTATTTATAGATGTTACTGCTAAAACCTTTATCTAGAACTAGCTTAGCATATTCTTTCGCGCCTTCTAATGAATGATCTCTATAATTACCACATTGAACCTCATTTGCAGCTGGTATTTCAGTTGACTCTAATACTTTTTTCAAGCCATAATTTAAGGTTTCTATAACTTTATCTACACTTACATCATTCCATGTAATCATATAAAATCCTGTTCGACATCCCATAGGTGAGATATCAATTATTCCATCCATTACTTCTCTCATGTATCCAGCAAGTAAATGCTCTAAAGTATGAATAGCAGATATATTCATAAATTCTTCATTAGGTTGCATGAACCTTAAATCAAACTTTGTTACTATATCACCCTTTTCACCTATTTTAACCTCACATTTTCGTACAAAAGGTGCCTTTACCTTTGTGTGATCTAATGAAAAACTCTCAACTTTAACCATTAAATTATACCTCCTGAAATTTATTAATTTATCTTTTATAATATTAAACATCTTTATCCTTAGCTACAATCTTACTACAGTATACATATAAAAAACAGTGCTAATACCAATACTATATATATATTTGAATATAATCCTTACTTATAAATATATATTACAATAGAAAGTTCACAAAATTATATTTTATACACACCATTTTCATTAAATTACATAAGATATATATGACAATGTTATTTAATTTAGGAGATGATAAAATGTGCGGCATAGCAGGATGGATTAATTTTTATGACAATATTGAAAAAGATGATAAAATCCTTTTCAAAATGACTGATACCTTGAAAGAAAGAGGACCTGACGCCTATGGTTTTCACTTTTCAAAGCATGCCATTTTAGGGCATAGACGTCTAGTGGTTGTTGACCCAGAAGGTGGAGCACAGCCAATGACGAAGAAAATAGGGAATAACACCTATACTATAGTATATAATGGTGAACTTTATAATACAGAGGATGTACGCAAAATATTAAAAGTGAATGGATTTAGTTTCTCATCCTATTCTGATACTGAGGTGCTTTTAGTAGCTTATATTTTCTGGGGTGAGGAATGTGTTAAACATATAAATGGTATCTATGCTTTCGGAGTTTGGAACGAAACACACCAAACACTATTCTTAGCAAGAGATCCCCTAGGAGTTAAGCCTTTATTTTATACTATAAAAGATAATTCCTTAATATTTGGTTCCGAAATAAAAACTCTTTTAGCTCATCCATTAGTAGAACCAATTCTTGATAAACAAGGTCTTACTGAGCTCTTTGGATTTGGACCTGCAAGACCTCTTGGTAGCGGTATCTTTCAAAATATAAAAGAATTGCCACCATCTCATAGTTTAATTTATGATAAAGAGGGTTTTAAAACAAAGGAATATTGGAAACTTACCGCAAAAACCCATGATGAGGACTTATCTACAACTGCAGAGCATATAAGATCATTACTTGTAGATTCCATTGAAAGACAACTTATTGCTGATGTTCCAGTTTGCACTTTCTTATCTGGTGGACTTGACTCAAGTATAATTTCAGCAGTAGCATCCACTTACTTTAAAAAGAATAATATGCCTAACTTAAACACATATTCTATAGATTATGTTGATAATAGAAAGTTTTTTAAGCCTACAGAGTTTCAACCAAATACTGATGCAGACTGGATTTATAAAATGGTGGATTACATTGGGTCAGATCATCACGATATACTAATTGATACACCGGAACTTGCATCCTACCTTAAGGAGGCTGTTTTTGCTACTGATTTACCAGGTATGGCAGATGTAGATTCCTCATTATATCTCTTTTGCAAGGAGGTAAGAAAAAACTCTACAGTTGCATTATCCGGGGAGTGTGCAGACGAATTATTTGGTGGTTACCCATGGTTTAGACGTGAAGAAGATATAAACGCAACTACATTCCCTTGGTCAAAATTCGTAAGTGATAGAAAAAGTATACTATCCCCTGACCTTCAAAGTCTTCCCATCGATGAATATGTTCAAGATAAATATGATGAAAGCTTAAGACAAGTTCCAGGTATCCCTGGCGAAAGCCCTAGAGAGCATAGAATGAGAGAATTATTCTATTTAAATATAAAATGGTTTATGATAACTCTACTTACTAGAAAAGATAGAATGAGCATGGCTAGCGGCCTTGAGGTAAGAGTCCCTTTCGCAGACCAGAGGCTTGTAGAATATGCCTATAATATCCCTATGGATATGAAATATTATAAAGGGCGTGAAAAAGGAGTATTAAGGCAGGCTCTTACAGGACTACTTCCAGGCGACGTACTTTGGAGGAAAAAGAGTCCTTATCCAAAAACTCATAACCCTGGATATACACTGGCTGTTCAAAAACTTATGAATAATATACTAAATGATAAATCATCACCTATACTACAACTCATAGATCAAAAACACGTTCAAGAAATAGTTGATTCAGGTGGTAGTGCATATAAAAATCCTTGGTATGGTCAGCTTATGACAGGGCCTCAACTTATTGCATATTTAATTCAAGTAAATACTTGGCTTAGAGAATATAATGTTATTATTAAATAAGAAACAAAAATTCTAAATCATTTCAAATTTATATAAAAAAGACACTGTAAATTTTTTCTACAGTGTCTTTAACTTATCCTACTTCATTATCTAAATTTGCCCCACTAAACTGACTATTATAAAGCTCTGCATAGAATCCATCTTGAGCAAGAAGATCATTATGGTTACCCATTTCAATGATACTTCCTTTATTCATAACTAATATGAGCTCCGCATCTTTAATTGTAGAAAGTCTATGTGCAATTACAAAACTTGTTCTATTTTGCATAAGCTCTGTCATAGCCCTTTGTATATAAACTTCTGTTCTTGAGTCAACACTACTTGTAGCTTCATCCAATATCATAATGGTTGGATTAGCAAGTATTGCGCGAGCTATAGTAAGAAGTTGTTTTTGTCCTTGAGATATATTGGATGCTTCTTCATTTAATATTGTGTTATATCCATCAGGAAGAGTTTTAATAAAGTGATGTGCATGAGCTGCTCTTGCAGCTTTAATAACTTCATCATCAGTAGCCCCTTCTTTACCGTAAGCAATATTGTCCATTATAGTACCATTAAAGAGCCAAGTATCCTGAAGTACCATTCCAAACATACTACGCAATTCTCCACGTTTAATGTCTCTAATGTCCACTCCATCAACTGTAATCTTACCACCGTCTATCTCGTAGAAACGCATAAGTAAGTTAACTAACGTTGTTTTACCAGCACCTGTTGGTCCAACAATTGCAATTGTATGACCCCTCTTTACATCAATATTCATATCTGTAATAAGTGGTTCATCTGCTTTGTAGCTAAAGTTAACATGTTCGAATTTAACTTCACCCTTAGGTAGTTCAATAACTTTAGTATTATTTGTTTCTACAATTTCTTCAACCTCATCTAATAATTCAAATATTCGTTCAGCTGAAGCTACAGTTGATTGAATAATGTTTGCGATATTTGCAGTTTGAACTATTGGTTGAGTAAACTGACTTGAATATTGAATAAAGGCTTGAATATTACCTATAGAAATTTTTCCTTGTGTTGCTAAATATCCACCAACAACACAAACTACTACATAACCTATATTACTAACAAATCTCATCATAGGCATTATTATTCCTGATATGAACTGAGCTTTCCAACCAGCGTTGTATAGCCTGTCATTAATGCTTTTAAACTCCTCTATAGAATCCTTCTCATGCCCAAAGGATTTAACAATTTTGTGACCAGTATACATCTCCTCAACATGACCATTAAGTGCTCCAATTTCTTTTTGTTGAGCAGCAAAGAACTTTTGAGATCTTTTTGCAACAAATGCTGTTACAAGAATGTATAGTGGTAAAGTTAAAATAACAACTAATGTCATTAGTGGGCTTATTGTAAGCATCATAATTACAATACCAACGATTGTAACAATAGATGTAATAAGCTGAGTAAGACTTTGTTGAAGCGTTGTTGATATATTATCAACATCATTTGTAACACGACTTAATATCTCCCCATGAGTTTTTGAATCAAAGAATTTAAGTGGTAACCTAGAAAGCTTATCTTCAACTTCTTTACGTAAGTTGTAAACAGTTTTCTGAGCAACTCCAGCCATTATATATTGTTGGAGGAAACCGAAAACAGTACTTACTACATATAATCCAAGTAATAAAAGAATAATATTTCGAATATATGTGAAATCTATCATTCCACCATTAATATCCATGATTTTTGAAATTCCTGCTTTAATTTGTGCAAGGCCATCAACTACTTTCGGGCTTTTTGCCGCTGCTGGATTAGCTTTTATTAAATTAGCTATCTCTGCTTGCTTAGCATGTAGTTGAAGTAGTCCAAATTTACTCATTATACCTTCAAATAATCTATCTATAGCTTTTGCTGAAATCTTAGGTCCAACTATTGTGAAAATAGTACTAACAATTGCAAATATAAAAACTAAAATGAAATTAGTTCTTTGAGGTTTTAAATAACTTAAAAGCCTTTTTAATGTACCTTTGAAATCTTTTGCTTTAACTATTGGCCCTGCGAAGGATCCCATTGGTCCTCCCCCCATGCCTCCACGTGGTTTGTTCTTATTGTTTTCGCTCATGATAATTCCTCCTCTGAAAGCTGTGAAGATACAATCTCATGATATATCTTACAACTAGATAAAAGTTCCTTGTGGGTTCCCATACCTGCGATGCTGCCATCATCTATTACTATTATTCTATCTGCGTCCATAACAGTTGCAACTCTTTGTGCAATGATTATTACTGTAGATTCTGCTGTTTCTTTTTTAAGTGCTGCACGTAATTTTGCATCTGTTTTAAAATCAAGTGCTGAAAAACTATCATCAAATATATATATTTCAGGTTTTCTAACTAATGCACGAGCTATAGATAGACGTTGTTTTTGTCCACCAGAAACATTTGTTCCTCCTTGGGCAATAGGATGGTCATATCCTTCTTTCGTTTCATTAATAAAGTCAGTAGCTTGTGCTACAGTTGCTGCATGCTGAATTTCCTCAGTAGTAGCATTGTCCTTACCATATTTAATATTCTCTGCAATAGTTCCAGTAAACAGTACAGTGTTTTGAGGAACAAAACCTATTTTACAGCGTAGACTCTCCTGACTCATTTCGCGCACATCCACTCCATCAACAAAAACCTGTCCACTAGTTGCATCATAAAAACGAGGTATTAAGTTTATAAGTGTTGATTTACCAGAACCTGTACCACCAATAATAGCTGTTGTTTCTCCAGGTCTTGTGCTAAATGATATGTTGCTAATAGCTGGTTGATCTGCGCCAGGGTAGCTAAATGTTACATCCCTAAATTCAACATATCCACTTTGTTTATCAGCCGATATAAATTTCTTTGGATCAATTATTTCCGGCTCCATTTCTAATACTTCATTTATTCTTATTGCAGATGCTTGTGCTCTTGGTATCATTATAAATACCATAGCAAGCATTAAGAATCCGAATAAAATTTGCATTCCATATTGCATAAATGCTATTAATGAACCAACTTCCATACTTCCAGCATCTATTCTTTTACCACCGAACCATATAATACCAACTGTTGTTACATTCATAATTAACATCATTATTGGCAATAAGAACGCCATTATTTTGTTAACTTTTACAGCATTGTCCATAAGATCAGTATTAGCATCATCGAATCTAGCCTTTTCAGTATCTATACGGTTAAATGCTCGTACAACTCTAATACCAGTTAGTGATTCACGTAATACAAGATTTAATTTATCTATTTTTACTTGCATTAATTTAAATAACGGCATTGCAAACTTAAGAGTTATTCCGATAATAATTCCAAGAAGCGGTATTACAACTGCGAAAATCCAAGTTAGTTGTGTATCTTCTCTTAGAGCCATAACAATACCACCTATAGCAGTTAGAGGTGCAAAAAGCATGATAGAAAATATCATTACTGTTGCTGTTTGAACCTGAGTAACATCATTTGTTGTCCTTGTTATAAGTGTTGCGGTACCAACTTTATCGAATTCATGTAGAGAAAATCCTTCAACCTTAGTAAATAATTTATTACGTATAATTCTGCCAAGTCCTACCGCAGTTTTTGATGATAGGAATGCAGATATAACTGAGCATATAGCCCCACCTGCTGAAATTATAAGCATTATTATTCCTATTCTAATAATATAATCTATTCCTTTATAAGATCCACTATATCCTAAAAATGAAATAGTTTGAACTACATCCTTATGTGCTATCCCCTTATCTACTATATCTGCCATTAAAGTTGGTAAATATAGATTTGCAAGCACTTGAGTAAAAATTAATATTACTATTGCTATTATCTGTAATGTGTACTCTTTTAAAAACTTAAATAATTTAATCAAAATATCATCCCCATTCATTGTTATTGCCTTAACATTATTGTCTTATTACTATTGCTTATTTTTGTTTTATTTTTCTTGATCAATTAAAAGCTTCTTAAGTGTATCTAAACCTTCAAATATTTTATGAATTTCCTCTGTATTTCCCTTAGTCATTACATCTGCAAGGTTTTTTTCGAATTGCTTATGAAAACTTTTATGCATATCTTTAAAGTTTGGCGATATACTTACGTAAACTACTCTCTTATCATCTTCGCTTCTTTCACGTACTACCATTTCCTGTTTCTCAAGCCTGTCAATAATTCCTGAGACTGTACTATTCGATAGACAAAGCTCATTGCTAAGTTCTGTTATCTTCAGTTTCTTTTTTTTACTTAAAAGCCCCAAAACCATACCTTGAGGCGCAGAAATACCTGTGTCACAAAGTACTTTACTCATACTATGTTTAAATAACTGCATAACCTCTTGAAAAAGTTTCGCAACTTCCATACTTTCATTCAATGTTTCCACTTTATCACCACCTAAAAATGTATTTCGCATGCAAATGTTTCGTGTACGTATATTTCGTCTACGAATTATATTATAATCCCATAAATATTTTATGTCAATACATATTTAAGAGATAATTGGGCACACGTTAACGTATGCTCTCAAAGGGTTTGCAGCTACTCATTGTAAACTGTTTCATCGTTTTAAAAGATATATTTTTAGTCACAAATATTATTATATATTTTAAATTTTATAAATTTTATAAATATATATCATATATTAATATGATAATTCAATAAAAATCTAATCAAATAAAACCTAATTAAAATATGTCTGTTATGCTAAAAAATAAAATACATGTTACAGTATGATATAATAATATAATAGGTGATAGAAATCCCATAATATTATAATAAAATCATAATAGTTAAATAATAGTTAAATTAATTGGAGGTACATTAATGGAAAAATCAAAAGTATATTTTACAAATTTAAGAACAAAACCAGGATATAATCTACTAGATAAACTTCAAAAACTTGTAATCGAGGCCGGTATTAAAAATATTGATTTCAAAAGCAAATTTGTAGCTATAAAAATTCATTTTGGAGAGCCAGGAAATCTTTCATACATAAGGCCAAACTATGCTGCAAGTATTGTTAAACTTGTGAAAGAACTAGGTGGAAAGCCATTCCTTACTGATTCGAATACTTTATACTCAGGAAGAAGACACAATGCTGTAGACCATATTGAATCCGCTATGGAAAATGGTTTTAATCCAATGTCTGTTGGTTGTAATGTAATAATTGCAGATGGACTAAAGGGTGGAGATTATAGAGAAATTCCAATAAACCAAAAACATTGTAAAACTGCAAAAATAGGTTCAGCAATTGCAGATTCAGATATAATTATTTCTATGAATCATTTTAAAGGTCATGAAATGACTGGTTTTGGTGGGGCATTAAAGAATTTAGGTATGGGCTGCGGATCCGTCGGAGGCAAACTTGAAATGCATTCAGCATCAAAACCTTTTATGAAACATAGTAAATGTGTAAGTTGTGGTCAATGCGTTAAACATTGTTTGCATGAAGCAATTACTTTTAATGAAGACAAAAAAGCAACAATAGATTATGATAAATGCGTAGGATGTGGTCAATGCGTAGCTGTCTGTCACTATGGCTCAGCAACAATAAAGTGGAATGAGTCTGCTGACAGTGCTAATGAAAAAATAGCAGAATACACTTATGCAGTTATTAAAGATAAACCAAATTTTCATATTAGCTTTATTATGAATGTTTCCCCTAACTGCGATTGTTCTCCGGAAAATGATGTAGCAATTATTCCAGATATAGGTATCGCTGCATCCTTTGATCCAGTAGCTTTAGATCAAGCCTGTGTTGATATGGTTAATAATGCAACAGCATTGCACGGATGTGAACTTACAGACAACCATTATCATGAGGGTGATGATAAATTTTCTAATATTCATCCTGATACAAATTGGAAAGTCGGTTTAGACCATGCAAATGAAATCGGGTTTGGTACTACTGAATATGAAATAGTAACAATTAAATAAAAAAAGTGTATATTACGCGTATTGCAATACGATTAATGCATTCACTTCGCTAAGAACTGCTAATTTTAATGCATTATACGTAATATATACTTTTTTTTGTGTTTAAAACTTTAGTATTTTTATTTATACCTTAAACTTTTCAACCTCTTCATTTAACCCAAACGCCATAGCATTTAATTCTTGCGCTGTTGCTGAAAGCTGACTAATACTCTCTGCCTGCTTTGTAGATGCAGTAGATATTTCTTGCGTAGATGCTGATACTTCTTTTGACACAACTGCCAATTCTTCAACACTAATTTTAATAATCTCTTTTTCTTTAACTGAATCGCTCAGAGCCTTGGATGCATCATCCATCTGAGCAATTGTTCCATTAACTTCCTTTTGAATATTTTTAAATGAATCTACAGTCCCTTCAATAATGCTCATTTGATTACCAAGTTTCCCCGATAAAACTACCGTTAATTCTGAGACCTGTGAAGTTCCATTTCCTACAAGTTCTATAAGTCCATTAATATTCATCGCTGACTCTAATACTTGTTTTGAAAGCTTTCTTATTTCCTCAGCAACTACTGCAAACCCCCTACCAGATTCTCCTGCTCTTGCTGCCTCAATCGCTGCATTTAATGCAAGAAGATTCGTCTGCTCAGCCACATTATTTATCACATTAGTTATTTCACCTATTTTACCTACATTAATGTTTAAATACCTAATACCCTCTTCTGAAAGTTCAAAAGAATTTTTTACATCATGTATAGAATTCACTAATTCTTCAAGTTTTATGGCTCCATCATCAGCACTTTGTTTAATTTCTACCCCGCTTTCAGATATCATCTTAACTTTATTTTGAATATCATCTAGCCTTTGCCCAAATCTATCTACTACAACTACAATTTCACTTATATTTGTGTTCTGCTCCGCCATTCCTTTAAACACAACATCTATAGATTGAGACATTTCCTCACTAGATGCGGCTACCTCTTGCCCTGAAGATGTTAAATAACCAGATATATTATTAAGTCCATCCGTAAGTTTTTTTATCTCATCACGGCTTTTACTCTCAAAATTCACTGTTAAATCACCGCGTGAAAAATATTCAAGTTTATCTACAATTCTAATTAATGGCATGGATATATTTTTAGAAATTATTATTCCAATTACTAATGCCAATAGCTGAATAACTAGCGATATCCCTAGCGAAGAAAGCATACTCTTAAGTATTACGCTATACATATTTTCAAGCGATATTCCAATATTAATAGTACCTATAGGTTTAGAATTCTCATAAAAAGGTGCTGAAACATTATAAACATTTTTACCATCTGGAGCCTTAAATATAAATCCTTCAGTTTTTTCTTCCTTCACCACCGCACTAACATCTCCCTGCTCTGTTGCAGCAGATACAGCATCTGTCTCTTCACTACTTTTTCCTGAAGTCTCTGTATTTCCTTCTGTTTTTTTAATAGTAGATGATGTTTCATCACTGCTAACAATCATCTTAGCATTTGCATCAACAAGAGATACATAAGAAATATTACCATTACCCTCTTTTTTCACATTCACTATTATATCTCTTATCTTATCTACCTCATCGAGGCTATACCCCTTTATTTCACTACTAACTGTCCCTACCAAAGTTGATCCATCAAATTTCATCTGACTTATAACTGCTGTTTTAACAGCAAAATATGATATTATTAAAAACGTTATTGTACAAAGAGATGTTAAAAAAATTATTGTTGCAAGTATTTTCTTCTTTTGCGAATTAAGCATTTCTTCCCCCTAATATAAAGCATAAGTACTCTGAGTAACTTATGTTTTACCCCCTATTTCAAAATTTTAAATATATATGTAAACTTATATATTACTTCAATTTAATGTAATTCGACATTAAATGTTTAATTCCTCTAATATATTCATATTTTGTATGGATAATGGTTATGTAAACACAAAAGGAGAAAGCGATATAATATCACTTTCTCCTTTTGTGTAATTTTTCTTAATACTCAACATTTCTTAGGGATAATCCTTTTGTTTTAGCCATTAATGTATATTTTGACTCTGTTTTTTCAGTTAACAATGTTTCTATATCCATTACAGTAAGTTTTCCTTCACCTATATCAATAAGACTTGCTATAATAATTCTTAACATGTTCCACAAGAATTGATTTCCATTAACTTCTATTTCAACTATACCTTTATCTTCTGTTATATTTATGTAATTAATAGTTTCTACAGTTGATTTAGTATTAGCTGCTATAGTTGCAAAACCTTGAAAATCATGTGTTCCAACTAAATGCTGCGCTGCAATTCTCATATCGTCTAAATTAAGTTCCGCCTCTGAATGATAAACAAATTTTCTATTAAATACATCTCTTAATTCATTATTATTTATCTTATACACATAGGTTATTGATTTTATATTATATCCAGCATGAAATTTTTCACTTGCTTCTACTATGTTTTTCACAGCTATATCATCCGGCAAAAATTCACATAAATATTCCATAATAGAATCTATGCTTAAATCTTTATCAGTATGAAAATTCGCAATATAGTTTTCGGCATGGACTCCTACTTCAGTTCGATCGCACCCAGCCACTTCTATTGACTCACCTGTCATCTTAGATAAAACGCTTTGGATTTTACCTTGCACTGTTAAATCATTATCCTCTTGCTTTTGCCATCCTTTATATCTACTTCCATCATATTCTAATATCATTTTTAAATTTCTCATATATATCCGCCTTTAATTTATTTAATTATTCATTATTTATTATTTAATTTACTTAGGTCAGAATCTTAATTACCTCTTTCATAATAACATAAATCCATTATATTTTGTTTATAATGTGCCTTAAACCTCACTAAACTAACTATATATAATATAAAATCTGTTATACTGAAGTTAAATATAAATAATAAGGTTTACAGGGGGATAATAATGATTACATCATTAGGTTTTATGGCAGCAGCTTTTACAACACTTTCTTTTTTACCACAAGCAATTAAAGTAATAAAAACCAAGAACACCTCAGGAATTTCTTTTAGCATGTATCTGATGTTTACTATAGGAGTTCTTTTATGGTTTACATATGGAATTGCTACAAAACAGACATCTATAGCACTCGCCAATGGTATAACCCTTATCTTTGCACTAATTATTTTAAAATATACAATAGATGATTTAAAGAAGAATAAAAAATAGAAAAGTATATATTACGCGTATTGCAATACGATTAATGCATTCATTTCGCTAAGAACTACTAATTTTATTTTTAATTAATCTGCTAAAAACATAAACTCGCTACGCTCAAACATATGTTTTCTTAACGCATCTTAATTAAAAATAAAATAAGAAGTTCTATATCTTATTCAAATGCATTATACGTAATATATACTTTTTTTTACGCTTAAAAACATATGTTATTAAAACATTTCTTAGAAACTACAAATATTGTTATGAGACTGTGCAATATTTAGTATAAATTACTACGGAGTGACTTGCAACAAGAAGCGAAGAAACATTAAAATTTCATTTAGTAATTCTTCTTTTGCGAATATAAAATTCTCATAAGCTTCCACAGGACGTTGAATGTGAGCACGTATCAATTAATAATTGTTACTCTCCCAGCTGACTACACAGAAATCCCGATAATTTTATACCACTCTGAGTTATATTAAGCATGAAGTTCTACGGAGTGACTTGCAACAAGAGGCGAGAAAACATTGAAATCTTATTTAGTAATTCTTCTTTTGTAAATATAAAATTCTCGTGAGCTTCCACATGAAGTGGAAGCTAGCGAACCTGAGGCAGGACGCCGAATGTAAGCGACAGAGAATTTTATATTTACAAAAGACTAGAATTCCTTAATAAAATTTCACGTTCCGAGCTCATGTTGCAAGTCCCCAGTAGGATTTCATACTTTACCCTCTCTAATAAATCGGTTCATGACTATTTGCAGAAAATCCATCGACCATTACATCTAATCTTTCCTGCGTATCCTCTATTATCTCTACAGGTTTTAGTTTCTTTACCGTTCCAATAGGTTCTTTTAATGAAAGGTTATCTCCACGTCCAGATATAACCCATAATATTTTATACCCTTTTGGCATTTCTTCTAACTTTTCTTCACCTTTTCCATCTGTAAAATATATTAATATGTTAGCATCTGTATTATTTACATACTTAATAACTGGTGTAAATTTTGTACCACCGCGACTATCTGAGCGCTTTCTTATACTATTAATAGATTTAACCTTATATACTTGCCTTATCAATGTGTCACATTCTATTAATGTTATTTCATGCTTATAAGTTTTTACAATATTAAAAACTTCTTTTATTGCTCCCTGAAACTCCTCATCACTTATGCTACCACTTATATCTATAGCCAATGTAATTCTAGCTGTATGTCCCCTAAGTTCCCCTCTTAAATCCAGTCTATTAGGTTGACGTCTACTTCTTCTTGCTACAGTCTTTTTTTTATCACTTTCTAAAGTTCCCATTATCTTTTTTAAATATAAATTCCAAGGAATTTCACCTTTTTCATTCTTAATTCCCTTAAGAACCTTCTCCAAATAAAGAGGCACTTTGCCTTTCTCTGCAACTGATACAAATTTCTGAGTAAAATTTTCAAGAGTTTCCTCATCTACCTCTATAGATTCTTCCCATAAATCATGAGTTTTAGCTATATCATATTCTTTCTCTACGTGTTTATCCTTAGAATCATCTTCTTGACTATCATCCTCTTCCTCGAGTAGGTTTAAGGCATCTTGAATATTATGGGCATAGTACTCCATTGTCATATAGGTTTCTAACTTTATATTGTACTTACGATTTATCCCATCTATTGTTATAGCATATGGTGGCAGATGATCTAAATATTGATTCACCACTATATCCATTGCCATATTAATAGCTAAGGTACTGTATTTTCTTTTAAGACCTTTAGCACGATTCAAGTGAGATGATAAAATGTGATAAATCTCGTGTTTAATAGTGCTTTTCATTTGATCCCCTGTAAGATTCAAAAATATATAAGGATTAAAATAAATAACATACTTAGATACTTTAAAATTCACAGCTGTTGGCGAACCTATATCATATTTTACTTCTCTAGACATTTGAAGTAGAAAATATCCATAAAAGTTATCATTATCATCTATCAACATAAAATTAACCATAGTAATGAGCTTCATAAAATCTTGCGTAAAATTACTAGGCATGTCCTTTATGCTTTTCACATTAGAAATTTCATCATAAAGCGCGCTTCTAAGATTTTCAAAATTGTTTCCCATAATTACACCTAGCCTTTTATTTCATCTAGCCTTTAATTTCATTATACGACTTAAAATACATTTCAATGAAAGCTTCATTTTCCAAACATAATTTATAAACACTATTATTACTTTCTTTAATATCTTGCATAATACCTATACCTAAATCCACAGGGTAACACTCTAGGAATTCTACAAATCTTTTTATATCCTTATCTACAATTTCTTTCTTATCCATTATATCCAAAATGTTCTTAGCAATTAGATATAATCTAGTATGGCTTTCTTTTTTCACTGTTTCTATTATATCATTTGATAATACATCGCCATTAAACACATCTTCATAAGTAATTAGAGGTTTGTTATCCTCTCGTGCAAAAGCTATAAACTCATGAGCTATTCTATTACCTATGTTTCCTTTTAATATATTTAAAAATACTTTTTTAGAAATTGTATCACTATTTTCTCTATAAATCTTATAGCTTTTAGAAACACGTTCATAACTTCTAGGTGTTGCTTTTGTCTGCTCACCCTCCTGGGCGCTAAGTAAATAATCTGGAAAAGTAGATATAAATTCTATAACCTTTGGTTCTATATTATTTGATATAGCCCAAGATAGCCAAGCTAATGAATCACACTTCATATGTAACATAACAAATCTATTCTCTTGTGCTGCATCCATATCAACTACTTGGTAATCATAGTCTTCACCATACTTACTAGAAGGGTTCATTGCTGCTAAAATCTTTACTTTTTTGTCTAACTTATACCCATTTATCTCTCTATTTAATATGAGGTTCATAAGTTCCTGTTGAACAGTATGCTCACAACGATTTATTTCATCAATAAATAAAAATACCTCTTTACCACTTGCTATTAGACTATCTATCTCCTGTAACTTTGTATGAACCGCATAAATAGTACTTTTGCCGCGAACCACATTGCCACTGCCATCTTTAAAACTGTAATCCTCAACTGTTGGTAGACCACCTATCTCTCCCTCTTTTAAAAGATTTCCATCTATAATAACCAGGCTCCAGCCTTTTATATTTGCAAGAGCTTTAGCTAATGCAGTTTTACCTATCCCACTTTCACCAACAACTAATGGTACCTCATTTGTTTGTATAACAAGATCTACACTTTGCATTGTATCTTTAAAATTCATAATTTATCCTTTCTTACATAATATTTAGTTTTTCATTAGATTTAGTTTTTCATTAGATTTAGTTTTTCATCTACTGCTATTCTTTTACAAAATTTACTGCCATATTTATAAATAAATATAATTTTATCCATAGATATGTTTCCATATTTCTCATTTATGCTGTCACAATTTATAAAATCCCTTACGTATTTTTCCGGTACAACCTCTTTAGATAAAACTTCTATAAGAGCCTGCTCAACCTCATCTCTTCTCAAGTCATTAATAGTATATTTAATTACCAAAACATTGTGTTTTAAAAATAATATTTTTTTATTAACATCTATATTTACTACAAACTTTATTGCAGCTTCATTCATCTCAATTGCCAGTATTTCTGCACTTATTGTTGCATTTTCTATATATCTCAAAGCATTATAGTTTTTCTTTATGGCTAAAAGCTGTATTTCTTCAATTGGCTCTTTTATGTATTTTATAGAGTCGTAATCTTTTTCTATAGATAATCTTTGAAGTAATATGCTTGGGTCTTTTGCATACTTTATTGCATATCCTTTTTGATCTATACCTATTTTTATAAGTTCTTCATTAGGATCTTTTATTAACTCCAAAATATTCCACAACTGCGACACAGCATACTTCTTCATTTCCTCCGTGGGATTCGCTATGAATTCAATTGCTCTTAAATTGCTTTTAATTGCTATTTGTTGCATTTGCTCTGTAGCATTTTTTACATAACGCAACATTATGCCATCTTTTTTTATAGCCATAAGTATCATCTCATCACTAGGATTTTCAATGTTTTTTATAACAATCGGGTTATTTTCTATCATCTTAAGGATTCTTTCTTCTTCCATATAATTACACCTCGATATTAGGCATGCCTTTTGTTATTTTAGACGCCTTATTATTATAACTAATTATACCATACAAACAAGCGTTCATAATTTTTTGGACACTAAAAAAGGAGATATTTCTATCTCCTTCATGAATTACTCAAAATTTTAAGCTTATTATCCAAAATACCGTTGCCCCAATTTTTACACCTATCTTTATGATAGGTGGGTGTCCTCAGAGATGCGTAACAGTCCTTGCCAATTCTAAAATTGGGCTTATAAGCCAAATCCACATCTAGATCTCGAACTCCCGTATAAATATTGTAGGTTGAAAATAGGAGCTTCACGAATATCCCAGAAATAATAACATATAAACTTTTGAATACGTTTAATTACTTTCTGTTAATTTTATTATATCAGAATTAAAATAAAACTCAATAGCAATTAATGGATTTTCACAAATTTTTTATACTATAAATTTTGATTTTAAAATTGTAATATAATCTTACATTACTGAGTTTTTTTCATTTTATTTATAATATGATCAAATAGCTATTTTTGTGTAGATTTGTAAATTTGTAATTATTATAACATATAAATAATAAATCCGGACAAAATATTATTAAAGAAGGTGTTACTATGAATGAAGGTTTAATAGTCCTTGTAAGAGGAATAATAGGTTTTTTCACCCTATTAATATTTACTAGAATGCTAGGCAAACAGCAGGTTAGTCAACTTACTTTTTTTGATTATGTAGTTGGTATAACCATCGGATCTACTGCCTCCACACTAACTACAGATTTAACTAGTAGAGCGTGGCCTCATTGGGTAGGACTACTTACCTGGTCTATATTATGCCTCATCTTGCAACTAATAACCATTAAATCTAAAACCGCTGAAGAATTTCTTGATGGTGAGCCAACCATTGTTATTACTAATGGAAAAATTCTTGAGCAGTCTATGAAAAAATATCGTTATACCATAGGTGATCTACTAGCGCAGTTAAGAGATAAAGGCGTTTTTGACCTAGACCAAGTAGCCTACGCAGTTTTAGAAAAGGATGGTCAATTATCGATCTTAAAAAAAACTGAATGTGATCCAGTTACTCCGAAAGATTTAAAACTTAAAACATCAGCTGCCAGTACTGATTTCGAAGTAATTTATGATGGCTCTGTTCTTCCAGATAACTTAAAAATTATTAATAGAAATGAAAGGTGGCTGATGATAAAACTAAACAAACAAGGTATTAATGATTTTTCGCAGGTGTTTTTAGCTACCTATAATAAAGAAAGCGGATTACACATAGATCTTTATAATGATCATATAAAGGAAGATATTAAATAAAGAGCTATTAAATAATTAGATGTTAAATAAACATAAAGGAGTAGCTAACTTATGAAAAAATTTATATCATTTGCTATACCTATAGTTACTTTAACTATATTTGTATTAGTAATGTTAGGTGGCAATTATTTAAAAAAGCCTCATAAACCTTCTGAAGATGTAATTGCCTTCGTAACTCTCTCTATAGAACATACTAAAGTTGAAAACTGGGATAAACTTCATGAAGATATCGCTAGTATTGATTTTGCATGGAAAAAGATTATACCTAGAATTCAATATAGCGTTGAAACAGATGAGATATATAATATAAATTTAAATCTTGCAAGACTTAAAGGCTCAATAGCTAGTGAAGATAAAAGCAGTACGCTTATTGAGTTAAATGAGATTATAGAGAATTGGGATGAGCTAACAAGGTGATATGTCTTGTTAGTTTGGTTTTGGGTTTGCTTTTGGGTTTGGGGTTTAGGTTTGGGGACGGTTAACAACTAATTGGCTATTGCTTCACCTTGGGTTTGGTTTGGGACGGTTAACAACTAATTCCACTATCTCAACTATTTTAAATTCGCCTAAGAAATGAATATCATCTATACACATAGGCAATAATTTAGAAAATAATATGCGAGAGGTGATATATTATGCCAAGAAAGGCAAGAGTAAAAACAACTGAATCCATATTCCATGTAATATGTAAAAGCATCACAGAGGTAAGTTTATTCAGAGATGTTGATGATAAGAAAAAATATTTATCACTTATAAAAAAGTATAAGACACTCTATAAGTTTAAAATTTATGGGTATTGCCTTATGGATAACCATTCACATTTGATGATTGATGCTAATGGATCCGATATATCAAAGGTAATGCATGGAATAAATTTTTCTTACGCATTGTACTTTAATAGAAAGTATAAAAGGGAAGGTCATCTTTTTAAAGATAGATTTAAGAGTAAAATAGTTGATAATGATATATATTTAAAGACATTATCCCTATATATGCACAATAATCCTAGGTCTATAGTAGAATATAGAACTTGTCCTGATGAATATGCTTTCTCTAGCTTAGGAATATTTTTAGGTAAAAGGCGTGACCATTTTAATTTAGTTGATTACAGGTATGTTATGAATCATTTTGGTGAAAACCTTAAAATTGCTAGAGAAAATTATTATAAACTTATTTCCCCATGTAGTGAATCAAGTTTGAAACAAGAAATAGAATTTGAAGACACAAAAACAGAATACAAAAGCGAAAGGAGAATGCTTGTAAGAGACATAACCCCAGAAGATATATTTGATTTTATATCAACAAGAATGAATATATCAAAACTACATATTCACATGAAGTTTAGTAGAAATCTTGTGCATGCAAAAGCCTTAACAGTAGTTCTAATGAGAAGCATATGCAATTTTAGATCTAGAGATATAACTAGTGCACTTGGGAATGTTACGCAAGCTAGAGTATCGAAATTAAGCACTATTGGTATAGAATTGATTGGAACAGACTCTAAGTATGAAAATATTATTGAGGATTTTCTTAAATGTTATGTTTAATGATAATAACTAACTAGAGTATAACCTATTTAAAAAAATTTTTTTTGAGAAATTATATAATTGAGAAAAATGTGTACAAGCACCAAATATATAATATTATAATGAACATCACAAGTTAAAAACGAGAATAACCGATTAATGAATACGCTTTTAACAAAAAAGGTACAAGTTTTCTATGAAAACTTGTACCAAAATAGAAGGTAAAAAATTGTTAACCGTCCCAAACCCCATTACCAACCATTGGTTAAAAAATTATTAACCGTCCCCAATCATTGGTTTTTTTTATCTCATCCCACTTACACCATTTTTTTAACCACATGAAGTTCATGTAACGCTCTAGTTGCCATTACATACCTAAGTTTATCTTCTTGCATATATTTACTCTCTAAGCTATCTGAATTGTCTTTATGCCCATCAGTTGGCTCATCTAATACCATTATAACCGCATCAAATTCAAGTCCCTTTGCAAAATACGATGGAAGCACCACTGTTCCACTATGATAAACAGCATTCTCTTTATCTATAATTTTAACATTAGAGTTTTCATGAATTAACTCAAACATTTTTTCTGTTTCTTTTATATCTTTACAGATGATTGCAATATTTTCATAAGTTTTGCCTTTAAAATATTCAACCTTTTCTAAAATGAATTTTTTAAGTTCATCCTTATCACTAATTAATTTTTCTGTTACCACTTCACCGTTTCTTACTATTGGAACAATAGGATCCGCATGCAAATATTTATTAGCATACTCCATAATTTCCTTTGTTGATCTGTAACTCGTATTTAATCTAAACTCTTGTACATTACAACGTGGAAGTATATTTTTAATATCGTGCATTGGTAATGTTCCGTCAAATGGTATTAGTCTTTGATTGCTATCCCCCACTATAGTGAGTGACGCACATCCTGTCAATTCTTTTATAACCCAAAATTGAAGTTGATTATAATCTTGCGCTTCATCTATTACAACGTGTTTTATTTCTTCAGGCATCTTAATACCTTCTAGCTTAATTTTAAGATATAAAATTCCGCCTAAATCATTTTCGGTTAATGTTTTATGTCCATTTATTTTATTGTATAGTTCAACACAGTTTCCATTTTCTAGCCAAGTTAGTTTTCTTTTTAAATCTAATACCTCTTTAATAACTTCTCTAATTTTAAGTCTTCTATTAAAATCTAAATCATTAACTTTATAGCCTTGTTCCTCTTCAGGCAAAGCTGCTACAGCTTTTTCATATTCCTTTTGTATAAATCTAACCTTTTCGTCTCTTGCTTCACTAATTTTCAAATAAATAATTCGTTTAATTTTCTTACTTCTTCTAAATAAAGGCATTGTCTTATAGTGTATGTTGAACATATCATTTATATCTTTTTCAGATAAAACTATCTCATCCATGAAGTTTATATCTTTTACTTCAAAGTATTCCCTATCTAGTTTTTCTATTGAATCATCAAGGAAGTTTTTATAGAGGGAAGAGTTTTTATACATAATATCCTGAGTGAATTCTTTTTCTCCGCCAAGTACTTTCTCCATGTATTCTTTTAAACTCATAACTTCATTTAACTCTAAGATATCAAAAGCGAAATCTCTAAATGTTGTTTGTTTAACTCCTGATTCTCCAAGGCTTGGTAACACTGAAGATATGTATTCCATAAATACATTATTAGGTCCTAATATCAAAACCTTATCTTCAAGTATTTTTCTATAATTATAAAGTAAATATGCTACCCTATGAAGAGCAATAGTAGTTTTACCACTACCAGCAACACCATCAACTACAATAGTTTGTAGTCTTGGTTGTCTTATTAGCTCATCTTGTTCCTTTTGTATTGTCATTATTATATCTTTTAGCTTTTCTCCAGCATTACTACTAAGTACCATCTGAAGTATCTCATCTTTTACATCAAGTGCTGAATCAAACATTCCCATAAGCTTTTCTTTTTTTATAATAAACTGTCTCTTAGCTAAGATATTTACTAATATTTTCTGCTTAGGAGCATCATAAAAAGCTTCCCCTAGAGCCCCAGTATAAAATAAAGATGCAACCGGTGCCCTCCAATCTACTATTAAGGGTTCATAGGTATTCTCTGGAGTAACTCCGAATCTTCCTACATACATTTTGTTAATGCCATAGTCTTCTTCTGAGAAATCTATTCTTCCAAAATAAGGAGAACTTTTAAGCGCAGTTAATTCCTTAAGTCTTCTATCAATAGTTTTAAAAGCCTCTTCTTTAACATATATCTCATGATCAAAATACTCTATTACCATATCTTCATCATCTCTATAGTCTTCAATTACTTTTTTCCTATAATCTAAAATATATTTTGTAATTTCTTTTCTTTTTTCGATATATTTTAGAATTTCTTCACTAATAATTTCACAAGCGCCCTTTAATTGTTCTTTTTCTATATTAAATTCAAGCTGTTTTTTTAATTCTACCTCTATTATTGTAGCATCTATAAGCTTAGAATCTATCCCAGTAGAATTCATATCGTATTCTTTATTATTCAAAACTATCACCCCATTTTATTTGTTATATTTTATCATTTTATTAACGCATGCGAGAATAACAAGTTTCATAATAATTATTTATTTAAATATACCTAATCTTCATATATCTAAAAAATTTCATGCCATCCAATAAGCTCTTCAATACCAAGACCTGGTGAATCATTAAGGCTTATCGTTTTACCTGCGATACTGGCCCCACCAACTATTGCATCCTCTTCAAAAAGTAGCATTGTATCTAAGTCTGCTTTAATCATGTTAGATTTAGATGCTGCAAAACTGGCGGCGGCCGTTATTCCTATTCTACTCTCGAGCATACATCCCATCATACATCTTATACCCATATTTTCTGCCATATTATATATTTTAATTGCGTTATTAATACCTCCACACTTCATAAGCTTTATATTTATGAGGTCTGCCGCTCTTCTTTCAATTATTTTAAAAGCATCTGCTGGTCCAAAAACTGCTTCGTCAGCAAGAATTTTTGTCTCAACGTTATCAGTAACATACTTAAGTCCATCTATATCCCAAGCAACAACTGGTTGCTCAACAAACTCAATATCAAGGTCCATATCTTCAAATTTTCTAATGATACTTACAGCTTCCTTTGGTCTCCAACCTTGGTTAGCGTCAACCCTTATTTTTATTCCTCGTCTTACTGCTTTTCTTACTGCTTTAACTCTCTCTATATCAAGATCTATATGATTTCCAACCTTCACTTTTAAATAAGTATAACCATCCATTACAGCCTCTAATGATTTTGTTACCATCTGTTCCACCGTACCATTTGATATTGTAATATCTGTTGTTAATGAAGTTTTATACCCACCCAAAAATTTATAAAGTGGCACCCCATATTTTTTACAAAGCAAATCATAAATAGCAACATCAATAGCAGATTTCGCACTATTGTTTGCGTGCATAGAATTATGAATCACTTTCATGATTTCTTCAAGATTATCAATATCTAGACCAATAATTTCAGGTTTAATATAATTTATTGCTCCAATAATGGAATTTTCGGTCTCCCCTGTTATAGATGGCGTTGGAGCCGCACTTCCATATCCTACTTCCCCCGTATCTGAAATCATCTTTATAACTATTTCATCGGAGAAAGTAAGAAACCTCTTTCCTACTCTATATGGTTGTTTTAAAGCAGTACTAATTTTCCCAATTTTTATATCTTGTATTTTCATAATTACCCCTCACTAAATGTTTTATATTTATTATAGTGTATACAATTTTATATAATTATTATTAGCTTAATATTTTATTATACCTCTATACCAGCTATAATTATATACTTTTTTTATAAATTTAGAACTAATTAATTTTATATTATTCAACTACATTAAAATAGCAAAACCTACATCTTATATTATAAGATATAGGCCTAAAAGTTATTCACTTTTGATAGAACATGAATATATTAAAACAAGATTTATTTTTATCAAATTTTTATATTTATTTTGCTAGTTCATATAATGCGTGAGCATATATTTTAGCATTTTTAATCAAATTATCTATAGTTATATATTCATTTTGCTTATGAATAGTATCTGGCTCTCCTGGGAACATTGGTCCAAAAGCTACAATGTTAGGCATCTCTTTAGCATAAGTGCCTCCACCTATTGATACTAGTTTTGCCTCGTTACCGGTTTGCTCAGTATAAACCTTTTGAAGTGACTTTATAATTGGACTATCTGGTGAGAAGTATAATGGCTCTTGATGAACAAATTTCTCTACTCTTATTCCAGTGCCCTCAATTTTATTATTAAATGGATTCATCATATCTTCTAATTTACTTGTTACAGGATATCTTAAATTTAATGTCATAGTAGCAGATTTACGATCCATATCCATTGTTCCAACATTAAATGACATCTTACCTGAATTCTCATCTTCAAGACAAACACCAAAAGACTCTCCATGTATTTCCATACCAATATTTTTATTAACAAACTTTATAAATTCTGATATATCATTATCTACAAGGTCAAGAGTTCCAATAAAAGCTAGTAATTGCATTATAGCATTACGTCCAAGTTCCGGTAAACTTCCATGAGCAGATTCACCTTTAGATTTAATTATTACTAAGTTTTTATTAACAACTATCGAAAGTTTAGAATTTTCATCATCTTTTACAAAAACCCTTAATGCTCTAACAATACTTTCTGCCTTAGTAGATATAATTCCTGCTTCACAATAATCAGGTACCATATTAGCCGCTTGGCCACCCTTTATATATTTTATATAATTTTCACCCTTATCTTTAATCTCAAAATCTTTTACTATGTTAAAGATAGTTATACCTTTTTCTCCATTAATTATTGGGTAATCCGCATCCGGTGTAAACCCAGCAACTGGTGGTTTCTCTTTTTCTAAATAATGTTCAAGTTCTTTACTTCCTGTTTCCTCATTGGTTCCAAATAATATTCTGACTCTTTTAGAAAGAGTTAAGTTTGCATCCTTAATTGCTTTTAATCCAAAAAGCGCCGCCATAATTGGTCCTTTATCATCTGTAGTTCCACGTCCATACATTTTACCTTCATGAATTTCTGCGCCATAAGCTGGGTATAACCAACCATCGCCTTCAGGAACTACATCTAAGTGACCTAAAGCTAAAACATAATCTTCACCTTGACCGTACTCTGCATATCCAACATAGCCATCTAAATTAACTGTATGAAATCCTAATTCTTTTGCAACGCCTAGTGCGTTTTCTAAAGCTTTATTTACACCTTCACCAAAAGGCATTCCAGGTTTTGCTTCGCCCTCAACACTCTTAATTTTTATAATTTCTTGAGTAGCCTTTATAATATCCTCTTTCATAACATCAATTAAATTATTTAATTCCATAATCATTCTCCCTCCATTAATAATCTGCTTTAGTGCAGAAGCTACCAGAGGAGATTATTAATCCACTTTGGTAGCCTATATATTGTATAATATTTTATTTGCTTTTATTGTCAAATGAAATCCATCCTTTTCGAGACAAATATCTTAAAAATGTAATTATTGTATCAATAGATGCCTGCTCAGTTTCACCAAATTTCTCCATCATGACTTTAACTATATCATATACAGTTTTAGTACCATCGCAAAGTTGCCACACTGTAGAACCTTTTTCATCAAGCTGTATATCGCTAACATTTGATTTCTTTATAAGCCATCTCATAAGTTTTTCTACCAGTTTATCATGCTTAAAAAATAGCTTTACCTTATCATCATTTACTTCCCAATGTTCTATTTTTCTAAGTGGTCTATAAAGTAAAAAGTTTTCTTGTGGTTTTTCTTTCTTTTTTTTATTAGACATCCATTTCACCTACAAAATAGTTAAGAGCCATAATGGCTCTTAACTTATATTTTTGTCATTATTATCTATTCAATATTACTTTATTATAATACTAAACAGATGTTTTGTCTACTTTTGAAGCATATACGTAAATCCATAATCCTAATGCTAAGAACATTATGATGGAGAACTCATTACTTGCGGCTAATGCTTTAAAGTATTTAGGTCCATATGCTATATCTAACCAAGCAACCTTTGGATATAAATTTTGAGCTGTAGCAATTCCCGCAACAGCTATACCCATTAAAGCATCTCCTGCAACAAGTCCCGATGCAAGAAGTATACCCTTCTCAACCTGAGTTTTCTTACGTTCTTCATTTTTCTTAAATCTCTTTTCAACTGCAACTCTTACAATACCACCACAAAGAATAGCTGTACTTAAATGTATTGGTAAATATAATCCAAGTGCAATCGGAAGTATTGGAAGTCCTGCAAGTTCACAAAAGACTGCAATTGCTACTCCAACATATACAAGTGCCCATGGAAGTTCGCCAGTAAGCACTCCTTTAATAACCATTGACATAAGAGTTGCTTGAGGCGCTGCAACATCTTTACTACCTATTACATAAGTGTTATGAAGCATTAATACTACTCCACCAGCAACCGCAGCTGCTGCAACTATTCCTAAAAACATACCAATCTGTACGCTTTTTGGTGTACCACCTATAATATAAGTTGTTTTTAAACTTTGAGCAGTACCACCTGAAATACATATAGCAGCACATACAATACCACCTATAATAACAGCTGTATACATACCCTTATCTCCAACATTACCTGTAAGTTTTAAAACTGATGTTACAAACAGTAATGTAGCTATAGTCATCCCTGATGCTGGATTATTTGACGCTCCAATTATACCAACCATTCTAGCTGATACAACCGAGAAAAAGAATGAGAATACAACTGCCATTATTGCACCAACTATACCAACTTTAATTCCTGGTAACAACCATGAAAGCAAAAATACTAATACTGAAGCTCCTATAACCCAAGTTATTGGTGCATCAACTTCTGTTCTCTTTTGAGTTTTAATTCCTGCTGCTCCAATACCAGACATAGCTGATTTAAATGATTTAATAATTGTTGGTGTTGATTTTGCAAGACTAATAAATCCACCTGCCGCAACAGCTCCAGCGCCTATATATCTTATATATTGCTTCCAAATATCCCATGCTCCCATTTCACTAATAGTTACAAGTGATGGAAATAATGGCGCGGAAAGTCCATGCCCAACATACATTATTAAGGGAATAAGTCCAAACCATGCAATTACTGCACCACCGAACATATATAATGCTGATTGAATACCAACTATATAACCAACACCCATAAGTGATGCTAATGTATCAAAACCAAATATTGTTGATTGCATAGGCTTTATAGTCCATTCAGCTTCTTCAAGCCAAAATTTAAATCCGCCTGAGAATAACTTATAAATTGCTCCACCTATAAGACCTGTTAACACTGTTTTATATCCTGCTCCACCTTCACTACCAGTTACTAGAACTTCAGCAGCTGCCATACTTTCTGGATATATAAGAGTACCATGTTCCTCAACTATTAAGAAATTTCTTAGAGGCGTAACAAATAAGACTCCTAATAGCCCTCCAAGTAATGTTACTATAATTATAGTAGAAAGTTTTAATTCCATACCCCAAAGTATAATTGCTGGAAGTATGAATATAATCCCAGCTGCTAGAGATTCTCCCATTGCAGCAATTGATGATACCATATTAGCTTCTAAAATATTATTGCGTTTAAATAATCCTTTAAGTAATCCTGTAGCTAGTATCGCTCCTGGAATACCTGCTGAAATTGTTAACCCGACTTTAAGTCCTAAATAAGTATTTGCAGCAGCAAATATCATTGCAAATGCCATACCTAATATTATAGAAAAAGCAGTTGTTTCTGGCATCGCTTGACTTGTAGGTATAAATGGCAAATAATCCTCTCCTTTAATACCACCGTAAGCTGTATGCGAAAGTTTTTTTGATTCTTCCATGATATGTCCCCCTTTTTATTGTGATCTAAAATATTCGTTATATAATTTATGATAACATATCTCTTTCATATATCTAAATATGAAATCGCCCATTTTTCATGAAATATTCATATTATATTAACTTAGTGCATAAATACCTATAACATACACCATTTTACGTCAATTTCTGAGTCAATTTCCCCACTTTATCGTAATTATGACGGAGTATTAATTTATTATTCATTTTTGAACAATTTACCAATATAAATTTATATCATTCATATTACTGAAAAAAATGACTATATTTTTTTTTATTTATTTAACTAGGCCATGTAATGCTTTGCAATAGTTTTTCATAATAATTTTAACCAACTAAATTTTTTTTATAATCAATTATTAAGTTATAGTGTAAATCAGAAATAACTACCATACAAAATAAAGAAAGAGCAGATGTATAAACTTTCATTTATATTCTGCTCTTTCTTATTTTAATTTTCCAAATCTGCTAAAGGGACTAATTATAATTCTTGCCTTTCCCATTATATCTTTCTTTGGAATAAAAGGTTTTTCCCAATATCTCGCATCTAAGGAATTAACTCTATTGTCTCCCATAAAGAAATAACTATCTTTTGGCACTGTAAATTTCCCTGTTTTACCACCTGGATACTTAACATAACTTTCATTTGTTTTTATATTATTTATGTACACAGATCCATCTTCTTTAACTTCTACTACATCATTTGGTATCCCAATAAGCCTTTTTATTAAATCTTCGCCTAATTCATCCGAATGAAATACTACTATATCTCCGTGTTTAAGGTTATTTTTATTATGAACTCTTGTTACTAAAATCTTATCATCTAGGTGTATAGTTGGTAGCATAGACCCAGTTGGTACGGTGACATTAAAGAAAACAACTTTATTTATAATAAAAGCTATTATAATGGCTGCTACAATAGGTAATATCCAATCTTGAAATATTTTTTTTGTTAAACTCATGATTATCCCCTCTCAAATCTAATACATTAATATTTTATCACAATATATAGATAATATCACCATTAAAACTTATTAATTAATCCAGATCCTAATTTAATATTATACCATCCATCTAATAATTTTATTCTATTTAAAAATCCCCTCAGACTATCGACTGAGGGAACTTAAATACACTATATATATTTCATAAAATTCTTATTTCAATATTTACTATTCATTTGTTTTTTATTAAAGTTGCAGAGATTATATATCTGTCTGGGGCATTGCCAATAAAATTAAAGGGATAACATGTTGTCATTGTAAGTATTGCATTGTCAGTAGGTACAATCACCGTTTTGTCGTCTTTATGGACTATTCGAGTTCCACTGATTTCATAAGTGAAGGTTCCAGCCGATGTTTTTAGAATCAATAGGTCCCCTATCTTTAGACTTCCTACTTTTCTAAACACAGTATCTCGATGCCCAGATAAAACACAATTATCAGCTTCACCTGGAAGTACACTCTGAGTGAAGTGCCCTACACCTTCCCTTAGATTATCTACGCTAGTCCCTTGAATAATGGTTAATTTCCTATTTAAAGCTGGAATCGTCAAACTTCCAATATTGTCACCATCAACAGGATATACAGGGTAAAGTGTTTTAATTTGCATGTTTTTATCAAGTGATTGGTCTAGTTCAACCTTCGATGTTCCACCACCTACCACAGCCTTAGCCTTTGAATCAATAGTAGTAGGTGCCTTATAACTATTAGAGGTATCAACAAAATAATTGGACTGTCCAAATATACCAAACATTGACCAAGAGATACATCCTATCCCCAAAACCATAAATCCCAGAGACAAAGCAGTAACTAATGGGTGTTTTCCCCATAATAGTTTAACTTTATTCATAACTCTTTCTACTTTTCCAAACTATTGCTCCCAAAAGTGTTAGTACACAACCGCTAAGGAGTAACCCATACTGCCATGAAGAGGTATCCGGAAGTTGACCGCCTGTAACAGTATGTGTAATAACTACTGGCTTACCAGTCCCGCTACTTGGTTTTACAGCTTGCAATACAGTGTCATTATTTGTAATAGTTACTGTTTTGTTTTCACCTTTGGCTAAAGTAATATTGCCTTTAGAATCACTATCTCCACTATAACTTGCGGTATATCCAGCAAAAGCATCTTCGCTAACTGCATAAGTTCCAGCTGGCACCGTATAGGTAGTTCCAGCTTCAGATCCAGGTGCTGGGCTTGCGGCAACATCATTACCTAAAGTCTTTACATGAATGTTGAAGTTAGAAGCAACCGCTCTTCGGCCACTATCATTAGTAACATGTTTTATTACATGAAGTGTAGCTTTTTCACCCACTGAAGGAGGTGTGGCGGTAGCAATGTCATTATTAATAATCGTTACAGTTTTATTTTCGCCTGGGGCTAAAGTGATATTACCCTTAGAATCACTATCTCCACTGTAACTTGATGTATATCCATCAAAATCATCTTCGCTAACTACATAATTACCAGCCGTTAACGTGTAGGTAGTTCCTAATTCAGATCCAGGCGAGGGGCTTGCAACTACATCATTACCTAAGGTCTTTACATGCATGTTGAATTTAGCAGCAACCGCTTTTTGACCATTATCATTTATAACATGCTTAATTATATGAAGTGTAGCTAGCTTGGGTGTATTATCACAAATTCCATTCGTTATTTTATTACTGTCTAGCGTCACAGCGCCAGTCCGTGCTAGCAACTGTCCTTGCACCTCCGCATGTGTTTTTGCTGTTATAGATACCATTGCCAGTATGTGTCCCACGAACTTAGAGTCAGTTCCTAAGGTCGCAGAACTACCAACCTTCCAAAATATTCGGCAAAATCGTGCATCATTCTTAAGGATAACACTACTACCTTCTAATGTTTTAAGTGTAGATTCAGTCTGAAATATGAATACTGCATTTGGGTCGCCCTCAGCATCTAGAGTTAGCTTTCCCGTTATCTCAAAAGTACCGCTGGCTGAATAGTAAGTACCAGGTTTCAATGTTTTCTCTCCAAGCTCAGTGGGAATGAGAGTGGGTTTTCTTCCTGCAGCATCTTTATAAGCTGCTGCGAGGTCCTCTTGAGCCTTGTTTGCCACATCATCAGTTAGGTATGTCTTTCCACTTATTGTCACATCTGCCTGACCAGTGAATGAAGTACCTGGGTATAGTCCTACATCTCCCCCTACACTTGACCCAACACTTCCATTAATTGTTGTCGCACCAGTATTTGTAATTGTCTCGTGAGCCAAAACTGCAAATCCAGAGGTTGTTCCAAGATTCACTGTGGTTTGCGCTGCCATAATTGTTGTAGCCGGTACCATACTAACTAACAGTAATAAAGTTATTATAAATGATTTGATTTTCATATTTTTAAAAGCTTTCATAAATATAATCAATCCTCTCTATATCATTAAGCGATCATTCCATTTATCATTTCGTCAATATATAAATTCTTCTCCTAACAAAGTGCTTATAATTATATATTATTTTCAAATTTTATTAATATTACTACAATAATATATTGTTTTAAATGCAGTACATGTTTTTATACTCATTTTAATTAAAAATTCCCCCAGACTCTCGTCTGAGGGAACATATTATTTTATTAAAGTTGCAGTGACAATATATCTATCCGGGGCATTGCCAATAAAGTTAAATGGATAACATGTTGTCATAGTAAGTATGGCATTGTCAGTGGGTACAATTACTGTTTTGTCATCTTCATGAACTATTCGCGTTCCACTAATTTTATAAGTGAAGGTGCCCGCCGATGTTTTCACAATCAGTAGGTCCCCTATCTTTAGATTTCCTAATTTTCTAAACACAGTATCTCGATGTCCAGACAAAACACAATTGTCTTCTTCCCCCGGAAGTACGCTTTGAGCAAAGTGTCCTACACCTTCCTTGAGATCATCTGCGTCAGTCCCTTGAATAATAGGTAATTCTCTATTTAAAGCTGGAATCGTCAAACTTCCAATATTATCACCATCTTTAGGATATACTGGGTAAAGAGTTTTACTAGGTGTGGTTTCATCAGGGTTTGGTTCTAGTTTAACCTTTGATGTGACACCACTCGCCACATCATTATTCTTTGCAACAATAGAAGTAGTGACATCATAGCTATTAGGGGTTTCTTTAGCAAAATAATTAGACTGCCCAAATATACTAAACATTGCCCAAAAGATACATCCTATCCCCAAAACCATAAATGATAGGGATAAGGCAGTACCTAATGAGAGTTTTCCCAAAAATAACTTAACTTTATTCATACTGCTTTCTACATCTCCACCCTATTGCTCCGAGCAATGTTAAAACAGCACCGAAAAGGAGTACCCCATACATTGGAGTAGAAGTTTTAGGAAGCTGTCCACCTGTAACCGTGGTTGTAACTGCTTCACTAGAAACATTAGGAGTAGCTATTGTTCCATCCTGAACTGGTGGATTAACTACTGTTCCATCTTGAACAGGTGCAGTAACCACTGTTCCATCTTGAACAGGTGCAGTAACCACTGTTCCATCTTGAACAGGTGGATTAACTACTGTTCCACCTGGGACTGGTGGATTAACTACTGTTCCATCTTGAACAGGTGGATTAACTACTGTTCCATCTTGAACAGGTGGATTAACTACTGTTCCACCTGGGACTGGTGTGGTGACAGCAATATCGTCATTTGTAATTATCACGGTTTTGTTATCACCTGGTTTTAAAGTTATAGTTCCACTAGAATCCCCATCTCCACTATAAATTAATTTATATCCAGCAAAATCTTCTTCACTAATTCCATAAGTGCCTGCACTTAACACGTAGGTATTTCCAGTTGGGTCAGTTCCAGGTTCTGAGCTTACAATGTTGCCACTAGAAGTCTTTACTATCAATTTGAAATCAGAATCAATTTTTGTTCCTCCATTATCATTAGTAACATATTTAATTACATGAAGTATGGGTGAAACGTCATCATTCGTAATTGTTACTATTTTATTATCTCCTGGTTGTAAAGTGATTTTACCATTAGAATCACTATCCACGCTATAACTTGGAGTATATCCATCAAAATTATCTTCGCTAATCACATAATCACCAGCATCCACGGTGTATGTTTTTCCAGATTCAGTTCCAGATGCTGGACTTGAATCAACATCAGTACCTGAAGTCTTTATATGGATGTTGAAATCACTTGCAATCCTTGTGCCGCCATTATCATTAATAACATGTTTAATTATTTTAATTGTAGCTTTTTGTGGATCTGGAATAACTTTTTCACAATACCCATTTGTGATAGTATTCTCTTCCAGCGTCACCGCTCCATTTCGTGCCAACAACTGTCCTTGCACAATCGCACCATTAGCAGCTGTTATGGATTCCATTGCGAGAATGTGTCCCGCAAAATTAGAGTTTACACCTAATGTTGCAGAACTTCCTACCTTCCAAAATGTTCTGCAGAACCGGGCACTATTAATCAGATATACATTACTATCTGTTGCTGTTCCAAGAGAGGAATCCGCCTGAAATATAAAAACGGCATTAGGGTCACCCTGGGCATCAAGCGTTAGGTCTCCAGTTATCGCAAAACTTCCAATTTCTGATTTGTAAACACCAGGAGTCAATGTTTGACCACCAAGCTCAGCTGGAATTGTTTTGGTAGGAGTTCTACCTGCAGCATCATCATATGCGGTTATAAGATCTTTCTGAGCTTTCATTGCAGCATAATCTTTTATATGTGGATTTCCATCATTTATTGTTACATCCGCATCACCAGTGAATGCAGTCCCCGGATACAGTCCCACATCTCCCCCTACATTTCCGTCAACCTCTCCACCGGCCTTTCCACTAATTGTCGTCTTTCCTGTATTGGTAATTGTGGATCCAGCTAAAACCGCAAATGTAGAGGTTGTTCCAAGGTTTACGGTGTCCTCTGCTGCCATAATTTTTGTAGGTGGTGCCATCATAACTACCAGCAATACCGAAAGTAATAATGGTTTTATTTTAATAATTTTTTTCATAGGTCTAATCAATCCTCTCTATTTAACTTATCTCTTAATCTTTTAAAGTAATCTAGTTTAATGCTTGTCTCAATTTTGTGCATAGAAACAATATTGCCATTTATTCTTCTGGCAATATAAATGCATCCTTATACAAGCAATTTAACATTTATACTATATTCCATAATTTGTTCGTACACTTATAATTATATTCTTATTACCCAAATTGTAAACATCAATTTAAATTTTATTGTATATTTATCTATAATTTTACATTAATTTATCTTAACATTTATTCCCACTTAATTTTACTACGACATAAAACCGCTCTCCTTTTAGCAACAGATTTTTATTATTTAATCTGTCACTAAGGGGAGCATATTATTAACATTGTGCTACATTCGTTATTATTTTTAGATATAATAAAATTAAATATATTAATATCATTATAAGTTTATCAGTTTCTGAACTATAAATACAATTAACCCGCCTATACTACCTGCAATCATCATTAACAAAGATGATGATAACCCTTTTCTGCCCTCATTTTCATATCTGCTCTTTTCTAACACAGTTAATCTTTCATCTATCTGATTATTAATATTTTCGACTAGACTTCTAAGTGCTACCTCTGAAGATACAACCTGACTTGCTAGGACTGAGGCTTGAGCTATAGCTTTATCATTAGCAAGTAATACTGCATTTGTATCAATAGCTCTATTAGCATCTATACGTTTTGTTTCTGCAACTATCATCCTATCTATATATTCAAAGTGAATGTTCATTTGTTTCTCAATATTTTCTATCTCGCATTGACATTTCTCTAGTGGCTCCAGCTTAAACACCTCCTTAACTATACTTATGCTTTAGTGGAAGTTTAAATCTGTGCACTCAGTATTTAGGAATAAAATTACTGCGAAACGTTCTATTAATGGGCATATGAAATCTTTTAGATTGATGATTTCAAAATATAATATGAAGCTTGTCTATATTTGTGTTAAGTATCACTGAAAAGTAGAGCTTAAACGAATTATAATAAGATAAATACAACCCCATAGCCCTATCTACCATGTAATATAATTTACATATTGATACAAGGCATGATATAACTATTTAAAATAAAAGCAACTTTTAGGGAATAGTAGTATATGAGAACAACAACACAGAAGACGAAGACTTTTTACCAATTAAGGAATTTTTTAGATAATTAATCCCTTTTGTTTGACTATCAATAAGAGTTACCCTTTCTGAAATTCCATATATAGCATCCCTTGAATACTGGTTGTCGCAACCCACCATCTAGGATGCAACGACATTTTACCTGTTTATGTATATTCGGCAGTTCAGGTACTTTTATCAGCATCTTAACATTACTTTTGTTGCTTACAGAAAGGATCAAATATATACAAGCTTAATATAATATATAGGGACTAAAAATGTATGTTAAATAAATGGAGGTAAATTATTGATGAATATAGGTGTAAATGATGGTCACACAATAAAAGGTTATGGTACAGGAGCAGTAGGTATTATAAAAGAAGGAGAACACACAAGATTAGTAGGAGCTGAGGTAAGAAAACTATTAAAAGAGGCAGGACACAGTGCTATTAATTGCACTGTAGATTATGCCAATTCGGTTTCACAAAGTCTATCTTTAATCATGGATCAGGCAAATAGGCAAGAATTGGATTGGTTTATATCAATTCATTTTAATGCCGGTGGCGGTCAAGGTGTAGAAGCCTACACGTATGGTGGCAGACAATATCAAGATGCAATAGATGTATGCTCTAATATAACCAAATTAGGGTTTAGAAATAGAGGGGTTAAGGATGGCAAAGGTCTTTATGTAATCAGAAAAACTAAAGCAAAATCTATGTTAATTGAGGTTTGTTTTGTAGATACCGCAGATGCTAATCATTATCTTAAAATAGGATATAAGAATATTGCAAAAGCTATAGTAGAGGCTTTAATAGGAGCTATAAAAGTAACTCCAGTTGAAACTCCTGTAAAAGTTATTGCTCCAGGAGAAATGTATAAAGTTAGAAAAACCTGGGCAGATGCAACAAGTCAAATAGGAGCTTTTTCCGATTTAGCAATTGCAAAAGCTTATGCAAATAGTCATCCAGGATATAGCTTGTTTAATTCAAAAGGTCAAAATGTATATTCTGTAGCTGCAACATTAACAATTGGCACCGTTACCGCAAGCATATTAAATGTTAGAAAAACTGCAGTTTCAAACTCTGCTATAATAGGAAAATTAAATAAAGGAACTAAAGTGAAAATAGCTAAAAAAGTCGGGAATATGTATAATATTTATTTTGGAGATAATGGTGGATATGTAAGTATTGATTATATTAAATAAAACTTTAAGGGATCTTTATGAAAAACCACCTATATTAATAAGACTGCTCTTTAGCAAAATGGTTATTAGTAATTAGATACAAGAGTTAGTAAAAGTATTTAAGAAAAAGTCACAAGACACAGCTGTAACACTTTTAAGTTATGACCAAGAGGCACTAGTAAAAGCAACAGGGTCAGCGACTAATGGAGATGCTGTAACCATAGCAGTACGATAATTTTAAGACCTGAGGTTAGAGAAATCTAGCTTCAGATCCTTTTTTATTCTTTACCTAATTTAAATGTATTGTAGGTAACAAATAGTTCTATGTTGCAATACATAAAGAATAATCTATTTATTATAAATAATGCTAGCATGTGATATTTCTTTAAGTTTAGTAAAGCCATATGTTCATCTCCTTCTTTAACTTGTATTTTTGTCATCTAACTTGTTGATTCAACAGTCATGTAGATAATATTTATTATAACCGTGCTTTAATATCACAATAATTTTAATATCCCTACTAATTTTAACATTAAATTTTCATTTCCTTTAATATTTGTAAATTTAGTTAAAAAATTAAAAGCCCTAAGGCGTACCTCAGAGCTTTTAAATATTATTGAATTTATTCTTCCAATCAAATAGGTACCATTTGTATGTTTCAATTTAATAATTGTTTCTGTTTATGCTTTTTGTATTCCTACAACATCATATCCAGCGTCTTCAATAGCTACCTTAATAGCTTCATCAGTAATATCTTCACTTATTTCAGCAGTAGCAAGTTTTTTATCGAGACTTACCTCCACATCTTTTGCTCCAATGTCCTTTAGAGCCTCGCTAACATGATTAGAGCAATGTCCACAGCTCATACCTTCTACTAATATTTTCTTTTTCATTTTAATTTCTCCCTTCAACTTATGTTTTTTAAATTTTATCTTAAATTGTATATAATAATTATTATTAATCTTTAGTGTAAAATATATATTTACATATGCTTTTTAAATATATCTCCACCAGGTACTGTATTTATCAACATAGCATTAGCACTAATAGATAAAATAATGTACAACGCGATTGCAATTACAAGAAAAATTATAATTAATTTTGTATATTGTTTTCTAGTTAGCTCAAAGTCATTTTTTACCTTAAAACTAATAAGAGATACCATTATTCCAATAGGTATTAAATATGATACGTAAACTGGACTTTCTTTAAAATGAGCAATACCACCACTAATCATACCTATTCCTATAGCTAAAGTAAGTGAAACTATTACTAGCTTTATACTTTCTTTAAGGGATAAATGCTTTTTATCTATTATTACTTCATTGATAAATGAGCCTGTGCTAAATAGTAACAAACCTATTACTAATATTGTTCCATATCTAGTCTTATTAAATGGCATCAATACTATTCCACTGGATACCATTCCTACACCTAAGAAGTACATGATATAAACTAAATACCTTGAAATTACTCTTTTTAACATGTTTGTTTCACCACCGACAGATCCTTTTGGTTTAAAGCCTTTTAAGCGCAGGGCATTTGTTAATACGGAAACTGAACTAAAACTCATTGCAAGGGCCGCGATAATAGGATTTAGAAGTGGACCTCCAAATAAGTGTAATACTCCCATTGCTACTGGTATTCCTAATATATTGTAACCAAACGCCCAAAATAAATTTTGCTTTATGTTTGTAATAGTTTCTTTACTTAATTGTAGAGCTGTAGGTACGTCCATTAAATCGCTTCTCATGAGAACTATGTCCGCCGATTCCATTGCAACGTCTGTACCTGATCCTATAGCTATACCAATATCAGCTTGAGCAAGTGCAGGTGCATCATTAATTCCATCCCCAACCATAGCAACCTTTTTACCTTCTGCTTGAAGTTTTTTAACTTCATTTGCCTTATCCTCAGGTAGAACTTCAGCGAATATTCTATCAATGCCAACTTGCCTTCCGATAGCTGCTGCAGTCCTTTTGTTATCACCAGTTATCATGGCAACTTCTATTCCCATGTTATGAAGTCTTTCTATAGCTTTTTTACTATTTTCTTTAACAGTGTCTGCAACTGCAATGATTCCACTTAACTTATTTTCTATGGCAATATACATCGGAGTCTTGCCTTCTTCAGCTAGTCTGTTTGAAACATCTTCTAATTCTTCTAAAGAAATTTCGCGCTCTATCATAAGTTTTCTATTTCCTAGTATTATTTTATTATCATCTATACTAACTTCTATTCCATAACCAGGTATAGCTTTAAATCTACCGACCTTCTTAAGTTCTATTGATTTTTCTTCTGCATCCTTAACTATAGCCTCACCTAATGGATGCTCAGATCCTTTTTCTGCAGAGGCTGCTATTTGAAGTAAGAATTCCTGTGAAATACCATCTAAAGTAACTATATCTGTTACTTTTGGTTTTCCCTGCGTAAGTGTTCCTGTCTTATCAAATACTATAGTTTGAATTTTATGTGCAGTTTCAAGCGCTGTACCACTTTTTATAAGTACTCCATACTCTGCACCTTTTCCCGTTCCCACCATTATTGCTGTAGGTGTTGCAAGGCCAAGGGCAC
>NZ_JAHLEB010000046.1 GCF_018861735.1 Clostridium lacusfryxellense | reverse complement strand
CAACAATTATACCAAACAGAGGGGGTCATTGTTTTTTGTGCTGAAAATAGCTACAAACCTTGCAATAGCAGGGTTTTAAATAAATAAAGCAAAGATAGTGTTAACACTATCCTTCTTAAACTAGGGGTCCCTTCTATGACTGCAGTAAAAGTTATGGGAAGAGGAAAGAAAAAAATAGCATATGAATTGTTTCAAAATGCTTTTGATGAAAATGATGAACTTCCTAAAATAGTAGCAGAACAATTGTCTGAGGTTCACAGATTAATGCCAAAGAGAATGATATTATTAGGCGTTTTGGATAAAGACGTAAAAGCTATAGTGGATACAATTATTGAAGTAAATCAAAATGGTAACCCGGGAAACGGAAAGATTTTTGTTCAGGCGGTAGAGGATGTCATTACAGTGAGAACTGGTCAAACTGGAGTAGAAGCAATTTAATAAAATGAAGAGAGGTGAAGTATATGAAGGATTTTATGGATAAGGTTCTGGAGAAATACCCTGCAAAAACTTTTAAAAGCAGAAAAGAACATATAGTTATTAAAAAAGCAAGTGAAGCACCACAAAAGATAATAGCTAATACTAGGACAATTCCAGGGATGATCACTAATCGAGGATGTTGTTATGCGGGTTGTAAAGGAGTTGTACTTGGTCCTATAAAGGATATGATTCATATAGTTCATGGTCCTATAGGTTGTTCTTATTATACTTGGGGTACAAGACGTAATAAGGCGAAAACCCAGCCAGGAGGTCAAAACTATATAGAATACTGTTTTTCAACAGACATGCAAGAAAGTGATATCATTTTTGGTGGAGAAAAGAAGTTAAGGGCGGCTATTACAGAGGCTGTTGAAATATTCAATCCCAAAGCAATAACAATTTCTGCTACTTGCCCAGTTGGATTAATTGGTGATGATATAAATGCTGTAGCTGTTTGGGCAGAAAAAACTTACGGGATTCAAGTTTTATCTTTTAATTGTGAAGGATATAAAGGAGTAAGTCAATCCGCGGGACATCATATTGCTAATAATAATTTAATGAGAAGTGTAATTGGAACAGGAACTAAAGTACCAACTAAAAAACACTCAATAAACATGTTAGGTGAGTATAACATCGGTGGAGACGGATGGGAAGTTGCTAGAATACTTAAAAAAGTAGGTTATGATATAGTCTGTGTAATGACAGGAGATGGAAGTTATGAGGAAATAAAAAATGCTCATACTGCGCAGCTTAATTTAGTTCAATGTCACAGATCTATAAATTATATAGCTGAAATGATGGAAGTTAAATATGGAATACCTTGGATAAAAGTTAATTTCATAGGAGCTACGGGTACAACGCAAACACTGAGGGATATAGCATTATATTTCGGAGAACCAGAACTGATAGAGAAAACAGAACAGATAATTGCGGAGGAAATAGCTGAAATTGAAGGTCAAATGCAATATTATAAAACAAGACTTGAAGGTAAAACTGCATGTTTATATGTAGGAGGCTCAAGGTCTCATCATTATCAAACACTTTTAAGGGAACTCGGAGTTGAGACTGTTGTTTCTGGTTATGAGTTCGCACATAGGGATGATTATGAAGGTAGAGAAGTTATTCCTAGTATAAAACTTGATGCAGACAGTAAAAATATTGAGCATTTAACAGTTGAGAAAGATGAGAAGAAATACAGAATGATTCTATCACCTGAAAAGTATGAAGAGTTAGCTAAGATAATACCACTAGCAAAATATGATGGTCTTATCAAAGATGAGAATGAAGGTACTATAATAATAGACGATATAAATCATTATGAAACAGAGGAAATAATTAAAAAATTAAAACCTGACATGTTCTTTTCAGGTATTAAAGATAAGTATGTAGTTCAAAAGATGGGAGTAATGTCTAGGCAGTTACATTCTTATGATTATTCAGGACCATATGCTGGGTATAAAGGAGCAGTAATTTTCGCTAGAGATATAACTTCAGGTGTTCATACTCCTGCATGGAGATATGTAACAGCGCCGTGGAAAGTAGAACCATTATTAGAAGGAAAAGTTGTTGGAGGTGATGAGTAATGTTAGATTTAACCACAAAAAAGATTGTAGAAAGAAAAGCATTAAGAATTAATCCTGCAAAAACTTGTCAACCTATTGGGGCAATGTACGCTGCACTCGGTGTTCACGCTTGTCTGCCTCATAGTCATGGTTCTCAAGGATGTTGTTCTTATCATAGAATGCAACTTACTAGGCATTTTAAGGAACCAGTAATGGCAACTACTAGTGCATTCACAGAAGGAGCATCAGTATTTGGTGGAGGATCAAATATGAAAACTGCAGTAAAAAATATATTTGAGCTTTATGCGCCAGATATAATTGCAGTTCATACTACATGTTTATCAGAAACTATTGGGGATGATCTTAAAACAATGATTTCACAAGTTCAACCTGATGTACCAGAAGGTAAATATGTAATTCATGCTAATACACCAAGTTATGCAGGTTCACATGTAACAGGTTTTTCTAGTATGGTAAAAGCATTTGTGTCTTACTTGTCTGTAAATAGTGGAACTAAAAGCAATCGAATTAATGTTATTCCAGGCTGGGTAGAACCAGGTGATATGAAAGAAATAAAAAGAATTCTTAGTCTTATGGAAATTGACAATATTCTTTTTCCGGATACAAGTGGTGTGTTAGATGCACCAATGACAGGAACTTTTGAAATGTATCCAGAAGGTGGTACTAAAATCGAAGACATTATTGATGCAGGAAATTCTAAGTTAACATTAGCACTTGGCACGTATACTTCAGAAGCTGCTGCAATAGAACTTGAGAAAAAATGTAAAGTTCCTATGAAAACTTTAGGTATTCCGATTGGTATTGAAGCTACAGATAGGTTGATTTCAGAACTCGCAACACTTACTCATAAAGCTGTTCCTAGTTCTATAGAAGTAGAAAGAGGACAATTAGTAGATTTAATGTTAGATAGTCAAGCATATTTTAGTGGTAAGAAAGTTGCTATTTACGGTGATCCAGACACAGTTCTTGGACTCGTGGAATTTGTAATTAGTTTAGGTATGATTCCTAAGTTTGTGATTTCAGGAACTCCTGGAGATACTTTTGCAAGGCAAATCAATGCAGTATTAGCTGAAAATGAAATAACAGATGCAGTAGTTAAAGGGTCAGCTGATTTGTTTGAGCTTCACCAATTAATGAAAAATGAGCCTGTTGATTTATTAATGGGAAACACTCATGGTAAATTTATTGCTAGAGCTGAGGATGTACCATTTGTAAGAGTTGGTTTCCCAATACTAGACAGATATGCACATCAATATTTCCCGATAGTTGGTTATACAGGTGCAATTAGATTAATAGAAATGATGTCAAACGTGATTTTAGATAAAATAGACAGAACTTGCGCTGAAGAGGATTTTGAATTAGTAATGTAATAAAATATTTGTGGAGGTGATTATATGAAACCGGAACTGCTTAAAGGAAGAGAAGACTCAGTCTGTTATAACTCTAAAAGTGAAGGCAAAAAAATGAAGTGCGACAGTAATAGTGTATCTGGTTCTGTAAGTCAGAGAGCTTGTGTTTACGCTGGAGCAAGGGTTGTATTAAATCCCATAACAGACGCTTTCCACTTGGTTCATGGACCTATTGGATGCGCTGCGTATACTTGGGATATAAGGGGAAGTTTATCGAGCGATTCCGAAAATTACAGAAATAGTTACTCCACAGATGTTAGAGAAAAGGATGTTATATTTGGGGGTGAGAAGAAACTTGCTGCTGCTATCGATGAGATAGTAGCAGGAAATTCCTCTAAATTGATATTTGTATATTCAACATGTATTGTAGGCGTTATAGGAGATGATATTGATGCTGTTTGCAAAGCTGCTGAAAATAAACATAATATTCGGGTTATTCCAGTTAAAGCACCTGGATTTTCAGGAAATAAAGCAGTAGGTTATAGAGCTGCATGTAATGCAATATTAAATCTTATGGGAGAAAATAATTCTCCAAAAGTTAACGGTATAAATATTTTAGGTGATTTCAATTTAGCCGGAGAAATGTGGATTATAAAAAATTATTTTAAAAGAATTGGTGTTAATGTGATTGCAAGAATCACAGGAGATAGCACAAGTGATGAGATAAAAAATGCTCCAACAGCTAGTTTAAATATTGTACAGTGTGCAGGTTCTATGCATTACCTAGCTAATCAAATGGAAGAAAAATTTGGGATACCTTATATAAATGTTAGCTTTTTAGGCCTTGAGGATATAAAAGCTTCTTTAACTAATGTTGCTGAGTTTACTAAAAATAAAGAAGTAATTCAGAAAACTAAAGATTTAATATTTGCTGAGGAAAAAGCAATTGAAGATGTATTGGCTTATTATAAAAAAAGACTAACAGGTAAGAAAGTAGCAATATATGTAGGTGGTGGATTTAAAGCCATTTCACTTATAAAGCAGTTTAGAGAATTTGGAATTGAGACTGTTATGGTAGGAACTCAAACAGGTAAAGAAGAGGACTACGATATTATAAAGAAAATAACTTCTGAGGGAACAGTAATATTAGATGATACTAATCCTGCAGAATTAGAGAAATTTATATTAGAGAAAAAAGCAGATATTTTAGTCGGTGGAGTTAAAGAAAGACCACTCGCATATAAACTAGGAATTGCATTTTGTGATCATAATCATGAAAGAAAACATGCCTTATCTGGATTTGATGGTGCGGTTAACTTTGCTAAAGAAATAGATTTATCTATAAATAGTCCAGTTTGGAAATTTATTTAAAGGGGAGGTGTTAATATGGAAAATAAAAATTCAGTAAATCTTAGTGTTAACCCTTGTAAAATGTGCATGCCGCTAGGCGGAGTAATGGCACTTAAGGGAATTGAAAATAGCATGGTAATTCTGCATGGGTCTCAAGGGTGCAGCACATATATTAGGCGTCACATGGCAACTCATTTCAATGAACCAATAGATATAGCTTCTTCGTCACTTACTGAAGATGGGACAATTTATGGCGGAGCTAAGAACTTGAAAATAGGACTTAAGAATATTATTAAATTATATAATCCTAGTGTTATTGGAGTACTCACAACTTGCCTTGCAGAAACTATAGGGGAAGACATTGGACGTATAATTATAGAGTTTGGGGAAGAGGAGAAAGACACTAAGGGTATAAAGATTATTCCAATATCGACACCTGCTTATTCTGGTACTCAATCTGAAGGGTATTATAAAACACTTAGAAGACTAGTTGAATCTTTAAGTAATGATGAATTGAAAAATAATAAAATAAATGTAATTGCTGCAAATATAACTCCAGGAGATATAAGGCAATTAAAATATATTTTAAATGAGTTTGGAGTAGAATACACATTACTACCTGATATATCAGATACCTTAGATGCAGGATACACTAAGGAGTACAATAAAATTCCACCTGGAGGCACAAGACTTGAGGATATAGTTTCAATGGGAGGATCATGTGCAACTATAGAAATGGATTTCACATCAGAAATAGGGTCTACTGCAGGGGATTATCTATTAGAAGCCTTTGGAGTGCCATTATATAAATGTGCTGTGCCAATGGGAATAAAAGCTACAGACTATTTAATAAATTTAATATCTAAAATTAGTAAAAAACCTATTCCAAAAGTATTAGAAAAGGAAAGAGGAAGGTACCTAGATGGAATAATTGATTCTCATAAATACAATGGAGAAGGAAGAGTTGTTATTTTTGGAGAACCAGAAATTGTTTATGCAGTAACATCGTTATGCGTAGAAAATGGAATTAAGCCACTTCTCATAGCTACTGGTTCCAAAAATAAAATTTTAGTAAATAATTTAAAAGAACTTACAAAGGATCTTGAGATTTTACCTATTATACTAGATGATACTGACTTTGAAGTTATTGAAAAGTATTGCAAGGCACTAGATGTTAATTTATTAATTGGAGACTCAAATGGAAGAAGACTTGAAGAAAAATTAGAGATTAAACTCATAAGGATTGGATTTCCTATTCATGATAGGATTGGCGCTCAAAGAGCAGTTAATATAGGATATTTTGGTTCATTAAGATTTTTAGATGAAATCACTAATGCTCTTTTAGAAAGAAAAGAGAGGGGATATAGAAAAGATATGTATGATAAATATTATGATAACGAAAAAGTTGAAGTTTCGATAGCTCACGAAAATTCGATAACCCCGGCCGTTAAAAAAGTGATTAGTATGGAAGAAAGAACAAAAAGTCATCCTTGTTTTAATAACTGTGCACATGATAATGCTAGAATTCACATACCTGTAGCTCCAGCCTGTAATATTAGTTGCAACTATTGCAGTCGTAAGTTTGATTGTGTAAATGAGAGTAGACCAGGAGTGACAAGCACTATATTATCACCAATAGAGGCACTAGAGAGATTTAAAGAGTATAAAGCTAAACTTAAAAATCTTACAGTAGTTGGAATAGCAGGTCCTGGAGATGCATTAGCAAATTTTGATGTGGTTAAAGAGTCTATTAGGTTAATTAAAGAGGAAAGTCCTGAAATTACATTTTGTTTATCTACTAATGGATTAATGTTACCTTTTTATGCTAATGAAATATTAGAACTTGGAGTTTCGCATATTACTATAACTATTAATACAGTAGATCCAGAGATAGGTGTAAAACTTTATAAGGAAATTAATTATCTTGGTGTGAAATATACTGGAATTGAAGGAGCTCGCATTTTATTACAAAATCAATTATCAGGCCTAAAATACCTAACTTCAAAAGGACTTATTTGCAAGGTGAACATAGTTTATGTAAAAGGTGTTAATGATATTGGAATAGAGGATACAGTTAAAAAAGTTAAAGAATGTGGAGCCTTTATGACAAATATTATGCCGATGATAAATGCACCGGGCAGTGTATTTGAAGATATTATAACAGTCAATAATGAAGAATTGTTATCTATGAGAAAAAAATGCGAAATCGATCTTAAACAAATGTATCATTGTAAACAGTGTAGAGCGGATGCTGTAGGAACACTTGGTAATGATATATCACAAGAGGCAGAAGTTACAATATCATCAGAGAGCGATGATATTAAAACAATCAGATTTGCAGTAGCATCTAAGTCAGGACTTAATGTGGATCAGCATTTTGGACATGCTACAGAGTTCTATATATATGATTTTGCAAGTGGCGATGCAACATTTGTTGAAAAAAGGAAAATACCTAAATTTTGTACAGGTGTCGATGATTGCAATGAGAGTCATGAAGATAAGATAGATTATATAATAAAAACTATTGATGACTGCTCTGGAGTGCTTGCTCTTAGAATTGGGGATGTACCTAAACAAAAACTTGAAAAGAAAGATATAAAAGTATATCTTTTATGTGATGAGATTAGAAGTGGAATTAGAAAAATAGTAGGGGAGGCAGTGTCATGAATAAACCAGAGTTTCACATTTTTGTCTGTACAAGTTCTAGAATAAATGGAACACAAAAGGGGTATTGTCATTCAAATGAATCAACTGAAATAGTGACTAATTTCTTAGAAGCTATAGAAGAGAATGACATTAGTGATAAGGTAATGGTATCTAATACTGGATGTTTTGGATTATGTAATGATGGACCAATAGTTGTTATATATCCAGAAGGAACATGGTATGGCAAGGTAACACCAGATGATGTACTCGAAATTGTGGAATCACATTTAATTAATGGAAACATAGTAAAAAGGTTAGAAATATAATTAAAAATAAATATTAGTTATATTGTAGATTGAAAAGGGGAGTGTTATTAATGTCAGTAGTTATAAATGGAAGAGAAAAATTTATTATTGATAGGACATTAATAACTATTACCCAAAAGAGCCTTGACCGAAATACAATTCATGAAAATGGATTAGCTGAGTTCATTATAAATTTAAAAAAAATAGGAGTAGATTTTTTTGAGATTGATGAGAGGACTTTTAATTATGTGGGACCTCTGATAATATCAGAGGCCTTTATTTTTAGAATAGATGAACTTAAACAATTGGAATTTTGTAGAAAAAGTGGTATAGAGTATATTATAATAAAAGAAGAAAATTTAGAATTAGTTAATATATGTAATAACAATAACTATAACTTTAAGATTATATTAGAAATAGGTACTAATTTATTTAAGAGAAATAATATTAATAAGATTATAGATGTAAATAAATTATTTTCTATAAGAGTTAAAGGTGAAAACAATTGGCTTTTTAATGATTATATAACTACAAATTGCAATGTTAAAACCGATATGTATGCAAGCAATGAATTTTCCATGGCAACCTCTATTGGGTTTCAGGCTATAAGCAGGGGGTATAGTTATGTAACTACTAGCTTTTGTGGCAAGGACGGGGTATATGGCACAACAGCTTTAGAGGAATTATTAGTTGCGTTGCAGGTTATTCTAGGAACGAAGATAAATGGCGAAATAAGTTTGCTCTCGCAAATGAGAAAGCAATATGAGAAAATAACCCATTGTAAGTTACCTAATAATAAACCTGTTATAGGTGTAGATGTATTCAAATATGAATCTGGAGTACATGTTGCTGGAATCCAAAAAAATCCAGAAACATATGAACCATTTAAACCTGAACTTGTTGGACTTGAGCGAAAGCTAGCATTGGGTAAACACTCCGGTAAGAACTCAGTAATTTGTAAACTTAAAGAACTTGGCATAGAAAATGAATTTAATGTATGTGACATTATTACAATATTAGAAAAGGTTAAAAATATTAGCATATCAAATAAAGTTGAACTTTCAGATAAGGACTTTATAGAGATATGCAGCACAATTGAGAGGCTACATTATGTGTAAGATTGTTGATACTACGCTAAGAGATGGTGAGCAAATGGCGGGTGTTGAGCTTGGGTTTGATAACAAAATTGAATTTGCAAAAATAATAGATTCGAAAAATGTATATCAAATTGAGGCTGGTACCCCTGCCATGGGTGGTGATGAAAAAAAGAGTATTGAAAAATTAATGAGCCTGGGTCTCAAAAGTAAAATATCAGCATGGAATAGAATGAATATAAACGATATAAATCATTCTATTGATTGTGGGGTTGATATTGTGCATATTGCAGTACCGGTCTCTGATATACAAATAAAGTGGAAACTAGGAAAGGATAGAAGTTGGGTTATAAACCAAATGAAAAAGAGCGTCTATTATGCTGAAGAAAAGGGCCTTGAAGTTGTAGTGGGACTTGAAGATGCCTCGAGGACTTCTACAGATTTTTTAGTACAAGTTATCAAAGAAGTCAAGGAACTTGGCATAAAGCGAATTAGATATGCAGACACCGTAGGCATATTGTATCCTGAGAAAACTTTTAAAATAATTTATGATATAAAAAGACAAACGGGTATTTCCATTGAATTTCATGCACATAATGACTTTGGTATGGCAGTTGCAAACTCAGCTTCCGCGGTTATGGCTGGTGCTGAATACGTGGATACTACATTTGGGGGAATAGGAGAAAGAGCAGGTAATTGTGATTATATAAAATTTATGGAGGCAATAAATAAAAATAAACAATAAAATAAGGAGGATAATTTATCATATTTATATGATGAATAGAAAATTATATGGAGATTGCAGTATTTCAAGACGTTAGTGGGAAAACACAATCTTTCCTAGAGCCTGGTATAATTAAAGTTTATTCAAGGCATTTGGGGAAATGGGCAGTAACTAAAGAAATTATGTTTAAAATTGACAATATAGGAGGACTAAAAGCAATTAGAGAAAATATTATAAATATGACAGAATCCTTAGGGGATTGCAATGTTTTTGTTGGGAGAGACATAAAAGGAATGGTTTATAACGTTCTTGATGGAATGGGATTCAATACATGGGAAATAGAAGGAGAACCTTTGGAATTTTTGGAGTTTGTGTATGAGAAGGAAGAAGAAGAGGCAAAAGCAAATGCTTTAGAAGGTAAGGCTTATAAATCACCTCAAATAATTTTACTTAAAGATGGAACCTATTTTTTAGATTTGAAGAAAATTCAGGAGAACGATGTTAACATTACTTCAAAGGGAATATTGTTACCGTTCCTAAATACCACAGTTTTTTATGGACTTGAAATAATTTGCAAGCATATTCCACATTGGTTTGAGGTCGAATTTAAAAGACTCAATTTGAAAATGAAAAATGAAATTATTGGAAATAATGAGGTTAAAGTTACAATACATCCTATGATTTGTGAAGAAGAGGAGTAATGAATATTCTATTTTGGAGATGATAATATGGAAGGATTTAAGACTAGTTATGGAATGCTTAATGGTATAAGTAGTATTGAATTTTATAATGGAGGCGCCATAAAGGAATGTAAATTAAATAAATACTCCGAAATGAAAACTATTTATGGGAAGCTAGTACCTCAATATGACGGAGCAGAATTAAGAAGAAAATACAAAAGATCACTATCGTTTTATGAAAATGGAAGTTTACAAAGCATCTCTTTTCAAAAACAGACTACTATTGATACAAGTATTGGTAAGTTACCTGCAGAACTTGCTGTATTTTATGAAAATGGAAAGATTAAACGTATTTTTCCTTTAAACGGCAAGATGACTGCCTATTGGACCGAGCAAAATGAATATAAACTCGCGGAAGAATTAAATTTTAGTTTAGAATTTGGAGCCTTTAAGAAAAAGATTATTGGGATTAGTTTTTATGAATCAGATTCGGTTAAAAGCTTAACCTTATGGCCAAAAGATTTCATTGAGGTACTAACACCTTGTGGTATTATTGAAACGCGTATAGGGGTATCATTATATCCAAATGGTGCTGTCAAATCATGTGAACCAAGAAAACAAACAATGATTAATACTATAATTGGTGAACTACATGCATTTGATGTTGGGGCTATTGGTATTAATGGAGATGTAAATTCTTTGAATTTTAACGAGGATGGAACTATTAAATCATTGCGATCATCACTAGATAAAATATCAATTAAAGATATAGATGGCCAGTTGAAAACACATGAACCAGGATTAAAAACAAATAGATTTAATCCTTTAGCTATGGATGTGGTACCAATGAACATTCAATTCTATGAAGGCAAAATAAAAATTAATGAAGATGAATATATTATAAAAGAAAATGAATTTTATATTGATAAATATATTAGAAAATTTTTAAGAAGCTAGTTATAGTTCTTTTTAGTATTTAATACCCTTATATGATGTTGAAATTTATAAAAGCTATTGTATATTAATTTATAAGTTTGTTATTTTAGTAAAAAAGAGGTAATATTTTATTGATATATTATTTTATCTTTAATTAAAATAAACAAATATGAAATTGTTGCTTTAATAAATTAAACATATATGAGGTGGTTTATAAATGCTTGAATTAAGCGATATTCTTATGAAAAAGGAATCAACTATTGAGAAAAAAATATATACAAAATCTTCGCTTATGGGTATTAGTCATGGTCTTGAAGATATGATAGTTGAGTTTAAATTAAAATCTGAAATTTTTGTATCATTTCAAAAGTTTGAATTTTTTATGGTAGAACTTGAAAGGTATAAAATTCTTGATAATTTATGCGAAAAAGTTTATGTATTTGCTCGAAATATTAATTTTGATAGTGTAAAAGATTTTAAAAACACAGTATTTATTGAACTTAATGAGGATGATTTAATGATAGATGAATGGAACATTATTATAAATCATAATGAGCATCCTGCCATTTTTATAAGTAAGGAAATATTTTATGATGAACCTGCAAAAGAGGATCAATTTAGAAAATTTAGTGGATATTTAAGTTTCTCAGCAAATATCCTATATGAAGCATTAATAATAATGAAAAATAAACTGGGTAAGTATGGTATTAATTATAATTTACGAAGGATTGAATGTGAAAATATTGAACAGGACATAATGACTAGAAAAATGAGTTTTTTTATAAATCATACTCTCAGCGAGATAGAGGATAAAAATTCTCAATTGATATCAAGAAATGCCATGCTTGAAAATGCTCTTAGTGAAAATGGAGAGCTTACAAACGAAATTATAAAACGTTTATGTTATGCGGCTGAATACAGAGATGATGATTCTGCAGTTCACATGGCCCGAATGAGTATATATTCATCAATTTTATATGAAAAGGTAGAAACATCTCAGGAAAAAATTAATTTAATGAATTATGCAGCTTTAATGCATGATATAGGGAAGATAGGCATTCCAGATTCGGTTCTCTTAAAACCTGGTAAGCTTACAACGCAGGAATTTGAAATAATGAAAACACACACAGTTATCGGGGCGAAGATACTTAAGGGATCGAAACGTAGTGTAATTAAAATGGGTTATGAGCTAGCCCTAAGTCATCATGAAAAATGGGATGGTAGTGGGTATCCATCAGGGCTTAAGGGTAAGGATATACCATTAACTGCTAGAGTTGTAGCTATTACAGATGTTTTTGATGCATTGTCTACAGAAAGAGTATATAAGAAGGCTTTCAAAATTGAAACTTGTTTAGATATATTAAAGGCAGAGAGGAACAAACATTTCGACGGTGAATTAGTAGATTTATTTCTGGAAAACATTGAAAAAATAATCAAATGTAAAAACACTATCGATTTGAAATTTTTAAGGAATGAAAATGAAGATGTGTTTGAGTTATTGTTTAATAATCCTATAAGCTTTTTCATTAAAGAATAAAAAATATTATACTATTATGATGGTAGGAGAAAGTTAAAAAATGATAAATTTGATGCAATCAAAAACAGTTAAGATAACAATGGCTGCAACAATAGCAGTTCTTATATCCACCTATTTAGAATTAGATTTTGCAGTAACAGCAGGCATAATTGCAATACTAAGTATTCAAGATACAAAAAGAGAAGCTCTATTAGTTGGTTCAAAAAGAATAATTGCATCATCAATAGCAATAATTTTATCTTTTGCATTATATGTTTTACTTGGAAATAACTCGGTTGTATTCGGAGTGTTTTTACTTGTATTTATACCTATAACAAATATTTTGAAAATAAATGAGGGCATGGTTGTTGGTGCAGTATTGTCAACGCATCTTTTAATAAGTACAAATATTAATATATATTGGATTATAAATGAAGTTAAGTTAACTATAATAGGCATTGGAGTCGCAATGATATTTAATTTATACACAAAATCATTAGAAGAAGATTTTGAGAAAAACAAGGAATCTTTAGAAGAAAAATATAGGTTGATATTATCAGATATGGCAGAAAGTTTAGTTTCGCAAGCTGTACCAATCTATGATAAAAAAATACTTTTAGATATTGAAGAATTAATTAAAAATACTAAATTAATGGCTCAAATAATAAACAATAATCATTTATTTAAGACTAATAATTATTACGTAGATTATATAGATATGAGGCTAATGCAATTAGATGCTATAAAAAGAATGAAAAGACATTTTTCTAGGTTTTATATGACTTACGAGCAAACTAGGTTATTGTCAGTGTTTACAAATGATGTTGCAATTAATATACGTGAAGATAATGATTGCATAAAGCTTATTGACGAGCTCGATTTACTTAGGAAATATTATAAAATGATGGAACTTCCCAAAAATAGAATTGAATTTGAAAATAGAGCGTTATTGTTCCAATTCTTAAATGATTTAGAGGATTTCTTGGTTATTAAAAAGGAATTCAAAGAATATTCTAACAATTTCAAATAATTAACTAAATCTAAACATTTTTATAACATAATCTTTACAATTAACTACTATAATAAATGTATCATGTACAATTTATTATAAAAATATCAATTAAGTGGCTTAAGGAATTTTAGTTTTATTAATCTAATTATTTATTAGAAAGGTGGAGATTAGAATGAAAGAAGAGGAATTATTATATAATGCTATTTTTCCAGAGGATAATGATCCTAATCATATTAATTATGGATATTTTATAGGTAGGAGCAAAAAAAGTGTAGATAGATTGAAATCTATAATTAACGAAAGTCAATTAAACCCAATATTAATTTGTGATGATAATAAGGATAATGCTTTTTTTGTTAAAGTTTTTGAAAGTGAAGTAGATAGATTTTTGAAGATTGTAGATGAGCTCAAGTTTAAACAAATTATTATAAATAGTTGCCATATGAACGAGGTAAAATATATGTTCGAAGAAGAAATAATGAATCATATAAAAAAAGGGCAAAAGTCACATAAATATATGTTGCCACAGAAATTTAATAGAGGGAAAAGAGACTGGAAATTACCAGATGTAATAAAGTTTAATCCTACAAATGAAAACAAACCTACATTAAAAGGAGTAATTAATTTATAAAAATTCTAAAATTTAATCTAGTTAACTATTATATATAGGATTGTCTATTAATGGCAAGCCTATATTTTTTTAGCTTAACAAAGAAATAATAATATTTATTGTCTAAGAAGGTGAAATATGCTAAAATTTAGATAATTACAATAATATATAAAAAATGACAAAGTCAGCGAATAAATATTCAATATATTTAGTGTCATAGGAGGAATTTTACAAATGCTGCAACAAAAACATGAGCAAGAACCAACTTATATTACTGAATCTAAAAAAAGGTGTATTGAATTAGGTATGAATCCTAATGAGCTAGGAACACCTAAAAATGTTTTAACAGAATTAGAGATTAAAGAGAAAAAACATGATTATAAAGAAATCTTAGAGGTTGTAAAATTCTTTAGTGAGAAAATAATTAAATCACTAGAAGGTACTCCTATATTAATTACTATATCAGATGAAAATGGTTATTTATTAGATATTCTAGGAGATGAAACAATTAAATCAACTATAGAGTTACTAGGAATTAAAACTGGTAATCAATTTAGTGAAGATATGGGCACAAATGTTGTTAGTTTAACTTTAAAACAAAATCACCCTGTACAGTTGATTGGAACAAATCATTTTAATAAAGCGTTATTTGGTAGTGCTTGTTATGGAGTACCATTTCATTATACCGATGACAATAATTTACTTGGAAGTATATGTATAATGACGGCGGTTATACTTCATAACCCGTTTTTTTTATTGACATTAACTACTGTAGTAGATGCAATAGAACGTGAATTATTACTTAGAAAACAAAATTCCAAACTTAATATAATGAACGAAATGATGATAAATAAGAATAAAATAATTGAGGGACAGAAAAAAGAATTGGAAAAATCATTGAAAGCACAGGAGGAGTTTTTGACTAACATATCCCATGAACTTAAAACTCCACTCAATGTTATATATTCAACAATACAACTATTTAATATGTATTGTAAAAATGGTTCATTAGATCAAAATAAAGATTCTATTTTTAGTTATATTAATTCAATGATGCAAAATTGCTATAGGTTATCTAAACTCATCAATAACATAGTAGACTTATCAAAAATTGAAGCTGGATTCTTTGAACTTTCATTATCGAATTATAATATAGTAGAAATTGTAGAGGAAATAGTAAATTCTGTTGCGGCTTATACTGATATTAAAGGATTAAATATAATTTTCGATACAGACATTGAGGAAAGAATTATAGCTTGTGACCCAGAGAAGATAGAAAGGATAGTATTAAATCTTATATCAAATGCAATTAAATTTTCTGATGCGGGAAACGAAATATTTGTTAATATTAAAGATAATGATAAATTTATTGAAATATCAATAAAAGATAATGGTATAGGGATTGAGAATGACCAATTGGATATAATATTTAATAGATTTAAGCAGGTGGATAAATCACTGTCAAGAAATGCAGAGGGCACAGGAATAGGACTAAGTTTAGTTAAAGCTCTTGTTGAAATGCATCAGGGCACCATATATGTTGAAAGTGAAATTGGAAAAGGAAGTAAGTTTACATTTGAACTTCCATCTCAAAAAGTGAAACAAGAAGATATATTAATTAGTAAAACGATTAGAAGTAAAATTGAGGATTTACAAGTTGAACTTTCTGATGTGTTTTCATAAGGATGAAAAGGTAATAGAAAATTAACTAAATTTAAAAATAGTAAAGAGTAAATAAATCGTATTTATTTATTGCTAATATACGGAGTTGATAATGTGCGAAAAAGAACGTTAGTGGTTACAATTGCAGTGATTTTATGTGGGGTAATATTAGGAAGCGGTTATTTGTATTATAAGCATATAACAACAATAAATGCTTGTGATATTAATATTATATTTAAGAAAAGTCAAACAATTGAGCAAGTAGCAAAGCAGCTACAAGAAAAAAATATAATAAAAGATGAGGGTACATTTATATATCATGCCAATAAAAAGGGACTTAAGGAAAGCGTTAAGGCAGGGAATTATATAATAAATCCTAGAACAAATTTAAATGATCTTATTACAAGGTTTAAGAACGGGAAATCAGACTTTACTATTATAACTATACCTGAGGGATATACGTTATATCAAATTGGTACTATTCTTGAAAAAAGTAATATTGTAAAAACACAAGATGTATTAAATGAAAAACTTGATGTTTTAAAAACAAATACTTTACTACTTAACCAAAAAGACGTTTATTATGATTTAGAGGGGTATTTGTTTCCAGATACCTATTTTATACTTAACGGAAGTACTAAAGAAGAGATTATAAATATAATGGTAAATAGATTTAAAATGGTTTTTTCAGATAAAAATAAGGCTCGAGCTAAAGAATTAGGGTTAGATGTTAATGAGGTTATAACTATAGCTTCACTAATTGAAAAAGAAACAGCAAATGATAGCGAGAAAAGTATAATATCTGGAGTTATTTATAACAGGCTCAAAAAAGGAATGCTACTTCAAGTGGATGCAGCAGTTATTTATGCAAAGACAAGAGGAGAAAAGAGTCTTGACAAGGTATATTATAATGATCTTAAGATTAAGTCGAAATACAATACATACTTATATAAGGGGTTGCCACCAGGACCAATATCATCACCAGGGAAAGCTTCAATAGAAGCCGCACTATATCCTCAAAAAAATGATTATTTATATTACTTAGCAAATGGAAATAAACATGTATTCAGTAAAACTTATAATGAACACTTAATAAATGAAAATAAATACATTAAATAATATTTAAAAACATTAAAGACTTAATTATAACATATGAAGTCTTTAATGTTTTTTGTTTCATATATAGAGTCTTAAATTAATATTTTATATCAGTAAATAATGTAGTGTTAAAATGTCCATAATAGTTTTGCACGGGAAAATCCATATCATTGTAGAATATTATTCCATCTGTTAGCATTGTTTCTTGACCATTAACAGATTTCCAGAGGGACACATTTTCAGTTTTATCACTTCGAAAAAATATCATGTCTTTGTTATTTACATAAATCGGAGAAAAATCAAAATAATTTGAGTTACTTGTAAGCTGTATTATTTGTTTTGTAGTTGTATCAATACTAAAAATATGGTGATTACCACTTAAAAGCCATTGAGCTATATTTCCAGGTGCATATGATGCTTCTTTAGAAGAAGCATATAGAATCGTTTTTCCATCTCCAGAGTAATTGGGGGTCATAAATGCATATTCCTTTGGTGGTATGGACTGAAATTTACCAGTTAAGATATTCAAAATAATTAGATGTTTATTATTACCCATAAATCTACCTTCCCCTGAGACTAATGCTAAAAATCTGCTGTTTTTAGGGTTTGGGGATATATTGTCTTTATAAGCTAGTGATATTATATTTGGATTTTCATATTCTATCAATTTATTATTCAAGATATCATATACAGCAAGTGGAACTCCATCTGCTGCGATAGAACCTGAATGTGGGTGCTTCCAAACATACAAATACTTATAATCATTTGATATTCCACTTATGATAGGGTACATCCCTAAATCACCACCTGTATCCATTTTATTTGGGATTGATTTTATAACTATTTTTTCTTCTTTTGATACTGGATTAAAGAATAGTACTCCGTAATCATTAATAAAATAAGAGTTATTCTTTTTATAATACAGGTACTGCTCTGCGTATATTCCCCCTGTAACGTCTAAGGTAATGTTTTGGTAATTATATTTATTTGCTAAATAAGGTTTGCTTATTTTATTTACTACATCAAAACTATATAAGCCACCAGAGGTTGGGGAATATAACAAAGTATTTTCATCTTTCCATGCAAAAGATAACTGCAATGCAAATGATAAATCAATAGGATTATGAGCTACTTTTATATGCTCATGTTTATCCGTTGTTATATACAAGTTTTTATCCTTAATATATGAAACATATTTTTTATTAGGAGATATGAGAGGACGTGAAAAGGAACCACCACTATCTAATGTGATATTTTTACCATTTAACGATACTGAAAGTAATTCATTTTTTCGTATTACCACGATATTTATATTACCTGTACTAGATATATCCTTTAAATCATCATTATTAAGAGTAGATGTTTCTATGCTTTGGAAGTCTGTATTGAGTTTTACCATGCAGCCAATTGTGATTGCAACAGTAATTAGTAATAACATAATAATTGAAAATTTCTGTAAATCTGATTTTGAATTTACCATAATTTCATATCCTCCTAGTTATATTTCATCTTACCAAGCTATCTTTTTATAAATAGTATTCCCTGATTTAAATGAAACAAACTGGAATAAAAAACAAGCTAAATTATATAGTGCAATTTAACCCGTTTTGTTTGAATATTTCTTTATAGTTTATTAAATCTTCTTCATGTAATTGTGCAACATCTTTAAACTTGTACTCCTTATTTAATAAGGAGTATTTTTTTTGCCCAAATTGATGAAATGGTAATAGATTTACTTTTGTGGCACCTGCCGCTTTTAATAAATCACAAAAACCTTGTGCATCTTTCAAACTGCTATTTATGCCAGGTATCACAGGGATACGTACAATAACATCCGTGCCTTGTCTAATTGCAGTTTTTAAGTTTTGAATAATTTTTTCGTTATAGACATTGGTATATTCATAATGTTTTTGGCTGTCATAATGTTTTATATCAAATAATATTAAATCAACATTTTCAATAAAAGTTTGAAAAATTTCTTGCGTGGCGTATCCCGTGGTTTCACATGCAGTATGAATGCCACAATCTTTAAATTGTTTTAGTAAAGCTATAGCAAATTCATATTGAAGCATAGCCTCTCCTCCAGATAAAGTAACACCACCACCCGACTCATCATAAAAGTCTTTATCTTTCATAACTTCACTCATTATGTAACTTAGATTTCTGGTGTCTCCAATAATGGTAAGTGCTGACTTTGGTTGAGCCTCCTGATCAAAGGATACCTCAGGACCTACATATTGTGACTCAGGGTTACTACACCAAAGGCATTTTAATGGGCAACCTTTAAAAAATACTACAGTTCGAATACCTGGTCCATCGTGAATGCTATATTTTTGTATATTAAATATACAAGCGGTTAAATTATTCATTCAAAACTCCTATATGTTTTATTTTTTTAATTTACTTAGATAAAATTATAGTAGCATAAACATATTTTAAAGTAAAGAAAATGCTTCATTAAAAACTATTTTAATTACGAATGAAACTTATTGTTGACTTATTTGATGATGTTAGTATAATTAAGTTATGAACATAAGAAATTTAATTTCATTCGAAACTAATTCCTTTCATTTCGAAATTTATTGTGATATAATTCTGATAATAATTGATAAGGAAGGGAGATCATCATGAATAAAAGACACACGAAATTATTAGAAATTGTAAATAAAGAGGGACGTATTGAGGTCACTTTACTATCAAGTTCACTAGAGGTTTCGCAAGTTACAATTCGCAAGGATTTGGCACTTCTTGAAGAGAAAGGCTTTCTAAAAAGAGAGCATGGGTTTGCCGTAATGGTCAGTAGTGATGATATTAGTAACCGTTTGGCATTTAATTACGATGTGAAAAGTAAAATTGCAATTGAAGCTGCAAAAATAGTTGAAAATGGTGAAACGGTTATGATTGAATCAGGGTCCTGTTGCGCATTACTTGCTAAGGAGCTTGCTACAAATAAGCGTGACGTTACCATAATAACAAACTCTGCATTTATAGCATCATACATTAGAGAATGCCCTTTTGCAAAGATAGTTTTGCTTGGAGGTGATTACCAGGCGGAGAGTCAGGTTGTTGTTGGTCCCATTGCGCGTAAATGTATAGATAACTTCTATGTGGATAAGCTTTTTGTTGGCACAGATGGATTTACTGCTAAATTGGGATTTACAGGAAAAAACCATATGAGGACCGAAATTGCACGTGCGATGGCTGAAAATGCAAATAAAGTTATTGTTCTAACTGAATCTACAAAATTTTCTAAGCAGGGCGTAGCTTTCCAATTCAATACTAAAGAAGTTGCTATGATTGTTACTGATAGTAAAATACCAGGCGAAATAACAAATTTACTAGTAAAAGATAATATAGATGTAAAGATGGTGTGATAAAAGGAGAAAAGTTAAATGAGCTATTTTGGTGAATTAAGTACAAGAATGAAAGAATTTAGGAATGATTTATTAAATGCAAAACCTATGGTATGCACCGAGCGTGCAAAACTTGCTACTCAGAGTTACAAATTACATGCTGATAAACCGATGGTTGTGCGAAGGGCTTTAATGCTTGAAAATGTTCTTAAAAACATGAGCATATATATTGAGCCTCAAACACTAATTGCAGGAAATCAAGCATCGTCTAATCGAAGTGCCCCAATATTTCCTGAATACGCAATGGATTGGGTTATTGATGAGCTTGATGAGTTTGATAAACGTGATGGAGATCGTTTTTATATAACGCAGAAAAGTAAACAAGATTTAAGAGATATTGCACCGTACTGGGAGCACAACACATTAAAAGATCGTGGACTTGCTGCTATGCCGCCCACTAGTAAGGTGTTTTATGATTTAGGAATTATTAAAGCTGAGGGTAATATTACTTCTGGAGATGCCCATCTCGCAGTTAATTATGAAAAAATATTAAAGTATGGTTTAGTTAAATATAAGTCGCATGCAGAGGAAAAGCTTAAGAAGTTAGATTTAACTGATTGTAAAAACTTAAATAAATCTTATTTCTATCAAAGTATTATAATTGTTTTGGATGCTGTGGTTTCTTTTGCTGGTCGTTATGTTGATTTAGCATTAGCTATGGCTAAATCTGAGCAAAATGATATAAGGAAAGCTGAACTTTTAAAGATGGCGCAGATTTTAAGTAAAGTGCCTTATTCTCCGGCTGATAATTTACATGAGGCGCTGCAATCGATGTGGATAGTACATTTATGTTTGCAAATTGAATCAAACGGTCACTCGTTATCTTATGGTAGAATTGATCAGTTTTTATATCCATTTTATGAAAAAGATCTGAGATTAGGTATTGTTACAAAAGACTCAGCTTGTGAACTATTAACTAATTTATGGATAAAAACTTATACCATCAATAAAATTCGTTCTTGGAGTCATACTCAATTTAGTGCTGGTAGTCCACTTTATCAAAATGTTACGGTGGGAGGACAAACAACATTAAAGCGAGATGCTGTTAATCCACTATCTTATCTTATATTACGAAGCGTAGCACAAGTTAAGCTACCACAACCTAACTTGACTGTTCGTTATCATAGGGGACTAGATGATGCCTTCATGAGGGAGTGTATAGAAGTTGTTCGATTAGGTACAGGTATGCCAGCTTTTAATAATGATGAAATTATAATTCCAAGCTTTATTCAAAAGGGCGTAAAGGAAGAAGATGCATATAATTACAGCGCTATTGGATGCGTTGAGGTTGCTATTCCTGGGAAATGGGGTTATCGTTGCACTGGGATGAGTTTCTTAAATTTCGTTAAGAGTTTTATGATTGCATTAAATGATGGTGTTGATATTGAGAGTGGGATTAAAGTGTGCGATGGAGTTGGCCACTTTAAGGATATGAAAAGCTTTGATGAGGTGCTTGCAGCATGGGATAAAATAATCCGTGAATTTACACGTCATAGTGTTATTATTGACAGCTGCGCAGATATTGTGCTAGAACAAGATGCTGCGGATATATTATGTTCTGCCTTGGTTGATGACTGCATTGAACGTGGATTAACCCTGAAAGAGGGGGGCGCTGTTTATGATTTTATAAGCGGGCTACAAGTTGGTATAGCAAATTTAGGGGATTCTCTTGCCGCTATTAAAAAATGTGTATTTGAGGATAAACTATTTACTCCAAAGCAGTTATGGGAAGCTTTAATAAATGACTTTGGAGGAGTAGATGGAAAGTGCATTCAAGATGCTTTAATAAATGGTGCACCTAAATATGGCAATGATGAAGACTATATTGACCTATTGCTAAAAGATGCATATGGTGTTTATATTGATGAGATTAGCAAGTACCATAACACTCGGTACGGACGTGGACCTATTGGAGGCATATACTATGCGGGAACATCTTCGATATCTGCAAATGTGCCACAAGGAGCTTCAACAACAGCTACGCCAGATGGAAGACGGGCACATACTCCACTTGCCGAAGGGTGTTCTCCAAGTCATGCAATGGATAAAAATGGTCCTACATCTGTGTTTAAATCAGTTTCTAAATTACCAACTGATAAAATTACAGGGGGAGTGCTTCTAAACCAAAAGGTTAATCCTCAAATGCTTGAAAAAGAAGAAGACAGGATGAAGCTTGTAATGCTACTGCGGACATTCTTTAATAGGTTACATGGTTTCCATGTTCAGTATAATGTTGTATCGAGGGAAGTTTTAATAGATGCACAAAACAACCCAGATGATCATCGTGATTTAATAGTACGTGTAGCAGGTTATAGTGCATTCTTTAATGTACTATCAAAACAGACTCAAGATGATATAATAGAGCGCACAGAACATAAAATATAGTATAAAAGGAGATTATAAAAATGGAGTATATGTTTGATACAGTTAATATAGATGATATTAAGCACTATAGTGAGTTTTTCAAAATTGTAGGAATTACAAGTAACCCTAGCATTATTAAACTAGAGGGTAAAATTAATTTTTTTAACCACTTCAAAGAAATTAGAAAGATTATAGGAATGGATAAATCATTACATATTCAAGTAGTCGCTAAGGATTATGAAGGCATGATGGCAGAAGCTGAGGCTATAATTAAAAATGTTGATGATAAGGTATTTATAAAGATTCCAGTAACTGAACAAGGGTTGAAAGCTATTAGGGGATTAAAATTAAAAGGTGTTGGGGTTACTGCAACTGCAATTTATACCAAGGTGCAAGGATTACTTGCAATGGAGGCTGGTGCAGATTTTATAGCACCATATTATAACCGTATGGAAAACATGGATATTGATCCTCAAGACGTTATTACAACTTTTGCTAGTATGATTAGAGAGTATAATTACTCAACTATAATACTCGCCGCAAGCTTTAAAAATATGGGGCAGGTAAATTCGGCATTTGAATGTGGTGCTCAAACAGCCACAGTTCAGCCAGCACTACTACATGCTGCTCTTGAAATGCCAGTAATTAATAAGGCTGTTGAGGATTTTGCAGGAGATTTTGAAACTGTATTCGGAAAAGGTGTATCTATTGTAGACTTATAGGATATAAATAAAGCCAACTTGTAATTTCTTTTTACAAGTTGGCTTTTTTAGACTGTGATATTATGGATATGGTATAATATATGTTCTAGATAAAATGCTTACAAAATAAGGTATACGTATTTCGTAATTTTGTGGTATATTATTCTTATAAATTATTAGAAAGGAGAACCTCGAATGGATAAAAATATAGATATAGATCTTTCTAGTATATTTGTAATTTTTGGCGGAACTGGTGATTTGACGAAACGAAAACTCATTCCCGCTATATTTAGTTTGATGTATGAGGAGAGATTACCAGAAAACTTTACAATCGTGGCAATAGGAAGACGAGAAAAAACAAATCAGCAATATAGAGATGAAATGTATGAATCAGCAAAACAATTTTGTAGGTTTTCATTAAATGATAAGTTATGGAATAAGTTTAGTAAAAGAATCTTTTATAAAAATTTTGATTTTACTTCAGATAATAAGGGGTATAGAAATTTAGATTTATTTTTGGAAAAGATGGATACTAAATATTTAACAGGAGGAAAAAGGTTATATTATTTGGCAGTTGCTCCTGAGTTTTTCGAAGGGATAATTAGAAATTTGAAGAATAATGACATGCTGAAAAAATCAACTGGTTGGCAGAGGATAATGGTAGAAAAGCCTTTTGGGTCGAGTTTAGAAACAGCTAGAACCTTAAATTATAATATATCAAAGTTAATACATGAAGAGGATATATTTAGAATAGATCACTATCTTGGGAAAGAAATGATTCAAAATATATTAGCAATCAGATTTGGAAATTCATTATTTGAACCACTATGGAATGCAAACTATATAGATAATATTCAAATTACATCTAATGAGCTTTTAGGAGTTGAAAATAGAGGCGGATATTATGAAAATGCTGGTATATTAAAAGATATGCTTCAAAATCATTTATTGCAAATGTTAACTATGATTGCAATGGAGCCGCCTGTAGATTTAAGTCCAGAATCTATAAGAGATGAAAAGGTTAAGGTTTTAAGGTCTCTTAGACCATTTACTCAGGAATCTTTTAATGAGGACATTGTTCGTGGTCAATATGGTGAAGGGACATCTAATGATGTGGAAATGGTAGGATATAGGCAAGAAGTAAATGTGTCGCCAAGTTCAAATACGGATACTTTTATAGCCATTAAAACTTATATTGATAATTTCCGTTTTGGTGGAGTGCCTATATATATAAGAGCTGGGAAAAGAATGGATACTAAAAGTACAGAAATTGTTATTCAGTTTAAAAAACTTCCTGGAATTAATTATTATAAGGAATTTGATCAAATTGGTCATAATCTCTTAGTTTTAAAAATTCAGCCAGAAGAGGGCTTTTTCTTTCGCATTAATGCTAAAAAACCTGGTAACGAGTTTAAGATGGAAAAGGTAGAACTGGATTATTGCCAAAGTTGTAAGTATGTGAATGATTCACCAGAGGCTTATGAGCGGTTAATACTTGAAGCAAGTAGAAATAATACATCCTTGTTTACAAGGTGGGATGAACTCGAATATTCGTGGAAATTTATAGAAAGTATTGAAAAGGGAATAGAAAACAGTAATAATGCATTAAATTATCCAAATTATAAGGCGGGAACTGCGGGTCCACTAGCGGCAATAGATTTAATTGAAAAGGATGGTAGACAGTGGTGGAACACTGCTTCTGACTAAAATGGAGGTAACATATGATAATATATGATATATCAATGACTATTGAAAAAGAAATGGGAGTATATAAAAATATAGAGGAAAAAAGACCTGTTATAAAATTTGAAAGAAAAATTCCAAAAGATAGCATTAATGAGTCTAGTATGTATATGAATTTACATACTGGAACACATATCGATGCCCCATATCACGTAGATAATATGGGAGCAACAATCGAGTCTGTTGAACTTAATAAATTAATAACAAAGTGTAGAGTTCTGGATTTAACAAATGTAATTGACAAGATAACAAAAGAGGATCTTATTAATAAAAATATTAAGTATGGCGAATTCTTATTGCTTAAAACTAAAAATTCTTTTACAGAAAAATATGAACCTGATTTTGTTTATGTTGAAAAAAGTGGAGCGGAATACCTTGCGCAGAAAGAAATAATTGGAGTAGCTATAGACTCCTTTGGAATAGAGAGGGCTCAGGCGGATCATGAGACTCACAAAGTTCTTTTTGATAATGGTATAACTATAATTGAAGGTGTAAGGTTAAAAGATATTGCTCCGGGGGAATATTTCATGTGCGCGCTACCACTTAAAATTAAGGGAGTAGATGGTGCTCCTGCTAGAATAGTATTAATAAAAGACCTAATATAGGTGAGTAACATGAAAGTTGCTGTAATTGCAGGAACCCCTGTAGATACTAAAATGGGTGTAGAATTTCTATCTTCGAAAGGAGTTATAGCAATAGGATATTCGGTGTCAACATGCCCAGAGGAGCAATCTAAAATTCAGATATTGTCTCCTCTTGATCTTGAGGAGAAGGTTAGAAATATAATAGAAAAAACAAAATATGAAATGATTGACACAATATTAGTATACTGCAATTCATTAAGTGCTGCAGTTGACATGGCACGGTTATCTAGAGAAGAAGGCATAAGAATAATAACTCCCTTTGATATTTATAAAAAAATTGCTTTTGATTATAATAGTATTGGTGTTATAACAGCTAATAATAAAAGCTCAGCAGGTATTGAAAAAGTTATACAATCAGTTAATCCCAGTTGTAATGTTATTGGAGTAGGAATACTACCAATGGTTGTGGATATCGAAAAAGGTATATCTGCAATTGAAATAGTTGGAAAATTTGCACTACGAAGTTTAATGGAGTTTTATTCCAGTGCAAAAGTAGATGTTATTATTCTAGGATGCACTCACTTTCCATATATTTATGATGAATTAAGAAAGTGTACGTCTATCCCTATTCTTGATCCAGCAGAACTAATGTATAAAATGATATGAATAAAACTGCCAAATATAAATAAAATATAATATTAAGAGAGGTGAATATAATGAAATTTACACAAATGTTGTATAAAAGACCAGATATGAAGGATTTAGAAGCAAAGTTTAATAAAGTATTAATAAAATTTAATAATTGTGATACTTTTGAGGATGCAAATATAGTAATGGTGGAAATTAATGAGTTAAGAAGTGAAATTGAATCTATGGCCGAACTAGTTACAATACGTCATACTGTGGACACTACAAATTCATTTTATGAAAAAGAACAAGATTTCTTTGATGAAAATATGCCTATATATGAAGGGTTAGTTGCGTTATATTATGATGTTCTTATTAATTCAAAATTTAGATCTAAATTAGAGGAAAAGTGGGGTATTCAACTTTTTAATATGGCCAATTTGAATATAAAAACTTTTTCACAAGATATTGTTGAAGATCTAAAACTAGAAAATAAGTTAGATAGTAAATATACTAAATTGATAGCTTCTGCAAAAATTATGTTTGAAGGTGAAGAAAGAACATTATCCCAATTAACTCCATTTAGATTGTCTACTGATAGAGATATGAGGAAAAGAGCTAATGAAGCTAAATATGCTTTCTTTTCTAAAAATGAAACAATCTTTGATGAAATTTATGATGGGCTTGTGAAGGTAAGAACTAAAATAGCTAAAAAATTAGGATATGAAAATTTTGTACAACTTGGGTACGATCGTATGCTTAGGTCGGACTATAATCCAGAAATGGTAGCAAATTATAGAAAACAAATTAAAGATAATATTGTTCCGGTGGCTACTAAATTAAGAGGGAGACAATGTAAACGCCTAGGTCTAGAACATTTATATTATTACGATGAGGGAATAAGCTTTAAAACTGGAAATGCAAAGCCACATGGTAATCCTCAGTGGATAATTAGTAATGGTAAAAAAATGTATGAAGAATTGTCAAAGGAAACAGGGGAATTTTTTAATTACATGATTGATAATGAACTCATGGACCTAGAGAGTAAAACAGGTAAAGCAGGTGGTGGTTATTGTACATTTATAGGAAAATACAAATCACCATTTATATTTTCAAATTTTAACGGAACTTCAGGTGACATAGATGTATTAACACACGAGGCAGGACACGCATTTCAAGCATATTGCAGTAGGAATTATAAAGTGCCTGAATATAACTTCCCAACTAATGAGGCCGCTGAAATTCACTCAATGAGTATGGAGTTTTTAACCTGGCCCTGGATGAAGTTGTTTTTTAAGGAAGAAGAATTAAAATATACTTTTAATCATTTAAGTGAAGCCGTTTTATTCTTGCCATATGGGGTAACGGTTGATGAGTTCCAACATTATGTTTATAATAATCCAAAAGCAACTCCTGCTCAAAGGAAAAGTGCTTGGAGAGAAATAGAAAAGAAATACTTACCACATAGGGATTATGGGGAAAATGATTATTTAGAAAGAGGTGGATATTGGCATCAACAAGGACATATTTTTGGTTCACCATTCTATTATATAGATTATACATTAGCTCAAGTATGTGCTTTCCAATTTTGGCAGAAAGCTAAGGATAACAAAGAGAATGCATGGACTGATTATATGAACCTTTGCTATGCGGGTGGAAGCAAATCCTTCTTAAAATTAGTAGAGCTTGCAAATCTAAAATCACCATTTGGTGATGGCTGTATAGAATCAGTTATGCATAACATTGAAAATTGGCTTAATATTGTTGATGATGCATTACTATAAACTTTTTAAATAATACTTATAAGTATCTTAATAAATGAAAAATCCAGTAGATTATTAGTCTGCTGGATTTTTTTGTTATATGTTAGATTAGTTATGAGGTTTTTGGGGACATATTATGTGATATTTGTTAGCCTTTACAGGGCGGAGATATGCTATGAATGGCTTGTACAGTGAGTTATAGCGGTTAGTTAAATTAATAACAAAGTATAAGGGAAATACCAAAAATTCTTCATATAATAAATAAATTATTATAAAAACTGTTATAGTACTGAAATGAATAATTATTACAGAAGGAGTAGATATTTTAAAGTGACAATGGGATAGTGTGATTTTACATCCCTAAATACATTAGTACAGAGGAATATAAAATGTAAACAGCAAAGTTCTACAAAATATGCTGTACTAATTTTAAAAGGAGTTTCTTATTATATAAAGTAAGTAGGACAAAAAATGACTAATTGTTAAAAAAATAATTATTATTGACATTTACATCAAATAAACCTATCTTGAGTAATGGAAGTTGAAATTTATATTTAATTTAAGCGGTTCTAGTATATGTAGGAATTTTGTGGAGATTTTATAATTTAATCAGTATTGTAGCCCAAAAGGAGCTGTAAAGATGGTAAAAGAAGAAGAAGGAATTATAATAGAGATATCTCAAAATAACATTGCTAAAGTAAAAGTAGGTAGGCATAATGAATGTAAAAATTGTGGTGCATGCCCAGGGGATAGTTCAGTTGTAATTGAGGCTAAAAATTTACTTGGAGCTAAAATCGGACAACGAATTGCTTTTCAAATAAAAGAAACTAATATGTTAATGGCAGCATTTGTTGTATATATAGCCCCTCTTATTGTAGTTGCATTTGGTGTTTATGTTGGACAAGTAATTGCTAAAAAATTTGGGTTTTCTGTGAAAGGCTTTCAAATAGCAGGCGGAATACTAACATTCATATTATCAATAATAAATATAAAACTATTTGATAAGTTTGCTCATAATAATGATAAAATGCAACCTGTGATTACTCAAATTCTATCTTAATGTAGGATTTTTTTTGATTATTAAGGTTTTAATATAATTAACTGTATTTTAAATATGCTAAAAGAGGTGTTGAAAAGTGATAAAAAGTTTTCGTGGAGGAATACATCCAAATGGTAATAAAAGTTTGACTGCAGGCAAACCCATAGAAACAGGCTTATTACCAAGTAAGGTTGTTATTCCCGTGAGTCAACATATAGGTGCTCCTTGTACACCAGTTGTACAAAAGGGGGATTATGTAAAAAAAGGACAGGTTATAGCAAGCAGTACAGCTTTTGTTTCAAGCCCAGCACATGCTTCGATATCAGGTATGGTTAAGGATGTGGCTTTATATCCTCATCCTGTATTTGGGAAGTGTCTTTCTATTTTTATTGAAAATGATGGAAAGGATGAATGGACAAGTGGAATCCCTTTTGTTCGAGACTGGGAGAAGCTAAATGACAGTGAAATAAAAGATATAATTAAGGAAGCAGGTATCGTTGGAATGGGAGGAGCTACGTTCCCAACACACGTAAAATTATCTCCACCAAAAGGAAAGAAAATTGATCTGTTTATTTTGAATGCAGCAGAATGTGAACCATTTTTAACTGCAGATGACAGAATGATGATTGAATATTCTGATAGGATTGTTATCGGCGTAAAGATAGTTATGAAGGTTCTTGGAGTTCAGAAAGCATATGTTGGAATTGAGGATAATAAACCTGGTGCAGTAATTGCTATGAAAAAAGCATTTGAAGCAGAAGTAGGAGTTGAAGTTAAGGCAATTCCAACAAAATATCCACAAGGAGCTGAAAAAATGCTTATCAAAGTAATAGCAGGACGTGAGGTTCCGTCAGGTAGTTTACCAATGGATGTAGGTGTAGTTGTTCAAAACGTAGGTACAGTAGTTGCGATTTGTGACGCTGTGGTAAATGGAATTCCTTTAATTCAAAGAGTAACAACTATAAGTGGAAGTGCTATAAAAGAGCCTAAAAACCTTTTGCTTAGAATAGGAACAACATTTGAAGATGCTATTGCCAATTGTGGTGGATTTGTAGAACAACCAGCTAAAATTATTATGGGTGGCCCTATGATGGGATTTGCACAAGCTAATTTAGGAGTTTCTATTATTAAAGGTGTTTCTGGAATCTTAGGGTTAAGCAAAAAGGATATTAATAAGGGCACGGAATCTCCCTGTATTCGTTGTGGAAAATGTTTGACTGTTTGTCCTTGTGGACTTAATCCAAGTATGCTTAGTATTTTGGGAGAAAGGGACATGTATGAGGAAGCAAAACTTGAACAAAATCTCTTTGATTGCGCTGAGTGTGGGAGTTGTGTTTATGTATGTCCTGCTAAGCGGAATATTGTTCAATATATTAGATACAGTAAGATGAAAAACAATGCAGATGCTGCAAAAAAAAGGGAGGCACTAGCTAAATGAGTGAAATAAAAATACAAGATAATATCTTTACAATTTCTACGTCTCCGCATATACGAGCAGAAGCATCTATATCAAAAATTATGTGGACTGTAAGTATAACACTCGCTCCAGCTTCACTTTTTGCAATTTATCATTTTGGAATTTCTGCTTTGATAATATTGCTTGCGGGGAGTTTGTCAGCTGTAGGTTTTGAATATATAGTACAAAAACTTAGAAAAAAACCAATAACTATAACTGATGGAAGTGCATTTTTGACAGGACTATTGCTTGCAATGTGTTTACCTCCAGCAATTCCAGCTTATATGGCCATAATTGGATCATTTATTGCTATTGTAATAGCAAAACATTCCATGGGTGGTCTTGGGTATAATATTTTTAATCCAGCACATATAGGTCGTGCTGCTCTTATGGTATCATGGCCAGTTGCAATGACAACTTGGACAAATTTGAGCGGAAAGGTTGACGTTGTATCTTCTGCAACACCACTCAATATATTGAAACAGCAAGGATATTCGAAACTAATTGATACTTTTGGAAGTGCACCTCAAATGTATAAAGCTATGTTCATTGGTGTCCGTAATGGAAGTATTGGTGAGACCTCAACAATTTTATTACTAATTGGAGGTATATATTTAATTTATAAAGGATATGCAAATTGGGTAGTTCCTGTATTTATGATTGGAACTGTAGGTATTTTGACATGGGTGTGTGGACCAACAGGGTTATTTAGTGGAGATCCACTTTTTCATATGATGGCCGGAGGTCTTGTTATAGGGGCATTTTTTATGGCTACAGATATGGTTACTATTCCTATTACAAAGAAGGGACAGATGGTTTTTGCTATTGGAGTTGGAGCACTTACTGTCCTAATAAGACTTAAGGGCGGTTACCCAGAAGGGGTATGCTATTCTATACTGCTCATGAATGCAGTAGTACCGCTTATTGATCGCTCTATGAAGCCGATTAAATTTGGAGCAAGGGGGTAGTGAAAATGTCAGATGAGAATAATGTTATGCCGAAGATTAATCACGAGAAAAAATATACTATTTACCAAATTGCTATGAATTTAACAGTTACTTGTTTAGTATCAGGTGCAATTATTGCAGCAACATATTTCATAACAGCACCAGTTGCTGTAAAAACCTCAGCAAAAATTAAGACTGATTCAATGAAGTCATTGGTTATGGATGCACAAAAGTTTAATCCAGTTAAAAATAAAAAAGAATGGTTTACAGCAGAAAAAAATGGAAAAATAATTGCATATGTTGTTCCAGCGGAAAGTAAAGGATATGGCGGAGCAATTAAAATGCTTGTATCTGTTACAACCCAAGGGGAAATCATTAACTTTGACATATTAGAGAGTAAAGAAACACCTGGACTTGGTGATAACGCAAGTAAAGATCCTTTTAAAAGTCAATTTAAAGATAAGTCAGCAAAAAACTTAGAAGTTGTAAAAGATGTTACAAAAGTTGACAATATTCAAGCTATGACTGGTGCTACCATTTCTTCTAAAGCGGTAACAAAAGGCATTAAAGAAGCTGTAGAGCAAGTATCGCAGTATGTAAGGGGGAAATAACATGAGAGAGTTATGGAATATATTTAAAAAAGGAATCATAGCGGAGAATCCAATTTTTGTTCTAGCACTTAGTCTTTGTCCAGCGCTCGCGGTAACTAGTAGCGCGATAAATTCATTAACTATGGGCCTTGCAGTAATGTTTGTTATAACTGCAAATAATACTGTTGTGTCAATTACTAGAAATATAGTAAACCCTAAGGTTCGTGTTCCTGTGTATATTACTTCAGTTGCAACAATTGTTACTGTAGTGCAGTTAGTATTACAGGCGTATTTACCGGTTCTTTATAAGGCACTAGGTATATATTTAGCATTGATTGTTGTATTCGCAATTATTTTAGCTAGAGCAGAGGTTTTTGCTTCAAAGAACAAAGTGACTCCTTCATTTTTCGATGGATTAGGAATGGGATGTGGTTTTGCTCTTGCACTTTTATCAATCGGTATAATTCGTGAACTTCTAGGTACGGGAGCTGTTTTTGGAATAAAAGTACTTGGATCTGGGTATAATCCAGCGCTTATCATGATTTTACCGCCAGGTGCATTTATACTAATAGGTTACATGGTAGCAGGTTTTAAAATGTGGACCGACCATATGGAAAAAGCTAAACTTGAAAGAGGTGAGATATAATGGGTCATTATCTAACTCTGCTTGCCAGTAACATAGTAGTAAATAATTTTGTTTTGACAAGATTTTTAGGACTTTGTATTTTCTTTGGAGTTTCAAAGAGTCTAAATGCCTCTATTGGTATGGGAATGGCTGTAACTTCTGTTATGACTTTAAGTTCCATGCTAGCATGGGTAATATATCATTTTGTATTGATGCCATTTCATTTGACATTTTTAACAACGGCAGTCTTTGTACTTTTGATTGCTAGTTTTGTTCAGCTTTTAGAAATGATAATTAAAAAACATGCACCTACTTTATATAATATGTGGGGTATTTATTTATTACTAATTGCTACAAATTGTATTGTATTTGGAGTGCCACTTATAAATGTAGAGAATAATTATTCATTTTTAGAAAGTACGGTAGCGGCAGTCGGTGCTGGACTTGGTTTCGCTTTGGCAATAGTACTTATGGCAAGTTTAAGAGAGAAATTAAGATTAGCTGATGTGCCTAAACCATTACAAGGCCTAGGCATAGCGTTTATTTTAGCGGGTATGTTATCTTTAGCCTTCCTAGGGTTTTCTGGGATGATATCAGTTTAGATAGGAGATGAGTGAATAATATGAGTAATATTGAAATTGCAGTTGCGGTTATAGTTGTAATGACATTAGTTGGACTGATGTTTGGTTTAGTTTTAGCGTTTGCCAATAAAAAATTCTACATTGAAGTAAATCCATTGATTCATATTGTAGAAGATATATTACCAAAAGGGCAATGTGGAGCCTGTGGATATGCTGGTTGTATGGCTTATGCAGAAGCTGTAGTTATAAATGCAGATGTACCACCAAATCTTTGCGTTCCAGGTAAAGCTGCTATTGCAAAAATGGTTGCAGAATTAACTGGTAAAGTGGCTGACAAAATGGAGCCAAAAGTAGCTTTTGTAAAATGTGCAGGTAGCGTAGATAAAGCTGCTAAAGCGTATGAGTACAAGGGAGTACAAGACTGCGTTGCAGCAACACTATTACAGGGAGGACCAAAGGGATGTAAGCATGGTTGTCTCGGTTTTGGTACATGCGTTAAAAATTGTCCTTTTGATGCAATGACAATGAGCGACAGTGGATTACCTATTATTGACAATGAAAAGTGTACAGGGTGTGGAAAATGTAAAACAGTTTGTCCAAAACAAGTTATCGAATTAGTTCCCATTGGAATTCCTGTTGCAATGAACTGTAATTCAAAAGATAAGGGAGTTATAACTCGTAAACTATGCAAAGTTGGATGTATTGGGTGCGGAATTTGTGTTAAAAATTGTCCGCACGGTGCAATAAAAATTGAAAGCAATCTAGCGGTTGTAGACAACGAGATTTGTGTCTCATTGTGTAGTGAATCTACTTGTTTATATAAATGTCCAACAGGTGCTATTAAGAATTCAATAGAGAAAATTGATAAAAATAAGAGTAGTACAATAGCTGCAGAATCATATAAAAATAAAACCCTCGCTAACTAATATTGTTAACTTTTTCTATTTTATAAAATGGAGAAAATAATGATTTTTAGTCTTGATGTAGCTTGGAATTATGGTAAAAATAGAATATTATGTGTTATACTTAAAGTATAAACAAGTTTAAGGAGGCTGGATATGAATAAAATTAGACAACAAGAAATAATGCAGGAATTTGCTATACCTTGTCCTCTCAAAAATGAATCAGATGAAAAGTATGCTTATAGAATGATTGATAAAATCTCTGAATTTTTAAAGGACTATGCTACGAGCACTGGTAAAAAAGGTTATGTCTGTCATCTGACAGGTGGAGTAGATAGCTTTGTTACAAGTATGCTTATTAAAAAATCAGGATTATATTTAATTAATTTATCTCTTCCGTTTGGAATTAAATCAGACATAGGTGATGTAGAACTTGCAAAAGAAATTATAAAACCTGATGTATTTAAAAGCTATGATGTAATGGGTCCTGTAATCGAATCTATTGAGCTCATGCGTGATTTACCATCTTCAAATGTTGATATAGGAAACACAAAATCTAGAATGAGAATGACTGTGTTATATAGGATAGCTGAGGTTTATGACGTTTTAGTTGCTGGTTACACAAATGCTGCTGAGCTAACCCTTGGAATGGTAACAAAGTATGGTGATAATTCAGCAGATATACAACCGCTTGAGGGAATAACAAAAAGCATAGTATACGAAATGGCAAAAATATTTAATGCACCAAATTCTATAATTAATAAACCTACTACAAATGGTGTATGGGATAATAGATCAAATCAAAAGGAAGTAATTGAACTAAATCATCAGGTGTGTATGTATTTAAGAGGTGAGGATATCTCAGAAGAATACGAGAAGAAAATAATTAGATTATATACAATATCTAAACATAAAAGGAATTCTCCAGTTTCGCCAAAAGATACTTGGTGGATCTAATAAAATAAAAAACAGATGCACCTAATATGAACTGACCTCTGTCAAGTAGACAGAGGTCAGTTCATATTTAGGGCATCTGTTTTTTTTAGTATGTTTAAATACTCGGGATCTTAATGTGAACTATTTAACTTGTAGCACAAATATATGAGGGGTAAGTCTACCACTCTCAATTTTTATCTCTTGAAGTAATTCAAGCTCATCATGACCACTTAGGACATCTTTAAATAATTGTTTTTCTATTGTATAAATAAATGCCATTCCTCCTGGTCTTATAAATTCAGAGATTTTATTCGCAAATTCAGTATATAAGTCAACGTACTTATTATGAGTGGTTGACTTATTGTCGAAAGGCATGTTTGTTATCATCTCATCAAACTGGCCATAAGGAATAAATTCTAATATATCCTCCGCTATAAGGTCTATATCCACATTAGCTAATTTAGAATTAATTGTAGCTGCGGATATTGCCTCTCTATATATGTCTACTCCTGTTAATGACTCAGACTCTCCTAATTTAGCTCTTTCAATAAGCATTGTTCCAGCACCGCAAAATGGGTCTATAACTTTAGAATTAGGGTTTAGCCATCTTTCTATAGATTTTATTGCAATAGCTGCAGTTATAGGATTTATGGATGTAGCCAAATCGTTTTTTCTATAGTCAAATCTATTGTCTTTGAAAGCATATAGTTTAACATATACGCTACATAGGTTATTTCTTTCAATTATCCTAACTTCAACTTCATATGCGGAAGGGCTATTTCTAAGAGTTCCATTAGAAAGTTCGTCGATTTCTCTTGAAAGATTTTTTACAAATTCTGAGCGTTCTCTATTTAAATCCATAGTTTTAAATTCAACTCTGTATCCAAAAGGGGCATTAGCATCATTAGCGTGACAATTATTTAAAAAACCCACAATATCTGCATTAATAATTTCCGCAGCTATTATTTTATAATTAAATTCAAGATCAACGCAGTCAGCTAAAGGATACAAAAGCTCATAAAAAGTACGGCAGGTATAGATCTTTTCTAAATCTTTTTCGCTAATAAGTATACCATCATCCACTATTTTTCCATCTATCCATTTCTCGTCAAGCTCAGTTAAAGTAAGCTGATATTGATAATTCATAATTGTAAGTAGCATTGGTACAGGAGTGTCAAATCCCTTAAATTCATGGTGCACAGTAGGAGACAATTTATCGATTGCCCTTGTAAGGGCAAGTTTCTCTTCATTTATATGTTTATTTGTTGTTACGAGTGTATCATCTTCCATACTATCTTTTTCGTTTGCAACTACGTCCTCAAACATTTTTTTTAGCTTTTCACCGTCAACAGCACTACCACAGTTTCCTATTGCAAGTACATAGGAATATCTTACAAATAGTTTATCCTCAGAATTATAAGCATTATATAAGGCCTCTAAATATGACGGATCTGCTAGTTCTCCAATAACTCCACATACATTCTTTCTCACCTTTGGATCAGAATGGCTAAGAAGAGCGCTAAGTTTTTCTTTTGAATTACCAATAGTTCTTTTGAACATACCTCTTGGTTTTTCTTTCTTTAAGATGTCTCGTATAACAGAAAGCAATGCTCTTGGGTTCTCCTCTGTTATTATTTTTGACCATAACATGGGAATTGCATTATTATAATCTAGGGAAAGTTTATTTATTATAGCAGATCTCTGTTTATCATCTGAAGTTTTTAGGCTTTCTATGAAAGCTGTAATTTTATTATTTATTTCTGATTTATCATTTAGTTCTATCATTTGTTACACCTCTTATGTTTAAATTTAGTGATATTAATTATATCATAGATTCATTTTTTAGTGTGATGCATGCTATTAATAAATAAAATAATAGTATTATTAAAGTATAATGATATAATTAGGACAATTACATTAAAAAATATATTATATAATGGAGGATTTCAAAATGAATGAAACTTTAAAAAACATAAGTAATAGAAGAAGTACAAGAGCTTTTTTACCAGAACAAATTAATTCTTCACATTTGACAGATATAATAGATGCCGGTATTTATGCACCAAGTGCTAGTAATAAGCAGCCATGGCATTTTACGATAATACAAAGAAAAGATATTATAGATAGGTTAAGTGTTGCATTTAAAGAAGTCGCAAGAAAATCAGATAACGAGTATATTAGAAGACTTGCTGATAATGAAAAGTTCCATGTATTTTATAATGCACCAACAGTTGTCATAGTATCAGGAGATGTCACCAATGATTCAGCGCCAGTTGATTGCGCAGTGGCAGTAGAAAATATGCTTATTGCTGCAGAATCCTTAGAAATTGGTTCATGTTGGGTTGGATTTATAGCGTACTTATTAAATAGTGACGAGGGAGCAAAATTTTTGAAAGAGCTAGAAATACCAGAAGGATTTAAACAAATACACTCATTTTGTCTTGGATATAAAAAAATTGAGATAACTAATGCACCAGCAAGAAAAGAATATACAGTAAACTATATAAAATAATAATAAAATTCAGCAGAAAAGATAATTCTGTTGAATTTTTCATGATAATAAAACGTATTTTAAAAAAGTATTTACAAACGCGTAAATATAATATATAATATAGAAGTTGTCGAAAGTCGAACATGCTTCATTAGCTCAGCTGGTTAGAGTACCTGACTCTTAATCAGGGTGTCCAGGGTTCGATTCCCTGATGGAGCACCATAAAAAAATCAAGATCTTATGATCTTGATTTTTTTTTCGTAGAGTAAATTAATAACACTAACATATAATACAATAATGTGTTAATATTGGAATATGGTTTGAATTGTTATATTGGATCATAAATCAAGGGGGGGTAATTATGTTTTCGTACACAGTACTTATTATACCTGGTATAGTTATAGTTGCATTAATATTAGTTGCTTATGGAATAGGATTTACAAGTATAGGAACAGATGAAGTAGGTATCGTTGAAAAGTGGTGGAGCTCTGGTGGTTCAGTACCTGCTGATGGTCTTATTGCACTAAAAGGTGAAGCTGGTTACCAGCCAGGAGTATTAAGAGCCGGTGTCCACTTCAAAACACCATTCAAGTACAAAGTTAAGAAAGTAAGGCTCGTAACCATACCACAAGGTCAAATAGCTTATGTATTTTCAAGGTCCGGAGAAAGTTTAGGGGATGGTCAAACTTTAGGGAAGGTTATACCCCAGAGCAAGTCATTCCAAGATGTTATAGCATTTTTAAACAATGGTGGACAAAAAGGACCACAAAGACAAATTCTTCGTGAGGGTACTTATGCATTTAATTTAGCACAATTTATTATAATTACGAAAGATAGGGTACATTCTATATTTACTTCAAAGGATGAAACTGCTCAAATAGAAACTATGCGAAGCGACTTGGCTAAGGAAGGTGGATTTAATCCTGTAATTATATCAAGTTCAAAGCTTTCTGATCAATATAGCCAGCAGGGCGATGGCAGTGAAATAGATGGTGTATATAATAAAATAGCTAACAAAACGGTTAGCCGAGATACTATAGGTATTGTAACTATTAATGAAGGACCAACACCAGACAATGGAGCGATTATAGCACCTATTGTTGGAGATGGTATAGATAATGAGTTCTATCACAATAATTTTCAGGAGCCAGAGAAATTTTTGGCGGCTGACGGTAGAAAAGGCAAACAGATGCAAGTACTTACGGATGGAGTTTATTTCATTAATAGAATGTTTGCAAGTGTTGATATAGTACCGAAAAGTATAATAGATATTGGATATGTAGGAGTCGTTGTAAGTTATTTTGGCGACAAGGGTGAAGATGTCTCAGGTACGGGTTATTCTCACGGCGAGCTTGTTGAACAAGGTAAAAAAGGCATATGGAAAGATTCTATGATGCCAGGTAAGTATGCATTTAATACTTATGCAGGTAAAGTTGTGCCAGTTCCAACTACTAATGTAATATTAAAGTGGATTAGTGGTCAAACTGGGGTACACAAGTTAGATGATAACTTAAAAGAAATCAGTTTAATAACTAAAGATGCTTTTGAGCCTAACTTACCACTAACTGTAGTATTTAATATTGATTATAGAAAAGCATCATCAGTTATACAAAGGTTTGGAGATATTAAAATGCTTATTGAACAATCTCTTGACCCGATGATAGCTGGATACTTTAAAAATATTGGTCAAACAAAAACACTTATAGAATTGGTTCAAGATAGGAGTCAAATTCAACAACAAGCAGCAGATGAAATGACAGGTAAATTTAAGTTATATGATCTAGAGCTACAAGAAGTGTTAATTGGAACACCAGCAGCATCTTCTAGCGATACAAGAATTGAAAAAATACTCGCTCAGTTAAGAGATCGACAAGTAGCGATGGAAGAAATTAAGACAAATGAGGCAAAGCAAAAATCTGCTGAAAAGCAAAGAGAGCTTAATGAAGCTCAGGCAAAAGCAATGGCTCAGTCAGCGCTTACTCAATCAAGTATTGATATAGAGGTAGCTGATAATAAAGGTAAATCTGAATTAAGGCTTGCAGAGCAGTTAGCATTAAAAACGCAGAAGCTTTCTGAAGCAGACAAATATAAAAGAACACAAGAGGCTGATGCTGAAAGATATACTAGAGAAGCTCAGGCGGCAGCTCAAGCTAAAACAATTGAATTAACAGCAACTGCGAATGCTAAACAAGTAGAACTACAAGCAAGTGCAGAGGCATTTAAACTTGAAACAGTAGGTAAGGCAACAGCACTAAACATTAAAGCCGTTGCGGACGCTACTGCTGAGCAAGAAACAAAGGTTGGTATTGCAAAGGGTAAGGCTGCAAGAGCATTAGTTGAAGCATACGGTGGTCCAGAGTTACAAGTGCAACAGAGTGTAATGATAGCATTTGCAGATGCATTAAAAATAAGCAAGTCACCACTTGTACCTCAAACTATAATAATGGGAGGAACTGATGGGAAAACCCCCAATGCAATGGAAGGTATAATGAGTATGGTACTTGCAAATATGGCAAGTGAACGAAGTTCATTCTCTCCAAAGGGTATAGATGACATGAGCGCTGAAGAAATAAATACCGAGGAAATTAAATAGTGAAAAGTTAATTAAAATACAATAAAAAAATCCAGTAGAATAACAGTATTCTACTGGATTTTTTTATTGTATTTAATAAGAAATTAATTATTAAGAATTATTTTCTTCATCAATTATATCTTGTTCTTCTTTCTCATCTCTTACAACTTTTCTTTCATTAACTTTGTACCAAGCATTTGCATTTTTAATGCCTAATTCTTGAGGATCAAATATAAATGTTGATTGATCTCTTCCCATTTTAACTTGTTTTTCATAATCTTTTAAAACTTTAAGACCGACGTTTCCAAGAATTAGTATAGCAATAACATTAAGCCATGCCATTGTTCCAACAGCAATATCACCAAGTGCCCAAGCAATTTCTGCTGTTTTAATAGAACCATAAAATGTTGAAGCAAGAATTCCTATACGGAGAATATTAGTAGCGAACTTGCTATATTTAGAATTTTTAAATAAATAAGTTAAGTTTGTTTCAGCTATATAGTAGAATGCCATAAGTGTTGTAATTGCAAAGAAAAATAATGCTATTGCAATAAAAGGGGCTCCAAATTTTCCAAGAACTGTACCAACTGCCATTTGAGTATACCCCGGTCCAATTGCTACTTTTGGAATGTTTTCTACTAGAAATCCACCAGCTGGGTTTATAACATTATATTTACCTGTTGATAAAATCATAAATGCAGTTGCAGAACATACAAATAATGTATCAAAGTAAACTGCGAAAGCTTGTACTAATCCTTGTATAGCTGGGTGAGATACTTCGGCAGCAGCAGCTGATTGCGGGCCTGTCCCCTGTCCAGCTTCATTTGAATATATTCCTCTTTTAACTCCCCATTGGATTGAAGCTCCAAGGATTCCTGCAAAAGCTTGCTCTGCGCCAAAAGCACTTTTAATTATTAAAGAGAACATATGAGGAACGGCCGTAATATTAAATGCAAGTACTGTTAATGCAACTAATATGTACGCAAGTGCCATAAAAGGCACTACAATTTCTGCAACTTTTCCAAGTCTCTTTGTACCACCAAATACAATAAAAGCAAGTAATACGACTACAATACAGCCAGTTATAACTGGACTAATACCAAATGCAGTATTTACGCTAGCCACAATACTATTTGATTGAACTCCTGGAGCGAAAAACCCCATACCAATTACGGTTACAGCCGCAAATGTAATTGCATACCATTTTAAGCCCATAGCTTTTTCAATGTAGTATGCAGGCCCTCCACGATATTCTCCATCGACGTTTTCTTTATAAACTTGGGCAAGAGTACATTCTATAAATGAAGACCCTGCGCCAAGAAATGATATAGTCCACATCCAGAAAATAGCACCAGGTCCACCCATAGCTATTGCAGTAGCAACTCCGGCTATATTACCTGTGCCAACACGACCAGCAACTGACATTGCAAAGGCTTGAAAGGAGGACACCCCGTGACTGGAGTCTCCTCCAGTAAATAAATGTTTTACCATGTGCTTAAGATGCCTTACTTGCATAAATCTCGTTCTAAGTGAAAAATAAATACCTGAGCCTAGACATAAAAAGATTAGAGCGTTACTCCAAATTAGTCCGTTTAACTTATTGATAAAAAATTCCATAAATTCCTCCTAATAGTTACAAATCGTTGTGTAAAAAAGTATAGTTATAATTATATCACAATTTTGAAAAAATTGCAAGAATATGCACAGAAATATGCACGAATTATATTGCAAAAGCTTATAATATAACAAAAAATGCATATTGATAAAACGACTTTACTTTTAATGTATTTTTTTCGAAAAGTTATATAATATAATAATAAATAAATATTATTGAAATATTATTGAAATTTTGTTGAATTATTATGAAATAAAAATATTATGGTAAACATATTGGTGTGAATGTCAACGAATTTCTTTACCACTTGCTACTGAATTTGTTTACCAGTAGTGACAATGAAAAAGTTTACCACTTTACTATTTTTGCTACTGAAAAAGTTTACCACT
>NZ_JAHLEB010000045.1 GCF_018861735.1 Clostridium lacusfryxellense | reverse complement strand
TGAAAGTTTTCTGGAATTTATTTAAAAAATTATATAAAAAAAACAGGTATGCATTTTTAAACATACTCTGTTTTAAAACTATTGGTTTAATTTCTTAACTTAATGACATTGCCCTAGTGGGACCCTTTTTTATTGAATTTTAAATTCATCATATATATCAGATAAATTTTTAAAGTCGGGACGTCCAGCTGAATCTAATAGGTAAGCAGATGTCTTTGATTTTTTTATTCTATAATCGTTTAATTCATCAATTATTAGAGATGCCTTTCCAATACCTATACCATGCCCAAAATAAAGTTCGTTACCAAGATTTATTACATTTTCTCCTTGCCATTCAGGAGTTGTTGGATCTACATCAGGGTTGCTAAAGTATTGTCTATCCCCTGGTAAATAATCAGCTCTTTTTATTATATAACCTATTTCCTCAAGAGGACTATTAATATAGTGCCAGTTCATTAACTGTATTATAGGAAATAACTTATTAAAAAGAGTATCTGCATAAATACTAAGTAGTGCTTGATAATAAATAATAACCATGGCGGTAGCGCATTCATTGGCATATTTAGAACCATTTATAAAAATATCACGAATAGCATCACTTGGAGTCACTCCTTTTTTTAATATAAATCCACCTTCTTCAGTTCGATCCCAATAATTAGGGTTACACTTTGATTTACGAAAGGTGCTAAAAGACATATCACCAGCATTTAAATTTTTAGCGGCAACGACGATATTATTTCGCAATCTAAGTTCAAACTGCAGTTGATTTAATGAATTATATTCATATCGTCCTTGACTAGAATTCATATTAATAAGGATATCTCTTTCAATATCATTTAGTTTATATTCATTTATAAAGGGATCAATCTTAAAAGCATTGCTAGAAACTATTATCATTTACTAGCCTCCTAATTTTCCTCATATTTATTTTAACTATTTTAAATTATTAATATATTAGGCCTTTATGTGCAATATTTATTTGATCTAATATTGAATTATTAATCCATAAATCCCATAAATATAGATTTTCATAATGACTTCTAAGTGAGTAGTTTGATAGGATTAATTTTTTATCAACACTCAATTTATTAAAATCATCAGATAGACGGTTTTCTTTGTCCGTGTATGGTATCAAAGGTTTTCCGGTATAAACAGATATGGGTCTACACAAATATTTGGAATCTAAAGCTAATATATAAGGCATAGGATTACTTGTTCTTTGAAAACTTTCACCTGTGTAATATAGAAAAGGTTTGTTTTCTTTAAGATAGTAAATAAAATTCATATATAGTTTTTTATTATCTTTTTCTATAGTCATATCTATTGAAGGCACAAAGTCCAATAATTTACATGCTAATTTTACATCAATTATGTTATCTGAATGTAGGTAATTTGCGATTAACATTAGGCTATTAGGATCTCTTGCTTGAAAAAAAGCCCATATTAAGTCATGAGTAAAAAGACCTTCTCTATTTCTAAAAAAAATTATGTCAACTAAAGTAGGCAAAATTGTTTTATCTTTGTGAGTCTTTATTAAAAGTAGTGCCGTAATATCTAAGAATTCATCATTATCATTTCGTAAACCTGGGCCCATTAAACCTGTTTTAAACATGCCTTTTAAAACAGGATAAGTTATTTCACTATTACTAGAACGTAAATACTGAATTTCTGATAAACTGGGGGGTGTTATATTTTCCAAACTCATATAATATCTCCTTTCATTTTTTATTTTAAAGTACTAATATAAATAAAGAACGATATTATATAGTATTAGAATTACCGCTAATATGTTAATGATATTTAAGAATATTTTAATTTTTAAATGTTAGCATGTGAAATTTATTGATATAAAAAATACCCCCATGGACTACGTCCATGGGGGTATTTGCTACAACATTTAATATTTTATTAATTAAATAAAATATTAGCTAATTGCAAGTTAGTATCTTTAATTTCTATCTTTGTTCCTTCACATTCCATCTTTAGTAATGACATTTCTTTTTTAAATCCCATTATTCCAATTGATATTAACACAATGCCTATAAATACTACTATAATATCTGAACCCATATAATTATTCATCTCCTAAAGCCGATCATATTTTAACTTATTTAAAATTATACTATGATATATAGAGGCTTAGCAACTTCTTAAGTGGGTTGATAATACGTTTACTTAGGTAAAATCATTCAACATAATAATATATAGTATTAGTAGCATAGTTAAGATATTAAATTAAGTATTTTTTTGTTTAGAATAGAATTCATTGTAGCTTTTAAGTTCTCTTTTTAAAAGATTAGGAGTATCAAGTTTATAAGGACAATGATTTTTACAGTGGCCACATTCTATGCAGTTATTTATTAAATCCATCTTTTCTTTGAAGTCATCTTCTAAGAAACCTTGATAAGGAGCTCTTTTAAGAAGAAGCGTTATTCTAGCTGATGTAGGAATTTGAATGCCGGCAGGGCAAGGCAAACAATATCCACATCCACGACAGAAATTACCTGATAACTCAGTACGATCCTTATCAATAACGGACCACATAAAATCATCTAGCAGTGGCGGGTTTTTCTCAAAAGAAAGAAATTCATCTAATTCCGTTTCTCTTTGTATTCCCCATATTGGAACAACATTGTCATATTGACGTAAAAATGAAAACGCAGAGGCAGCATTAGTTATTAGGCCTCCAGATAGAGCCTTCATAGCTATAAGCCCCACGTTTGTTTTTTTACATTCTTCAATTAGCAATAAATCTGTTTGAGCAGATAAAGAGCAAAGTGGAAATTGTACAGTATCATATAGTCCGGAAGCTGCAGCAGCCATAGCATTCTTTAACTTATGATTTGTAATTCCTATAAAACGAACAAAGCCTTTCTCCTTGGCTTCTAGGAGGCCTGCATAGAGACCTTCTGGATCTTTAGGATCAGGAAGTACATCAGGATTATGGAGCTGCAGGATGTCTATATAATCAGTTTTTAAGTTTTTTAGGCTTATTTGCAAATGCTCGAGCAAAGTTTTTCTGTCTTTGGCATGGCTTTTAGTTGCAATTATTATTTCATTTCGTACATCGGAAAGAGAATAACCTATTTTTTCTTCACTGTCAGAATATCCTCTAGCAGTATCGAAAAAGTTTATTCCATTGTCATAAGCTTTTCGTAGAATCTTTTTTGCATCTTCAAAAGAAACCCTCTGAACAGGTAATGCTCCAAAGCCACTACGCGAGACCATAAGATTTGTTCTTCCTAATTTTATTTTATCCATTTATACACCTCACATTTATAAATTTATAATATCTAAATCATCGGGAACAATAATATTTCCAGAAAAGAATTCTTTGCCTTCATCAGTATATAGTTTTTTTCTATTTAATATGTTTTTATCCTCAGTATGAAACAAGATTATGTTTTTTACATTTAATTTAGATGCAGTTTTACAAGCATCTTTTACTGTAGCATGATGTTTTTCATAAGGTTTAAAGATATCCTTTTCTGTATAAAGACAAAAGGATTCATGAAGGAGGTAGTCTACATTATTAACATATTCAAATAACTGGTCATTATAAGGCTCGTCCCCTAAAAAAGCTAACGTCTTTCCAGTTTTAAGTGTTGTATTAAATCCAAACTGAAGTTCTTTAGTACTTCTAATATCAAAAAACTCTATATTCCAATCCAGTATGGGAAGTTTACAATTATCATAGATTTCATTAAGGAGTATCCTATTCCCAATATATTTTGTAAACTTTTTATCTAAAAGTAAGTTACTTATTGTATTTATAACATCAATATTATTAGTGTGACAATAAATTGTTAAATTGCCTTCATAGTTTCCATTAGTAATTTGCTGAGCGACAGCCCTAATAATCCACACAATACCAGAAATATGATCGTTATGTCTATGAGATATAAATACATGGTGGATTTGATTTATACCTATATCTAATTTTTCCAGGTTTGAAAGTATTGTATTTCCGCCACCGGTGTCAACCAAAAAGTGTTCTTTTCCATTTGAAAGGGTAAAACAAGTGTTATAACATTTTGTAACCATAGCACTTCCCGTTCCTAAAAAACTAACTAATTCCATATATGTACATTCCCCTTTATTTTAGATTAAACTTATTATTTAAAGTCTTATTATATTTTACTTATACTTATTATTACAGTAAGAGATATTTTTATCAATAGCTTATGCTAATTTTATAAATAGTATAAAGCATAATCAAATCAAGAGATATAAACAAAAAAATAAAAAGCCATTAAATAGTTTCCTATTTAATGGCTTTTTATTTATTACTAAAGTACAGTAATGTTTTCTGCTTGTGGTCCTTTATCGCCTTTAACTATGTCAAAAGAAACTTTTTGACCTTCATCAAGTGATTTGTAACCATCTGAGTTTATTTGTGAAAAATGAGCAAATACATCTACTCCGTCTTCTCCAGTGATAAATCCAAATCCCTTTTCTCCATTAAACCATTTAACTGTTCCATTCATATAATGATACCTCCGAAATTTTAATTTTCTTAAACCATATGTAATAACTAAACCAACAAAATTTTGATAACAAAATACTATATTTTAAACATGAAAGATTCAAATATATCTGCGTGTAATTATTTAATATTAATTTAAGTCAATTTGATATTATCACGAATAAAGAAAAAAAGCAAGTAAAATTAACTTAAATATTATTTGGTATAATAGACAATGCTTGTACTACCAATGGATAAGAGGTTATTTAAAATAAAAAATAAAATTATATTATTTTTTATTTTAATAATATAAACTATAATTTATATGAAATTATGGATATGAACTCTAAGGATTGGGTAAAATAATTATTTAAATGTGTTATAAAGTAATTAGTAGGAGAGGTGATTAAAATGGGTAAAATAATTGGATTTTATGTTATGCCACATCCGCCTATATTAATTCCAGAGGTTGGCCACGGAGAGGAAGAAAAGATAAAAAATACATATGATGCATGTGAAAGCATTGGACGTGAGATAGAAGAATTAAAACCAGAGGTAATTATAATAGTTACACCACATGGTACTATGTTCTCTGATGCTATAGCGCTTTCTTTCGAAAATTCTATAAAAGGCAACTTAAAACAATTTGGCGCTCCACAAGTTTCTATGGATTTTAATATAGACATGGACCTTACACAAGAAATTATAGTAAGGGCAGATAATTGTAATATACAAACTATTGCTGCCACGGGCAGCACTCTTAAACAATATGGTAGGGAATATGAACTAGACCATGGATCTATAGTTCCACTATATTTTATAGAAAGTAAATATAAGTCTTTTAAGCTTGTTCATATTACATATGGTGGACTTACTCCCATTCAATTATATAAATTTGGTAAAATTATAAGAGAGGCTGTAGAGGAAAGTTATAAAAATGTTGTGTTTATTGGTAGTGGCGATCTTTCTCATCGTCTCAAAGACGAAGGCCCTTATGACTATAGCCCATATGGAGAAAAATTTGATAAGGAAATAATAAGTTTACTAACAAAAGGTGATGTAGCTGGTGTATTTAATATAAATCCAGAAATAGTTGAAAATGCCGGAGAATGTGGTCTTAGGTCTTATTATATTATGCTAGGAGCGATGGATGGTTATGAAATAAAAGGGGAACTTCTTTCTTATGAAGGTACATTTGGAGTTGGTTATGGGGTAATGAAGTTTGAACTTAAGAAAGGCAATATGAATGTTTTGGAAGAAATTATCGGACAGAAAAGAGAAAAATATAATACAAGGATAAGTAATGAAGATATATATGTACGCCTTGCTAGAGAAAGTCTTACTAATTATCTAATAGAAGGCAATTACATGGAAGTACCCAGCTATGTAAATGAGGATATGATAAATTTACAAAGAGGTGTGTTTGTTTCTCTTAAAAAATTCGGTAAGTTAAGAGGGTGCATAGGAACTATTTTTCCGGTAACTGAGAGTATTGCAAAAGAAATAGTTCAAAATGCTGTATCAGCAGGAGAAGGCGATCCTAGATTTGGGAATGTATCTGTGGAAGAACTTGAGGATATTATCTTTTCTGTAGATGTTTTAACGGAGCCTAAAGCAGCTACAAAGGAGGAATTAAATCCTAAAATATTTGGAGTCATTGTTAAAAGTGGAGTAAAGAGTGGGGTGCTATTACCAGATCTCGAAGGTGTTGATACTGCCAAGCAGCAAATAAGTATTGTGTTAGATAAGGCAGGAATTCTACCAAGTGAAGATTATGCTATAGAAATATTTGAAGTTAATAGACATAAATAGAGGTGTTGGGATGGATAAGGAAGTTTTATTTGAGGCTTTATTCTATGAAAAACAAGGAGATAATATAAGTTGCAAACTTTGTCCACATAACTGCCTTATTAAAGAAGGATCACATGGAAAATGTAACGTGAGGGTTAATAGGCTGGGTGTACTTTATTCATTAAATTATGCAGAGATAACCTCAATGGCACAAGATCCCATAGAAAAAAAACCGTTATATCATTTTAAACCAGGTAGCAAAATACTTTCTGTAGGAAGTTTTGGCTGCAATTTTAGCTGCGACTTTTGTCAAAACTACTCCATATCTCAAGGGCGAGCTAGCAGTGAGTACATATCTCCAGAAAAGTTAGTAGAGATATGTCAAGGGCTTGAAGGCAATATAGGGGTAGCATTTACGTATAATGAGCCATCTATATGGTATGAGTATGTCTACAAAACGTCAAGGCTTTTAAAAGAAAATATTAAAGATATTAAAATAGTATTAGTAACTAATGGGTATATACAAGTGGAACCTTTAAAGATGATTCTTCCTTATGTAGATGCAATGAATATTGATTTAAAATCTTTTAATAACAAGTATTATAAAGATATATGTGGAGGAAGTATTTCTCCAGTATTAGATACTATTAAAATATCATCAAAACAGTCTCATGTTGAGGTAACTACACTGATTGTAAATGGTGAAAATGATTCTAGTGATGAAATTCAGAAAATTGCAGAGTTTATAGCTTCAGTAGATAAAAATATCCCACTTCACTTATCAAGATATTTTCCGAGTTATAAGATGGATAATCCGGCTACAGAAATAGATGTGATGATTAAAGACAAGGATATAGCAAAAAAATATATTAACTATGTATATATTGGTAATGTCCAAGGTGTTGATAACTCAACATACTGTCCAAAGTGTTGCTATAAGCTAATCCAAAGAGACAATTATAATGTTAAGGTTAATACGAAGTTTGATATATGCGTAAAGTGTGGGTATAAAACAAATATTATTCTTTAATTTTGTAATTGAATCCGTTATAGATTAGATCAGTATAGGTATATAAAATTAAGGGCATTATAATATAGAATAATTAGTAAAGGAGATGCTTTTTTATGAGTCAAAATAAAACCATAGCTGAAAACAATCAAAATATAATACCAAATAGTGAAAATAGGTTGAACAAGAATATGACAATAAAACAAAAGGATCAGAGTCTTATTGATAATAGTTTAAATAGTGAAAATGCTAATAATGGATATAAGGTTAACGGAAATGCTAGTGTACAAGCGGCTAAGAATGGAACTAGAAATAAAAATTAGATAAATAAATCACTTATAATCATAAAAAGTGAAAGGCACAGTAGATTTAAATTTAATCTACTGTGCTTTTTATTATAAGTTTCACATGTTTTATAATTATTTTATGATCTCAACTTGTCTGAATATAAGTTAGCTATTACTGTTTTAATAATAGCGTAAATAGGCACAACAGCAAATGCCGCCAGAGGACCTCCTAATGCAACTGCACCTATTACTAAAAAGATGTCAGTCAGTGGGTGGATCTTCATTGCTTGGGACATAATTGCAGGTACAACAACCCTGCCTTTTAATGTTTGTACGATGATGAAGACTATTAAAAGCTTTCCTATCATGACAAACCCCATACTTAAAGCAATAACAGAAGGGATAATCATTGAAATGAAAAAACCTATAAAAGGGATAAAAGCCAAAACAAAAGTTATAGATGAGAAAAGCAGAGCATTTGGAATACCAATAATTTTGTAACCTACAAATATCATGATGGATAGAGAAAGGGCTACTTTTGCTTGACCGATAACATAAGCATCCAAAACAGTATTGCTATCAGAGAGAGTTTTTAGTGACAGTTTTTTATACTTTTCAGGAATTAAAAACATAACTTTATCTATGAAATAAGAACCATCTTTTAGCAAATAAAATAATATTATCAACATGAGAAATACAGTTGAAAATGTATGCATTGTATATTTTACTGCAAACATTAAATTATGAAGCAAGTTTTTAGTATAAGTGTTAGCTATATTGGCAAAGGTTTTATACACCTCATGGGCAGGTAGATAATTATTAATATTAACCATCATTTGATTAATATAATTTTTGTTTTTAACAATATTGGTTAGGTCATCTATTGTCACATCGAATTGAATAACTATATAATTGATAAAAAAAGTTAGGACACCTATAGCAGTGAATATTCCAAGTATTAATGTTAAGATAGCTGAAGCAGATGGTTTTAGATGCTTTTTCAAGAAAATTGTATTTAATGGTTTTATTAGATAAAATAAAAATATAGAGAATAATAGGGGACTTAAAAATGATTTAAAAAGTATTCTTACAAAATTATGGAAAAATAACATTCTACTGAAAAGCAGTATACCTAAAAAAGTTAGATTTATGATTAGTAAGTCCTTTATTATTTTATTTCTAGGCATAGAAACCACATCCTTATATTTACTAGATATATATTTAGTTTGAGCACGAAGTCATGCAATTATTCATTTTTAAAATTAAGATATTCATATAATTAAGGCTAATTAAAATGGTATTTTTGTAAGTGAAAATATTAATCTAGAAGATATTTTAAATAAAATGAAAAAGTTTACAAAAATGCATTGAAGAAAGTGTAATTAAGATGTAGAATAGACTTATTAAAGTGATTTTAAAAAGATTTTTAATGTTTTATCTAAATACTTAAAGGAAGGATGGTAAATGTGATTATTAATAAAGTTACAGATATTAAGTTTAAAAAATATGGACAAGTTTTAAAAAATTATGATTGTTTAGAGTTAATTGAAAAGATGAAAGCAACACCATTGCCTAGCGATGTAGTCTATGAACCATCAATTAAAGAATTAGAAAATATAGAAATTGCTGAGGAATTAAGAATTAGAGAATTTGGCGAACTACCAATTCAAATAGGATATTGTAATGGTAATAATTATTTGCTTAATGCAGTTGAATATCATCGTTCATCCGAAATAAATGTTGCAGTAACTGATCTTATATTACTTGTAGGGTCTCAACAAGATATTCATGAAGATTACTCGTATGATACTTCAAAAATAGAAGCCTTTTTAATTCCATCAGGTTGTATAATAGAGGTTTATGCAACTACACTTCATTATGCACCTTGTAATGCTAACGAAAATGGTTTTAAATGCGTAGTTGTGCTGCCAAGAGACACTAATTTAGCTCTTGAAAGCAAAATTAATAAATCTGGTGAGGATGCACTATTATTTGCTAGAAACAAATGGTTAATTGGTCATAGTGATACTGATTTAGGTACTAAGGGAGCATTTATAGGACTAAAAGGACAAAATATATCAGTAAAATAAAAAATTAACAAATAAAATAATTTTTATAATAAATCGGAGGAATTAAAATGATAAATTTACCACAATTAAAATTAGGAATTGTTGCAGTTAGTAGAGATTGTTTTCCAATGGAGTTATCTGCTAATCGTAGAAAAGCTGTAGTAAAATCTTATAAGGAGTTTAATGCAAATATATTTGAATGTTTGACTACAGTGGAAAATGAAACCCATATGTTAAAAGCATTAAAAGAAGTTAAAGAAGCGGGTGTAAATGCATTAGTAATATACCTTGGAAATTTTGGACCTGAAATTTCAGAAACACTACTTGCAAAACAATTTGATGGACCAGTAATGTTTGTTGCGGCGTCAGAAGAAAGTGGAGATAACTTAATGAATGGACGTGGAGATGCTTATTGTGGAATGTTAAACGCTAGCTACAATTTAGCATTACGCAATATAAAGGCATTTATCCCTGAATATCCTGTTGGAACAGCTAGTGAAGTTGCTGATATGATATCAGAATTTGTACCGGTGGCTACGTCAATACTTGGACTTGAAAATTTAAAAATAATTTCTTTCGGACCTCGTCCACAAGACTTTTTAGCATGTAATGCACCAATTAAACAATTATATAATTTAGGTGTTGAAATTGAGGAAAATTCAGAATTAGATTTATATGCAGCATTTAATGAACATGCTAATGATTCAAGAATCCCAGAGGTCATAGCTAGCATGGAAAAAGAATTAGGTGAAGGAAATAAAATGCCAGGTATACTTCCAAAACTTGCGCAATATGAAATTACATTACTTGACTGGATGGAGGCACATAAGGGCTCTAGAGAGTTTGTTGTTTTTGCTAATAAATGTTGGCCATCATTCCAAACACAATTTGGATTTGTACCTTGTTATGTAAATAGTAGACTTACAGCAATGGGAATTCCTGTAGCATGCGAAGTTGATATTTATGGCGCTTTAAGTGAATATATAGGAACTTGCATAACACAAGATGTTGTAACATTACTTGATATTAATAATTCAGTTCCTGCTGACATGTATAACTGCGAAATTAAAGGTAAATTTGATTATACAATTAAAGATACATTTATGGGCTTTCATTGTGGAAACACAGCAGCTTGTAAATTAACTACTGGTACTATGAAAAACCAAAAAATTATGGCAAGATCATTAGAGCCTAATGTAGAACCAAACATAACTCGTGGAACACTTGAAGGAGATATTATTCCTGGAGAGATAACATTCTTCCGTTTACAAAGTAATGCAGAAGCAGAATTAACAGCATATGTAGCAGAGGGTGAAGTACTACCAGTTGCAACTCGTTCATTTGGATCTATTGGTATTTTTGCAATTCCTGAAATGGCAAGATTTTATCGTCATGTATTAATTGAAAAGAAATATCCACATCATGGCGCTGTTGCATTTGGACATTATGGAAAAGCAATTTACAATTTATTTAAATATTTAGGTGTAAAAGAATTAGGATTTAATCAACCAAAAGGAATGCTTTATAAATCAGAAAATCCTTTTAAATAACATGTAAACAAATAGAAAGTATTTAATTAGAGCTTGTAGACTAGGCACAAAATTGTGTTTAGTTTATGGGTTCTTTTTTACTATGAAAATCAAAAAAAATTTCCAAATTCGGAAACTAAATGTACATTTATGTCAATACTATACATATAGTCATTTTTATTTTACGAATTTGGAGGGTTATTATGAGGAAGATAGGAGTTATAGCGGTGCTCGTAACATGTATTCTAGTAGGGGCACACTCTGATAATAAAAAATCGATTAATTATCAAAAACAGTCAAGTGAAAAGTTTTATCAGAGTCAATCAGGTAATAATAAAGAAGATAACAAGGCTGCATTGGACGCAAGAATAAAAAATATGCAGTACATATTTCCAATTGAAGATCCTGTGAGAGCAAAAGCTGGGAGAGATAAATATCTAGTTAAAGTAGCAATAAGAGAACAAAAGGTATATGTTTATAAGAATGGTATTGAAATTAGAATAATGGATTGTTCTACAGGATTAGCAGGGGTAGACTCAGATACACCAATTGATAATTATAAAATAAATAGCTACTATGGTCAATCGTTTTATAGTAATAAATATAAAGAAGGTGCAAGATATTGGGTAGGGTTTAGTGGCGCAGAATATTTGTTCCATTCTGTTCCCACGGGAGAAGATGGTCAAATAATAGCTACTCAGGCTGATATGATAGGGAAGAAAGCATCGCACGGTTGTATAAGATTATCAGTAGATGATGCATTTTGGTTTTATGAAACAATTCCAGAAGGGGCGGATGTAGTTACTGGGAATGCTGTTTAATGACTTAGTTCTATATCTTAATAGCTGGTAAGATTTAAAAAATCTTACCAGTTATTTTTATATATAAAAAACAAAATATTAATATGATATAATATTTATATAATGTTATACTGGTCTATTTATAGTTAGAGAGGAAGAGAAGAAAAATGCTTGAGCCTAAGTTTGAAATACAGGAAAATATCAACCCAAATGAAGTGATTGAATTAATGAAGAACTTGATATCAAGCCCTAGTCCATATTTTCATGAAGCTGCTATTTTGGATTTTACATACCTATGGTTTAATAAAATCGGTATTAAAGCATTCATTCATGAATATTATGAATCGAAAATCACTAATTTTAAGGGTAAAAATGTTATATGTGAAATTAGCGGTAATAGTGATGGGCCAATCATCTGTATTAATGGACATATGGATACTGTTAATCTGTGTAATGGGTGGACTAAAGATCCCTATGAAGGATTGGTAGAGGGGGATAAGATATACGGCATTGGCGCTCTTGACATGAAATCAGGTTGTTGTGCAACAATGCTTGCTATGAAGAAATTTCATGAACTTAACAAAAAGTTTCATGGGAAAATTATTGCAACTTTTGTTTCAGATGAGGAAGGTCCTTATGGACTTGGAACAAATGCATTAATTGAAGAGGGATTACTTAAAGACGTGGATTTTATAATAAGTGCCGAGCCAAGTGCAGGGTTTAATAATAGATCTTTTCCAGATGTATCTCTTGGTGCTAGAGGTGGATATGGACTTGAAGTTGAATTTTTCGGCAAAGCTGCCCATGCAGCAATGCCATCTTCAGGTGTTAATGCGGCAGTTGATGCTGGAAAATTTATGTGTGAACTAGAAAAAATTGATTATATTGAAGGTGAATTTTTAGGAAAGGGTGTTGCATGTGTAATTGCTGTAGAGAGTGATGGTGGTGCATGTAGTGTTCCAGATTATGCTAAAGTTAAACTGTTTTGGCACGTTGTCATGGGCGAGAATGAAAAAACAATAGAAAATTATATTGTGGATACGATTAAAAAAACAAGTATAAAAAGTACATTTCAAATATCTTTCAGAGACGCGCCTACTGCTGGAAGTAGGGGATACATGCCATATTTAGTGCCAAAACAAAACCATTTTGTTGCTACATTTTTAGAATCAATAAAGGATGTTTGTGATTGTGAGGCGAGTATTTCTTATTTTCAAAGCATTGGTGATTTCAATCACTTAGGTTCAAGGCTAAATGTGCCGGCAGTTATTTTTGGAGCAGAAGGTGAAAATATTCATGGTGCTGATGAATATGCTACTATAAGTTCTATTGTTAAAACAGCGGATATTATCTATGACTTTTTGGTTAAGGTGCTTGTTGATGAAATGTAGTGTATATGTTATCTAAATATTATAAAAAAACAGCATTAATATCTTAAATATTAATACTGTTTTTTTATAAGTACTATTTTATTAGTATTAGTATTTGAGAATCATATCAAGAAATAAATAGCTTTAAATAATACACCATACTGAATATGAATTCCCATTAACCTTGAAATCACCATTACCATCTTGGCCTATTTGGATTTCGCCAGAAACATTACCAGTTATGTCTACAAAGGTCTTACCAGAGAGATTTTCTCCAACAAACATCTTCTTTAAACCACCATCATTTGCATTAGATATTAAGGCAGCTAGTCCATTTTCTCTTGTCCAACCCACAATATGTGCTTCATCAAAGTAATCATGCTGAGTCCCATAAGCAAAATCTCTCCTAGCTTTTAATAATTCACCTAGTTGATCTTTTAATGGAGCTATATCATTATTTGGAAGGCCATAATAATCTCCAAAGAAAACACAAGGTATGCCTTCTTGCCTTGTAAGTATGAAAGTATAAGCTTGTAATTTAAATGAGTTGTCTACCCAAGACTCAAGGGATTGACCAGGTTGGGTATCATGGTTGTCCACAAATGTTACTGAGTTTTCAGGGTAACAACTTATTAATGTATTTGACATTAACCCCCTTAAATCATAGCTTTCTTTTTCATTTTTAGCCCTCACAAAATTATAGTGGAGTGGTACATCAAAAACATTTAACGTATGGTTAGTATCCTCAACGTATTTTTTTAAAACATTAAGATCAGTATGCCAATATTCCCCTACTGTAAAAAGTTCTTTATTAGTAATATCTCTTATGTCATTAATGAGTTTTGTGATAAATTCAAATGATATATGTTTCACTGCATCAAATCTAAATCCATCAAGGTTAGCTATATTGATGTACCACAATGACCACCTTAAGAGCTCATCATATACTACAGGTGAACTAACATCTATATTTGTAAGCATAAGATAATCATAGTTTCCATTTTCATCATCTACCCCTTCATCCCAGCTCTTACCAATACCAGTAAATTCAAATATAGCACTTTCTTTTTTATTTTCATCCCAATCTACCCCATCAAAATTTTCAAATCCCCATTTAAAGTCAGAGTACTTATTATTCCTTCCAGAGAAGTTAAACTTTGTCCAAGCTTTTATATCGTATTCATTAGAAATTTTATTGTTTCGATCTTTTGGATCTACTTTAGCCACTTTTACCCATTCAGTATTATCGGCTCCGCCTTTGTGGTTAAGTACTATATCAGCTAATATCTGAATATCATTTTTTTGAGCCTCGGTTATTGCATTTATGTATTCATCTTTTGTACCATATTTAGTTCTAACGCTTCCTTTTTGGTCAAATTCACCAAGATCATATAAATCATAAACAGCATAACCGACATCCTTGCTTCCACCTGCACCTTTATATGCTGGTGGCAGCCAAAGAGTATTTATACCTGCTTCACTTAAGGCTTTACTTTGATCCTTTAAAAAATTCCAGTGTCCTCCATCAGGAGGCAAATTCCATTCGAAAAATTGCATTATAGTTTTATTCATCTAGGGCAACTCCTTTTATTATTAGAGTAAACATAAGTAATTTATTGGATTGTTCACATTTATTTTGTGTTTTACACTTTTATATTATATATTATATATTATATATTAATGAAAATAAACAAAAACCTACTAGAAAAAATATATATAATGAAAATATTACATTTTGTGTAATTAGAAGTTATTGTAAAAAATATATAACTATGTGGTATACTAGATGTAGAATTTATAGAATTTCTTTAATTAGTGAATGTAATAGTAGGATTTAATTCCAGTATAAATGGATTGATATAAGCAATGATTTAAAAGTTAACAACTATTTTGGGAGGTGTAATATAATGGGTAGCAAGGAATTGAATAAGTTCGAAAAAACGATGTCTGAAAGATTAAGAAGTTTTATAGACCCAAAGCTATATCCTAAATATGATGTTAAGAGGGGCCTTAGAGATATTGATGGTCATGGAGTGCTTGTAGGTTTAACAGAAATTGGACAAGTAAATTCATATATTTTTAAAAATAACAAGATGGTTCCAGTTGCAGGTTCTCTAACATATAGAGGCATAAACATTGAGAGCATAGTAGATGGTTTTCTTAAAGAAGATCGATTTGGATTTGAAGAAACTTGTTACTTGTTGATTTTTGGAAATCTTCCAAGTATTGAAGAACTTAAAGACTTTAAAGAATTACTTTCTAAATATCGGGCTCTACCTGATGATTTTGTTCGAGATATGATATTAAAAATGCCAAGTAAAAATATAATGAACTCATTAGCAAGGAGCATACTAGCACTTTATAGCATAGACGATAAAGCTGATGATACCTCGCAAAGCAACGTTTTGGAGCAGTGTTTGAGATTAATTGCTTGTTTCCCACTTATAGTGGTTTACGGTTATCATGCACTATCGCATTATCATAACAATAACAATTTGATTATACGTAGTCCGCTCCCAGATTTGGGTACGGCTGAAAATATTTTGTACATGCTCCGCGACGATGGTAAATATACAAAGCTTGAAGCTGTAATACTTGATCTTTCTCTGGTAATTCATGCAGAGCACGGTGGCGGTAATAACTCCACATTTGTTACACATGTAATAACCTCATCTGGGTCAGATACTTATTCAGTAATGGCTGCTGCACTTGGTTCTTTAAAAGGGCCAAAACATGGTGGTGCAAACATAAAAGTTATTGAAATGTTTGAAGATATGAAAAAAGAACTTAGTGATTGGACAGATGAAGTAGCAATTGAAGAATATTTATCAAAAATACTTACTAAAGAGGCATTTGATAAATCTGGATTAATCTATGGAATAGGTCATGCCGTTTATTCTATATCAGATCCAAGGGCAGTTATATTTAAAAAGTATGTTTCAAGACTTGCTAAAGCAAAAGGTCTAGAGGATGAATATAATCTTTATGCAAAAGTAGAAGAACTAGCACCTAAAGTTATTGCAAGTGTGCGAAAGATATACAAAGGAGTAAGTGCAAACGTAGACTTCTACTCAGGATTTGTATATGGTATGCTTGGAATACCAATTGAGATGTACACTCCTATTTTTGCTGTAGCAAGGATAGCTGGTTGGAGTGCTCATAGGCTTGAGGAAATAATAAACAATGGGAAAATTATTAGACCTGCATACAAAGGCGTTGCGGAAAAGGGTACTTATGTTCCGTTAAGTGATAGATAAAAAAATAAAAACAAGAAAAAGGTATGCAGTAGAACACTACGCATACCTTTTTCTTCGATTATTTAAACGCCCATAAACATATTTATATCATCTTCTACATTAGTTATTCCACCAATACCGAAGTTATCAACCAATACTTTTACTACGGTAGGAGATAAAAATGCAGGAAGAGTAGGCCCTAAATGAATGTTTTTAACACCTAAATGTAACAATGCAAGTAGTACTATAACTGCTTTTTGCTCATACCATGCAATATTATACGAAATAGGAAGTTCATTTATATCTTCTAATTCAAATACTTCTTTTAGTTTAAGTGCTATTACTACTAATGAGTAAGAATCATTACATTGACCAGCATCTAATACTCTTGGGATTCCACCAATATCACCTAAATTTAATTTATTATATTTATATTTTGCGCAACCAGCTGTAAGTATAACTGCATCCTTTGGCAATTTCTCGGCAAATTCAGTGTAGTAATCACGGCTCTTCATTCTACCATCGCAACCTGCCATTACAAAGAATCTCTTTATTGCTCCAGATTTAACAGCATCTACAATCTTATCTGCAAGAGCTATTACTTGGTTATGAGCAAAACCTCCTACTATTTCACCTTTTTCAATTTCCTTAGGTGATGAGCATTTTTTAGCTTGTTTAATTATAGCAGAGAAGTCTTTTGCTTTTCCATTTATTCCGTCGACGATATGCTTAACACCTTCAAAACCTGTTACTCCAGTAGTGTATATTCTATCTTTATAAGACGCTTTTGGAGTTACAATACAGTTTGTAGTCATAAGTATTGGTCCGTTAAAGCTTTCAAACTCCTGGTTTTGTTTCCACCATGCATTTCCGTAATTACCTACTAAGTGCTTGTACTTTTTAAATGCAGGATAATAATTAGCAGGAAGCATTTCACTATGAGTATAAATATCTATTCCTGTTCCTTCAGTTTGTTTTAATAACTCTTCCATATCTTTTAAATCATGTCCACTGATTAATATTCCAGGATTAGTTTGAACTCCTATATTAACTTTTGATATTTCAGGATTTCCGTAACTTGTAGTGTTAGCTTTGTCCAGCAATGCCATTGCATCAACTCCGTATTTACCACACTCAAGAACTAAGGCTACAAGTTCATCAACACTTAAAGTATCGTCTAAAGTAGAAGCTAATCCCTTTTGAGTGAAGGCATGAAGACCTTCGTCATCATATCCAAGGTTATTTGCATGTTTAACATATGCAGCCATTCCCTTAATTCCGTAAATAAGTAGTTCTCTCAAAGATCTTACATCCTCATTCTGCGTTGAAAGAACGCCAACTTTTCCTGCTTTTTCATCAAATTCTTTTAAATCATTAGAAAACCAAACTGCTGCATCGGGTAAGTTTAATTCTTCTTCTTTCCCGAATCCAAATGAATTAAATATCTTCTTAAGCCAACTTGCATTTTCAACGTTATCGCTTAATGTAACTCCAGCTTTAACAAGTTGTTGTTTTACTTCTTCTCTTAAGCTTAGGCCTTTTCTGATTCTTGTAATAAATATATTTTTATCAAAATTTGCATTTGTTATAGTTGCAAATAAACTTTCCATTATGAAGTTATCTACTTCCTTATTAACTATACCATTCTCTCTAGCGCGAACACTGTATATAGATATTCCTTTAGTTATATAAATTAATAAGTCCTGAGCCTTTGCAAGGTCTTCAGTCTTACCACATACTCCCTTAACCGTACATCCGGTACAATTTGCTGCTTCTTGACATTGATAACAAAACATAGCCATATAAATAACCCTCCATCTTTTACTTCTGCAGACAACGTTTGTGCCTGCTGTATGAGATTATTATACTGCCATATAATTTTTATGTCGGTAACGTAGGTTACTAAAGTAACTGTTTACTATATGTTGTTATGTGTGTTTTTATTTCTTCTAATTTTTTTGTCACAACACTTGCCTCTTTTATGTGGTTTATTATACTATCGGATGTAACTTTTAATATTTCATCAACATCTACTATTTCATTATTCATGTTTTCAATATGATGTTTTTGCTCAGTTAGAAGCTCCATTACGCCATTTACTTCCTGTTCAACCTTTGAGACGGAGGATAGACTACCCTCTATCTTTTCTACAGCATTACTAGAAGCACTAACGCCTCTAGCTATAACTTCATTAGATTTACTAGAATTGTTAAGGACTACCTGTGTTTCGTTTTCTATGCCTCCTATTAAAGTTGAAATGTCCTTAGTACTTTGTTTAGTCATTTCTGCTAGTTTTTTTATTTCACCTGCAACTACTGCAAAACCTTTTCCTTCTTCTCCTGCTCTAGCGGCTTCAATAGCTGCATTTAATGCTAGGAGATTTGTTTGGCTTGCTATGTTGGTTATTAACTGTACAACTTCATTTACTTTGCTAAACTTTCTTGCTAATTCATTTATACTTTCTGTGTTGGTTCTACTCTCGCTTTCAAGAGATTTTATAATTTCAACTATCTCGTAAATAGCATCCTTACCCTCATAAGATTTTTTAACTGTATCTTGTGTAATTTCTATAAGTTTATTTCCTTCTAAATGTAAATTATCAGTCAAATCATTTGTATTTTTTGTTAACTTAGAAATTTCATTCATATGTATTTTTACTTTATCAGTAAGCTCACCTAAAATATTATGATCACTATCTACGATATGGTGCTGTTTTACAGTCCCTGATAGTAAATTGCTCATATCCTGAATAAAGCCGTTAGTTTCATTATGAAATTTGTCATCCATCTGTGCTGGTTTAATGCTAATCTGGGCTGAATTAGTTTCTATGATTATAGTTTTTTTATTTTTAAATAAACTCATTTATGATCCTCCTAATTTTTATACCATTGTAGAATGGTTCACCGTAGTGAATGTTATACTATTATATTATCGGTCAAGTCTCAAAAAAAAGTAGGTTTTAAGAAAACAAAAAAATAATCACTCTATCAGCATAAGATTCAACTGCTATAGTAATTATTTTTTAAAAACTCTGGGTTTAAACACAATCTAGAAAGAATGTAGTTTGAGAATGATGAATTACGCCTTAGGTGTAAATCCGCAATAACCTATCTCATCGCACCTTCTCTTCATATCACTCCATATTTCTTTTCCTTGAATAGATTCTATTGCTGTAGGATATAGAATATAGTTTTCTTTAAATATGTGATCGCGTAAGTTAAATATAATATATTTTGCTGTGTCATCAACTTTTTCTTTGAAATCATTAAAATCTAATTGAGAGACATCCTCTGCTAGTTTTTTTATAAGCTCTTTTTTAATTCTTAAATCCTCATGTTCCATTCTCATAATTCGAGTTGGGCCAGTAATTTCTCTGTTTTCCATTTCAGTAAATAATACTTTTTCTTCTCTTTGATGGTGATTTTCTGCATCTAGTATATTGAACATAACAGTCTTTAGTTTTTCGATTTCTTCTACACTGCTATCATAGCTTGATGCCTTTTGAATATTAGTATTAATTTCTTCAAGTTGGGTTAAAAATTCAAGGATTTTATCATGTTCAGCAATAAGAGTGTGTACAACGTGACCTGGCTCAATTTTCGTTTTAATTTTATCAAGTTCATCTTTTAGAACTTCCATGTGGATATCACAAAGATGTCTTAAATCTTGAGGTTTCATTCCTTTTTCTATTAAATTTTGTTCTGCTATTGAAAGTTCGATAGGGCTTATATTTGCAACAATGTCTAAAGCTTCTTTCCTTAAAGCTTCTGTTACACCTTCTTCATTTAATCTTTGTAAAACCCTAGTCAATTTTTCTATTTTTTTGTTATCCATTTTTAAAATCTCCTTTATAAATCTATTTTTAGAAATTCAGCTTCAATGTCATAATTTTAATAAGTTTTGATTATAAAAAATATGATTTAAATCAAATTTTAAAAATAAACATAAAGTTTTTAATTAATGATGGTATAAATAAAAAATCAACCTAAAAGCTTATAATAGGCTTTAGGCTGATTTGATATTTTATTCTACATATGATCTTAACATATCTATTTGTTTTATAATCAGTATTTTATTACCCTTAAGACTAATGATACCCAATTCTTCAAATATGCTGAGTTTTCTACTTATGGTTTCTCTTGTGACTCCAACATAATTCGCCATCTCTTCCCTATTAATAGGCAAATTAATTTGCAAGCCTTGACTTACAGGGGTACCATACTTTTCACCAAATTCTAAAAGCATAAATGCAATTCTTATTTCTGCATCATTAGTAGCAAGATTTTGTGCAAGATTTTCAGTCTGAGTTAGACGCTTTGAAATAACTTGTAATAACTTTAAGGATATTTCAGGGTTACTCATGATAATTTTATCCATATCTTGTTTGGTTAAGGTACATATCTTAAGATTTGATATAGCATAAGCATCAAAATTATATATTTCATCACTACTGAAGAGGCTTAACTCTCCAAAAAAATCACCAGTACTAAAGATATGAACTATTTGTTCCTTACCTTCTTTTGTTAATTTAGATATCTTACTTGACCTTCATTAATAATAAATAAAGTATCTGATTTTTCACCTTGACTACAGAGCATATCTCCCTTTTTATAGACTTTATGTCCGGTCATATCAATAACCTTTATAAGTTCATCATCAGATAAAAATGAAAAAATCGGTACTTTCTTAGCACAGAGGCTATGATTACAATTTCCACAACTACACTCGTCCATATATTTATCACCTACCACTTATATCATATCATTTCTAATTTATTTTGGCCAAATAAAAATAAATATAATTTTTCAATATTTTCATTTTGTGATTTCAATCATATTTTTTAAGTCAAAATAATTATAGAATAGGGTCATAGGAAAGCAAGAACATGTGAGATTGAAATAAAATATCGAATTAATAAATAAAAAATTTAATTAATATTAGGAGGAATACATTATGAATAAAAAAATTATGCTAAGTAAAAATATATATTGGGTTGGTAAGGTTGATGATAGGGATGTACCTTTTCATAGATTAACATTAACTAAAGGGACAACTTATAATAGTTATTTATTAATGACTGAGAAACCAACAGTAATAGATACTGTTGATATGATTTATGGACGTGAATTTGTAGAAAACTTAAAAAGTATAGTTGAACTTGAAAAAATCGAATATATTGTAATTAATCACACTGAACCTGACCATTCTGGTGCACTTGGAAGTTTAGCAGCTAAAGCTAAAAATGCTGTAATTGTATGTTCGAGACTAGCTGTAGAACAACTTAAGGAAATGTATAAACTTCATAATAGAGAATTTCTAGTTGTAGGAGATGGAGATACTCTCGATATAGGAGGTAAAACACTAAAATTTATAGAAACACCTTATCTTCATACGTCGGAAACAATGATAACTTATAGCGTCGAAGACAAAATTTTATTCCCTTGTGATATATTTAGTACCCACGTAGCTAATTATGAGTATTTTAATGATATGGCAAAAGAGGACATAAGTGATGATTATATTGGATATTATAAATTGATAATGCACCCTCATAGAAGATATGTTCAAAATATGATTGAAAAAATCAGAAATTTAGACATAAAGATGATTGCACCATCACATGGATATATCCTCAGAGAAAACGTTCAAAGTTTTATAGATATTTATGATAATATGAGTAAAAATATAGAGATAGATAAAAAGGCGTTAATTCTATACTCTACTATGACAGGTAGGACAAAAAAAATCGCAACTATTATTAAGGAAGAATTTGAAAATCAAAATATACACTCTGAAATTATGGATGTAAATAAAATATCAAAAGAAGAGGTAATAAAGGCTATTACTGAAGCCGACGCGATTTTCTTTGGAAGCTCTACAAAATATGCAGATATTATTGGAAATATGGAAGATGTATTAAAGGATATTAGTACTCTAAATTTAGAAGGTAAGATAGGTGCAGCATTTGGTTCTTATGGTTGGAGTGGAGAAGCGGTAGAAGTAGTTCAGGATTACTTAAGGGATTCTAAACTTAAAGTTTTGAATACTTCTGATGTAATTAAATCTACTGGTATGATCGATATAGAGTTTCCAATAAGAATTAAGTTTTCACCAAGCGATGTAAATGAAAAGAGCATTAAAAGTGCAGTTACTTATACGGCTGATTTATTACTTAGTACAATTTAAGAATATAAGGAGGAATTAATTATGGAAAAAATTATAAATGGAAATCAAAGCCTTGGAGAGGTAGTTTCAATTTTCCCGGGTGCAGCAGAGATTTTTAACACATACAAAATAGATTATTGCTGTGGTGGACATGATACTTTAGCAGGGGCCTTGGATGAAATAGAAATAGATAATGGAAAAATAATTGAAGAACTTAATAATGCATATGAAGAGTTTATAAAAAACAATTCAGAGTATAAAGATTGGAGAAAGGAAAAGCCCTCAACATTAATTAAACACATAGTGCAAACCCATCATGAATTTACCAAAAAACAGCTTAGAGAAATAGATATTCTATTATTTAAGGTACTCAAGGTACATTTTAATCATCATAGTGAAGAACTATTAAAAGTTCATAGAAATTTTGGAAACTTAAAAATAGAACTTGAGGAGCACCTTATAAAAGAAGAGGAGAACCTGTTCCCCCTTATTGAAAATTATGAAATAACAAAAAATGAGGTTGTCTTATCAGAAATACAGAAGATTATAAAGGATACAGAGAGTGAGCATGACGCAGCTGGGAATATAATTAAAGAATTAGAGAAGATAACTAGAGATTTTAATGCACCAGAAGGAGCATGTACTTCTTTCAAACTTGTATATACAAAAATTCATGACTTAGAAAAAGATCTTTTTATTCATATTTATCTAGAAAATAGTGTTTTGTTTAATATGTTTCAAGAGGTGAAGGGTTGCTCTATAAATTAATCAATATATAAAATTTTAAAATCCCATCATGAGCAACTTCATGATGGGATTTCTGAAATTTTTATTTATATATTTTCTTTAAAGCTTTCTACTCCAACTCGATTTACGAACTGATTAAAAGTTTCTTCAATATCTCTGTTTCTTTTGTAAAATAATATTAATGTTTTAAGGGTTTGAGCTACATCTGATGACTTAACTCTGCAATTAAGGGCCTCACTAAATTTAGCATTTAGTCCTAAAGTTCCACCTAGAAAAATATCAAAGGCCTCAACAAGACCATCCTCAGTTTTAATAAGTGCACCTTGTAAATTAATATCACCTATTTGTTTTTGCCCACATGCGTTAGGGCAACCTGTAAAGTGAATTCGTATTGGAGAATCTAATTCTATTGTTTTATCTAAATAACACTTATCTAAATAGCTACAAACATCTGTAGCTATCTTTTTTGTTTCAACAATTGCAAAATTACAGAATTCTTTACCTGTACATGCAACTGAATGGCCAATAAAGGAGCTTGGATCAGGTGAAAAACTTTTAAATATTGGTTCATTTAATATAGAGGGAAGATGCTCACTACCAACGCCTGAAATGATAAGATTTTGAGACAATGTCGTTCTAATGTTACTGTCTCCGTATTTTTCACAAATTTTAGCAAGTTCAAAAAAATCATCTGAGTTAAGTTCTCCAAAAGGAACATTAAGACCAATATAGTTTTTATCTAATTGCTTTTGCTTATGAACACCATAAAAATAAGCTGCGTTCCAGTTTACCAGTCTATCTTCGCCTAAGCTTTGCATGTCACCAATTATTTCTAGTAGTTTTTCCTGAAATTTATCTACGCCCCAGTCTTCGATTAGAAATTTTAATCTAGCGCGGTTACGTTTTTCTCTATACCCATAATCTCGAAATATAGTAGCAACACCTATAGCAACTTTAAGAACATCTTCAGGCAGCGCAAAAATGCTTAGTTTTTTAGCTAGGTGTGGAGTTGTTGAGAGTCCACCACCTACCCATAAATGGAATCCGATTTTCTCGACACCATTTATATTTTTAACGGCTGGGGTAAATGATAGATCATTTATCTCAGCATGAGCTGCGTTAAATATATTTGAGGATATTGATATTTTAAATTTTCGTGGAAAATTTGAAAAATCGCGATTGAATAGAAAAAATTCATTTAAGCTATTAATAAGTTCGGTTGTGTCCATAAGTTCGTCTTTATCAATTCCGGCAAGTGGATTACCGACAATAGTTCTTGTACAGTCACCACAAGCTTCGACAGAGCTTAAGCTCACTTCTTTTAATCTGTTAAAAATATCAGGTAAGTTTTCAACGCAAATCCAATGAAATTGTATTGCACCTCTTGTTGTTATGTTAATTAGACCTCGTCCGTAATCTTTTGAAATTTTCGCTAGGGTTCGTACTTGCTCTAAGTTTAATATCCCAGTATTTCGTACTCTAAGCATGAAGTGACCATCTCTAGGACGTTGTTGATAAACGCCTGCCCATTTAAATCGATCCATATCATCTTTAGTTATGGAATAGTATCCGACCTTAGAGTATTTATTTAATATGGTTTCAATAATATCTAGACCATCCTTTTCAAGTTTTAATATTTCGACGGAATTTAATTTGTTTTCCTTCTTATCGACATTTATGTTATAAGACATTTAAAGCCCTCCATCTTAAGTTACTATCAATTATTTAAAGTAAATTGTTGTTTTTTCATGATTATAGTATAAATGCTTAGGTTTAAATTAGATGTGATTAGAGTCACACTCATAAGTTCACTTAAATAATTAGGAAAAGTAGGTCTCACATATTATTTATAAGTGATTTAGATCACATTAAGAACATTAAATAGTAGATATAATATTATTTAAAGACCAACAGGTAAAATGAGGAGGAATTAAATATGTCAGATTTTATTAAACCGCTATATTATCAATTTACAATAGAACTTACGGATCAATTTGAGTGGGAATATCTTGAGCAAGGTCCTGAGGTATGGCGTGTTGCAATTACAAAAAAATAGGTATTAAGGGAACGAATTAATATTCGTTCCCTTAATACAGTTATGATAATTGTTTCAGCTCATAATATTTCTTTTGCAGATAACTTCTTTAAACAATCAATAATATAATTTATCACAATACTATCATCCTCTCGTATATTTATATAAAATAAGTGCAAACTAATATATAGAATATATCATAAAATTAGGAGGATTACATATGCAAGGAAAAATGTTTTGTTTTCAATGTGAACAAACTTTCGGTGGAAAAGGTTGCACGAAAGTAGGGGTTTGTGGTAAATCTCCTGAAATTGCGGCACTCCAGGATTTGCTTATATACCAGATAAAAGGCATAAGCTGTTATGCTAGTAAACTTTTAGCCAAAGGTGAAAAAATTGATAAGTCATTAGTTTCATTTGTTGAAAATGCATTGTTTATGACTTTAACTAATGTAAACTTTGACCCTGACGCTCATATGGATATGCTCAGAAGATCTCAAATTAATAAAGAAGAGATTAGAAAAAAAGCATCAGGTGAAAAGATAAATACGCCGGAGGCTTTGTACAATTTAAGTGATACAAAAGAAGAAATTCTTGAAGATGCTAAAAAAGCAGGAGTTATGTATGATGAAGATTTAGATGCAGATATTAGGTCCGTTCGCGAAACTATAAAATATGGACTAAAAGGGATTGCGGCATATGCACATCAAGCGAGGTTTATTAAATATCATAGTGATGAGGTAGATGATTTTTATTTTATAGCTCTAGCAATATTAACTGATGATAGCTTAAATCTTAAAGATCTTATTGGGTACTTAGTTAAAACTGGAGAGATGAGCGTGAGGGTTATGGCGGTATTAGATAAGGCTAATAATGAGAAATATAACGCTCCAACACCTACAAAGGTTAATGTAAATATTAAAAAAGGACCATTCATTATAGTTTCAGGTCATGACTTAAGGGACCTTGAAATGTTACTTGAGCAAACAGAAGGCAAAGGAATAAACATTTATACTCATGGTGAAATGTTACCTTCACATGGATATCCAAATCTTAATAAATTTAAACATCTGGTAGGTAACTTTGGAGGAGCATGGCAAGATCAACAAAAGGAATTCGATGGTATCCCTGGTTGTATTCTAATGACAACAAACTGCTTGATGAAACCAAGAGATTCTTATAAAGATAGAATTTATTCAACAAGTGTTGTGGGATGGGAAGGATTAAAACATATATCTAATGATGAGAATGGATACAAGGATTTTTCTGAGATGATAAATAAAGCATTAGAACTTGGTGGATTTGAAAAGGATGAAGAAGTTAAAGAAATTCTAGTAGGGTTTGGACATAAAGCAACTTTAGCTCATGCAGAAACAATAGTTAATGCAGTTAAAGAAGGCAAAATCAGACACTTCTTCTTAATTGGAGGATGTGATGGAGCAAGACCAGGAAGAAATTACTATACTGAATTTGCACAGCAAGTTCCCAAAGATTGTATTATTTTAACGTTAGCTTGCGGAAAATACCGTTTTAACAAATTGGAATTTGGCGAAGTTGCAGGACTTCCAAGATTACTTGATATAGGCCAATGTAACGACGCATATGCTGCTGTTAGAATAGCGCAGGCATTAGCTAGTGCATTTGAATGCACTATTAATGATCTACCACTTTCATTCATTATAACTTGGTATGAGCAGAAAGCTGTTGCTGATCTTCTAGCACTATTATCACTTAATGTAAAAGGAATTTACCTAGGACCAACACTCCCAGCTTTCTTAAGCCCAAATGTATTACAATTTCTAGCTGACAATTTTGACCTTAGGTCAATAAGTACACCAGAAGATGACTTATTGAAAATACTCGGATAAAATAATATTAAATTAAAAAATGATAAAGCTTAGAATTGTAAAATCAGTTTTAAGCTTTATTATTTTTTATAATTGATTCAAATCACTTCTTTTTTATTCGATCCAAATTATAATTAAGCCATAAGATAATAAAAGTTCCTATTATTGTGAGAAAGACCACAAGTAACATATGTTACGGACAATAATAATAGAAAACAGTATAATTGGGTTATTACACAAGAGCCGATGGCTAGTGCTGAATTTATCTTACTTTCAATATAAAATAATATTATTAAAAATATCAATATGAAAAGAGTGATATAGATGACCAAGAGAATTGTTATAGTAGGAAGTGGAATTGCTGCAATAACTGCAATTAAATCAATTAGAGAAATAGATGTGGATTCAGAAATATATTTAATAGGGAAAGAAAAATTTTATCCATACAACCGAATAAGGCTGTCAAAGGGTATATTTGACCAGCTTGAGGAAAGCAAAATACTTCTTAAAAAGAAAGAGTGGTATGAGGAAAATAAAGTGCAAATCTATATTAATACAAATGTTATTAATATAGATACTGATAATTTTGAACTATTGTTAGATGATGAAAGCAAAATAAAGTATGATAAATTACTTATAGCAACTGGTTCCAGAAATAATACACCACCAATAGACGGTATTGACAAAGAGGGTGTTTTCACATTAAGGGGACTTGGTGATGCTTTAAACATTAAAGACAGCCTTAGTGAAAGCAAGAAAGTGATAGTGATTGGAGGAGGAATACAGGGATTGGAAATGGCTTGGATAATACATCAGCATGGAATTAAAGTTACAATTGTTGAACAATTATCAAGCCTTATGCCTCGCCAATTAGACGATAAAGCATCGGGAATTTTAAAGAGTGTAATACAGGGATATGGTATAGAGGTATTAACTAAAACAGGGGTAAAGGGCATAACAGGTAATCATAAAGCCAAAGGAATCCTTATTGACGATGAAGTTGAGTTAAAATGTGATATGGTTATTTACTCCACGGGAACTAAGCCTAATAAAGAATTAGTTGCTAAAATCAAAATTGAAACAGAAAAGGGAATAGTAGTAAATAATAAGATGCAAACAAATATAGAAAATATCTACGCAGCAGGAGATGTTGCAGAATACGACAATCAAGTTATTGGTCTATGGAACATTGCTATAGAACAAGGAAAAGTTGCAGGCTATAACATTGCAGGTAAAGAAAGCGAGTATCAAAAAGTAACTCCAGTAACAACACTAAATGCCTTTGGGATTTCATTATTTTCTATGGGATGCATTGATGAAGCAGAAGCTACAAAAGTGTTAATGGACCAGGATATTAATTCTGAAATTTATAAAAAGATACTTATAAAAAATAATAAAGTTATTGGTGCAATTGTTATAGGGGATATGAAAAGATCACCACTTCTTAAATCTGCTATAGAAAAAGGAATTACGCTTAATGATGTTGATATATCAAATATAACTTTAGATGAGTTATTTGAAAAATTAAAAAACAATAAATAATAAATAATAAATAATTTAGGAGGTATAGATATGACAGAAATAAAATTTTGTGAAAACAACTTTACTTTTGGAACAGATGAAACTATGAAAAAATTAAAAGAAAATTATCCAGGATTAGATATAACTGCTGAGGATTGCCTTGGATTTTGTGGAGATTGCGCAGTAGGACCTTACGCGCTAGTAGATGATGAACTAATACAAGCAAGCACTGCAGATGATTTATATGAGGAAATAAAGGGTATGATGTAAATAATAAATGAGCTGTATCCCAAGATAAACTTTATTAAATATAGCTCGTAATAATCATAACGGAGAGGATGGTTTTAATGTCATTTAAGATTAGTGATAAAGTAGCATGGGTTGGTAAAATAGATTGGGAAATAAGAGACTATCATGGTAAAGAGTATTCAACGCACAAAGGAACCTCTTATAATTCATATTTAGTTAGAGATGAAAAAACGGTACTTATTGACACCGTATGGCAACCATTTGGAAAGGAGTTTGTTTCTAACTTAAAAAGAGAAATAGATTTGAGCAAAATTGATTATATTATTGCGAATCATTCAGAAGTAGACCACAGTGGAGCATTACCAGAGCTTATGAGGGAAATACCGAATACGCCTATATACTGCACTAAGAATGGAGCAAAATTTTTAAAAGCCCATTACCATCAAGATTGGAATTTCGTTGAAGTTAAGACTGGGGATACATTGGACCTTGGAAAAAATAAATTAGTATTTGTGGAAGCAAGGATGCTTCACTGGCCAGATAGCATGTTTACTTACTTAACTGGAGAAAATATATTGTTTAGTAATGATGCTTTCGGACAACATTATGCATCTGAGTTAATGTACAACGATAAGGTTGATAATGCAGAATTATTTCAAGAGGCTATAAAGTATTATGCAAATATTTTAACTCCTTTTAACCCGTTGGTAATAAAGAAAATAGAAGAAGTTCTAAGTTTAAATTTACCGTTAGATATGATTTGTCCAAGTCACGGTATCATTTGGAAAGACAATCCACTTCAAATTGCAAACCACTATTTAGAATGGGCAAGAGATTATAAAGAAAATCAAGTTACAATCATCTATGATACTATGTGGGGCGCTACAAGAATTATGGCGGAAGCAGTAGCTGACGGAATAAAGGAAGTTAATAGTGATATTACTATTAAAATTTATAATTCCTCAAAGAATGATAAAAATGATATTGTAACTGAAGTATTTAAATCAAAGATGGTACTTGTTGGTTCTTCAACAATAAATAAAGGGATACTTTCTTCTACAGCAGCAATACTCGAAATGATAAAAGGTCTTGGATTTAAGGGCAAAAAAGCTGCAGCATTTGGAAGTTATGGTTGGAGTGGAGAGTCAGTTAAGATAATAACAGAAGAATTAAAAAAAGCAGGGTTTGAAACAATAAATGAAGGTATAAGAGAAATATGGAATCCTGATGAAACTGGATTGGAAAGATGTAAAGATTTTGGCAAGAGTATAGGAGAGAATATAGGATAGACTATAAAGTAGTTTGTAATATAAACAAAGTAGGTTGTAATGCAAATAAAGTAGTTTCTAATGTAAATAAATTAAAGGGAGATGTTTTTATGGATAAGTATGTTTGTTTAGTGTGTGGGTATATTTATGATCCAGAAATAGGAGATCCAGATGGCGAAGTAAAACCAGGAACTAAGTTTGAGGATATTCAAGAAGATTGGGTATGTCCATTATGTGGAGTTCCAAAATCAGATTTCGAAAAAGTAGAATAAAAAATAAATTATAGGAGTGATATTAATGAAAGCTTACGTAGATAAGGATACATGTATTGGATGTGGATTATGCCCAGGGATATGTCCAGAAATATTTCAGATGGAAGATGACGGGAAAGCTGTGGCATCGCTAGATGAAGTGCCAGAGAATCTCGTTAGTAGTGCAAAGGAAGCAGAAGAACAATGTCCAGTGGCAGCTATAATTGTGGAGTAACCATTAAGAGTAAGGTATATAAAAAAGGAGAGAATGCTATGAAAATAGAGAAAATATCAGATAAAATAGTATATAACGAAGAGAAATTCACTAAAAGAATTATCTTCAAAGAAGATAGGGTGTTAAATTTCGTTTTAAATTTTAAACCAGGTCAAGGGGTTCCAGCTCATAATCATGAACAAAGTGATCTTATTATCCATGTGATTGTAGGTGAAGGTGATATGGGTGTAGACGGCATAAACCATAAAATTACTCAAGGTGATGTTATACACTGCAAGGGTACTGAAGTTTTTAGCTTAACTAATACTAGTGATAAAGATATGTCGTGTTATATTATACTTGCTCCAAATCCATCCCCAATGTATTCAAAGGAAGTATAGAAATCTTTTAAGTGTAAAAATAAAATGTAAATGGAACTCTGAGGCATTCCTTGGGGTTTTATTTTCATGTTGTTTTATTAATTTAAATACAATGTAAATAATACAAAAAAATAGGGCATCGTTAAAGAAAAATATGACAAAGTTACTTAGAATCATATATGTTTAGACAATAATAGTGTAAGATGATGTTAGAAACATACAAAAAATTAGGAGGGTTACATATGGAAGGGAAAATGTTTTGTTTTCAATGTGAACAAACTTTTGGTGGAACAGGTTGTACTAAAATGGGTGTCTGTGGAAAAACTCCAGAGATCGCAGCGCTACAAGATTTACTTATTTACCAACTAAAAGGAATAAGTTGTTATGCTACTAAACTTTTAGCTAAAGGTGAAAAACTTGATAAGTCATGGGTTTCATTTGTTGAGAATTCATTGTTTATGACACTAACTAATGTAAATTTTGATCCACAGTCCCATATGGACATGCTTAAAAAATCCCAAGTAATAAAAGAAGAAGTACGAAAAAAAGCTTCAAGCGAAAATGTAAATAGCGAGGAAGCTCTATATAATTTAAGTGATTCTAAAGAACAAATTCTTGAAGATGCTAAAAAAGCAGGCGTAATGTATGATGAAAATCTAGATGCTGATATTCGTTCCGTAAGAGAAACTATAAAATACGGATTAAAAGGAATTGCGGCATATGCGCACCAAGCTAGATTTATTAAATACAATAGCGATGATGTTGATGATTTCTATTTCATAGCTTTAGCAGTACTTACTGATGATAGCTTAAATCTTCAAGATCTTATTAAGTATTTAATTAAAACTGGAGAGACAAGCGTTAAGGTTATGGAAGTATTAGATAAAGGTAATAATGAGATGTATAACTCTCCTACACCTACGAAGGTTAATGTAAATATTAAAAAAGGACCATTTATAGTAATTTCGGGTCATGAGTTAAGGGATCTTGAAATGTTACTTGAGCAAACAGAAGGCAAGGGAATAAATATTTATACTCATGGTGAAATGTTACCTTCACATGGATATCCAAAGCTTAACAAATACAAACATTTAGCAGGTAATTTTGGTGGTGCTTGGCAAAATCAACAAAAGGAATTTGACAGCATACCTGGTTGTATTTTAATGACAACAAATTGTTTAATGAAACCAAGAGATTCTTATAAAGATAGAATCTTCTCAACAAGTGTTGTTGGTTGGGATGGTATAAAACACATTGAGGCAGATGAGACTGGCCATAAAGACTTTTCTGAAATAATTAGTAAAGCACTAGAACTTGGTGGATTTGAAAAGGATGAGGAAGTTAAAGAAATCCTAGTGGGATTTGGTCATAAAGCAACTTTAAGTCATGCAGAAACAATAGTTAATGCAGTTAAAGAAGGTAAAATTAGACACTTCTTCTTAATCGGAGGATGTGACGGTGCAAGATCAGGAAGAAATTACTACACTGAATTTGCAACTCAAGTTCCAAAGGATTGCATTATACTTACTCTAGCCTGTGGAAAGTATCGTTTTAATAAATTGGAGTTTGGTGAGGTAGCTGGTCTTCCAAGATTACTTGATATAGGTCAATGTAATGATGCATATTCTGCTGTTAAAATAGCACTAGCACTAGCTGATGCATTTAAGTGCACTATCAATGATTTACCACTATCATTGATTATAACTTGGTATGAGCAGAAAGCTGTTGCTGATTTATTAGCATTATTATCGCTCGGAGTAAAAGGAATTTACTTAGGACCAACACTTCCAGCTTTCTTAAGTCCTAATGTATTACAATTTCTAATTGATACTTTTGATATTAAACCAATAAGTACACCAGAAGATGATTTAAAACAAATTTTAGGATAAACTATATTATAGACTTTACTCTAGACTATATGATAGACTGTAGCCTAGAGTATAATCTTTAAAATAATAATTAAATAAGAGGAGATGTTTTTATGGATAAGTATGTATGTACAGTTTGTGGTTATGAGTATGATCCAGAAGTAGGAGATTCAGATGGTGGAATAGCACCAGGAACTAAGTTTGAGGATATTCCAGAAGATTGGGTTTGTCCATTATGTGGAGTTACAAAATCTGATTTCGAAAAAGTTGAATAAAGATTCCTAAAAATCTTTAATTTAATATTTAATAATAATGTATTTAAAGTCAGTAAATTTTGATCATAAAATGATTGGAGTTTGCTGGCTTTTTTTTACATTTGCATTAAAATAGGATAATTATTTATTGCAATAAGTTATACTAAGGCTAAAAAATAATGGAAAAATTTATTTAGATTGGATATAATAAAACAAAGAACATTAGCAGAATAATGAAATATATGAAGATAAATGGATGGAGGAAGGAAAATGTCTATACTAGTTATAATTGTGTTAGTGCTTACTGTTATAATTTCAATAATTTCGACACTTGCGTATTCCGTAAGGATTGTTGCGGTAAGATCGGGAAGGATAGCAGTAGCTTTTGCAGTATTTAATATTTTTGCGTTAGTTTCTAGAACTGCTAATACTGTGCAAGCACCACTATTAGCAAAAACAATTGAAGGAACTATAAAAATTGGAAATCCCCAAAGTTTATTGCCCACTTTTAGATGGATTCTATTTTCTACAACAATTGCGACAATAATTGGCTCGGCACTTATGCCGACATTTATAAAAGTTTTCGGAAAGGTTGTAGAGTCATTTAGTATTAATCGCTCTATTCCTAAATTGTTATTACATGCATTCTCAAAATCAGGTATAGAGCAGTTTAAAAGTAGTGTTACAAAACCTAAAAAGGCAAATATAGCACAATTAAAAAGTTTTAAAGCAATTCCTAAAAAAATAATTTTACTTAATACTGTAGCTTTTTCAATATCTACTGTTGGTGTTTTAGCATCACTTTATGCGGGATGTTTAAACCCTGAGCTAAGAACTACATGTAGTACATTATCAGCTGTGATAACTGGCGCGGCAACAATACTTATGGTTATATTTGTAGATCCATACATATCTATTTTAACAGATGACGTAATAAAAGGGGAATGCAGTCAATTGCAATTTGATAGATGTATTATCTTTATTGTTGGAGGATTAACAGTAGGTACGATTTTAGCTCAATTTCTATTAGTTCCAGCTGCAGAGGTAATATCATTAATAGCTAAATTAATCTAGAATCCATTATGAATTAGTAAAGTGTTTTTAGTGATATAATATTTAAATAAATCAATTATTTAAATTGATGGAAGTAGTGTTATGTTTTCTGATGTTTTTCCGGGTAGCCCTTTTGTAGAGGGAAATAACATAACCCTTGTAATAGCTAGTAAGAACATAGATGAAATTAAATCTTTATTTAACAAACTAAAAGAGGGAGGAACTGTTACTATGGACCTTCAAGAAACATTCTGGAGCAAATGTTACGGTAGCCTAACAGATAAGTTTGGAATTGGATGGCAATTAAGCTACGACAATGGAGAAATGGGAGTCTAGCTTAATAATGTTAATAAAAAAGAAGATATAACTTTCTTGTAAAGGACTGTTTTATCTTCTTTTTTATTTTCTGTAAAGGTTTAGAAGGAAAACTAGAAACACTTCTAGAAATATAAGTATTCAGATAGATGTATAAAACGTAATATAAGACGGAATGGAGGTTAATTAATTGAAAAAGATATATTTCAAATTTTCTAATTTAAAATTGAGAATTAAACTATTCATATCATTTATTATTATCATTTTTATATCTACTGTTTTAGTAAACTATTTTACATATAAGATATATGAAACTGATATGATAAACAAGTCGGCATTATTGTCTCAAAACTTAGTAAGACAGCTAGCAGATAACATTTCTTATAAAGCAAAAGATTTTGATAATAATGTAGTATTAAAAATAGGGATGGTAGATATATTTGCTAGTGGCGAATACCCTAATAACTTGCTTTTTATTAAAAGAAGCCAAAGCATTGGTGAATTTGCGAGAATACTTTCTGGTGCAGGTATTGATGTTAAGAGTATATTCATTAATAACAATTCTAACCAGGAGTTTAATTATAATAAGAACGATCTTAACAATAGTGAATATAAAAATACTAATATTTACAAATATATAAAAGAAAATTATGCCAAGATTAAAAATAAATGGGGAGCACCAACTTGGATATCTTTCAATAATGAAAGTGGAATAATATACACAGTTAGGTCTGTTATTGATACTAAAACCATGGAGTTTAAAGGGGTTATTGGTATAGGTATTGATGACAAATACTTTAAAGGATTATATTCTGATTTAGAACAGGCAAATGGAGGTTCAATTGTTGTTTATAATAATGATTCGAATGTAATTGTAACAAACAAAAATATGATAGGCATATCAGAGTACTTTAAAAATTTTGTACCACAAAATAAAGAAACAAAACAGGAGTATAAAAAAGATAAATACCTTATAACGGGAAGCATTTCAAGTGATAATAAATGGAAAATATTATATCTAACCGCAACAAAAGATGTATTAAAAGATGCATCTAAGATTAAGTTAAGAATTGTTATATTTTGCTTGATCTCAGTACTTTGTGCATTAGTAATTGCAATAGTTATATCTGATAGTATAACATCTAATATTAGATTGCTTTTAAAAAAAATAAGGTCGTTAGGCCAAGGTAACTTTTCAGTTAAAATAGAGCCTAATTATAATGATGAAATAGGAGAGCTTTTCCATGAATTTAATAAAATGGGTGATAAATTAAATGAATTAATTAAAAGAAATGCATTCGAACAGGCAGAAAAACAAAATGCAGAATACAATGCTTTGCAGGCACAGATAAATCCACATTTTCTTTATAATACTCTGGAATGTATAAATAGTTTTGCTAAAATTAATGGACAAGAAGAAATTGTAAGCATTATTCAATCACTTAGCTATTTACTTAGAATGAGCATTAGTGGTAAAAGGCCAGTTGTAAAGCTTTGTGATGAAATTGATTACGTTAAAAACTATCTTTTAATTCAAAAGATAATTTTAGGAGATAGGATAAATGTTGAGTATGATATAGATAATTTGGTTTTGGATTGTATGGTACCAAAACTTATTTTGCAACCCATCATAGAAAATGCTATTATGCATGGTATCGAAGATATGAGTGGCGGTGGACTAATTATAATATCCGTTCATCAGGAGGAAAACCTTTTAATCAATATTTCTGATAATGGAAAGGGAATGGACATTGATACAATAAATAAAATGCTTACTGAAAATGATGAAGAGGAAGAGTCTAGAGAAAAGCACACTCATATTGGTATTAAGAGTGTCAATAAAAGAATAAAAATACTTTATGGAAATAAATATGGAATAAAAGTTTCTAGTGAATTAGGCATTGGGACAGTAGTAGAAATTATCATCCCTGTTAATACAGTTGGGAAGGAGTAAAATAATGATAAAGGTAATGATAGTAGATGACAACAAACTAATTAGACAATCGATTATAATGACTATGGAGTGGGAATTAATAGGGTGCAATGTTGTTTGTGAAGCGGCCAATGGAGTCGAAGCGATGAATTTAGCTGTAAAGTATTCACCAGATCTAATAATCACTGATATAAGAATGCCTGAACTTGACGGGCTAGAACTAACAGAAAAAGTTAAAGAATATTTACCTTTTGTTAAAGTAATAATTATAACTGGATATGATGAGTTTAAATATGCTCAAAAGGCTGTTAAGATAGGAGCCTTTGATATAATTCTAAAGCCAATAAATAACGAGGAACTGTATGATGTAATTACTAGGGCTGTTAATGAATTAGGAAAAGAAAAAGAAAGCTTAATGCAGAAAGAGAAACTTTTGGAGGAAAAGAGAAATATGCAGAAAGAGATAAGTGACTCTATACTTGAATTAAGGGAAAAATATATTATTGATATTATCGACGGGGTATATTTTGGGGATGAAATAAATGAGGAGGATTCTATTTATTTTGGAGTCTCCTTTAAGAAACATGGTATTTTTATAATAAAACCTGACCTTAGCTACTATAAAAGTGGAGTAATTGAGAAAGAGCTTAGAACTAAATTTATTAGTTATTCTAAAGAAGCCATTAAAAATATAGAGAAATTTTATGATTTTGAATTTATTTGTTTTTGGATAAATGATGGACTAGCTATAATGGTAATTCCGCGCAGGGATGAGACGGAGAGAGTTGTTAATATAAAAATAATAGAAATATGTAATCGTATAATTGATTGGATTTATGATCGTATCAATTTAAAAGTTATTATTGGAGTTAGTAATATTTTCAATGGGGTAGGAGAGGTTAAAGATGCATACAATGAGGCTAGAGAGGCACTTGAATGTAGATTTTTCATAAGCAATAAAGCTCTAATACATGCTAATGTATTAGAGTGCAAAAATATTTTAAATGAGTATTTAATTATGAAAAAAATAAATTTGATTTACGAATATATTAGAGCAGATGATCAAGATGGAATGGAAAAATTAATAAACGATATTTTTAATGAGATTAAAAATAATGAGACTAGCGATGTTAATTATGTTAAAAATTTATTGATAGATATTTGTATGATAACGCTCCGGATTATGTATGAAAAAAGTGAATATAAGAACGATACATATAAAGGTTTTGCAGACATACATTCCGATATTAAATCTTGCTGTAATATATTGGATGCATTTAAATATGTAAATGATTTTATTGTTAAGGTATTTCAATGTGTAAATTCAAGTGAGAAGAAAAGTTATAGCTCTGTTACAAATAAAGTGATTGATTACTTAAATGAAAACTATAATAGAAAAATTCCACTCAGTGAAGTTTCTCAAATTGTTTCACTTAGCCCTACTCATTTAAGTAGAGTAATTAAAAGAGATACAGGTGAAACCTACATAGATTTGTTTAATAATTTGAAAATAAATATAGCAGCTAAGTTATTGAAGGAGACTAACCTTAAGGTTTATGAGGTAGCTAGTAAGGTAGGTATCGAAAACTACTCATATTTTTATCAACTGTTTAAAAAATTAACAGGAATATCACCCACAGAATACAACAAGTAGTTAGGATATCAGAATAACTAATAAAATGGTTGAATACCTAATATGGATAACTATCAATTTGGTATAAAGCGTTATTTTATATATAAAGTTACTAATATATAATTAGAATTGTAGAAGTTATTAACATATTAAATTATTCGAGGGGGATATTTATGAAAAAGAAACTAAGTTTGTTTCTATGTTTAATTCTTTCAGCTTCACTATTTGCAGGATGTGGGGCCAAAAGCGATTCAGCTACAAGTAAAGAAACTACGACCGATAAAGTAGTAACTTTAAAAGTAATTCACTATTTGACAGAGAAACCTAAAATTAAGGCGCTTCAAAATGAGGCTGATAATTTTACTAAGAAAAATCCTAATATTAAAATAGAAATTGAGAGTATGAGTTTGGATCAGTATGCAAATGTTTTAAAAATGAAATTAGCATCCGGAGATGCTCCTAACATAATTTTTGGATCACCTAAATCCTATAAAGATATTGTAGCATCTGATAATATATTAGATATTACAAATCAAGAATTCGTAAAAAGAATAGACCCTAAATTTATAGCTAATGTGACTATGGACAAAAAGGTATATGGAGTTCCGATGGATTTAATGCCATCAGGGGTTTTCTACAACAAAGATATTTTCAAAAAAGAGGGCATTGAAATTCCTAAAACTTGGACAGAATTTGTAAAGGTTTGCGAAACGCTTAAAGCTAAAGGAATTACACCAATAGCAGCCGGGTACAAAGATTTGGCTTCGATTGGTGGTGGTTGTTATACTGAAATATATGGCAATCCGCTACTTAAAATGCCGGATTTTCGTCAAGACGTTATGGATGGTAAAACAAAATTAGCCGATTTGCCTGAGTTTAAAAGTTTTATGCAACGTTTTCAAACAAGAAATAAGTATGTTAACAGTGATGCACTTCAAGTTGGAGTAGATCGTGCAGAGCAGATGTTTGCTACTGGAAAAACTGGAATGATAGTACTTGGAAGTTGGGCAATTGGTGCTATAAGAGCAGATAATCCTGAAGGTAATTTTGGAGTATTTATGTTCCCATCATCAGATAAAGCTGAAGAAAATGCTATGTCTACAGCAACGGATGATACATTTATGTTATCTGCACATGCTGATAATCAAGCAGAATCCTTAAAGTTTTTCGATTATATGACAAGCACTGAAGGCGCATCCCAATGGGCTCAAGACGTACAAGTCCTTTCTGCTATAACAGGCGCTAAAGCTACAAAACTTGATCCAATGGCTCAAGATTTATCAGATATTTATAGTACTGGCAAAGTCGTTAATTGGCTTGAAGCACAAGATTTTTATGGTCAATATAATGATATTTGGATGAAGAAACTACAAGAATTTGCTTTCAGCCCAGCGGGTACTGATATTAATAAATTTATTAAGGGATGGGACAGCGAATTTGATAAGGCTAGAACTATAAAATAAAACAAAAGAGCTACTTTTACTTTGATAAGTAAAAGTAGCTTTTCAAATAAATTAGGGGGCGTGTAATGAATAAAAAATTAACAAGTAAAAATATTTTTGATAAAATTTCAGATTTTACATTTTTATTGCCAGCATTGCTAATTTTCTCAATTGTTATAATAATACCCTTGATAAAAGGTTTAAATATAGCATTTACAGATTGGAATGGGGTTAGTAAAGATTTTAACTACGTAGGATTTAGAAATTTTACCACAATGTTTCATGATGATGGCCTTATACAGCCAATAAAAAACACATTATATTTTACTATTGTAACAACTATTTCAATTAATGTTTTAGGCCTTTCATTAGCTGTAGCTTTTGATAAAGCGTTTAAAGGAGTTAATGCGTTAAAAAGTATAATCTTTATGCCTATGGTTGCGAGTTTGGTGCTTGCTTCTATCATGTGGACATACTTATTTAATGATTTCGCAACCGCAATTTTTCATATTATAAGCCCCCTTGCAGGAACTAGTACTGTAATGACTGGACTCGCAATAATTAGTGTGTGGCGTGAAACTGGACTGGCTATGGTGATATATTTTGCAACGCTTCAAACTATACCAAAAGAAATTATCGAAGCAGCAGATATTGATGGTGCTAATGTTGTGCAACGTTTTTTCAAAGTAAAAATGCCTTTTATAGCACCTGCATTTACTTATTGTATACCACTATGGATTGGAACGGGTCTTAGGCAATTTGATTATTCAATGGTAGCAACCAAAGGTGGACCAGGCACATCTTCAGTATCCCTTGCGATGTATATATATCAGTATCTATTCCCATATTATAAAACGGGATATGGTCAAATGATAGCAATTGTATTTTTAGTATTTGTTTGTATTTTATCTTATTTTTTAACATCAATGCTAAGACGAAGGGAGATGGAAGCATGAAAAAGAAAGAATCTTTACTTTCACGGTTTCTTCAGGGAATTAAAATTATTTGTTTAGCATTAATATCTGGTGTATTTATATTCCCATTTTATATAGCTATAGTATATGCTTTTAAGTCTCGAGTAGAAACCTCAAAGTCACCGATTGCGTTTCCAAGTAGTTTATATTTAGAAAATTTTAAAGAAGCTATTAAACTTCCAAATTATTTGCATACCTTTATGAATAGCATTATAGTAGTTATTTTCGTTGTTCTATTAGTAGTTATAACTTGCTCTATGGCGGCTTATATTATAGTAAGAAAAAACAATAAATTTTATAATGCTTTTTATTATATATTCCAATTATCCATCTTGTTACCTTTCCCAGCAATAATGTTTCCATTGTATGTATTATTAAAAGACCTTGGTTTAATTAACACTCTGACGGGACTTATAATATCACAAACTGGAATATTAATTGGATTTTATACTTTTCTATACGCGGGTTTTATTAAAACAGTGCCTATAGAACTAGAAGAAGCAGCTAGAATTGATGGTTGTTCACGATTTAGAACATTCTTTCAAATTGTGTTTCCGCTGCTTAAGCCTATAACTATGACAATAGTTATTTTAAGTTTCTTGGCATCTTGGAATGATTTTATAGTAGCAATGGTAGTTGCTCAAAAACCTATAGTTAGAACATTACCGTTATTACAATTTTATTTTTTTGGGGAGTATTCGTCAGAAATTAATTTAGCGTTTGCAGCGGTAATAATTTCTATGGCACCAGTTATGATTTTATACTTTGCATTACAAAAATATATTATTGGCGGCGTTACTGCAGGAGCGGTTAAAGGATAATGTTTTAATATAATATAAAATTATTGGTAAAAAGGAGAAAATTATGGATGAAAATAAACAATTTAAAAATCCAATAGTATTACAAGCTGCAGACCCGTATATATTTAAGCATTCAGACGGGTACTACTATTTCACAGCATCTGTGCCTGAATATGACAGAATTGAACTTAGGAGAGCAAAGAGAATTGAAGAACTAAGTTCTGCAGTACCTTCAGTAATTTGGGAAAAGCACCAGAAGGGCGAAATGAGTGCATATATTTGGGCTCCAGAAATTCATATTATTAATGGTAAATGGTATATATATTTTGCGGCTGCGGATGTTAATGATATTAAAGGTGATATGTTTGATCACAGGATATATGTGATCGAGAACGTAGCAGCTAACCCATTAGATGGGAATTGGATTGAAAAAGGACAAATTAAAACTAATTGGGAATCATTTAGTTTAGATGCCACAACATTTGAACATTTTGGAAAGAGATATTTGGTATGGGCTCAGAATGACCCCAATGTAAAAGGAAATTCTAATTTATACATTGCCTTATTAACTAATCCTTGGACTATAACAGGTACACAAATAATGATTTCAAAACCAGAATATGCATGGGAAACCATAGGATTTTGGGTGAATGAAGGACCGGCTGTAATTAAAAGAAATGGGAGGATATTTATTAGTTATTCTGCAAGCGCTACAGATTATAATTATTGTATGGGAATTTTAACATGTGATGATACAAGCAATCTGTTAGACGCGCTCAGTTGGAAAAAGTCTAATGGGCCAATATTTACTACAAATTATGAAAATGGTATATATGGGCCAGGACATAATAGTTTTACCGTTTCGGAAGATGATAAATCTGATATTTTAATTTATCATGCAAGGGACTATAAAGAAATAGAAGGGGACCCTCTTGATGATCCTAATCGTCATGCTAGGGCAAAATTACTAAACTGGAAAATAGATGGCACTCCTGATTTTGGAAAGCCAGGGGTAGATCGAGGAGCTAAAATTAATTATATTTTGTAAAAAATTAAAACTAGGTTAAATGGGTAAGACATAAACTACCATTTAACTTGGTTTTAATATTTTTGTTGTATTATTATGGTATAATAGAATAATATTGCATAGAAAGTACAGAAATTTAATTTTAAGGATCAAATTTTATATAAATCAAATATTTATAATCAGTTCCGTCAACTAATATTAATATAAGACCAGCTAGTTAAAGTCAACTATTTAATTTAAATTTGTTTAAAGTTATTTAGATTAATTTTTTGCACAACAAAAAAACCGTTTCAAAAGACGAACGATGGTAAAAAAGG
>NZ_JAHLEB010000044.1 GCF_018861735.1 Clostridium lacusfryxellense | reverse complement strand
AAAACATTGATATACTTATTATGAACAATTATGGTGAGTAAATAACATAGGAACCCTCTAGATAAGCCAATTTATTTGAGTACTCACCATAATATAACACTCTACATAATGACGAAGCGTGTGAATTGATGCTTTTTTAGTGATATTAGTTTTTTTTATAGATTTTTCCATTATATGTTGAACACTACGTGGGGTTATAGAATCTGTACGTCCCCTTCCAGAAAATAAATATTCCGTAGGGTGATATCTTTTCCAATACTCTCTGAGAATTTCAAGATTTGCATTTGATAACAATGAGTACCTATCTTTTTTACCTTTACCTTCTCTTATTAATATTTGCATGTTTTTGCTATCAATATCTGTTATTTTTAAATTACAAACTTCGCTAACCCTTAATCCTGCGGAGTAAATCGTCATAAGAATTGCTTTATGCTTAAGGTTTTCAGTAACATCAAAGATAGATTTAACTTCCTCTGGTGATAAAACGGAAGGTAATCTTCTTGGCTCTTTAATTCTAAAAAGCTTATCCATATTCCAATATCTATTAAGCGTTTTAGTATAAAAAAATTTAAGACTTGCATTAATATAATTAACAGTACCTTCACTTAATTTCTTTTCCATGATACAATAATGTAGATATTCACGTATTTCTTTTTCTCTTAAAAGCTCTGGTGATTTATTGTAATGCTTAGCAAAGTTACTAACTTGGCGGGTATAGTTTTCTATAGTCCTTGGGCTGTAGCCCTTTAGTTCCATATCCATTTTCATTCTTTTTCTTAATTCTGACATAAATAATAACACTCCCTTATTTTTTATTTCAACAATAAAAGTTTAAAGGAAGTGTACATTATAATAAAGAAGTATCTTAGTCAAATAAGATACTTCTTTCTATTTTATTTAAGTAAAAATCAAATTAATGTACTTAGCACTCGTCTGCCACCGCTGTTAGCGGTTTAGTTCTATTCTACGATTCCGAATTAACTAAACTATATATTATAAAAATCATAATATCCATTCTACATGTATCATTTTCGTGGTAATTTATCACTCCATACCAATTTATAACTTCCCGCTGCATTTATTGGCTTTAATTTAAGATTGTACTTACCAAATATACTTGTATCAAATTGAAGATAGCCAAAGTCTAGTATTTTATTACCATTTACATCTAAACCATTCAGAACTTCTTCTTTGCTATTTAAATTTCCATTACCATTCATATAATTTAGTGGATAAGTTAGTTCCCTATATGTCTTCCCATTCTCATAAAGTATATAACCTTTAAAAACAGGTTCATTTTTAGCATTAACAATTTCCCACTCAACTCTACCTTCTGTTAATTCAAAATCAAGTGAAGCATAAAAGCCTTTAGTTGATTTATTATTATATTCAACTGCTATCTTATCAGTTGTTTTGGAGAATTGTCCCGCAATTGTACTAAACTTTAGACCACTAGAACAAGATGTAATCATAAAAACTAAAGCTAATAGTGAAATTAATAACCAATTTTTTTTATAACCCAAAATACACCCCCAATAATTAAATTGTTTCATATTTTTCTACGATCTCGGCTTAAATCTATATAAATTATAGCATATTTTGTATATTTGCATATTCTATCTTTTTATATTATAGTTAAATTTAATTAAATTATTATTAACTCTAAGAGAAATTCATTATGGTACAATATTTATATTAGTTGTTTCATAATTGCAAAGGAGAGATATCATTTATGAAGAAGGGAAACGTTAATAGAAAAGCATTGCTGCCCTACATAGGCGGTATAATTGCATTAATATCAGTTATAGTAACATCAAAGATTTCATCCGATGTTGGATTTTATTTTTATGTTCTTGCAGTTGTAGTTACTATTGTTGGTGTAATTATAATGGTGAATAAGCCTATTACAAAAGATAAATAATTATTTTAAAATTCTTGTTCTTGCTCCAGATGCCTGCGACCAGTAGACCCATTTGAATCATAACCTAAAGTGGCCTCTTTAAATGCTAATGAATATCGCACATGTTAAATTTAACTGGATTATTATTCTAAAGTTCTGTCTACTGCAAGTTCATTAATTTTTAAATTATGTTCATTCTTGTCGTAATCCTTGTTCACAACTTTAAATATAATAGTATCGCCAACTTTAAATTTTGTGACCAATTCACCAAGTTCACCCATTTTAACTCTTTTAAAATCTTTGATTGGGTCGCTCAGTCCCGAAACCGTTATACTATCTAATTTATATTCTATTTGATGATTCGCTTTAATTTCAGTTATGAAATAACGATTACTTGAAACAGGTGAAACTTCGACTGTGGTAGTGCCGTGCTTTTGATTTATACTCTCAATTTTCCCTGTGTAGTATAACCTATCTTTTTTAATAATATTAAGATTGTTCATAGTAAGAATTAGGGTAATTATTGCGATCATAAGTATAAAATAATGTCTTTTTTTCATTTTCCCCTTCCTTTCTTGTACTATAAATATGCTCAGCGGTTATATTTCAACTTCAATTTCAAACAAATTTGATGCTTTTCCGCCGACCTTGACCTCAAGAATTTCTTTCTCTTGAGTAGTTAAATCTACAACTATTTCTGACGGCTTTTTCATTGAATAACCTTGTTCAATAACTATATGAGATGTATGATCATTGTTAATTTTACCATATTTAAATAGATAACAAGCAAGGGCACCATTGGATGTACCAGTTGCTGACTCTTCTGGTATTCCATAGAGGGGTGCCAAATTCCTACAGTAGGCACTTGAACTATTAAGTGATTCAAGTGTGAAAATATGATAACCGATTGTATTATATTTACTGCTAATCTCTGCGACCTTTCTAAAGTCTGGATTTATGGAGTTCAGCATATCGATATTTTTAATAGGTACAATTATATCCCTAAGGCCTGTAGATACGATCTGTACTGGGAGATCTTCAATCATTTCAGCTAGAGTAATGTTCAAGGAATCAGCAATTTCTTTCTTGCTTATTATTTCATAATAGCTTGGGGTATTTTGTTGCATCATAATTAATAAGTCTTCTTTTAATTCCACATTTAAAATTCCAGCCTTGGTTTCTTGAGAATATTTTCCTATCTTAATGTAATCTTGCATTGAGAGTGTATAGAATGTTGCTATTGTTGCATGACCACAAAGATCAACCTCTTCTTTAGGGGTAAAAAATCGCACCTTGAAATCTGCCAAATCTGACTTCATTACAAAGGCAGTCTCACTAAAACCAATTATACCTGCTATCTTTTTCATGTCATTTTCTGATAAATGATCAGCATTAAGAACAACTCCGGCCGGGTTTCCTCCCTCAATAGATTTCGCAAATGAATTTACTGTATAAGCTTTTACCTTCATAAATCATTCCTCCCTAGTACAACTTAATATTATATAAAATCCTTGCCATTATCTATTTATGATTTCAACTGTATTTTCTTTTCCAATTATAATTGTGTCAGCAATATTAAGAAATAATCCTGTTTGAACTACCCATGACTAAAAGTCACAGTATTCCTGATTCATCAAACACAGCCTTAACTCTTGCGAGATAATGGTCTAACATGTTCTCCTACAAAAGAAATACTTTTGCTCTTCTATAACTAGAAGACAGGCGCTTACCACTGTCCCAAGCGGTGCCTTACGTATATATTACACTAAACCTAATATTCTCATTCCTTCACTTCGTATATTTAGTGAGGCGTTTATATCCCTATCATGTTTTTGGTTACATTTGCTGCAAGTCCATTCCCTATCGCTTAAGGTCAACATAATATTCTTAGTACCACAATGGTTACACAATTTTGAAGAAGCAAAGAACCTATCTATTTTCACTAATTGTTTTCCTTGCCATTCTAACTTGTACTTTAAAAATGTTACAAATTTATACCAACCTGCATCACTAATTGATTTCGCTAATTTATGATTTTTTATCATACCTTTAATATTTAAGTCTTCAACTACTATAACTTGATTTTCATTAATAAGTTTACGACTTAGTTTATGCATGAAATCCTTTCTTTGATTGGCAACTTGTGCATGAATTAAATTCAATCTTTCTTTAGCTTTTAAGTAGTTTTTTGACCCCTCTATTTTTTTAGGGAGTTTCTTTTGTAGTTTAATTAACTTCTTTTCAGAGTTCCTTAAAAATTTAGGATTCGAAGTTTTAAAATTATCCCTTCCATTTGAGGCAATAAGAAAATCCTTTAAGCCCATATCCAATCCTATAATCTTAGAATTATCTATATTATTTAGTTCCAACTTTTTAATAAGTGGAATAACCTCTTCAATAGTTAATGAAACATAATACCGAGTTCCTTTTTGAGAAATTATAGCCTTGGTTATCTTAGTAGTTTCTTTCCCAATATTTAAAATTTTATTATTAGTCTTATTTTGTTTAGGTAAGGCAAACAAGACTTCTTTTAACTTTGGAAGTCTAATAACTACTTTATCTAAATCTACCCTAATATTATCATTCGTGTATTTAGTAGTATAAGATTTTTTAGCGTGTTTCTTAGATTTAAACCTTGGAAAATTGGTTTGATGTTTAAAAAATCGAGAATAAGCATCCTCTACATTTTCAAGGGCAGCTTCTAGTGCAAACTTATCTACTTCTTTAAGAAATTCTAAGCCTTTTTTCTGCTTAAGGGGATTCATAACCTCCGCCTTGTAATTATTCACTCTTAGTGTTGTTTTTGTATTTGAAAAACAATCTTTTCTATCAGATAAATATTTATTATATATAAACCGTGAACACCCAAATGTCTTATTTATTAGAGTTTCCTGTTCTTCACTGGGATAAATTCTGAGTACTAAACCATAGTTTAAGAGTTGTTTACCTTCATCCAATAATAACTTATTCTTATCCTTTACAGTTAATCTCATAGACATGATAAACGCCTCCTTTTTAATACTATTATTATGTCCTACATATACAGCTATTATAACAAAAATGCGAACTTATATTCTATTTTTAAATTGTAACCATGTTTTTACTCCCGTAAAAGAACCACTAACTCACCACTGAAGTAACGAGTGTGCGTGGTTTAGTTATCAATTATATAATGCTGTCCATCGGTAATATATTTATTATCGTGACTTTTTCTAATAACTGGATTTAATTTCAATATTTTTAACTTATTAAAGATTTGATGATATGCAAATGGTACCACCTCAATAGGAAGTGGAAACTTACCAAGATATTTAACTCTTTTATTTTCATCGATCACCCAAATAACCTTATTTGATGCAGTAGCAACTAATTTTTCATATAATAATGCTCCACCACCTCCTTTAATTCCATTGAGCGAACCATCAACTTCATCTGCACCGTCTATAGTCAAATCAATGTAATCTACCTTTTCAAAAGGAATTACAGATATACCTAATTGTTTAGCAAGTTGGGTAGTTGAACTTGATGTAGAAACTGCTTTAATATTTAGTCCTTCTTTTACTTTTTCAGATAATTTTACAGTTGTATAATAAACAGTTGAACCTGTTCCTAGACCAATAATCATACCATCTTTAATAAATTCAACTGCTTTTTCACCTGCTAATTTTTTGCAATTCATTTCATCCCTCACTTTCATATAACTTATTTATTATTTTCAAAGAAAGTTATTCCACCTCTTCTAGTCAGCAATTTGTTTATAACTGTTTGTACTATATTTTGTAACGAAACTACCACATAAAACACCTATAAAAAAGCCTAAAGTATTTGTAATAATATCATTAATATCAAAAATACCTCTATGGCTAATTGATTGAATAATCTCAACTAACAAAATATAAAATAAAAAGCCTAAAAATAGCTTCTTATTACTAACCCTCGTTTTATTTTTAATATATATTCCTAAAGGCAAATATATAAGTGTGTTACTAATTGTAAGAAGTAAAGCGTGATGAAAATGGTCCTGAAAATCATTTAATATACTTAAAGGATTAAGGTTAATATAGCCAGTACTATAATATGACTTAAAGAAAGTTAATCCAATTACAACAAGGTAATATAATATAGCAATTATATCAATGTGAATTTCACTAACTTTCTTATTAATAATTGAAATAGCTAAGCTATAAAATATAAATGCACTAATCATCATTATTGAGATACTTAGAATATTGGATGATTCCATAAATCGCATTAAAACATTTGAAATAATAAAATAGTGTAATGCCCATGACGCAATCAAACTTAATAATATTATAATAGAGTTTTTCAAGATATTCTTCAGCATTTGTAACCCCTTCCTACTTAATTTAGCCTTACCATATATATTCAATCATACCATAATTACCATAAATTTTGTTTAGTGACAAAAGTTAATAATTTTCAGAATAAAATTTTATAGCTTCTCCAATAAATTTTGATGCACCAGTGCCATATTTCTTATCAGCTACTTTTATCCATATATAATCTGACAAATAAAGTTCTGCTGTATAAGCCCAATGATTTTCTCCCGCATCCACTTTTAAAGCTTCATTCTGTTTTTGGGTCTCATTTGCTATTTCCGTAACAATTTGTTGAATCTCCTTTGAACAAGGGTCTTTAAGTAAGTCAGATGTAAGTTTCTCATATAATGTATTTATTTTAGGCAACTTATTAGCCAAATATTTTTTTAGGGCTTCTCCTATAAATTTAGATGCGCCAGAGCCATATTTCTTATCAACTAGTTCAATCCAATCAGAAAGTACTAAATAAATTTGTACCATAGAGTACCAATAATCATCTCCATTATCCATTTTGAAAATTTCATAGTCTTTTTTAGCTGTATTTGTTATTTCTTCACCAATTTGTTGAATTTCTTTTGAAAAAGGATCTTTACTTAAGTCAGATACAAGCTTTTTATATAATTCTTTTAATTTGGGATGTTTACCTTCCAAACAATCTTTTTTAAACTGATTAAATTGCTCTTCTTTAATAAACATATCACTATTAAAATTTTTCTTCATAGCGTCAACATATTTTTTTATACTCCCATATTCCTTTATAGCCATTTTAGCAATTTCAACTTCCTTAGATTTACATGTTTCAATAAATTTATCATATTTATCTATACTACCATAAGATTTAATTATAATATTTTTGTGTTCAGTTTTAAACTCTTCTAGTGCATTATAATATTCAGTCATATCAAATTCTTCAAAACTCATTGTACTTTCTCCTTTTAATGTCTTATTTACAAGTTCTATTAAAGCATTCAATCTGTTGCGTTTTATAACAAGCAACTTTTCATGGCTTTTTAGAGCTTGCATTTTATCAAAGTGGGCACTAGCAATGATTTCTTTAACTTCTTTCAAAGGTATATCAAGTTCCTTAAAAAATAAAATTTGCTGTAGGGTTTCAAGAGCTTCATCGTCATAAAGCCTGTAACCTGCGTCTGTAAAATCATTTGGTTTTAACAATCCGATTTTATCGTAGTAATGTAACATACGCACACTTATTCCTGTCAAATCCGAAACTTGTTTTATTGTTTTCATTGCTGCACCTCCAACTTTAATTTTAGAGCCTATCAATACTGTCTACACTCCGCCGGCTATGAGTTTTATCAATATACTGAAGCTCTATTTTTATATTACACTATGACATTGTGTTAGTGTCAACACTTTATTGTAATTTTTTAGTAGAGTTAATTCTCTTTGCGGATCATAGCCTAACAATTTTACTTAATTTATGATAATTGTAATAATTATAATAATTATGGTATCATTGAATATATATCATGAATTTAAATTGTATAGTAATAAACTCGTATTTTAGATTAAGGAGGTATACCAATAATGACAGAATTAAAAGAAAAATTAATAGAATCAATTTTACATTCAATTATTATAATGATAATTTCATTGTTCATAACATGTTTGGTTATTATGAATTTATCCTTATTTTTAATATCAATGAGTTCTATAATTGGGGTACTATTTTTAATAACCTATATTAGAAAACCATATAATAAAGAACATTTAATTATTAATAGTTGGATATGCTTGATCTGTGTTGCTTTTATTGGGAGTATGATTGGAATAATTATTCCGTTATCAAGTTTAATTGGACTCGGTATAGGAATGTCAATATTTGATATTCTCAGTTTCACAAAAATCGGGTCAAAAACTACAAATGCTAAAATTATGGCAAATAAACATTTGATGTGGAAACTAATCGTATACGGTAAGTCGTTTAAAGATAAAAAACCAATACCAACAAAAGGATTCGGTGATTTTTTGTTTTATTCAATATTACTTTCTAGTATATATAAAATGAGTAACAATTTTGACTTTTTATTTTATGGAGCCTGTCTAATATTCTTAGGATGTACAATAAATTGGATTATAGTTTCATTTATATATAATAAAAAATGGTATAAAGGATTCCCAGCAACATTTATTCCGTTTATTTTTGTAATACCAATATTTATAAAATTTATCTATTAAATATTTAGCTATTTACCATTTTTAAGTAATTACAAGTGTTTAAATTACAAAGAATACTTTTTAATTCTATGATATAACATTTAAAAACATTTGTTGTATAATATTACAAATGAGAATATACTAAAAGTAATAATAATAAATTTGATCTATAAAACAAAGAGGAGATGTTTTAAGTGAAAGAAATGAAATTTGTAGACATGTTTTTTCTTTTTTTAGGTACAATAGGGTTACTGTTTGGAGATACTTTTGGAACTAAGGGATATATGGTTTCTGCTATATGTATTATTTTATCTGCAATAATTTTTGTAGATACTAGAAATAAAAAAGAGATTATATAAAAAATCTAAGTAATTATAAATATATTTTGTTATTTCTATTATATAAATTGGAATTTGAGCATCCTACTTTGTTGTTCTGCAATGATATACAATGAGAGTAATCGCATTTAATATGATAGTAACAATGAGAAGAACTCCCGCAACAAGAGCCGTAGCACCCGCCGTGTCCATAAGAGCAGACCAATCTGCAATCTTTACCAGATGATAGTTATAGAAAATCTGAAAACATAGCGAAATAGCACAAGCACTGATGCTCACAATGGAAAAAGCGACCCAATTCCTATGACTATACTTTTTATATCGCATGAGATTAACAACTGGAAGCATCCAAGCAATTAAACCAAGTATGAGGCTACCAAGATTAAGCAAACCAAACATAATATACTCCTTTCAAGATAAATGTGTACAATACATCACACAAACTATTTGTTTAATACTACCAGTAATTTCTAATAAAAACAATAATAATATTAGGAAGCATTTAGACTCACAAGAAAATTATGGATTACTTATTACTGCATTGAAGAAATATCATATCGAATCATTGTAACCTTGTTTTGATTATTGAAAAATTCAAGAGTTACTTTACTCTTCTTATCTACATACCCAATTACGGACATCCCAGTATCATCAATCCTCTTATAATAATTTGTACCATAAGCCTTAATAACATCATCAACTGAATTTTTTAGATTAATATTTTTGCTTGTTTTTATACTTATATCAGTTTCATCATCTATTACTATTCTAATAACTTGTCTATCTTTATTTGTAGCAATGCTCAAACCATCACTTAACTTATAGTAGAAAAGGGCATAGTTGCTTGCCCAGTACCGATTCCAACTTCCATTGCTTTTTTATTTTGATTAAGTTCTGAATATTGAATAATATCATTGTATAATTCTTTACAATATGTTGGTCTCCATTCATCATAATTCTTAACGTCTTCATTAAAAGTAAAACGCTTGTCCATACTACACCTCCCCAATAAAATAGAAATAATAATTATTAGTCTTTGATTACTATTGTTGGTGTAATTATACTGTTGACTAAGCTAGACCCGTTTGAATAATAATCTAAAGTTATAAATCCTTTTGATAATTGGGTTGTTCCATCCTCCATGTAACCAGTGGCAAAGTAACTGGAACACACTCGTTATTATTTAGATCCGTCATTGAACATAGTTTTATTCTCGGAAAGTGCTTCACTATCTTGCAATTTAAAGACTCTAATAATACAATATATATTGTACAATACTGCTATAACCAACGTTACGCATAAAAAATTATTTACTATTACGGTCTCGCTATATTTACCATTTTCAGATATAATTAATGTTAAGCCAGTCCAAGAATAGCTACATGCTGTTATAGCTTTTGTTGCCTCACCAACAGGTGCCCATAATGCAGATTGTATTCCTTTAGCTATCATTCTCAAATTTAGAAGTACCCATCCCAATAACATTATATTATAAAAAAACATCCCAGTAATTTTGCTTCTAAGTTTATTAGTCATCATATTAACCTCTCTTCATTATTATAATTTATCTATTTCTTCATTTATCAACGTTAATGGGAAATATAAAATCACCTATTTCAACATAACCAGCATAATATTAAGTGGAATCTGCTACATCATTCTAGTATATTAACTGAATTATAGATTATATTAATTGGGGTATATAAAGAGAGTATGTATTATGCAAGTATTCCTTCCCTCTAAACAATTCATAACTTGAATCAGATAAAACAAACCCAAGGTTTTCTATAAGACGAATTGACCTTTGATTTTCTAATCTTTCCGTTTTTATATCATTAAAGGGCATTCTAACTCCTCCAATTAATTATTTTTCGTTTTTTTTCTGAATAAATCCCAATGCAATAAATATGAATCCCAAACATATAAATATAAATACTTGTATTTTATTATTTGAACTAGAATATATTAATGATGCAATTGCAAATAAGCTTCCTGAAATAAAATTTAAGTTACTGGCTTTAAATTTTTTCATATAATAGTAATCCCCCTTAAGTTTTTCGAATATTATCCTGCTTAGAACGTTACCACTAAAAACACAAATTACCAATCTGAAATTAGTTTTAACATTAAGCTTATTAACTGTAACTTCCACAAATGTATCTGTAATCCTTTTAAATTTTGCTTATTACTGAAAATAGGCGTAGAACTACCCCCTATCTATGAACTTACCCAGGATTTTAACTTAAACGCAAAAAAGCAATGAACAATTTCAGGCTAAATTGCGCATTGTTTTACTTTCACTATTCCATGCTATCCCATATCGGACATATTAAACAATATAATGATAGTGAGATTATTAAGTAAATTACCATATTCATAATTGCAACTAATATATAACTTGAGGAATTTATAAAACCTGTTACTATTAAAAATAAGCACACAGATATATACATGTATAAGCCTAATTTCTTCCACTTTAATATCAGCATAAGACCTGAAAGTTGGATTAAAGGTAAAATCATTGTTTTTAATGCAAGCAGATTCATTAGACCTCCAGGTTCTCTTGAAGCAATATATAAATTATTTAGTATACAAAAAATATATATAATGATAAATACCAATAAAATTGAAGTTAACCACATTCCCCTTTGTTTGTCTCCCTTGACCATTGCTTATCCTCCTCTATTATATTTGATAACATACTGTTTTATATGTATTAATAAAACTGCTAAAAAAGACTCACCAAATATAAAAAATGAAAATGGGAATTTCTAGGGATGTTGTATATGAAACCTGTGAGAATGAACCTAAGCTAATCGCCATCAGCTTTATGTCTTATTGATAACCTTAATGATTTCATCATCTAAATGTTCTCTTAAAACTTTTAAAATCACATTAAGATTTTCCTTTTCAAAAGTTAAATCGCTGCAACCTCGTTTATTGTAATACAGAATATGCACTTCATGTGTTTTATTATAAATTTCTACTTTTTTTAATTGAGTCCATGCCATACTAGAATTGGTATATGCCAAAAATGACATGTTTAATGTTGCGATGCAACATATTTAATTCTATAACAGTATATAACGGTTACTGCTTATCGTTCTTCTTTTAATATGTCCATATATACGTTGTCATAAAATTTACCCTTCAAATAATAACACTGTCTTCTCCTTCCTATTTCACTAAACCCTACTTTCTTGTAGCAATTAATAGCTCTTTCATTAAACGAAAAAACTTTTAACATTATATTATTTAAATTTAAATAATCAAATCCATAACCTAATAATAGATTAAGCACTTCTTCTCCGTATCCTTTATTGCGATTTTCTTCATCTCCAATAAACAAACCAACTTCTGCACATTGTCTTAATTGCTCAATTTCCTGAATACCACAATTTCCAACCAATTTATCATCTTCTAACCTTATGATTGCGAACTGATATTTATTGGAATTATTCATAATCCACTCTTTTTCACTTTCCAAAGATGTGATTATGCACGATGTTCCCAATCCATCTGTTACACTAGAATCGTTAAGCCACTTAACATATATTTCTGCATCTTCAGCATTCATAGGTGATAGATAAACATGTTTACCTACTATTTTTTTAAAATATTTCATTTACTTCTCTCCTTCAATAAAAAAATCTATAGACCATATTTAATGCTGCAATTAGATATAATATGGACCTCCCTCCTTTCTAATAATTGAATTTCTTAATTATTTTAATAGTCATTTGAGCACTTATAACAGAAAGTGGAATGTTAACAAAAATAAAAATGAATAAACTTAAAACATCTGTTGTAGCATTTAAAGGTACCCACCTATTAAAGATCCATAACAATACATTGTAGTAGAAAATATAAAAAATAACTGATAAAATACAAAACACGATATTTTTCATAACTATATCCTCCATTTACTTATTTTTTTCTTTACGAGCATTAATAATAACCCCTAAAACTAAGCATATAGAACATATAACAAATATTATGATTTGTTCCATGAACAAACCTCCTTCATTTTTTATATTTTATCTTAATACAGCGTAATATTATACAAGTTTACCAACTAATCTTTACTTGCAACTTGAACAATTTGCTTTTCATCATTCTTTTCAAAATATTTGTAAACCTTCATACCAATCTTCTCAGCAACTTTTTGTGATGGAATATTTCGTACTGTGGTGTATGAAAATACTTCATGATAATGTAAAACTTTAAACGCATATTCCTTACATGCAAGAGCAGATTCCGTTGCAAATCCCTTATTACAGTATTCCTTAATGATATGAAAACCAATTTCTGGTACAGTTTCATCACCAATCTTTTGCATTGTTATGCCACAATCCCCAATAAATAACTGACCTTCTTTTAATATTACAGCCCATAGTCCATGTTTATATTTTTTATAATTTTCAATATTCCATTGAATCCACCTTTCTACCATTTCTTCACTGAATGGATTTGGATAGAATTTCATAGATTCCGGGTTAGAAAGTACTTTCATTAAATCTTTTTTATCATCAATTAATAATTCCCTCAGATACAATCTTTCTGTCTCAATAATTTCCATAATGCTCCTTTCAGTTATTAATTTTTATACTTATCCAGATCTTTTTTATACCAATTATCTACAATTTTTATAGAGATGTTGTTTAACACAAAGACAATTGCTACTATAATAGCCACGTTTAGAGCAGTATCTAATGAAATTAATTTCTTATTATAAATTCCTAAATAAGAACTTATTATGCTACCTATTATAATGGCAATCATACTTGATGCAAATTCAAGCCATCTTCTAATCTTTCTATACTTCTTAAACTTGTCCATAAAACTCACCCCCATATCAATCTTTTTTTATGCTGAGAAGTACTTAATTAAAATAGGTACTTTTACTTTATATACTAGAGTCTTTTCCACTTAAATTTCTTCTTAATATAGTTTAAGTACCATAACAAAATTGGAATATGTAACCCTTAATCAATCTTATTGAAAATTACCGCCTTTTCTTTAAGATATATCTTACCTACTTGATATCCATATTGTGTTAATTCATTTTTGTAGTTCAAAAATGAATGGTCTATCTCAATTCCTACGATATCATGTATCTCAGCAAAGGATAGTCTCATTGATGGACTGTCATTCTTTTGAATGTATTCCCATAGGGCATTATATTTACTCATAACATCTCACTCCTCGTATAAATTTCTATTTATCATTTTCATATGAACATTTATTTTAAAGCTCTTTTTAATATCCCCAATCAACAACTTTCCAGTTACCAGTTTTACTATCCCTTATTAGTGTCCAACTCCAATGTGAATAAGTTGAATTAGGATTAAAACTTCCATCACCACCTGAAGAATTTACATCAAAATCAGACAGCAAGATAATTACATTTTCAGCCTTGATGCCATTCAAAGAACCCTTACCATTACTCAAATACTCTTGAATATAAATGTTTGATTTTTTTTCATCATACCATAACTTAGTAAGTTTACATCCTCCAAATTGTTTGAATTTTTTCTTTACACAATTTATTGCATTATTTATTTCCTTTTCACTAAATTTATCGGATTTTTCAATACTCACTACAACATTATTAGGCTTAGCAAATTGTTTATAAGCCACTAACGAAAACGCAAATAAGATTAGACAAACAAAAAATAAAATCTTTTTTATATAAATCCCCACCTCATTTTAAAGTCATTTAGACACTGATTAATTTTTACTTATAATTTAAGTTTTTTCTTTTTTAACATATCTATCTCGACATAGTTCTCCCTTCTTTTCTAATCTATAGTCTTGCTCTATAATGAAGCAAATAAAATTCACTCAATTATGTAAATGATTTTTGTTGAAAATTAAATTACAATAGTGTAGCAAGTTTAGAATAATCCTAGCTTGCTACACAACCAAAGAAAGGCAACGATGACACTGAAAAACATCAATAAAAAGATAAGAGCATTAACGGAATCGTTATCTTTAGTGTCTTTAGGGTTTTTACCCTTAAATAATTCAAATATAAATCCAATAATAAATTCCATAATTATAACTCCCTCAACGTATTTATAATATTCTAATGACATCAAAGATTTTATTATAATCACAATTACATACCATAAGTAAATATATCGTACTTTTACGATTGATGAAAACTTTTAGAACAATGCGAATTAATTTACAAAGACTAACTAAATATTATTCTTATTTTGTTTTATTATTTATAAATTTAAAATCACAACATTCTCCACCCATTCCCAAAGTTTGCGTCCTTCTAAAAGTGATTTTCTTCATGGAATCATAACACATATTGTCGCTTTTGCAGAACATATTACATATTTCTGGACAAGTATGCTCTACACAAGTAGAGTGCCATAAGCATTTTTTTATAATAAATACCATAGCCTCAGTGTTATTCTGTTCAACTGTAAGTTCCCAGTTGTCGGCTTTTAGTTCCTTGTTAAATATCCTACGAAAAATTTCATAAAAGAATGGCAATTTTTCGATTTTACGCATAAGGTTTACTTTAGCATGTACACCCTCAAAAGAATATTTTTCTGCAATTTGTAAGGATGTCTCTTTATCCCCCGATGTTTCCTGTAGAACTTGATAAAGCGATATTATAGGGAGAATATGATTTTTTAAAGTTTTAAGTTGATTCTTACTTTTTCCATTACTATTATTAACAAGTATATAAAATCTTTCTTGTTGTTGTTTATATGTTTTTTCCCCTTGTTCTTTCCCATACTCATTTATTAAAAATTTCTTCATACTTACCACCTTTCAATCATATGTAAATAATCGTTAGTGCGTAGTTTAATACGATTCCGTCATAACTAAAAATCATACTCGTACTTACTACTTAACAGGTGATGTTAGTTCAATATGATTTCCTTCACTATCGGCAAATTCTAATATCCAATTGTTTTTTATTTTTGTTAGTGGAAATACAATAGTGCAATTTAAAGATAACAACCTTTCTTGAACCAATTTAATATTATCTACATCAAAACTTGGCAAACAGTTATCTCCATAAATGTGCCTTTCATTTACTTTTTCATTAGCAAACAGACCAAATCGAAAACCATTAATATTAAACACACTATATATATCATCATGTTCTGTTACTGTCTTATTTAGTAACCTTTCATAAAAGTTAATTGCACGTTCCATATCTTTAACACATATGTATAATGAACTTATTCTAAACTCCATATTTATCCTCCGTTATTCAACTAATATAATATTTCTTACTTCACTTTATAAGAAAACTGCGTAGTAACTCAACTTTATATTTAATTAAAAACTCCATTGTTTATCTGAAATTATTGACTTTTTATCGGATTATACCTCATTAAATAATGCGTTTCTGTTTCACTATAATTGTCAAATCCAAATCGTTTGTATAAATTCTGGGCAGGATTAGACTTAAATACTTTTAGGAATATAGGTTTATTCACCTTTTGGGAAAGTGATGTAATATATTGCAAATAAAATGAACCTACGCCTTTATTTTGAGATACTTCAAGTATTTGAATAGAAATGCTTTCAATTTTATCATCCAGTTCATTATAGGCAAAAAAACCTACGGGTACATTATTTAGTAATAATTTCTGAAAACATATTTCTTTCATCATATCATTGAAAGCATCAGTGTTTATTCTAATTTGAATATTTTCAATCCATCCTCCGTAATATTCATCAACGTATTTTTTATAGCAAACTCTTTTAACGTCTATGTAATTACCCAAATCATCAATTCCTACTTCTTGCAATGAAAAACCTTGGTTTATAAGTTCTGTTGTTAATCGCATTTTCCGCCTCCTAATACTCTGCTATTATATATAGACCAATTATTTAATCTATAGTTCGTCATTTTTTACTATTGTTCATTAATCGTACTTTTACGATTGATGAATGATTATGAATGATACGTAATACTTCTAATCTTTAATTAACACTAATGAATATTATTTTTATTAAGATAATCAAGCATTTCTTCACTTACTTTTTTCATTATTGGATTATTGGGTTTACTTAATTGATAATACTTAATGTTATTCGTCTTACAGTTATCCATAATATAATTGAGTTCATTTAATAAGTCTTATCATACCTAAATAGACTGACAACATATCGTTAGATACGGTTCCAGGTAGCATTGTGATATCTTCAGAAAATCCTCCAGAAATTCTATTTATGTATTCTTTTTCTGGAATTTCGGTTGAAGAAAGATATCGTGAAATACTTTCAACTTGAAATCGTAATGAGTCAATTTTGCTTCCAATGAGTGCTCCTTGTGCCGTTTTAATTTTCTCATTTTCTCTATATTGCAGTGTTATTATTGCAATTAAAATAAGAATGATAATTACTAAATATTTAGGCTTTATTCTTTTCATACAAGCATCCCCCCAACTATAGTTTAATGTATTCTTACTTTTCTATTGCCATATTATAAATCCCCCATTTATCATTTTCATATGGGAAGACACATTCATTATACTTTTCATCTACAAATCCTGTTGCTTTGTAGCAATAATGGGCTGAGAAATTGTTATCGAATACGCCCAAAGTAATTCTCTTTACCTTCAATATGTCAAAAGCATATTTTATAGCTAAAGATACCATCTCCTTTCCATATCCTTTTCCTCGAATTTGTGGATCTACAATAATAAAGCCTAAATGTATACTTTCATTTTTGTAATCTGCCATACGCATTAAGAAATGACCAACAGGCGTTCCTTCTTCATTAAGGGCAGTCATTATCCATGCATTATCATCATTTTCATAATTGTGATAATACTCATTGATCTGTTCCTTAGTTAAGGGGTATATAAATTTATCTGCACACCATTGTTTGAAAGTGTACTCATTATTAAACCAATTTGAAATATACTCATTATCACTTAATTTATATGGCCTTAAACGAATCATAATTATCCCACCTTCCCCTATTATATTATTGTTAATGAATTCCATTTTACTTTTTCTCTCAAATATTTATTAAATTATACCATTATTACCTTATATTAAATATAAAAAATATATGATTTTTACCAAAAGATTAAATGATTGGAGAGTAACCCATTAATATTTTACTAAAATAAAAAAACCATCTAATTTTAGATGATTTTTTAATACCTAAGGTTACCTCGCTAGACTTGCAACAATTACTTTTGCACAATCCAATGCACCACTTTCAGTAGCAATATTTTCTGCAAGAGTTTTTGCCTTTATTTTAATGTTGTCTTGAAGTGCATAATCTATTGCTGCTGCGAGATTATCAGCGGTAAGTGTTTTTGCAGGTATAGGTTTTGAGCCAACTCCTAAGTCATGAGCTCTATGAGCCCAAGCAAATTGATCATTGGCAAAAGGCACTATAATGCTTGGAATACCTGCCTTAAATCCAGCGGCAGTTGTTCCTGCACCACCATGATGACACACGGCTGAAACCCTCTCAAAAAGCCATGAATGAGGTATGCTATCAATAGCAATTACATTTTTAGGAAGATTATCTATTTTACCCATGCCACAAATAATACCACGTTTTCCGCTTCTTGTGAGCGCATCGATAATTAATTTTGACAAAGTATCTTTTTTATCAGCATGAAAAACGCTACCAAATCCAATATAAACTGGTTTTTCACCAGAACTTAAAAAATCTGACAACTCTTTTGAAGGCGTATAATCCATTTTTTCTTCAACAAACCAATAGCCACTTTGGTGAATGTTCTCATTCCAGTCACTTGGTCTATTAAAGACAAAATTACTACAGGAAATAACAGCAGGATTTTGTTTATTATTGTGACGTTCGTAGGGACGACCAAATCCCTTTGGCCTACCTCCAAATTTTTTCTTCCAAAAACCTGTAACAGAATCTTTAGATGCCAGCCAAAGCATACCTTGAAGCATAAAATAACTAATCTGGTTTGTGAATGGCTTAGACTTTTTCCTTCCATATTGAATAACAGAAGTCTGTTCTTTTGTTTTGTGCATAGGAAATGGTGAAGCTAAAATAGAAGGTATGCCTAATTTTTCTGCAGCGAAATAACCTAACGTAACACCTGGATGATAAATAATGAGTTCACTGCCTTCGCATGAAGCATAATATTCATTCGCAATTAGAGCTCCATATTTTTTCATTTTGTTAAATGTTAAAAGCATTTTTAAAGGGTTGTCTGCAGATTGAGCTTGTTTAAGCATATTTTCATCAACATTAAGTGATTTAAAATCAGCTTGAATGGGATAAAAATCGATACCGTAGCTTCGAATGAAGCTCTCAAATTCTCTCATTCCAGTTATACGTACATCTTTACCCAGTTTTTTAAGTTCCATCGCTAGAGCTAAATATGGTTGAAAATCACCACGTGAACCCGCACAAAGTATTGTAATCATATATTTCATCTCCTCTTGTATTGACCGACAACCTGTTGTATATTAATAGTATACTCATGTTTTTACATACCATCAACCGACAATATGATAATAAGTGTTAGATTTATAGGAGATGAATAGCAAATGAACAAGCAGCCAGAGGTAACAGCACAAACTAAACAGAATTTAATAGATGCATTTTGGTCGCTGTACTTCGAAAAAAGAATAGCGAAAATAACAGTAAAAGAGATTGCGCAGAGAGCAGGATATAATAGAGGAACCTTTTATGAGTATTTTACTGATATTTATGACGTCCTTGATCAGATTGAGCAGTCGCTAGTGCCTAATTTAGATGAATTGCCACCAACAGCTAAATTGGATAATAATATGGATATGCCCCTTAATATGTTCATTAAGCTATACGAGCAAAATTATAAATATTACTCGGTTTTATTTGGAGATAATGGAGATCCGGCTTTTGCAAGTAAAATTAAGAGTTCAATAAAGCCATTAATTATGAAAACTATTTCTGGAAAAGTTGACAGAAGTGACATTGAACTTGATTTTATTTTAGAATATATTCTTTCAGCTATGATTGGTATCCTCAGTTATTGGTTTAGGGTGAATAAGATTTTGCCTGCAGAAGATTTAATAGAGCTTATGTATGAGCTTATGGATAACGAAGTTATGAATAAACTTACCTAATAAAATAAGATTAGAGTGATTTCACATTTAAAAACAAATCATAATGTAATAAAACTAAAGGACCTATTTATATTGTGGGTTCCTTATGAATAATTTCCTTTGCTATGAAAGCCATGGATTTACAAACAATGGAGACAATAAATTAGTTATTTTACAAGTAAAAAATACTATTGTAGAATAAATGTAATATTCATAAACATTAGAATAAAAATTTAAATACGTAAAGGAGATAGTACTATGCCTAAGATTTATAATGATTTATACCAATTCAACAGTTATGTTTCACCTATTAACCTTTCATTTCATCAATATCTTTTGTTAACAGATGAACCAGTTTTAGTTCATACAGGTAGCATACAGCAAACAGAAGCTCTAATACCACAATTGAAAGAACTCCTGGGCGACAAAAAATTAAAATATATTTTTGTTTCTCATTTCGAATCAGACGAATGCGGTGGCTTATCTTTGCTGTTAAAGAATTTTCCAAAAGCAAAGACAATTTGTTCAGAAATCACAGCAAGGCAGCTAATTGGATTTGGGATCACAGATGAAGCAATAATTAAAAAACCTGGAGAGAAATTGATTAGCAGTAACTATGAACTTGAATTCTTTAGTTACCCTTCAGAAATGCATCTATGGGAAGGTATTCTTCTTATGGAGAACAAGCGCGGAATATTCTTCAGCAGTGATTTAATATTCGGTATGGGTCAATTTAATGGTGAAGTAATAGATGGAAACTGGCAGAAAGAAGTAGATAATATCACCTTAGAGCAGATACCAAGCACAGAACAAAGGGCAAAGGTTCAGCAAACTTTATCTAAGTTAAAGCCAAAATTTGTGGCTGTAGGTCATGGTCAATGTCTTAAGTTCTAATGGGAAATAAAAAAGTTTTTCTAATTAAGCATCTACGTAAAGCAACATAACACTTAATAGGTTATGTTGCTTTTTTCTTACTACATAACCAACATATATGAATATTGTGAATTAATATAACTTCTGATTATGCTTATTTTGCGGGAGTTAGAGGAACTTATTCATTGATGTATAATTTGATACTCGAAATCCAAGAGTTCCATATAATGGTTTTCCTTTTTCAGTCGACATTAAGTCAACTGCGGCAACGCCTAATAGCTTTGATTCCGATAAAAGTTCAGTCATAACTTTCGTTGCAATGCCTTTTCCTCTATATTGAGGGTATGTAAAAACATTGTATACCGTACCGACAAGATATGATGAAAACGCTATTAGCGGAGGTCTTTCCACGATTGACATAAATGCAGTTGCTAATACTACTTCATTTTCATTCTCGGCAATGATAGCAATAAATCCCTTGTTAAGGTGTTGAGTAAAATATTCTTCTAACTTCGTTCTAATATCTTGCACTTCTTCCGAAGAAGACACACCTTTTTCTGCAAACAGATATTCCATACGAATCTTTATGAGGAGGTCAATATCCTCTTTAAACGTTTTTCTTACTTTCATGTTTTGCACCACCTTATATTTAAAATCTTTAGTTCACACTTTATTTAATATAATCTAAATATATTAAACCCCCACATCGTTAGATATGATGGTATCTGAGATTGAATATAAGAAAGATACGGCAGAACTGAATCTAAACTAATACTACCTTCCCTACAAATCTGAATTTGTATACTCAGCCGATAAGTTAATTATGTCCTCTTCAGTAATCTCACGTAATACTCTGCAAGGATTACCTACTGCAATTACCCCTGCTGGAATATCTTTATTTACAACACTTCCTGCTCCAATAATGCTACCGCTTCCGATAGTAACTCCACCACATACTGTAACATTAGCACCAATCCATACATCATCTTCTATTGTAATCGGTTTTGACGTTCCAATTCCTTCTGACCTTTGCATTGGATGAACAGCATGTCCTGAACACGCTAAACAAACCCCAGGACCTATAAATGCATTTGCACCAATATATACTGGCGAAGTATCTAGTATCGCACAATTATAGTTAATAACAGTAAGTCCATGGGTATGTATATTGAAACCATAATCACAACGAAATGACGGTTCTATAAATGTTAGTGGGTGATAAGTTCCTAATAATTCTTTTAAAATATTACTTCTTTTTTCTCCTTCTGATGGCCCAGTCTGATTATATCTCCAACATAATTCTTTCGATTTTTGTTGTAGTTCCGAGGGCATATCTGTATGTTTTGAACAATATCCTTTGTTTTGTTTCATAATTTCTGTAAAATCCATTATCTTATTCCTTTCATATTTTAATATTTCTTCTAAACCTTACTGATAAAACTTCACTACATCATCAATGTCTTTAGCAAAATTAGAATGATTTAATTTATGTTTATTAATAACTCTCCGTACCCGTGGACGATTATACCTCTGAACTATAATAGGGTATATATTCATAAATATGTTAAGAAGTAATAACCATATTGTCTCCTTAAAGGAGTATACCATAGAAACATATATGATAATCATTGAAATTATAATAGCAATAATTACGTGACCAAATTCAGAAGTTCGGGTCCTGTATTCATAATATTCTAATGAAACCAAAGATTTTCTGATAGGAGTTTCCTTTTTTCTACTTCTTTCCCAACCACTAAAAACTAATAATTTTCTAAAAAAATGAACACCAAGATACTTGTATATTTTACCTTCTTCTTCAATAGGGTGACAATTAAAATATGATAATTTTAGTTCCGGTCTCAATAATGTTTGCACTATAGACATCCAAATCATCAGTAAAAAATTCAGCGAAATACTATACGCTAAAGAATTCATACTAATAAATGGAATTAGAATGAAAGAAGCTATCCCACATGTTGCCGTCACTACAATAACACCCTCAATAAAGGTGTTTTGCTTTACCTGAATCATGTTGTACGCACCACCCTTCTTATATAAATAATTATATATAAGTGTCCTCAACGGATCCCTCTATTTCGTTTTTTAATCTCACAACATTTAATATCAATGTTGTTGTAAAATAGATAGTTTATACTTTTGTTCTAAAAATATTAACTACAGTAATAATGCCATTGCATAGCCATTTGTATAACTACCATACCCATTCCACAATATTGTATATCAATTGCTATTCCAAATTTAGCACAATGCCTTATTCTTTTTCGAGTAATCCCTTAATAGTTTTAAATTATTTTTCTTCTTTTCGTATAATCCTTACTAAGTTGTCTTTATGCCTAAATACTATTAGAACACAGGCTATTATAGTAGAAATTATTATTGAAATTGGAAGTTTTGTAATTATGCACATAATGGGTATTGTTATTCCTATTGCAATCGACCTAATAGATACTATATTTGTACATAAGCGTAATATAAAATAGATCGCAAGTCCTATTAATGTTGGAATAGGTGCAATAAATATAAATACACCAAGACTTGTATTTACACCTTTCCCCCCTTTAAATTTAAGAAAAGGTGTATAATCATGCCCTAAAATTGTTGCTATTGCAATTATAGAAAGATAAGTGTTGGTTGAAACGGGTAATTTAATAATTCTCGATAAATATATTCCTAAAGCTACAGGGGTGGAACCTTTTAAAACATCAATTGTTTGAGTAATTATAGCTATTTTAGTTCCAGCAATTCTTTTCACATTTGTTGATCCTATATTCCCGCTACCTTTTGTTCTAATATCAATTCCACAGACTTTTTTCGTAATCAAATATCCTGTTGGGATTGAACCAAACAAAAAAGAAATTACAATGGTTATTATAACAATCATTTACTTCACCCCCCTTTTTTACTGTTAATTAACTATTTGTCTAATTTCGGCAATTGATTTATACTAAGCTCCTGCACTTTCCATTTACTGTTTTCTTTTATAAGCTCAATAACCCCCTTAGAAGTGTCTATTTTTTCAGATTTTCCATCAGTAGTAATAAACTTTGATTTCGTTTCATAATAATATCTCACCGTATTTTTATCTTCGTTATCTTTATACACATTTTCACCTAAAGTAAGGTCTGTAACCTGGGTGGTATAATTACCATCAGCACAGATTCTAGCAATTGCAGTATTAAATTGGTTAGCTATAATCGCTTCATACCCGCCTTTTGTCATTAATGGTTCTATATTTTTGTTAAGTGATTGCATAGTTTTGGTATACTCTGCATTAGATGGTGTTGTACTTCCTTTTGGAACACCTTCACCAATTATATCTGACCCTGGTGCAGCTTGTCCATACAGTAACTTAAGCTCAGCAACTTTTTTTGCATCTACCGTATAGATGTTTCTAATTAATTCTTCGGCAACCTTTTTAGCAGCACCTTCATCAGAACCACTACATCCAACTAAAGCTAATGTAACTAAAGACAGAATACAAAATATTCTTATTACTTTTTTCATAATTATTACCCCCATTTTCTAAGTATAATAACTTTCTTTAACTTCTATTGTTCATTATCTTAATTCTAATTATCTTTGATAATTTTCTTATGATTAATATAAGCATTAGTAAACATGAGGATGCATGAAATTCCATGTAAAATTATCCCTATAACAGATTTACTGGCTGATAATTGAAAAATACGGAATTGCAAAAAGGTAGATAACAAAAAACAAACTCCGCAAATTATATATATGTTTCTAGTTAGTTTAAGCCTCTTCATAAAGATTTCCCCCCATTTATTTTCTCATAATAAGAACTTCATTATAATTTATCTCCTCGTATATTCTCCCCAATTCATTAATAAGTTTTGGGTCACGTTAGTTTCATGGCCTTAAACCAAAAACCATCTAACTTTCAGATGGTTTATCTATAAATATGTATCTATTTTCTACCCGACGTTTCCTCCAGTATAGATATTGTTTTTATTAGGGAACCTTCGAATTCTTCATTAGAAGAGTTTTTGAAAATAAGCAAATCATCTTTTATGCTGGGATCATCCAATGAGATAGGAATATCAAAATTAATTCCTTCAACATATTCATCCCAATTAGCAAGTTTCCATGTATCCCTATCAGAATTTCTTTCAATCATTCTTTGCTGCGTTACAGCTATAGAAGTTTCTACCCAAATAACTACTAAAGATGCGTTCTTATCTTTTAATAGCGCTTTTAGATTCTTGACATAGTTCAAATCTCGTATTTCTTTTGTAAATGGTGCATTAATTAGCACAATATCATCATAATTAAGAGCTTCCAGTGCAAGTGCTACTATTGTTTCGTATTCATAGTCACGTATATTTTCATTGAAAAAATCCGAACTTCTATTGTATTCTTCACCTGCTACAACAAAAATCTGTTTCGATAGATTTATGAGTGTATCTTTATCAAGATAGACAACATGGCTTAATGCCTCAGCAAGCTTTTTTGAGATATAAGTTTTACCACTTGCTGGTGGTGATGTTACTAAAATTAGTTTTTTCACAACAATCCTCTCCTAGTCAAAAAATATTAATTCTAAAATAGAGTAGAACATTAATTTCTCTTACATTTTACCATAAATAAAGCAAAAGGTGGGAATCTTCTGCAAGTGGATAAAATGAATATAATTCATTTTTATTCTCCATGCAATGATCCCCACCTTGTGTTTAATGATTTAACTTATTACTGATGCTACCCTTTATTTAATATTCCAATTATCTCTTTCAACTTCCATTAATTCAGGGTCATAAGGCTGTTTTTTTACAAACTTACATCTATCTTTGTTTTTATCATCTTTTTTTTCTTTATCATCACACTTATCTTTTTCATCTTTTTTCTTTTTACAATCACACTCGTCTTTATCATTCTTCTTACAATTGCACTTATCTTCTTTTTCTTTTTTACAATTGCATTTATCTTTATCCTCATGTTTTATTTCATGGTCACATTTATCTTTCTCTTTCTCTTCATGTTCTACTTCATGTTCACATTTATCTTTCTCTTTCTCTTCATGTTCTACTTCATGTTCACATTTATCTTTAGCTTCGTCCTTATTATCTTGTTTCTTATAATCACACTGGTCTTCACAATCATTTTTATCTACACACCAGTCTTCAGGATGATACTTCATTTCAATATTTGACATAACATCGCTCCTAAATTTTATTCAGTATATTATACGCGACAAAATTGAAAATGACACCATCTATCTTTAGACAAGCGTTACCTTATTTATTGATTCATACGTAACACTTGTATATTTCCCACATATTATATAGAGTATATTCCTATACCAAACTCTTATAATAAAGGGAGTGTTTATAAATGAAAACAGATGATAACCGCGACAAATTAAGGCTAATAAAAAAATATTTTATTTTTAACATGTTACAACAACCATCTTGTTTTATAAATATTAATAGAACATCTAAAAATGCCCTAGAAAATAACAAACAAGAAAAATCCACAGAATTTACTCCTCCAATTGAAGACACAATTATTGAAAATGATTCAGAATCAAATATTCCTATCTGCTATAAACTTAGTATGGCAAAATTACTTGTTACTTTAAAACTCTTACAGCAGCCACGCCATAATAGAAATATTAATAAAACATTTAAAAAGAGCCCAATAAACATTAAAACAGAAAAGAAAGATACAGAAAATAAGTTTAGTTTCATTAATAGTTTTAAAAATAAACCAAATGCAAAATTTATGCTTTTCTTTAAACAAGTAACCTTTAAAAATAATTCTTCAACTATAAAGAAAAAAGGTGAAATTAATACTAACAGCGATGATTTTTATGAAATCCCTGAAAATGATAATGACAATTACTTTGATAGTTCAAAAATTCAACCCATAGTAATAGAGGAAGAAGATATATCGAATGTTCCTAATGAAAAAGATTAGATTAAAATTTTCCTAACATCAAAGAGAGTATACTTAATAATTTTTCGAAAAGCCATCTTACTATAAGATGGTTTTTAATATAAGGTTATCAATATCATAATGCTCATTGTAATTCGATCCCAATAAACTCTCAATTTTCAATCTCCTCCCAATAATATGTATTTAAGTATGTCTGTTAAATCGTCTGTATCAACTGCATAAGTTGCACTCTGTTGAACTTTCAAAGAGCTGTTTATAGCGATAGACTTTCCGCAGTATTTAAAAATTGGAATATCTGTTGAACCATCGCCTACAGAAATACATTCGTGGGGATTTATACTGTTACGTTTACAAAATTCTTGTAAACATTCAATCTTTTGTTCAGCCCCAATATAATCAAGAATTCTTCCAGTAAATACTCCTTTAATCACTTCATAATCACTACCATAATAATTATCAAACCCCCAAATACTACATACAACTTGGGCTACCTGCTTAGGACCGACAGTAACAACAATGCATTTAATATTTTGTTCATGTAACGCCTCAACTACACTCTTGATATTTTTCAAAGGTTTTGCAATATCCAAAAAAGATTGAGATATTTTACTTTCTTCAAGACCTACCAGTAATTCTGCCCTAAGGTAATCTGCTGATTTGTAGTTAATAAGTCCTTTTTCTTCCTGTTCTTGAATAAAAGAGTGCTCGTTTTCTTTCCCATTTAAAATGCATGGCAACATAACGGAATGTATTTCTCTAATCAGAGTATCATCTAAATCAAAACAAACGAGTTTTAGTTTACGCATACTATAACCACCACCAAATATAAATCATCTTAAATTACATTATTTCACCTTTTCGATACATCAATCTTCATGTGGTAAAATATTTTTTAAATCATCTAAACTATAAATCATCTTTATTTTATCAATGGATACCGATTCACATTTCCTATTTAACCAGATGCCATTCAACCCTATCTGATTACACGGAAAAATATCTGTATATAAATCATCCCCAATATAATAACATTCTTGTGGATGCTTATTAACTCGTTTACAAGCTATAGCAAATAATTTTATATTTGGTTTGGCAATACCAATTTCACCAGCAGTAATGACATCAGTAAAATACTGTTTAATACCCATTCTTTCTAACTTTAACAACTGTTGCACTAAATCCCCATTACTTATAATCCCCAGTTTGTATTTTGATAATTCTTGTAAACAAGGTATTACATCATCAAACGGCATCCAACTATTTTCATAGTTAATTAAATATCTCTTAAACGCAGTCATAGCATCTTCATCAGATAATTTAATATTTGAATAGTTGAATAATTTCTTTATTCTTTCAATACGGTGCTGAGTAAATGTTAATTCACCTTTCAAGTATTTATTGAAATATTTATCAGATATTTGACACCAAAGTTTATAAAATTTTTTTTCTTCTATTCGAAAATAATTTTTATACTCTACATAAAAAGCTTTAACCCCAAGAAATTCAGAGCGCTTATGGTCTAATAATGTTCCATCTAAATCGAAAAAAATCATCCCTTACCTCCATCAACATACTTAAAAACTATTTTCAAAACAAACTATCATAGTATACATTATTTTACGATTATTCATTAATCGTAGTTTTATGATTGATGCAGTATCTAAGAATATTCTGAGCAAAGGCTATGTTTATAACCTTGATACAATGTCATTAAACACTTCACTTATATCTATTCCATTTTGGGAACAAACATCCAAATACCTATCCCTAAAGAATTCCTCTGCAATTTTTACTGATAGTGGACTATCTTTTCGAAAAGCCTTCACAACTCTATTGATTTCCCCATTACAAGCACGAATTTCAAAATATGATTGCAGTACCAACTGAACAGTTTCTAATATACCCCTATCGAATGAAACCTGCATATTTTTAGATGCTATATATGTGTCGTCTTTACAATAGTGGGCTGCCCCACAATAACTATCTCTTGAAGCAATTTTCACTTTACGAATATTACTCATTACTATTGTTCCAAAACACATTGGACATGGCTCCATGCAGGTATAAAGGGTATATTCTCTTACATTTGGATGCTTTAATATATCTAAATCGAGTAAGCATTCCATTTCAGCATGTGCAATTTTTGGGTTTGGCGTTTCATATTCATAAATTTTATTTCTACCGATGGAAATTATATTTCTCTTTTCATTTATAATTACTGCACCGATAGGTATAGAGCCTTTTTTGAATGCTTTCCAACCTTGTTCAAATGACACTTGCCAAGGCTTTTCAATATCGTTCCAGTTCATTATATCACCTCCAAAATATAAACCTATACGTCCCATTAAAATACAATTATTCATCGATTGGTTTTAGGATTGATGCAGTATTTATGAACAATGCAAATTACTTTAACTAAGAATTTTCTCGTTTTATGGGTCTATTTCATGCTTTCGTTTCCAAGATAAACCTCTGTTTTTTCATTGTTAAAAAGATGGATTATTTGCAACCGAAGTTTTGACGGGTATAGCGGTTCATTCATCAAATTTTCAATAGAAAGCCATTTAAATCCAGTCTGGTTTTTATCCCCATGTATTTCTGCATTTTTTATTTCTCTAATGTAATTACATAAGAAAACTAAATCAACTCTATGGAATGATTCTCCGTGTAAGCCTTCTACTACAAATAAGAGAGACTTGGGTTCTACCACTATACCCATTTCCTCTGCGCATTCACGTTTTACTGTATCTGTAAGTAATTCTTCTGTGTCTTGACCACCACCTGGCATAATATAAAAAACATTGCCTTTATCATTGATTATTGATACTAACATTTTTCCATCTTTAATAATCAATGCCTTTGCAGAATTACGTATTTTTCTTTCCATCATCTATCTCCTTTTACATCATCAATATAAATAGTCTTACTTCGGGATAATTTACTATTTCGAAGCAATTTTAGAACATTGCAAATTAATACTACTTATAATTTTTATCCATTAACTGTTGAAGTTTCTCAGTTAATCTTTTTTTCATTTCCATATGTTTCTCTTGTGTAAACTGGTATTTCTCCATGCTCCAATATTCTTTTGGATATAACCATACTGGGTACTTTCTTCGTTCTTCCTCCTCCCACTCATACCGTGGGAAAATATGTGCGTGGAGAAAAGGATCCGTATTACCCAATATATCATAATTTATTCTTAATGGTTTACATACAGCAGTAATAGCATCGCCTATCAAACTCATATCAATTAAGAAATTTTGTCTATTGATAATATTTAAATCATTTAAACTATCTACTTGAGGATAACCAAGCAAAATGCAATACCCTGGAAGAAACTGCGGGTCGCCTATAACTGCAAAACCACTTTTCATCTTTGCTAAAACTGTTGGATTTTCACCTTTTATTGCTGAGCCGATTCTGTCTTCTTTCCAATCATTCATGCTATTTTACCTCCATTTAAAGTTGTCAAGTCGCATCTCTATGGAATACAATTGCGAATAATAATATATATTTGATTATACCATAATTACCATAAAATAATTATATTTACAATTGTTTTAAAATGGGTAATAGCATCGGTGTGAAAGTAACACAATTACATTGAGTTACATTCAGAATATCAATATACCTTTAAAGCAAGTCCCCCCATATCCTTCTGCTTTTTCAATATTGCTATCCAATCATGTGATTTGCCCTCAAAATTTTCTGGGTTTATAGGATAATGTACATTGTAAAGGTATCCTTTTTCACCATCTCTTTCATTGACTTTGGTATAGTTGAGTATTCTTTTTTCATTAAATTTCACCATCCTGTTATTAAATAATCATCACATCACAACAAATTACTATTTATTGATTTGTCTTTCATCCTTCATATGTCGCATTTTTTTACAATAGTTGAACAATATGAGAAGATGAAGCCCTATTCATATGAAATATGGACTTTTTCAGATTACATTCTACAAATGGTAACTTTTACTTCCTGAACTATAATATATTTTCTTTCATTTTACATCTATAGAGTTCAGCTGTTTCATGATAATCCATAATAATTCCTTCTTCTCTTACGAAATTTTGATAACCCCTCGGTTCTCCTTTTAATCGTGGCAAGAGTTGAAAATGTAAATGATTCCTTTTACCATCACAAATTGTACACATATACACTTTTTCTGCACCCAAAATTTCTTTATGAAGTTTAATTATTGCGTTTGATATTTTTAATATATGAGTCCCTAATTCTAGAGGCATTTCAGATATGTCCTCATAATGTTCTTTTGATACAATAATTGTCTGGCCAGTTGCTCTTGGGTATCTTTCAAATTGACACCTTACCTGGTCATCTTCGTAAAAAATTAATCCATCATCTGGGAAAACATCTCCTGTTTTAAAGTTATAGCATCCAAAACATATACCTTTTTCTTGCAATTCTTTTATTCTTTCAAATCTTTGCTCTAGCTCTTTTTTCTCGTTTTCTGATAATTGCTTAACGTACAATTTAACCCCACCCCTTTTCATTCTCATTGTTTATATATTAGATTTTAGCAACTACATTAACCTTATAAATCATATTCAACTAACGGTTCTTTTAAATTCCTAACTCCACCCCTTGGGTCAGCAACATCCCCTATATATCTAGGAATTAAGTGCACATGCATATGGTTTACTGTTTGTCCTGCATAAGTTCCAACATTAATACCTATATTATATCCTGATGGTTCATACTGAATATCAAACATTTCTTTAACCTCGTGCATCAATTTATATATTGCTTTGATTTCTTCTTCAGTTGCCTCAAAGAAGTTAGCAAAATGTCTCTTAGTTATAATCAAGCAATGACCATTATTTACTGGGAAATGATCAAGTATTGCAAAAGCCAATCTATTTTCTACTATTATTTCTGATTCATTATAATTACAAAATATACATTCACTCATTATTTTTCTCTCCTTTATATCTCTAGTGTACGAGGCATTAATACCCTCGTCACGTCTATATTTTTGATTTTACTCCATGTAATCTATGTATTATATACAAAAATTATTTATCCACTAATCCTATTACACTGGAAGAAATAATTTCAATATTATTATCCTTAGTAGTGATATTACCATCTCCATTTCTTTTACCTAACATATTTATATCTTTATTTTACCATATATAAAATAAAGAGAGTGCAAAATCTTTATGATTTTGCACTCATGTTACCTATAACGGTAGACCCCCAATTTTAAGATAATTTAATTCCTTATACTTGGAATTAATGTTATAATCAGCATATAATTAAAATAAGCTATGATTTATCAAGCAACAGTAAAATTTCACAAAAAGGAATGAATATTTTATGATAAGAATATCAAGACAAACAACATATTTTGATTCTTTCAGAAGTTATAAAATTTATATTGATGAGATATATTGTGGTGATATAAAAGATGGTGAAATTAAAGAATTAGATATTGAGAATGGAGAACACTCAATTTATCTAAAAATTGATTGGTATAGAAGTAAAAAATCAAACTTCACTGTTAACAGTAATGAGTTACTAGAATTTTATTGTGGTAATTCAATCAATGGATTAAAGAGGTTATTAATTTTTATTTACATAACATTTTTAAAAAACCGTTACTTATTTTTAAACCAAATAAATGTGAGAGCTATTGAATGATAAAAGTAACTACATTCCCACTTTATTTTTTGGAATATCTTTAGCGATATTCCCAACTTTTATATATTATATAATATTTTCAATCTATATTTATATAGCTTTTAGTATACACATTGAAAAACGAACTTGAAAAATTAAAAAATCAGGTTCCCAAACAGATGGTCTCTATATACCGTCTGGATTAAGTTAAACTTTCTAAAATATAAAGGTCTAAAAATTGTGAGATTATTATGGCATTTTAATTTAAAAGATATATATGGGGTCTCGGCAACATTTATAGCTAGACATAAGGCACCTAATTCCTAATTAAGTATGATATTAACTCTAGCTATTTTTTTATTTATTGTTTTTTTTAAATGAATTCGTCCTTATTCTACATTCCAATTGGCAAATACCCCTCTAAACACCAATAAAAATAAACCCTACATCAAAAGATGTCGAGTTCATATTTTTTTGACTATTTTATTTCTTTTATTAATCGTTTATCTACATTTTTTAGTAAACTATCATCGTATTTTCCAAACAAATCTTTTACTTTTTCTTTTGCTTCTTTTTTTACCTTATCATCAATGAACATATATACTGTTCCAATAGCTAATACTAGCACTCCTAAATCATCTGTATAGCCAAGTGCTGGAATTATATCTGGAATTCCATCTAGTGGTGAAATAAAATATCCCAATGAACTAATTATTGATGCTTTTGCCCAACGAGGAGTTGTAGCCTTTTGAAAAGTGTAATACAATAAAAGACCTGCATAAACAACACTTATACCTGCTGTTTTTGCTGTACGCTTTATTTTCTTTAAAAATGAACTCTTCGTAAAGTCCTTTGCATATTTACTAATATCAGATTGTTTATTATTTTTCATATTGTTATCCTCCTACATTTAGCATATTTTTTTTACGATCTATATCATTATATTATCTATATGTTCTTTCGTAAGTTCTAGTTAATTTATATTCTTATTTTACCATATACTCGGTAAAAGTACGAGCCTTCTAATTCTATAATAATTATAAGATTTTATAAATGTTTTGTTACAATATCACCGACTCCAATTAATAAATATATAGCTATTAAATAGACTGCTATCATACCAGTTTCAATAGAACGGACACCCATTGAATATAAAACAAGTACAATAGCACCACTACCAATAAGTACAACATAAAGTACAATCATAAGATAACTTTTCAAATTTAACACAGTTCGTTCGTCAATATCCGGAACATTCCCATTTTTTCTTTTATTCAACTTATAGAAAATTAGCATTATGACATTTCCAAGGACTACCCCACCTATAATAGGGATTACATATTCGCTAGGTTTTTCACAGTTATTCCCCCTTTAATTTCTCTAAATAAAACAATTTCTCAATTGGAACATCAAAATACTGTATTAATTTTAGTGCTAACTCCAAGCTAGGATTATATTTATTCTTCTCAATTGCATTAATAGTTTGCCTTGTAACTTGTAAATCTTCAGCCATTTTAACTTGTGTTATTACCCTTTCTTGGCGAATTCTTCGAATATTGTTTATAACTCTCATTAGTAGACCTCCAATTAATAAGTAAAGATATCTTTACTTATATTATAGATAAAATCGAATCATATGTAAAGATATATTTACACTCAATATTCTCACAGTTAAGGCCTTGTTAAATTTAATTAAGTATAATAACATTTTTAACATTGACTTAACTTCATTTTAACTCAATGTTTTCAAGCCTTTGCTTACCGCTTAGCTAGTTTTTCGAATTAGATTTCTGTAAAATTTAACTAGATTGGAATTAATTTTATCTTAAAAAATACTAAGCTATATTCCTACAAAATGTAGAAATATAGCTTAGTGTTTATTTGTAGTTTTTAATCTTATTTTCTAATTTAACTTATTTATATTCTGTATATTCCATTACTATTTTTCCGTAGCATTAACAATCCTATTACACAATTCCACATATGAAATATTATTTGCTAACGCTTCTTGAGGAATTAAACTTGTAGGTGTCATTCCAGGAAGTGTATTAGCTTCAAGACATATAAATTCGTCGTTATCATCCAAAATAAAATCAATTCTCGAATATGTTCCAAGCCGCAAAATTTCACATATTTTTAATGCTAGGCCTTGAACCCGCTTTGTATTGTATTCCGAAAGTTTTGCCGGACATATCTCTTGAGTAAATCCTGATTGGTATTTATTTTTGTAATCATAGAATCCTTCTTTTAGTATTATTTCAATAACTGGTAATGCTTTTCCCTCTAATATACCTACAGAAAACTCTCGTCCTACTATCATTTTCTCAATAAGCAGATTTGATTCAATTTTATTAGCTATAGTAATCGCTGCTTCTAACTGCTCAATATTATAAACAATCGATACACCTATACTTGACCCAGCACTACAGGGTTTTACTACACATGGCATACCAATCATTTCTACTATATGTTCCGTAGTTACTAAATTTTTAGTGAGAGTCAACCATTGAGCCGTTGGAATACCTGATTGTTGCAACAGTCTCTTAGTTAAATCCTTATCCATTGCAAGTAAACTACCAACATAACCAGTGCCAGTATATTTAATTCCCATTACATCGAAAGTTGCCTGCAATTGACCGTTTTCACCCATTGCACCATGTAGTGCTATAAAGACAATATCAGCAAATTGGCAAAGAGATAATACGTTTTCACCTATGAGGGAATTCCCATTATTACTTTTTCTTTTAATCTCATCTAAATCAGGCTCAACACCTTTAACCTTATAATAATAGGGTTCACCAATAATATTGTCTTGAAATAAATCATCAAATTCGCTTTTATCTGCTTGTAAACCTTCATATACATCTAACAGCAAAACATGATGACCAGTTTCTCTAAGAGCATTAGCAATTTGGCTTCCAGAAGATAATGAAACATCTCTTTCTGGACTTAATCCACCTGCGAGTACAACTATTTTCATAACTTCACCTCTCAATTTTATATTCTATTTTTAATTTCTTTATATTCTGTATAGTAGGATAATAATCTTTCATAAGAAGTTAATACTTCCTGGGGCATATCTACATGTGTTATAAATCCTTTTCCTATTGGACCATATCCATTTTTATCATCTCTTAATCTTGGAATCTCTCCCATAATTAAATCAATAAATCTGGACTTATCCCATAATCCTCTTATTTCATCATTTATAAATTCATAACCACTTCCAGTTGCTTTTACTTTAGGTATAAATGGAGAGTAGCTTATAATTAATGTTTTTTCTTCCTCCCAGTCTTTGAAAAAAGAGGCATGACTTCTTAATTGCATTGTAGGATCTTGAATTAATATTATAGATTTCGGAATTTGTCCTTTATCTTTTAATATTTTTAATGCTTCACTAGCATTCGAACCACAATTCGTTGATTTACTTTCAATTATAATTTTATCTGGCTCTATATTTTCTTTTAGCACTATAATCTGTCTTAATATATCTGCTTCAGATTTATCATATACATCAATATCTTTATAATTATCATCTTGTAATACATTTTGAATAAGATATTTGGTTGAATGACCTATACCACCAACTATCATTATATCTTTAGCTAAATTACTTTTATAAGCTTTTGCTCCCAGTTCTGCTATAAATGGAATACTGTTTCCTAAAATTATTACCATATCAACTTGCGTAATTCCGAACTTACGAGCTAACTCTATTTTAGATAATTCATTTATATCTCGTTTTGCTAAGAATGTAATAATATTGTTAATATCATTTACTATTTCAACATCAATTAAATGACTCATTTATAATTCTTTATATAAATGAGAAGCGTCATTACTATCGCCAATATGAGTATTATGATTTACCGGCAAAACAACACAACATATTACATAAAATAATATACCCATACCAAAACATAGTGTTAATAGTACCCATGCTAATCTTACAAGTGTGGAATCTATATTAAAATATTCTGCAATACCACCGCAAACTCCATCTATTTGTTTATCTGTAGTAGACTTATATAATTTTTTTTGCATATTAATTCCTCCAATTTTTAATTTTGAGAAGGTCGCTATATTAACTTTTTTATCTTATATGATATAAAGAATTTAATTATTACTACAATCAAAAATACTAATTATACATACTAATTATACATACTATTTGTACATACTAATTATATCATAAATGTTATATACTATTTTATTTAGATTAACCGCTTATAAAGAAGCTTTAGGTATTAATCTAACATATTTTTCACCAACTGCAGCAAATATATAGTTTGATGCACCTAGAATAATAGCAGTAAATATAATTATTAGATATACTAATTATTGAATTTTCTATATCATAATTCAACTTATTCTTGTTTTGAAGCTTCTACCATAACCTTGCTAAATAAATTATAAAGCAGAAACATTATCATAATAAATCCAGCAAATGAAACTGTAAATTCAATTGCGAATCTATTAATGTTAGTGAATACCTCTCTTAACAAGGCTATTGGCATAAGTAAATCCCAACTATTAAATCTCAAGAACCTACCAATATAAACCGCAAATCCACTTATTAACGATACTCCTGCAATGAGTAAAAAACTTATTAGTTTTGGTATCTTTTTATTTAAAAAGCGATAAAAGATATTAAGTGATTCCATCCCCATTAGTATTCCATAGATAACACCTATCCCAATAACCAATAGTTTCACCCATTTAACTATTTCAGTGCTATAGATGGTTCCAGTATTGAAAGAATAGCGAGTTGAAGCTTCAATCCATAATAGTTTTTCACTGTGTATATGGATTAAATCAGTAATCATATACGCAGAATTCGGGAAAAATATAAGCCACAGTATCCCAAAAACAATTGCCCCTATATACTTGTTTTTTCTATATTGGAGCATTGAAAATTCAATAAAAAATAATGGCAAAGCTGCTAGCAACATATTCCAAACCATCATAACATATAAAAAGCTAAGATCCTTAATACTCATTAATAAGCAGAGTATCAGGTAACCAAGCAAAAAAAACAGCAGGCCACTATATTTTTTTAGAATAAAAGTCATAACAAACTCACCTCTCCCAACCAATTATAAATAATAATACATATACTAAATATACGATTTACCTAATTATACTATTTATACCTCGAATTCTATATGAAAAATCAAAAATTTTATGATAAAAGCCAATATTGACAACACAAATAATTTTTGTTATTATTTAAAAATAAGCAACTTAAATAATTTAAAGTTTTATAGGGTTCCGCTGTTTTGAATTAAAACTGGTCTGGTCCGAGATAAAACGCGCAGTTTAACTGTGTTCACGGAAGGACAAAAGCCTGGGAGATATTATACAATATCGTCCATGGCTTTTTTATTTTGTATATTACCAGGGGTGATAATCACCAAATATAATTTTAAATATTAAGAAAGGAGTTGAAAATATGCAATGGTTATTTTTAGTTATAGCTGGATTTCTTGAAATGGGTTGGGCTATAGGACTTAAATATTCACAAGGATTCACAAAACTTGTACCAAGTTTATTTACAATATCAGGTATGGTAGCAAGTTTCTTTTTCCTATCCTTAGCATTAAAAAGTCTGCCGCTAGGAACTGCATACGCAATTTGGACAGGGATTGGAACGGTTGGGACTGTAATTTTAGGAATAATATTATTTAAAGAACCCATGGGTACAATGAGATTATTATGTATTGGATTTATAATAATAGGAATTGTAGGCCTCAAGTTGGTGTCACCCAAATAATTAATGCATCTCAAATATTTCTACAATATGTTGTTATTCCCCTTCTAAATTTGTATAATTAATCTATAAATTAGAACCTAAGAAATACAAAAATAAGGTGATATTTATTTATTAGGGGGGTGAATATGGCTTAGTTTAGGTGTGATTTCTCTTGTAATATTGCCATTGCCGTTTATATTTTTCTCGACAGAAAAGTACAAACTTTTATCACAAAGCATTGGTCTGTATTTTATAATCATTTTAATCTCCACTATATTTGGAAATTTCCCAGTTCCACTTATGGGATATGGAATTTCACCTATAATAGGTTATTTTATATCTGTAACTTGGCTGGCAAAATCCAAAATTAATTCATAATATAGTTGAAACCACCTGATTTCCAGATGGTTTCAACTATATCTATGTTATTGAGTATCGTTGTCTTATAATATTATTATAAATAAGTAACCTCTAATGGATTTCTATCAACTAACTTCTTATAACTATATTTAGGATATCCAACCATAACAGCTGCTGTTATAATTTTTCCTTCTGGAATATTAAATAATTTAAGCAGTGGAGAACCCTTAATCCCTGCACAATACTCAAAGAATCCAGCCCAACATGTTCCAAGTCCTATTGACGGAGCAAATAGTTCTAGATAAGTCAAACAAGAAATAGAGTTACCCCTAGCTCCAGAAAAGTCTTTGTCTGCAGTAGTTATAATTAGGTTTGGAGCGCCACGTAAAATTGTATCAATTCCATCTTCCCTATATCTACTTAATAATCCTTTTAATGAATCCTTTAGTGGAGATTTTTCAATCATCCGAATAGTAAGTTCAACAGCTTTTTTAACTAATTGCTTGTCCTCAACTACTATAAATGATATACCTTGACTATTACTACCTGTAGGTGCTAGCCTTGCTATATCAACTAACTTTGTTAATTTTTCACGAGATACAGACTTATCTTGATAATTTCTTATTGAACGACGTGCCCTTAGGAAATTCTCAGCCTGCTCCGCATCTAATTTAAGAAGATCTTTTGCATCAACTTGTTTATCTAATGGTGTTTTACTATTATCTATAGCACCAGTCGGGCATACAGCAACACAATGTCCACAGGCAATACAAGTACTGTCTGCTACTTCTTCTGGTCCCTTTTGTCCCATCTTTAAAACAAATGATGGACATTCTTTAATACATTGTTCGCATTTAATACATTTTTCTTCATTTACAGTTATTAGACCCATTTTGTCATCTCCTAAAATTTCACTCTACTAATTTTTCAATATCCTTTAAGGTTTTTAATAATTCATTTATTCTTTCTTTGCCAATACCATCTTCAATCTTACTTTGCGCTTTCTTAAGTAATGGTATAGCCACTTCAAGAGTCTTTAACCCCTTATTAGTTATAGTTATACATTTTTTCCTAGAGTCCTGTTCTTCCTTCTTAATATCAATATAACCACTCTTTCTAAGTAACTCAACATTTCGTGTTACAGTACTTTGATCCATGAGCAATATGTTACCTAGACTCGAAACAGAAATATTTTCATTATAAGAAATATCTAGTAATAACAAACATTGGGTACTTCGTAGCCCAGTCGGTAAAAGCATTTTGTCATAAAATTGAGTAATTGTACGCGTGGTTTTTCTTAAGTTTCCACAAGCACAACTTTGCGTATTTTTATTATCAGGCGAAATTAAGCAACACATAAAATCAACTCCAGTACATATATGTATATACATATACTATATTGAAGTTGATTTTATGTCAAGTTTATATAATTCTTAATACTCTATATTTGTTAATAATTCGTAGAAATCATATAATTCCATGTAAAATATTGGTACAATCTATATAAGAGTTGTTTCACAACGATAAAAAACTATGACCACTAATAAATATGTAAGGAGGATTTATATGGGACTTAACTTTACAACAATTATGTTTACAGTTATTAACTTTGTACTATTATTTGCAATTATAGTAGTGATATATAAGGTAATACAATCCTTTAAAAGTTTTGTTAATAGAAATAAAGAAATGGAAAAAAAGATAGATATTATTCTAAAGAGGTTAGGAAATTAAGAAGACTATTTTTATTGGGGGTAATCATTTGAAAAAATTAAAAGTTATAAAAATATTATTTTCAGTAATAGTTGTTATATTATCACTTTTAGGTATATTTAATATCCTTAATATAAAAATCGTGATGCCAATTATATTACTATTATTAGGTATCATGAATATATTAGGTGGGTATTATTCATATATTAAGCACAAAAAAGCAGAAGCTATTTCGTTAATTCTAAGTGGATTATTTGTAATATTTGTTTCTGTATTTACAACATTTTTTTAATATAATCGTTGCTTTACTTCTTATTAAATTAAAAAATGGAGGAATAATTAAATGATAATAATATTATTAATATTCTTTGGGTTGTGTATTTGGGGTATATTTCCGAACCTTAAAAAGGAGAACAGAGAGGGAAACTCAGAATTAGGTAACCAGCCTATCACATGTCCAAGATGTGGCTCAACTTCTATTACTATAAAGAAACGATTTGAATTATTAAAGAAATTCTCTAGAGGTGGTGCATTATCAGGAGGACTTGATTTCTTACCAAATGGAGTCAGTGAAAATAAGAACCACAGAGTATGCATAAAATGTGGAAAGAAATTTTAAAAGAAGATATAGATTAAAATCTATATCTTTACTTAAACTTTCTTTCTCCAAATACTTAAATACTTTTTCTTATATTTATCATCTGTTTCCATTTCCAGCAATTCAAGTACCTTCGTCGATATCACTTCATCATTTAAGATAGTATACATATTTTTTAAATCCTCAATGATATCCGCACGAATTAATGTACAGTTTTTCTCATTGATGCAGTCTTTATATCTTTCTTCAAGACCACTTAAAACTAAGTCAGTGTGTTTCTCACCAATGATTCCAATTTTCCATAAGGAGCGTAAACAATGCCTCGCCGTAACAAATCTCTCATCCCTAGTGAGTAAAATCAAATGATGAAAGTCGCTAATAATCCTAGCTTCCTTATCACTTTTAGATAGATTACATAACAATTGTGCCGCAATTGATCTCAAATGATTATTTTTGTCCTTCAAATCTTGAATTAATGTTTCCCAGACCTCATATGCCCAATCTACTTCATTTTCTGTAATTTCCATTAACTTTATATAGGCCTCATATCGAATATCTTTATCCAACGAATGTATATCTTCCATATATTGTTTAGTTATTTCATCCATGCTGCTCCTCCTCCTCTTAAATTGTTAAGAATTTATTTTTTCTTTTTCAATTTATCTTCTGCCATTTTTATATTCTCTATGACTCTAAATTTAACTATTTTACTTATTAAATCATAAGGAAGTGGTTTATCTATAGGAAATTGTATAGACCCTTTTCCGCTTTTATATTGGGATAACTCAAGTTCAAATGAATCAACTCCACTAGGAGCTGGATATAGTCCTATATGTTTTTTAAATGCAGCAAAATGCACTAAGTTACCATGAAACTCAAAAGTAGGCATTTGCCAGCTTATCTTTTCATGTGCTTCTGGCGCCGCCTCTTTTATAACTTTTCTAAGTGTTTTAAGTATTTCTTGAGTTTGCGGAGGAAAGTTTAAAATATATTCATCTATTGTTTTAAAAGTAATTTTATTTTCTTCCATAATATCTCCTTACGTAATTCTTTTTATGTATATAATTTTCTGATAATTATATAAATCTAATTATAATCGAAAACATATTTAATTTAAATAGCAGTATAATATATAAAATAATTCTTTTTATTATTTGGGCAAGTTATTACATTATGTACGCTTATTATGGTTTTTTATAAGATCCATGTGAATTTTTATAATAATATTAAAAAAGCATTATGCGAATATATGTTCGTAATTCGGTAATAATATTATTATAATGTATTTTATTTTAGTTTGAAATTTGTTATACTTAGGAGAGTGAAAATAAATTTTAACTTCTACGAAGAATAGTATATTAATAATTATAAAAATAAGAAACTGACTCTTATAGAATCTCAAAATGCTAACGGCAGACTTACCCGAGTTTAGGAGCATAGCACTTGGTAAATTAGAGGAGATTACAGAGAATTTAAATAAGGTCGAATCTATAACGGCAAGTAACTGGAAAGACATTACGAAATTAAAATCAGTTAAATAATAACTCTATAAAATAGACTAAAAAGCTGTGAAGTTAGTATCGTTCACAGCTTTTTCTTTTTTTATTATATTATAAACGTTATATTTTACTTATCTATACACTAAAAAACTTTTTCTAAAGTGCTTAATTTAAAATTGCCATGGTATAATATAAACAATAAATATAGATAAATCAAAATGGAGGAATTAATTATGTTACAAGCTATAAATTCAAGAAAATCCATAAGAAAGTATAAAGATGAAAAAGTGTCGCCTGCGCAATTTGAAAAAATTAAAACTATTATAAAAAATGTTAAACCACTATTTGAGAATATACCAATGGAAGTAATACTAATAGAAGATGGCAAAAAAATCACAGATACATATACTGGACTTATGTCCAAGTATACAAAAGTAGATGCTCCTCATTATTTAGCCTTTACTTCTGAAATTCAGGAGGGTCATTTAGAGAACATAGGCTTCATTGGGGAGGAAATAGTTCTTAGGCTAACTCAGCTCGGAATTGGAACATGTTGGTTAGGTAGTGCAATAAAGCAGGAACTATTTAAATCATTATTCAATGTGAAAGAAAAACAAAATTATATAATTTTAATTGCTTTTGGAAACCCAGCTACTGAGTTAAAACCAGTGCCATCTAGAAAGAGATTTGATAAAAGCAAAGTAGTTAATGGTGCTTATGATAATAAATATGAAGTTATTGTACAATCACTTATTGACGCCCCCTCTGCAATTAACTCTCAGCCTTGGAAATTATTGATTAAAGATAATAAATTTGATTTATTTTTAGAAAATAAAAATATCTTAACTAAAAAAATACTTAAAGACACCAACCGAATTGATATGGGCATAGGTCTTAGTCATCTATATAGCTCGGCAATTGAACTAGGTTATGAAGTAGAACTAAAAAAGACTTCCCATAACGACATCGGAAGTCCCCAATACATTATAAGTGCAATTTTAAATAAATAAAAAATATAAATAACTACACTCTTATTAAATATAATAAGGGTGTAGTTAACTAAAATATCAAATTTACAGAGGGTGTAAATTATTTTGTGTATTCTCTTTCTTTAAGCAAAATAATTGGACTATTTAATTTTAAAAATATGTCATTAAAGTAGATAAAAGTTGTTACTTTATCATTACTT
>NZ_JAHLEB010000043.1 GCF_018861735.1 Clostridium lacusfryxellense | reverse complement strand
ATATAGATATCAATGGGATTTGAAAAAGATGACTCCTGTTCAATACAGAAACCATCTTAATAATTTAGTATAGTTTTTTTCAAATTGTCCTTGACAAAGGGTACAGATTACAGCGAGTTTATGTTTTTTAGAGGGCTAATTAAAAATAAATTTAGGAGTTCTTAGCGAAGCGAATGCAATTGTAGTAATATATACTTTTGATTTTTATACGCCTAAATAATCTCTATCAATTGTCATTACAGCATTATAAAAAGGGTATAATTTTTTAAGTTCTTTATTGATATCTTCTTCTAGATTTGATTCATCACATTCTGAAAATCTAGGATTAAAATCAATTACAACGTCAAATATTAGATTTTTGTGTTCGCCTTCGCCTACAATTCTAAAGTCATGAATTGATTTTATTATAGAAAAAGTCTTTAATACATCTAAAAGTTCATTGCGACATAAGCTAACCTCTTCATCAGTAGTATTTATGGGGTCCATATGGATTACTAGATACATGCTGAATTCATCAGAAATTTCTTTTTCAGCTTTGTCTATAATTTCATGTATCTTAACTATAGAAATATCGCAAGGAACTTCGGCATGGATAGAACCCATACATCTGCCGGGTCCATAGTTATGGATAACTAAATCATGGGAACCTGTAATATAGTCATATGATAGCAATTTTTCCTTAAGCCCATTTACAAGGTCCATATCAGGAGCTTCTCCAAGTAAGGGATTGATAGTTTCTCTAATAAGGGAATAACCGGCATACATTATTATGAGTGATACCACCATTCCCATGTATCCATCTATTGGTAAATCAACCCATTTAGATAAGAGTAGTGATAGTGCGACGCAACTTGAACTATATACATCAGTTAATGCATCAGTTGAAGAAGCTTTAAGGGCAGAGGAATTTATAGCTTTACCCATTGTTTTATTAAATCTACTAATCCAAATTTTAAAACCTATGGATATTAATATTAATATAAAAGGTATAAGAGTAAAGATTACTTTTGATGGATGAATTATTTTATCGAAGGAGGTTTTAATAAACTCGAAACCTACTAAAATCACTAGAAAAGAAACTATGAGTCCAGAAACATATTCAAGCCTTCCGTGTCCAAAAGGATGCTCCCTGTCTGGAGGTTTACTGGCTAGTTTAAACCCTAGAATTGTAATAACTGACGAGGCTACATCTGATAAATTGTTAAAGGCATCTGCAGTAACTGCTATACTGTTTGATATTATTCCTATTATTAGTTTTGTAGCAAAAAGAATTAAATTTAATATAATTCCAACCACTCCACCTAAATAACCATATTCATCTCTTACTTTTTTATTATTAACATCTTTATAATTCTTTATGAATTTTGAAATTAAAAATTTTGATAACATATTTTCACCTCTGATTGTATAGTATAATTTAAAATAAGAATTTTAATCATTAATTTTAAACATATAGTTTATTATAGCATTTATTTAGATTTTATAGAAATATTATGAAAAAAATTTGTTATACTAATAAAATAGATAATTAAAAGCCATAACATTCATTGGAGGAATATATATATGAACAAAGAATTAGAATTTGCGCAAGAGCTTATTGATTTTATTTATGATAGTCCAACAGCTTTCCATGCCGTAGAGAAGGTTAAAGGGGTTTTAGACAAAGAGGGCTTCTTACAAATTAAAGAAGGAGATAAATGGAATCTTAAAAAAGGCGGAAAATACTATAGTACTAAGAATGATTCAGCGATAACTGCTTTTGTGGTTGGACTTGGTGAAATTGAGGAGAATGGTTTTAAAATTATAGGTGCCCATACTGATTCACCTAGTTTTAGAATTAAACCAAAACCAGAAATGGTGGTGGATGATATATACGTAAAATTAAATACAGAGGTTTATGGCGGACCAATACTCAATACTTGGATGGATAGGCCACTTTCAATAGCAGGACGGGTAACTTTAAGAGGTCAGAATATTTTATATCCAGAAACTAGACTAGTCAATATTAGAAAGCCTATATTGATAATTCCAAATATCGCAATTCATATGAATAGAGAAATAAATACTGGATTTGAATTAAATAAGCAAAAGGACACTTTACCACTACTTTCAATGGTAAGTGGTGAGTTAGAAAAGGATAATTACCTTATGAGTGCTATAGCTAAGGAATTATCTGTAGACATTAAACAAATTATAGACTTTGATTTATTCCTTTATGAATATGAAAAAGGGTCAATTATTGGCTTAAATAATGAATTTATATCAAGCTCAAGACTTGATGACTTAGCTATGGTGCATGCAGGTATAAAGGCACTTACTAGGACCACAGCAGTTGTGGCAACGAACGTAATGGTTTGTTTTGATAATGAAGAAGTAGGAAGTTCAACAAAACAAGGCGCTGATTCAAATATGTTAGTTGATGTTTTAGAGCGAATTGCTATATCCTTAGATAAAAGTCGAGAGGATTTCTTAAGAGCTATTTCTAAATCCTTTATAATATCTGCAGACAATGCACATGCTCTACATCCTAATAGTCCAGAAAAAAATGACCCAACGAATAAGCCTTATATGAATAAAGGCCCAGTTATAAAAATAAGTGCAAATCAAAGTTATACAACTGATAGTAATTCCGCTGCAGTCTATGAATTAGTTTGTGAAAAAGCAGGGGTTCCAATGCAAAAGTTTGTTAATCGTTCGGATGCCCGTGGAGGTTCAACTATAGGACCAATATCTTCAACACATTTAAATATACGATCTGTGGATATGGGTAGCCCAACACTTGCTATGCATTCTATAAGAGAACTAGGTGGAGTAATGGATCATACTTATGTAACTAAATCTTTCGAAGAATTCTATAAAATTTAATTTAAATAAAGCTAAGATTCATGTCTGCAAAAGACTCACAATTATTTCGGAGGCCACTGAAAAAAGCACTCTTTTTCAGTTGAGTTTTCAAGATTGAACAGAAAAAGCATGAGATATCCATATTTTTGGATATCTCATGCGTTCTCTGTTATAATTAAGTTTAAAAGGTCCTATTTAATGCTTTTCAACTTAATTATTCTTTTTAGATTTACTGTGAAGATTGATAACGCACCTTGCATTTGCATGCTAATTAAGCCTGATGATGTTGCTACATCATAGCCATGCTGGTGCTTAAGTTCACTGTTTTTAGCCTCTATCATATAACGTTCCCTAGCACGTTTTTTAAAATATTCACTTTTTTCGAACTCCATTTGATCTTTGTGGGTATTTGACTTTATTGAAACTGAATAAGTTTTAGATTTAGCACCTTCTTTATAGCACCCATTTTTATGATCACAATTTTTACACATCTCTACATTAAAATAATAAGTTAGCACTTGGTTTCTACCAATATTCTTCCTTCCCTGTTTTGCTTTTTTAATAGCCATATAGCCTGCTGGACATACAAATAAACCTGCATCTTTGTTAAACTCAAATTCATCCTCTTTTTTTCGTTTTCCTTGTATTTAGTCTTGAAATTAATGCAATTTTATTTTCTTTTGTATATTCTAGGTTTTTCTTTTCAGAATAAGCTGTATCTCCAATAACTTCATTAACCTCTATACCAGCCTCACGGCTTTTTTCTATTAAGGTTATGAGTTCCTTTCCATCACTCTTTTCGCCAGTTGTAATAACAGCTGCTGTAATTACACGTTCTTCACTCATAGCAAGGTGTGATTTATATCCAAAAAAAGAACTATCCTCAGTTTTATGACCAACTTTTGCATCCTCATCTTTTGATAGTTTTAGATTTTCTAAGTCATCACTAACAGCTTCAGTTAAGTAGCTTAATTTAGTTTTCACAGCTGGATTTGCTACAATTTCTGGCTTCTCGTTTATGCTATCAATTAATAATTTGCAGTACTCAAGAATATCTTCGAGTACTCCAGTTGTAACTTTATTAGGCAACTCTTCTTTAATACCAGGATTTACTCCGTACAATGTTTTTCTTAAGTTTTTTGCACGTTTCAATAATTCTTCTCCTGCTGATTTTTGGTTATAACGTGACTTGGTATGTGTCGCATCAACTATTATTGCTTTACTTTTTAAAACTCCCTCTTTTATAGCCAGTTCTACAGTCTTATTTATTAATAAATCCAATAAATTCATATCTTTAAGGCGAAGCTTTCTAAATTTAGTTAATGTACTTGAGTTTATTAAATTTGTTTCTTCTGGGGCTAAATTCAGAAAATATTTAAAGGACATGTCGTAAAGAGCTCTTTCAACAACATCTTCATCTGACAGTTCATAGATAACTTTCAAAAGCAAATATTTAAATAGCATTATGGGGTTAATAGCACCTCGACCCATTGATGAACTATAGTTAATCATTAATTCGTCATAAACAAAAGAAAAGTCAACAAGGTCATTAATTTGCTTTAAAATGTTATCTTTCGGAATAATTAACGAATATAAGCTATGGTATATATTTATTTCTATTTCCAATTGTCCTTTTAGCATAATAGTTTAGCCCCTTTTATTTTATTCTACTATACTAATTCGACATATCTTTTAAATTTCCTTTTTGTTTTTTAGTCTTTTACATAAAAAAATCGCCATCTTTAATTCGATGACGATTTTTCATATAGTTTTTCAGTGGCCTCTTATTTCGTTGTGAGTTTTTTTTATTTTTACTAATAATTAAACGATTAGTTGGAGACAATAATTTCATCTAGTCCGAAAACTTTACAAATATTATTAACAAAAAGTGTTAAAGGGGTGTTTATAATGCCATATGTTATATTAGGGGCAATAGTCGTGATAAGTATTTTAATCTACATAGTGGTAAGTAAAAATCTGAAATATTATGAAGAAGAAAACTTACTAAAAGATGTTCCAACAATAAATGTAAATAGGGAAGATTTAGAAAAACATGCCTTTGAAATAGCACGTCATTATTCTGATGTCAAAAATACTAACTGTAAGAAAAAGCTTATTAGTAATTTAGATAGAAGTTATGAGAAAATTTTAAGAGGCTACGAGAATATTGATAAAGAGGGTAAAGAAAAAAAAGAGGTATTACCTGCCGCAGAGTGGCTTTTAGATAATCTTTATTTGGTAGAAAAGGAATATAAAAGTATTAAGTATAATATGCCACAAACATATTATAAAGATCTTCCAGTAATATACAAGGGAGTTATGAAGGGTTATCCAAGGGTTTATCATATAGCTATTGAGATAGTATCTCACACTGATGGGAGGATGGATGAGGTCGTTATCTCAAACTTTATTAGTGCGTACCAAAAAAATGCAGTACTTACAAGTGGGGAGCTTTGGGCTATTCCTATAATGCTTAAAATTGCATTAATTCAGAATATTAGTAAGATAACCGAGAAAATTGTTAAAGTCGAGCATGATAAAAAAGATGCAGAAATCGTTGCTGAAAGATTAATCAATGCTTTCAATGAAGGAAAAATTGCCACAGAAATTTCTGTGCTAAATAGTGAAAAGTTCACATTTAGCTCTCATTTTACAGAAAGGTTACTTAAATTGTTAAGAGATAATGGAATTGATTCTAAAGAGGTTTATGATTTTATAGATGAAAGACTTGGAGTTCAGGATACAACTTCAGATAGAGTTATAGCATTAGAACATCAGGTTGAAGCAAATTTAGAAATATCGATGGCAAATTCAATTAATAGTATAAGAGTTATTGAAGGGCTAAATTGGAAAAAATATTTTGAAAAGTTAAGTTTTGTAGAGCATATCTTAAGGGCGGATCCCTCGGGCATTTACTATAAAATGGACTTTAAATCTAGAGATAAATATAGACATGAGATAGAGAAATTATCTAAACATACAAAACTTCCAGAAGCATATATCGCAAAAAAGGCTATAGAAGCTTGCATAGAGAATGATAAAGTAGATAACAAGATTAAAGATTTAACAAATAATATATATAAAGGGCATGTTGGATATTACTTAATAGATGAGGGACTTGATGAACTAAAAAGCAAATTAGGATATAAAAATAACGGCACAGATGGTTTGAAAGATATAATAAGGAAAAATGCAGCAAGTTTTTATATAACTACTATTATTATATTTACATTCCTAATAACATCTCTGATCATTGCGAGTAGTTTATTTAATGATGTTGACAAAGATTTATGGAGATATATTCTAGCTATAATTGTTATATTAGTGCCCTGTAGCGAAATAGCAATATCAATGTTCAATTGGAGTATAAGTGTTTTGAATAATCCATCATTTATACCTAAGATGGATTTTAAGGAAGAAATACCAGATAAATATAGTACGGTTATAGTGATTCCAACATTGTTAAATAATAATTCTAGGGTGGATAAACTAATAAATGATTTAGAAATATATTATTTAGCTAATGACCAAAAGAATTTATTTTTTGCAATCCTTGGCGACTTTAGTGATAGTGATGCTAAGGATGAAAAAGGAGATAAAGAAATAATTGATGCTGGCATTTTATTAATAGAACGTTTAAATAGAAAGTATTGTAGTCAAGGTAAAAAGATATTTTTCTTTTTAAATAGATATAGACAATTCAATAAAAAAGAAAATAAGTGGATGGGTTTTGAGCGAAAACGTGGAAAACTTATGGAGTTTAACGAGTTTTTAAGGGGCAGTGAGAATACAAGTTACAATGTAATAAGTGCTGACGCCAAGGAGCTTAGAAAGGTTAAATATGTTATTACATTGGATGCAGACACAAAACTTCCAAGGGACTCTGCAAGGAAACTTATAGGCGCTATGGCACATCCACTAAATAACGCTGTTATTAATCATAGTAAAAAAATTGTGAGCAGAGGTTATGGTCTAATGCAACCAAGAATCGGAGTATCTATTCTTAGTGCAAACAAAACCTTGTTTTCAAAAATATTTTCTGGTGAAACAGGGATAGATATATATACTACTGCAGTGTCAGATGTATACCAGGATTTATTTGGCGAGGGAATTTTTACTGGTAAAGGAATCTATGATGTAGATGTCTTTAATTATATGTTAAAGGATGAAATACCAGAAAATACTGTATTAAGTCATGATTTATTAGAGGGTTCATATGTTAGGACGGCATTAGTTACAGATGTTGAATTTATTGATGGATACCCAGCTTATTACAATTCTAGCTCTATGAGATTACACAGGTGGACTAGAGGAGATTGGCAGTTATTACCTTGGCTTAAAAAGTCATCACCGCTAAATCTTATTTCTAAATGGAAAATATTTGACAATTTAAGACGGAGCTTACTTGCACCCTCCATTACGATTTTACTTATACTTGCTATAGGGGCAATACTTCCTGATGGCACAGATAAGTGGATTATTGCAGCCTTCGTTGCAATTTTAGCACCTATTCTTTTTGATGTAAGTGAAGCTGTAGTTTCACCTGCTAAAGGCATAAGCTTATCTGGTAAAATTCAAAATAGTAAGATGGCAATAGAGCAAGTATTTTTAATTTTTTGCTTTATACCATTTCAAGCATATATGATGTTAGATGCCATATTTAGAACTTTATATAGATTAATTGTAAGCAAGAAAAATTTATTAGAATGGCAGACAGCAGCAGATGTGGAGGTTAAACTTGGGAAAAGGCTTAAAGATTTTATAACATCTATGTGGATTGGTAGTGCAATTTCACTTTTGATTCTATTTTTAGCATTCAATTCGGGCATGAGTATTGGATATCTTAGTGTGCCTTCGTGTATACTTTGGTTTTTAAGCCCTATAGTTGCGTATGTTATTAGTCGAGATAGAAGTTTAGTATCCTTAAATATTGATGAGGAAGAAGAAAAATTCCTAAGGAAATTAAGTAGAAAAACTTGGGCATATTTTGAGGATTTCGTTAATGATGAAAATAACTGGCTTGGACCAGACAATTATCAAGAAGATCCACCAAATGGATTAGCGCATAGAACTTCACCAACTAATATGGGAATGGAGCTTACTACTAATATAGTTGCCTATGATTTAGGATATATAGGGATCATAGATGTATCTAACAATATAGATAAGATCATGTCTTCAATGGAAGGTTTGGATATGTATAATGGTCATTTCTATAATTGGTATGATACTAAAACTAAGGCCCCACTTTACCCTAGATACGTATCTACTGTAGATAGTGGTAATTTAGTTGGTTATCTTTGGATGGTTGCTAGGGCACTAGAGGATTTTTTGACTAACCCTATATTTAGACATATGAAAGTTAAGGGTTTGCAGGATGATATTAGGCTTGCTAGTGAAGAAATAGAGGCGACCTCTGCCGTCAAGGAAATATATAATGATGTTATGCAAAAAACTTACAATGAAAAGATTGATTTTAACTCTTGGAAAGTTATTCTTTTAGATTTAGTGCCTAAGATTCAGGAGGTGGAAAAAATTGAAGAAGGAAAGAATCTATATTGGAATAAAAAATTAAGAGTTGATGTGAATGGATTTTTAGATGAGATAAATGAATTTTTTCCTTGGACCAATTATGATTATGAAAAAGAACTAGATATAGAAATTAGTGGGTTACTACGTAGTCTACCAGAGAAAACAACAATAAATTGTATTCCAGAAAGTATAAATAACATATTAAATATGTTAAGTAACAAACTTCAAAGTAGAGAAGTACGCGAAAAGTTAAAAAACTTATTGCAACATACAAAAGAAAAAGCTCAAACGATTATTAATAACATTCAGAGCTTAAAAGAAAGACTAAACACAATGGCCGAGGATACGGATTTTAAAATGTTATATGATGAAGATAGAGAGCTTTTTAGAATCGGATATGATGTTGAGAATGATAGCTTAGGTAAGAGTTATTATGATTTATTAGCTTCTGAGTCAAGGCAGGCTAGCTTTGTTGCAATAGCAAAGGGAGATGTTCCTAAAAAACATTGGTTTAAACTTGGTAGGTCTATGACTCTAATGGGCAAAAGTAAAGGATTAGTTTCATGGAGTGGTACCATGTTTGAATACATGATGCCTCTACTAATAATGAAAAATTATTCAGGAACAATGCTGGATGAAACATACAATGCTGTAATTGGCGCGCAAAAGAAGTATTGTAATGAAAGAGGTGTACCTTTTGGGATATCAGAATCTGCATTTTATAATTTTGATATAAATTCAAATTACCAATACAAGGCATTTGGAGTAGCTGGAGTAGGCTTAAAGTCAGGACTTGAGAATGAATTAGTTATTGCACCATATGCTACTGTTATGGCACTCCAAACTGATTTTAGAGGAGCTTACAATAATCTTAAAAGTCTAGCAAGAGAAGGATTAGAAGGTACTTATGGGTTTTATGAAGCTGTAGATTACACTAAAAGTAGAATGTCTAAAGATGAACCTAAAGCTATTATTAAGTGCTTTATGATTCACCATGAGGGAATGAGTTTAATGGCAATAGACAATGTGTTACTTGAGAATATTCTTCAAAAAAGATTTCATGCTTTGCCAAAGGTGAAAGCTACAGAGCTATTGCTTCAAGAGAAGGTTTCTAAGAGAGTAGTATATGATAGGGAACATAAGTTTAATGTTCCAGGCACTACTGTAGGAAAGCAAAAGATTATAGTTAGAAAATATACTACAGCTAAAACGGAAACACCAGAAACACATTTAATTTCTAATGGAAGTTATTCACTCATGATTTCAAATAGTGGAGCAGGTTATGCTAAGCGTGGTAGAACAATGATTTACAGATGGAGAGAAGATGTCACTAAAGATAATACAGGTATGTTTGTGTATATTAAGGATGTAGGTAAAAATGAATACTTTAGTGCTACTTATGAACCATGCAAAAATGTAGGCAATAGATATGAAGTTACATTTGCCTTAGACAAGGCTGAATTTACAAGGAGTGATAGTGATATTACTTCGCGCATGGAAATCACCGTGTCTACCGAAGATGATTCGGAGGTAAGAAGGTTATCAATTACAAACAATACTAGTGAAAGTAAATACTTAGATGTTACAAGTTATTTAGAAGTAACCCTTGCTCATTATGATGCTGATATAGTGCACCCAGCTTTTGGGAATCTGTTTGTAAAGACAGAGTATATAGACAATCCTACTTGCATTTTGGCAACGAGAAGACCTAGATCTAAAGGAGGAAAACAACCTTGGATTATGCAAACCGTTGCTGTAGATGGAACTACAGTGGGGCCAATGCAATATGAGACTAGCAGAGCAAATTTCATAGGACGTGGGGAGAACACATCACATCCTATATCTATGAAGACTGACGCACCGCTATCCAATACTGTAGGAGCTGTGCTAGACCCTATAGTAAGCATAAGAAGAAGAGTTAAGGTGAAATCCGGTGAAACCTGTACTATAGCATATACTACATCAATAGCAAGTACTAAAGAGAGTGTAATAAGTTTGGCTAAAAAATATAGTGAATTTCACAATGTAAATAGGGTGTTTGAGCTAGCGTGGAGTCAAACCCAGGTAGACATGAAATATTTAGGAATAAAATCGTCCCAAGCAAACTTATACCAAGTTATGGCGTCCAAAATTTTATTTTTAAACTCTACTTTTAAACTAAGAGAGGAATATATAAAGAAGGTAGCGAAGGGGCAATTTACACTTTGGGGATATGGAATATCAGGAGATTTACCTATAATGCTTCTAATAGTACGTGAGAGCAAGGATAAAGACCTTGTACGTCAGCTTTTAAACGCTCATGAATACCTAAGTCTTAAAGGGTTAAAAGTTGATTTGATTATAATAAATCTTCAAATAGCTTCATATGACCAACCGCTTCAAACAGATATTAAAGATTTAGTAGGTAGCAGCCATTTAAGAGACAAAGAAAATAAACCTGGAGGACTCTTTGTACTAAGTAAGGCCACTATCATTGATGAGGATATAGAACTTCTAATATCTATAGCTAGGATAGTTATAGATTCATCTAAAGGAATGATTGTAACACAAATTCAAAATAATTCTAAGAAAATAGAGAAGGTGGAATTACTTAAAAACGTAGAAAAACAATTTACATTTAAGACTCATAAGTTTGAGCTGGAGCCATTAGGGTACTTTAATGACTTAGGAGGGTTTAATGTAGAAAATGAAAACTATACTATTTTACTCAAAGACTTTAATAACACTCCGGCACCTTGGATAAATGTAATATCTAATGGTGATTTTGGATTCCATGTATCAGAAAGTGGATCAGCTTATACTTGGCAGCAAAACAGCCGTGAAAATAAGATTACAACTTGGTCCAATGATTCGATAAGTGATGAATGCTCAGAAGTTATATATTTAAGAGATGATAGTAACTGCAATGTGTGGAGCATTACACCTAAGCCTATTAGGGATGGTGGTGAATACTTAATTGAACATGGATTTGGATATTCTAGTTTCAAACATGAAGCTTACGGAATTATGGGTGAAGTAATCATGTTTGTGCCTATGGAGCATAACGTTAAACTAGTCAAAATAAAACTTAAAAACAATAGTAATATAACTCGTGATTTAAGTATAACTTATTACGCAGAAATGGTAATGGGAGTTGTACGAGAGCATACAGCGCAGCATATTGTTACTTATTTGGATAAAGAAAACGAATATATATATGCAACAAATTCATATAATCAGCATTTTGGTAAATTGAAAGCTTTCTTAAAATTATATGGAGGAGAGCAGCAAAGTTTCACTGGTAATAGAAGTGAGTTTTTAGGTAGAGGAGGGAGCACAGAGGACCCTGAAGTATTAAAGAGAGTAAGACTATCTAATAATGTAGGAGCAGGGATGGATCCATGTCTAGCAGTAACTTCGAAAATTAAAATAGAACCTAATATGCAAATTGAACTAATAGTAATGCTGGGCGAAAATGAGAATTTAGATAATATTTCTAGTATTATAAGTCAATTCAAAGATTTTGAGAGAGTAGATTCAGAACTCGAAAATGTAAAGAAGTATTGGAATAAGATACTTCATACTGTTCAGGTTAAAACTCCAGATAAGAGTATGGATTTAATGCTTAATGGATGGCTTATGTACCAAACTATAGTATGTAGATTGTGGGCAAGAACTGCTTTTTATCAATCAGGTGGTGCTTACGGCTTTAGAGATCAGCTTCAAGATGTTATGTCACTAAGTATTCTTGAGCCTAGCATGACAAGAAAACAAATTTTGTATAGTGCTTCAAGACAATTTGTTGAAGGCGATGTGCAACATTGGTGGCATCCGGTTGTGGATAGTGGAATAAGAACAAGATTTTCTGATGATTTATTATGGCTTCCTTATGTAACTATGGATTATATAAAAAACACAGGTGATTATGCTATTCTTGATGAAGAAGCGGGCTATCTAATGGATACGCCACTGGCTGAGGGCGAGGATGAAAGATATAATGTATCAAGAAAGGCAGATTTTACTGGTAGCATATATGAACATTGCATAAAGGCCATAGATAAAGCGCTTAAATTTGGTCCTCATAATATTCCTCTAATGGGAAGTGGGGATTGGAATGACGGTATGAGTACCGTAGGCAATAAAGGTAAAGGTGAGAGTGTATGGCTTGGTTGGTTCTTATATGATATACTTGGCGATTTCGCTAGCGCTTGCACTTTCAAAAAGGATGATGAAAGATTTCAAAAATATAAGGATATGAAAGAATATATAAGAGTAAACTTAGAGGAAAATGCATGGGATGGCAAGTGGTACAGAAGGGCATATTTTGATGATGGAACGCCACTTGGTTCATCTCAAAATGAAGAGTGCAAGATAGATTCATTATCCCAATCATGGGCAGTTATATCAGGTGCTGCAAGTAAAGAAAGAGCAGCGGAGGCTATGGAGTCATTAGAACGTTATTTAATAAAAGAAGATAATGGAATGATCTTACTTTTAACTCCACCTTTTAGTAAATCTAATTTGGAACCTGGTTATATTAAAGGATATGTGCCTGGAGTTAGGGAAAATGGTGGTCAATACACACATGCTGCAACTTGGGTAATTCTTGCATTTGCTAAACTTTATAAAACGGACACGGCAGTAAAACTTTATAATATGATAAACCCTATTAATCATACAAAAACCATGACTGATTGCCAGAGATATAAAACTGAGCCTTACGTAATGACCGCTGATGTTTATGGAAAGGAACCCCATGTAGGAAGAGGAGGGTGGAGTTGGTATACAGGAACCTCAGGGTGGATGTATAGGACGGGAATAGAAGCTATATTAGGACTTAAATTAAAGGAGGGAAAAGGATTTACAATAGAGCCTTGTGTTCCAGACGAATGGCCTAGTTATGAGATTATTTATAAAAAAGAAAAATTTGAATATGTAATTGAGGTTAAACGTGAGGGAGAAAAAGGAATTTGGATTGATGGTGATTTATGCATAGATGGGTTAGTTCCATTTATCGATGGAGTGCATAAAGTATTGGTTATAATATAAAAATGGGATGACTTCTTTTTAGAAGTCATCCCATTTTTATATTTATTATTTTAAGAAAAGTTAATCTTCTTCATCTTTAAGTTCTTCGCCGCCGTAATAGGTATAGTCGAACTCAACATTAGATATATTCATAGCTACTATAGGATCAGTTACTGGGTCGGGAAGCATAGTAGAATCAGTTTCTGAATAGGACCTTATGTCTTGAGGTTCTTGATCATAAAAATCTCTTTGATGCGGTGGATACGTATTTGTTTTATCGTTTGCCATGTTATTACCTCCTTTAGTATATGTAATGTATAGTGTTCCACATAATAGAGAAAAAAATGAAGGTAATATTATCTAAATAATTATATGTTTACAATTAAGTTAGAGTCTTGCATAGATTAGATTAATCTAACATAAAATATATATGTATTTAAAAAAGTCTTCTAATAAAGAGGAAATTTTTAAAAAATGTAGAATATATATAATTACTATCAATAAATAACTGTTATAGATTAAATTCAAATACTATTATAGTGTTTATTGGTTTTTAAATTTAAAGGAGGAATAAAAATGACTGAATCAAGACAAATTTACAAATGTGAAATATGTGGTAATATAGTTGAGGTACTTCATAGTGCTGGCGGAACTTTGGTCTGTTGTGGAAAAAATATGACTCTTAAAGAAGAGAATACTCAGGATGCAGCAGTTGAAAAACATGTTCCTGTAATTGAAAAAATAGAGGGTGGAATTAAAGTTAAAGTTGGAGCAGTAGAACATCCAAAAACAGAAGATCATCATATTGAATTTATTGAAGCTCATACAGAAAATAAGTTGTACAGAAAATACTTAAAACCAGGTGAGACACCAGAAGCAGAGTTTAAAATAGAAGAAGAAGTATTATTTGTTAGAGAATACTGTAATTTACACGGACTTTGGAAGGCATAAAACTAGAGAATTTCTGTTGACAATTAAAGTAAGTAGGTGTACAATATTTATATGATATTTTTAATATCTTATAAATATAGTCTTTGATGGGAAGCAAGTAAATTTAAAAACAGATTCCAGAGAGTCGTTGTGGGTGAAATTACGATAATTATGTTTAAGTTGAATGGGTCTCTAAGATTCGGGGTGAAATGAAGTAGCTCTTGACGTAAGCCTTACGTTACAAAGGTAGGATATCGTAGTGTATCTGTTTAAGAAGAAGCTTTAAGTAGCTTCTAAGTATTAGGTGGTACCGTGTATATGCGCCCTATGGATTAATCCATAGGGCTTTTTTTTGTATTTAAACAAATTGAGAAAACTATTATATAGGAGATGGTAATTTTGGAGAGTAATAAAAAAGTAATATTTAGTGGAATTCAGCCTTCGGGTGATTTAACACTAGGAAATTATTTAGGAGCTATAAAAAACTGGGTTAAATTACAAGAGGAATATGAGTGCTATTTTTGTGTGGTGGATTTGCATGCTATTACAGTAAAGCAAGAACCAAAGGATCTTAGGCGAAGAACATTAGAGGTGTTAGCCATTTATTTAGCTTCCGGGATTGATCCTGAGAAAAATACCATGTTTATTCAATCACATGTTTCAGCTCATAGTGAGGCTGCTTGGCTTTTAACTTGTTCCACTTATATGGGTGAATTAAGCAGAATGACTCAATTTAAAGAAAAATCTAAAAATAGTGAGAGTATAGGAGCTGGATTACTTACTTATCCGGTGCTAATGGCAGCTGATATTTTATTATATCAAACTAATTTAGTGCCGGTAGGAAAAGATCAAACTCAACATCTTGAAATCGCCAGGGATATAGCTGAAAGATTCAATAAAACGTACAGCGATACATTTGTAATACCTGAACCATATATAGGCAAATTAGGGGCTAAGATTATGGATTTACAAGAGCCAACTAATAAAATGTCTAAATCAGGTGAAAATGTTAATGGATTCATTTTAATAATGGACCCACCAGAAGTTATAAGAAAGAAAGTAAATAGGGCAGTTACAGATAGTGTGGGGATTGTTAAATATAACGATGAGCAATTAGGAGTTAAGAACTTAATGACTATACTAATGGCTATAACTGGTATTTCTATGGGGGAAATTGAAGCTAAATATGATGGGTTAGGTTATGCTCAATTCAAAAAAGATGTAGCAGAAGCGATAGTTGCAGAACTTGAACCTATTCAAATTAAGATTAATGAATATATGGGCCAAAAATCTTATTTAGAGGAAATTTATAAAAAAGGTTCTGAGAAGGCTAACTATGTTGCCAATAAGACATTAAGGAAAATGCAAAAGAAAATAGGGTTTATACCAAGATAATGGTGGGGGGAATTCTCCTACTTGCATTGCAGGCGAGATTGAAACTGGAAATTGCATTAAGAAATTCTAATCTTTTGCTTATATAAAATCCCCTACCGCTCACACTCGACGTCCTGTCTCGGGTTCGCTAGACTGGACCTCTGGGTCGCTCTCTGGGGGACATAACAATTATCAATTGTTATGCAACCTGGCAGTCTTACGGAGATTTTATATTCGCAAAAGAAGAATTTCTAAATGAAATTTCAATGTTTCTGCGCTTCTTCTTACAAGTCACTTCGGAGAAATTATACACCATTATGAACGGCGCCTAGCGGGAAGTTCAAGGGAAAGTGGAAGTCATCAGAGGGAATTTTGATAATATCCGCACCTAAAAAATCTTTTAGCCGATAGGCGGGGTGTTTGCTACATAATATATAAATATTAAAAAAATTAGTAAAGTGAAAATTACTAATTGAGATTTTAACGACTTTAGCCTAAAGGTTTTTTAGCCGTAGGCTGTATGTTTGTCACAAAGTATATAAATTTCTAAATGTATAATCAACAGTATTTTACATTAGCTGCTATGAAATTAGTTTACGAGTAGACTTTGGATATTATGAGGGCACATAACAATTATTAATAGTTGTTATGTGTCTTTACAAGTTACAAGAGTTACTGCGTATGTAAATAAAAGTTGTAAAGAATAGCTAGGTAGTGAGGCTAAAGGCGTAGGGATAAAAGTTCTAGTACAACCTTAGTTGACAGATATGGTGATAAAAGCTAAAATTGATAGGTAGAGTTTTGATTAATGAAATTTTAGAATTACTAGAAGTTAAGCTAGTGGTTGCTTAAATATAAATACATATGTACGTTAAAACTTAAAAGGAGAGTGATGACTTTGGCGGATTACATAAATGAAATTAAAAAAAGAAGAACATTTGCTATAATTTCTCATCCGGATGCTGGTAAAACTACGCTTACGGAGAAGTTGTTATTATATGGTGGAGCAATAAGGCTTGCAGGTTCAGTTAAAGCTAGAAAGGCTTCTAAACATGCAGTTTCGGATTGGATGGAAATAGAAAAACAAAGAGGTATTTCTGTTACGTCCTCAGTTATGCAGTTTAATTATAATGATTTTTGCATAAATATACTCGATACACCAGGACATCAAGATTTTAGTGAAGATACTTATAGAACACTTATGGCGGCAGATAGTGCTGTAATGATTATTGATGGTGCAAAAGGAGTGGAGGCACAAACAAGAAAGCTATTCCACGTATGTAGTCTTAGAGAAATACCTATATTCACTTTTATTAATAAAATGGATAGAGAGACTAGAGATATATTTGAGCTTATGGAAGAGATTGAGAATGAATTTGGAATTAAATCTTATCCTATGAATTGGCCTATAGGCTGTGGAGTAGATTTTAAAGGCGTGTATGATAGGCTAACAAAGGAAATCATTGTTTTTGATGATGGGAAACATGGCCAAATAGAAGCCAAAGAGACAAAGATTAGTATTGATGATGAAAAGGCTATTGAACTTATCGGTGAATCTCTATATGATAAGCTTATGGAAGATATGGAGCTTTTGGATGTAGCAGGTGATGATTTTGATTTGGCAAAAGTAGCGAGTGGAGAGCTTACACCAGTATTTTTTGGAAGTGCTTCAACTAATTTTGGTGTTGAACCATTTTTGGATAACTTTTTAAAATTAACCCCACCTCCATTACCAAGAAATTCGAGCATAGGCAAAATTGATGTTTTCAGTAAAGATTTTTCTGCTTTTGTATTTAAGATTCAAGCTAATATGAATAAAGCTCATAGGGATAGAATTGCTTTTATGAGGATTTGTTCCGGACAGTTTGAAAAAGGCATGGATGTATATCATGTTCAAGGTGGTAATAAAATAAAACTTGCTCAACCACAACAATTTTTAGCTCAAGAGAGAGAAATTGTAGAAGAAGCATATGCAGGAGATATTATAGGAGTTTTTGATCCAGGTATTTTTAGCATAGGAGATACTATATGCGCATCATCTAATAAATTTGAGTTCGAAGGAATACCAACTTTTGCACCAGAATTTTTTGCAAGGGTGAGAACTGTTGATACTATGAAGAGAAAGCAATTTATAAAGGGCGTAACACAAATAGCTCAAGAGGGTGCGATTCAAGTATTTAAGGAACTTCATATAGGAATAGAACAAATTGTAGTTGGAGTTGTAGGAGTGCTACAGTTTGAAGTATTAGAATTCAGACTTAAGAATGAATATAATGTAGATATTAAAATAGATAGATTATCATTTACACAAATAAGATGGATTGAGAATAGTAATATTGATAAGGAAAAACTTAACTTGACTAGTGATGCTAGAATAGTTAAAGATTTTAAGGACAGAGACCTATTATTATTCCAAAATGATTGGGGTATTAGTTGGGCACTAGAGCATAATAAAGGCCTTATTTTATCAGATGTAAGTAAAAATAACGATTAAATAAAAAAAGTATATATTACTATTAATGCATTCACTTCACTAAGAAGTTCTAAAGCTCACTTCAATGCATTATACGTAATATATACTTTTTTTTGCGTTAAATTTTTATTAAAGAAATGTAGCTAAATTTATTTTTACATATTTTTTTTTCTGTTAGATAATACATCAATTACAAATACAATTGCAGCAACTATTAATAGAATGTTAATTAAACTTCCGCCTTTACTAAAAAGTACTCCCATTAACCAAAACAAAACGACAAATCCACCAAGCCATCGTAAAAAAGTCACATTAACACCTCCATTTATAAAAATAACAATTTAATAGAAAGTTAAAATTAATAACTAAATAACATATATAGTATTTATTACTTTGGCAATGTATATGCAAAATATATATAGTAATTATTTCTGAAAAGTGTATGCATACATTTGAAAAATAATAAATATTGTATATAATATTATTAGAGGGTTTTTAAGGGGGAGAAATATGGAAAGCAAACTATCATCAATTAAGACTATTGACATAGTACAAATTAGTCTAATGGCGGCTATTACTTTTATAGCAACTTCGGTTATTCATATACCAACGTTTATGGGTGTACTTCATTTAGGAGATAGTATGATTTTTTTATCAGCAATATTATTTGGAAGAAAAAAATCAGCTATATCTTCTGCTGTCGGTATGTGTTTATTTGATTTAATAAGTGGGTATACATTATGGGCACCATTTACTTTAGTTATTAAAGGCGTGATGGGATATGTTGCTGGGAGCATTGCCTATAGAAAAGATTATAATGGAGATAATACTTCAAATAATGTGTTTGCATTTGTTGTAGCAGGAATTTGGATGATAACAGCATATTACGTAGGTGGAGCAATTATATTAACATTTATTTCTAAAGAATTTGCACTAAAACAAGCATTGATTATATCGCTTAAAGATATACCTACTAACATACTTCAAATTGCAGGTGGTATGGCTTTAGCATTACCATTAATATCAGCATTAAAAAGAAAAGTAAACATGTAAAACAATATAAAATAAGAGCCTTATGTTAAAATTAGTTTTAACATAAGGCTCTTATTTTATCATTTATTCTTATACACAAACTTATTGCTTGTGGACTTATAGTGGAAGATACTGAAAATTATTGTTGGTATTAGGATAAAGCCAATTACAGAAAAATAAACGTAAAGGTTCAAAAATTTATATATTACTAAAACTTGGTCAGAAATGAAATAGGAAAATATAAATACAAACAAAGTAATAATGTATATCCAATATTTATTAAAGTAAGATAGCTTTTTTAATAGAATTAATATAGCATTGAGTGTTAACATATATTTTATAAACCATCCTCCTACCATTTGAAGCATTACAAAAAACTCCCCACCTTCAACAAAACTAAAATAACTAATTAGCTGAGTTTGTATAAGCTTAGGATAGTTAATCCCTAGTAATCTAACTAGGCTGAAGGTAGTCAAAACTCCAATGTTGGCAAAAATCTCCATTTGAATTACTATTAATAGAGCAATAATAGAATACTTTGTAATTTTTGATTTACTACTTACTCTTGATAAAAATGGGATACATATACCTATACCACTATAACATCCAAGTGCCTTTATTACAGATAAAATAAAGGGGTAGGTTATGCCATTTGCCATTATAGGAAGTAAGTAATCAAGTTTTTTATATTTAGCTGTAAGGACTGCTAATATTATCCCTGCTACCATGATAAAAGAAAGGCCGATAACAATAATTATAGTTATTGCTCTAGTACCTTTTTTTGTAATATAAATTGCGGGTATTAGTATAAATAGGAGTAAGAACCATGGTGGAGTTTCTTGAAGCATAGCTACATTTATAGAATTTGCTTCCACTGAAGAGCTTTCTATTAAGGTGACAATTAGAGTTATGATAAATAAAATCAAGAAAATATCACCTATTGTCTTACCTAAAGCTCTATGGTATATTTCATCCATATTATAGCAATTATTTTTTTTGCAAACATATAGTATATAAGTAAAATAAAGAAACATTAGTATTGAAGCAATAATAACGGAAATCCATGAATCTCTACCTCCATTTATAATAAATATATTAGGGTAAGTTTTCATTGACACAATAGAAGTACCCCAGATTATGAATATTAAATGTTTTGTACTAAGCTTATCCATGTTATCCCCTCGTCATATCATTATTTTAATTATATATAGCAGCGCATTATAATTATACATATTAGTAGTATTTACCAATTTGAAAATATTAAACTTAAATATAATAAAATTTCAGAATATTAAAGTTGTATTTTACAAACAATAAAATGGGTGATCAAAATGGAAAAAATAAATATAGATATTATAAAAGAAAAATTAAAAAATAGCTATGATGTTAAATATAGAGAAATGCAATGTGATATGGGAATAATACATGCTGTATTCATTGATGATTTATGTGATTCGAAATTTATCAGCGAATATATATTTAATCCTCTTATACAACGCAAGATAGAAAATGTAGATTTAGATTACATAAAAAAAGAAGTATTGCCAGCAAATATAATTGGAGATGTTAATAGTAATGAAGAGGCTATATCACACGTTTTGTCGGGGGACTTAGTGCTTATATTTTCTTTTTTAAATAAATCCATTTATTGCGAAGCAAAGGGCTATGTTAGGCGGAGTGTCGGAATTCCTGTTACAGAAAATGTAATTAAGGGGCCTAGAGAAGGGTTTACGGAGGCATTTGTAGATAATGTATCTATGATACGTAGAAAAATAAAAAACTCTAGTTTAAAATTTGAACCATTGTCTCTAGGAAGTAAATCAAATACGGTAGTTGTAATATGTTATATAGAAGGTGTAGCCCCTAAAAAGCTTGTTGATTATATTAGAAAAAAGGTATCTAATATACAATTAGATTTCATATTGGACACAAATTACATTGAGGAAGCACTTAAAAATAAGAACACAGCCTTTGACACAATAGGCACTACTGAAAAACCTGATGTGGTTGCATCAAAGCTTTTAGAGGGAAAAGTAGCAATAATTGTAGATGGAACACCTTTTGTAATTACTGCACCGTATTTTTTTATAGATAATATTCAATCACCAGATGATTATTATTCTAATAAATATTTTGCTAATTTAGCGAGAATTACGAGATTAATTAGTTTTATGGTGGCTTGCTTATTATCAGGTGTTTATTTGGCTCTAGCTACATTTCACTTTTCTCTTATTCCATCGGTTCTTGCAGTAAGACTTGCAGTAGCTAGAGCAGGAATACCTCTTCCAACTGTGCTAGAGTTAATATTGATGACATACTTCTTTCAAATACTTCGAGAGGCAGGTATTAGATTGCCACAGTCAATAGGTCAGGCCATGAGTATTGTTGGGGCTTTGATCTTAGGTGATGCTGTAGTTGGAGTTGGGTTAGCCTCTCAGACCACTGTAGTAATTGTAGCCCTCTCTTCTATATCATCGTTTTTAGTTCCGAAACTTTATGGTGCACTATCTATTTGGAATATAATTATTATATTATTTTCTTCAGTACTAGGTCTTCCAGGATTTTATATTGGGTTCTTTGTTTTTATCGCACATATGGCAGGACTTGAGAGTTGTGGATATCCTTATCTATTTCCTTTAGGAACACTAGAAAATTTTAAATTTAAGGATTTAATATATAGACAAGATCTTAACAAAATATCTAATAGTATTTTTGATAAGGATGATTATAATGAGAAAGTATAAAAAAATAATAATTATAGTGTGTCTAATAATCAATTGCATTAACATGTCAGCATGTTTTAGTTATAGGGATATTAATAGAGTTTTGTTTGTTACTGCATTAATGATAGATGTAGATGATATGGGTAATCCCGTAATATATGCAGAGGCTTATAAGGGAGTAAAAGGAACGGACCCAGAAGGAACAGATGAGAGAATACTATTTAATGGTAAAGGAAAAACATTATTTGAAGCAATTAGGGATATGAATTCTACATCAAGCTTTAAATTAAATTATACACAAAACAAAGTGGTAATATTTACTCAAAAGGCCGCAGAATTCGGTCTGGAAAATTTTATAGACTTGTTAGCTCGTGATCAAGAACTGATAGTAAGACCTTATATTGCAATATACCCTGGTAACCCAGAGGAACTTATGAAATTACAAATTACTCAAGAAAAGTACATTGGATTTTTTATAACAGAACTTATACAAAATATTGGATCATCTCCAAGAGCTGTAGTACTAACTTTAAATGACTTTTACAATGAAAGGGTTAGCGGAGATAAAACATGTGTAATAACTATGGTAGATATACCCAAAAATTCATTAGAGCCCAAGTTACAAATAAATGGCGGGGCAGTAATTCAACGCGATAAGATGGTTACAACTCTAGAAAGTTCAGATGGGTTAGGTTACAATTTCTTAAATGATAGTCTTTCAAGTGGTATTTTAGAGGTAACTAATCCTTTAGATATTAATAAATTTGTAACGCTAGAAATAGAAGATAGTAAAACTAAGACAGAAATCAGCTATTCTGACAACATGGTTCATTTAAAAAAGAAAATCAAAGTTAAAGTATATTTTGCAGAGGCGCAAAAAAGCATTGTACTTACTAATGAAACTATTAGAAAAATGGAGGCTGTAGCTGAAGATAATATTGAGAAGGCTTGTCAACTTTTATTTGAGAAATTCAAGAGTATGAAAATAGATATTTTTCAAATAAAAGAAAAGTTTTATCAAAAGTATCCTAAGATAGAAATTCAAGATATTATTAGTAAAACTGAGTTAAAAGTAGAGGTAGATGTAGAAATAAAGACTGCAGGAGATGATAAAAACTTTAAATAGAAATAGAGTTGTTGCACGAGAATTAAAAGGCGATGGTATTCCATCGTCTTTTGTTGTAGACTATATATATATAATAGAAAGCTGCTTTAACCTATAGTTGCAATTTGTAGTTACAAGCATAGTATATTATAATAGCGTTTTTAAGGGGACATGTATGGATACAAAAAAAATAAGTATCTTGTTAAAAAGGGATGAAGGAATAAAACTAGATTATAAGCAAAAAATTGACATAATAATCGAAAGTGGTAAAAAAGAATTAGCAAAGGACGTATGTGCTATAGCTAATTCTCGCGGAGGAAGAGGATACATTATTATTGGAGTAGAAGATAAAACAAAAAGAATTATAGGTATAAATATAAATGATTTTAAAGAAGAACAGGTTCAACAAATTATTAGTTCGAGATGTGAACCACCTATTCCGATATCCATAGATTTTGTGATACATCAGGGCAAAAATTTAGCAATAATAACTATATATGATGGTGGTCAAAAACCTCATCAGCTAAGAGAAAATGGTGCTTTTTATATTAGGCGGGGTTCAACAACGGATACTATGCGAAAAGAAGAATTAATTTGTAGTTTACAAGAAAATTTCAGTCTTAATATTGAAACTATGCCTATTATAAACAGTGACATTAAAAGTTTAGATTTAAACATAATTAATAAATTTTATTTGAATAAAGGAATTTTAGTTAATGATGAAAACAGGGTAGGATATTTAGATAACACAGGAATAACTTTTACTGAAAGAGACTATAATAATAGAGTCGTCACTCTAGGTGGGTTATTGGTATTTTCATCGATGAACAGCATTTATTTACCTCATAATATGATAAAAATAATTAATAGGGTAAATGATAAGGTTGATAAAGTTATAATTGTGCAAGGGAATTTATTAGATATGCTAGATAGAGTGGAAGAATATTTGGACAAAATATTTCCAGCTAATTATCCTGTGAGCGCAGTGAATGAGGCTGTAAAAAATGCAATACTTTATAGGGATTATACAATATTTTACAAGGAAATTGAAATAGTGGTAGGATATAATAGTGTGAGTGTGGTTAGTCCAGGGAGTTTATTATTATCTAATGAAATTAATAATCATAATTATTCTAAAAGAAATATGTGGATATATGATAAGTTAATAGCTTTAGATGATAAAAAAAGATTCACGAAATCAGGTAAAGGATTAACACGAATGAAAAAAGCTTTTATTAAATATGGTAAAGTGCTGTTTGTAGATTCAAAAGATGATAATACTTTTAAGGTGATTTTTCCAGGAATTAAAAATTTTATTTGAGTGTATTTTAGTGTAACGGTATTATTAATGACAAAGTCATAGCATATGGAGAGAATAGTTGTATATAAGAGTAAATGCTAGATAATTAGCTATATTTGTATATAAAGATCTAATATGAGTCTTGATTTTTTTAAAACAATCATATATTATTAGTAACATAAAATTATATATACAAGGCTGTGAAAGAAAAAAGTAACTATAGGAATTATCAAGAGAGCTAGTGGAAGGTGTGAACTAGTTAAGGAATATGGTGAAATACATTCTGGAGCTTTAAGCTGAAATAAAGTTACTTTAAATTAGGCTGAGACGGGTTAACCTTACGTTATAAGGAAAAAGCGGATTGTTAAATCAATTTGGGTGGTACCACGGAAATATTTCGTCCCTTTCATAGGGGGCGTTTTTTTTATTGCCAAAAATAAGTAATATATAAATAGGGAGGAATAAATTATGACAAATGTATATGATACTCTTAATGAGCGAGGATATATAAAACAACTTACTCACGAGGACGAAATTAAAAAGATATTAGCAAAGGACAAGGTTACTTTTTATATAGGCTTTGACCCAACAGCGGATAGCCTTCATATAGGTCATTTTATTGCTATGATGTTTATGGCGCATATGCAAAGGGCAGGTCACAGACCAATAGCTTTAGTTGGCGGTGGTACTGCAATGATTGGTGATCCATCAGGTAAAACAGATATGAGGAAAATGCTTTCAAAAGAAGAGATTGATTACAATATATCCTGCATAAAATTACAACTTTCAAGGCTCATAGATTTTAAGGATGATAAGGCTATACTAGAGAATAATGCAAATTGGCTACTAAACTTAAATTATGTAGATTTTATAAGAGATATAGGAGTGCATTTTTCAGTAAATAGAATGTTAGCTGCAGATTGTTTTAAACAAAGATTAGAAAAAGGTTTATCTTTCCTTGAGTTTAATTACATGCTTATGCAGGGTTATGACTTTTTAATGCTAAATCAGAAATATGGATGTACCATGCAATTAGGTGGGGATGATCAATGGTCCAATATAATTGCTGGTATGGAGCTAATAAGAAAAAAAGAAGGTAAAAATTCTTATGGCATGACATGTGCACTACTTACTAATAGCGAAGGCAAGAAGATGGGAAAAACAGAAAATGGTGCTTTATGGCTTGATGCAAACAAAACATCTCCTTATGACTTTTACCAATACTGGAGAAATATTGCGGATTCAGATGTAGAAAATTGTTTATCATTACTCACTTTTGTACCAATGGATGAGGTTAGAAGATTAGGCGCTTTAAAAGATGAAAAAATCAACGATGCTAAAAAAGTTTTAGCTTTTGAGGTTACAAAACTTATTCATGGAGAGGAAGAAGCAGTTAATGCAAGAACTGCTGCAGAGGCTCTATTTGGAGGCGGGGTTGATATGAGCACCGTACCGACCATTTCTATGCCTCTTGATATGAAGAATGCCTTATTAATGGATATACTAGTTCATACGAAGGTGTTACCATCAAAAGCCGAAGCTAGAAGACTAATTGAGCAGGGTGGATTAACTATTAATGATAAAAAAATAGAAGATAAAAATGCAATTCTACTAGATGAAGATTTTAAAAATGGTAGTGTACTTATAAAAAAAGGGAAGAAAAAATATTACTCTTTAATAATAGAGTAGCAATAATTTAGCGAGTGCAAAGTTAAAATTTATATTTTAGCTTTGCTTTTGTTTTTATTTTTAATAAGACAGTTAATAAATATTACATAATTATTAACTGTCCCCCTTAAAAAAAGAGTATTTCATACGATAATTAAATATTAGAACTATTTGAAAATGTTACAATGCCAAACAATTGGGAGGTGGCTTATGTCTATTATTAGTAATATTTCAATTTTACAAAATCCTTCTGCTAAAAAAGCTTTTAGCAGTATATCTTTTGAGGTTGGAGAAAATTTTAATGCAAGAATTGTAAGCACGGATGAAGAAAAGGGAGAGGTAAATTTAAAACTGTTAGATGGATGGCAATTCACGGCGAAGCTGGATAAGTCACTAGAACAATTTATGGATGGCAGTGTGCTCAAATTTGAAGTAGAGGGTTTTGAAGACGGCAAACTTATAATAAAATTAGCAGATGATAATAAAAAAAATGCTATTGTAGAAAATGACACTTTACAAGATTTTTTTCATGGTGAATTAGTAGAAGCTGGTAGGGACGATGTTTTGATTTTTGAGAAAATGTTAAAACATGATATGCCTTTAACTAAAGAAAATATAATTGATATAAAAAATTTACTGGATTTTAAGGACAAGATATCCTTGGATACTGATAAAGAGGATGTCTTTATTGGGAAATATCTTAATAGTAGAAATATTGACATTAATAGTGAAAAGGGTATTGAAATAACAAAGATTTTAAAAAACTTTTTCCAAGCTTTAAAGAGCTTAAATATTGACGAGATACTATTATTTAAAGGAAATAACATTCAACTTAATAAAGGAAATCTTGAGAGTTTTATAAAGTTATTTAAAGGGGATTCGGCTATATATAACAACCTAAAAGACCTTAATAGCTATTTATTAAATAATGATATAACTGAAGAAATACCAGTGGATACCAAAATTACAACCCCACCTATAAATTTGAATAATAATATTAAAGAAATAGTCAAATTAATAAACTCAGAGTTAAAGAACTTAGATATTGAACATAGCGTAGATACAAATTTAAAGCTTAAAGGTGTTATTTCTAACAAGAGCACAATAAATACTTTGGTGGATGAGATATTGAAAGCTGAGAAAATACCATTAAGTGAAGATAATCATAGTAAGTTACTAGTAAATGTAGAGAAAAAATTAGAAGTAATACAAAGTGGGCCGGGGAGTAGAAGTTTAGAGAGTATAAATAATAATGAAGAAACACATTCAAGTAATACTCAAATAAATGCTGTTAGTGAAATGGATAATAAGAGCATTAAAGTGAATGGTTATAGTAAAAACAATTCATTAAGTGAAATAATAAATATGATAAAAAAAGAATTGAGTTTTTCGGAAATAGATAAATCTGATATAGATGGGCAAGCTATAGATAATGAAGTTAAGGATAATAATTATAAGGATATACAAAAAATTACTACGGATGTTCTTATTAAGGATCAGATTAAATTAAAGACAGAAGAAATCAAAAATATGGTTAGAGAAATTATTGAGAATAAAATTAATCTAAAACCAGAAACCTATGAGAAAGTTATGAATGTATTTGAGCAAAAAATTAATGATCTAAAGGTGTATAATTCTATTTCACAAGAATACTATTATCTGGACTTGCCTATAAATGTTAATGAAAATGAATATCAATTTAAGTTGATTATTAAAGATGATAGAAAAGAAAGTAAACAAATTGACAGTAAAAATGTTAAAATTGCCACTAGCATTAAAACAATAAATATGGGAACAGTAGATGCGTATATTAAAATAAAAAATAATAATATGAACATCGATATTAATTGTAATGAATTATTCATTAAAGTGTTAGAACATAGCAAAGATCAGTTAGTTAAGGATTTATCTAGCCTAAGCTATAAAGTTAATATTAAAATTAATAATAAGCCACGTGAGTTTTCACTGGCAAGTTGTGGAGAGTTTTTTGATGATAGAAGTTTTAATACTATCAATATAAAGGTATAATGGTATTGTTCTACTTTGATAAATAACGAGGTGTGTTAAAATGAAAAAGTTAAAAAAAGCTATAGCTATAAAATATGATAAGGGATATGAAGCACCGCTTGTAACTGCAGCTGGAATTGGATATATTGCAGATGAAATTCTGCGAAAAGCTGAGGAGAGTAATGTGGCTATAGTGAAAAATGAGGAATTAGCTAATTTACTTTCAAATGTTGATGTAGGATCGGAAATTCCTGTTGAATTATATGATGCAATAGCAAAGGTTATTGCTTATGTAATGGACATAGATGCACTAATGAAAAAACAATAAAAGATAAATATTGAAAAAGAAGAGGAGGGATATTATGGCGTTATGGGCGATATCTGATCTTCATTTAGCTATAAATTCAGATAAACCCATGGATATATTTGGAGACAAATGGGAGAACCATGGTGAAAAAATAAAGAAGAATTGGCTTGAAAAAGTTTCTCCAGATGATACTGTGTTAATTGCAGGGGATATCTCATGGTCCATGAGTATTGGTGAAGGCATGGAGGATTTAGAATGGATTCATAAACTGCCCGGTAAAAAAATTCTTATTAAAGGAAATCATGACTATTGGTGGAGTGGTATTACAAAATTAAATTCGCTTTACGACGATATGAATTTTATCCAAAATAATTTTTTTAGTTATAAAGATTTTGCTATATGTGGTACAAGAGGATGGAATTGCCCAGGAAGTACAAAGTTTAACACTCATGATGAAAAGATATATGAAAGAGAGCTAATAAGACTTAGACTTTCATTAGATGAGGCCGAGCGGAAGGGGTATAAAAAAATTATTGTTATGCTTCATTACCCACCTACTAATGACAAATTCGAGGAAACAGAACTTATAAAGATAGTTAAAGAATATAATGTATGCAAGGTAATCTATGGGCATTTACATGGACCATCTCTAAATAGGTTATATGAGGGAAATATAGAAGGCGTTGAATATATAGTTACTTCTTGTGATTATTTAGATTTTGATCCTTTATTAATATTAGAATAGCTTAGAAAGTTAATGGATTGTGGATAACTAAGCTACTCAATTTGTATATGTGGATAATAAATTTAACAATTATAGACGTTTAAAAAACTTAGAGAATATGCTGCTTTTTTTAGTGTTATCTTGGAAATCTGAGTTTTGATTAATTGAATTATTGGAAGCTGCTAATAATGCGGCTTCTGTTTTTTTGTCTTCTTCTAAAATTAAGTCCTTCATGTCCCTTGCAAGTTCTTTTAAACTTTGTTTTACATTAGGGGTTGTTATCACATTACTAAACCAAATTAAAGAATCTTCTTTATGTCCTGTACGTCTACTCAATTCTCCTATAAGATACATAATGCTGTATTTATCCATGCCGTATATGGGAAATGACTCAGAGTAATATGCATCGTTAAGTCCCTCAAGAGCCTGATTTAAAAATTTAAGCTCCATTTCTTTAGCGGAGGGGGTATTTATTAATCTGTACATCCAAGCTATTTTCATACAATTAATTGCCTTCTTACTTGATTTTGCATTAATTATTACATAATTTAGAAGGGATAGTTTATATCTTTCAATAGCAATGTTAACATCATAGGTCTCAGGATAACTTCGCTCACGCCATTTAGGCGAAATAGATTTTTTAACTAAATCTATTTCCATATTTCTTAAAAGATTAAAATCTGCTTTCATAGCTACATATCCACAAGAATTACAAATCCAAACATCATAGAAATAGGGATTAATTAGTGAGTACCTAATAAAGAAGTCACTGTCTTTTTTTGTAATTCTATAAGACGAGGCCTTTACAGCGATAGCTTTGAATATATTATCACATACAGGACAAGTTACTGTTTTGCTATATAGAAGAGATTTTTTAGAAATCTCTTTTTTTTGTTCTTTTATACCCTCGGGGTTAGGTAAATCTTTTTTATCCATTTAAACACCTCAAAATTTGATTTAATATGTTACATCTTACTTAATTTATTGCTTTTATATTGATTTAGTAGTAAATTAATTATAACAGAAAAGTAATACAAATATAATATATATGATAACCAAAATATATCATAACCGGAAATACATACATGTAAATTAGAAACGTGTGTTAATTAAAGGATAAAATTTTATGTAAAGGACTGAGAATATGGCGATAAGAGAGTGGAAAAGATTTTTAATTCCTTACGAACAAGGCGTAGAAGAGTTAAAAGTAAAATTCAGAAGCATCAGGAGGGAATATAGACGTAAAAATGATTATTCACCTATAGAATTTGTTACAGGACGGGTGAAAGAAATATCTAGTATTCTTGAGAAAGCTAATAAATTTGGTATCCCTCTTGAAAGAATTGAATTTGAAATGGAGGATATCGCTGGAATAAGAATAATGTGTCAGTTTGTAGACGACATTGATAAGGTTGTAAATTTAATTCGCGAGAGACGTGACATGAAAATAGTTTACGAAAAGGATTATGTCGCAAATGTTAAGGGTAGTGGGTATAGAAGTTATCACATGATTATAAAGTATCCTGTGAACTTAGCAGGTGGGCAAACTGAAATACTCGCTGAATTTCAAATCAGAACTCTTGCAATGAATTTTTGGGCTACGGTTGAGCACTCTCTGAACTATAAATATAAGCATGATATACCAGAGTATATTAGGGAGAAACTTAAAAATGCTGCAGATGCAGCTTTTCAGTTAGATCAGCAGATGTTAGAAATTAAAGATGAAATCAAAGATGCTCAGAAGTTATTTGAGGTAAAATCTAATTTGGTATCAGATATTATGAATAATATTCTTATGATCTCGTCACTTGGAAAATTAACAGATGCAACTAGGTACAGAGAACAATTAAATAAGTTACTCGAAGAAGGGGAAGTTTTTGAGCTTAGCACCTTGCTTAAAGCAACGCAAAAAACATTAGATATGTATAGACCTTAATTTAAAATAGGAGAGTAGAACGCTTAAAGTTAGCATTCTACTCTCCTATTTTAATTATAAAAACTTAAGAAACTACTATATTAACTAATCGTCCCTTAATTACAATAACTTTGCGAATGGTTTTGTTATCTATTGCGGCAGTTACTAAGTTATCTTTAAGAGAAAGTTCTTTTATAGCTTCTTCACTTAGACCCTGAGGTATAGTTATTCTGTTTTTTATTTTACCATTAACTTGAATAGCTATTTCTATTTCATCTTTAATAAGGGCGGTAGCATCAAACTCAGGCCAATTTTGATTAAATACAGAGTAGCCCATGCCTAATGTTTCCCACTTCTCTTCTGCGAAATGTGGAGCAAAGGGAGCTAAAAGCTTAAGGTAATCTGTAAGAACCTCTTTTAAGAAATCACTATTTTTATTTTCTTCATTAATATATTTGGATATAGCATTTGTAAGCTCCATAAGTCTTGCAATAGCTGTATTAAATTGAAGTTTTTCAGCGTCTTCTGTAACTCCTCTTATTGCGAAATTCCTCCAGTAGTTTAATTCTTTTTCTGGAGCTCCAAGGTCGGTTTTATTATTGTCTTCTTTTGAAATCTCGTGACTTCCAGTGTCAACTGCTCTTTCGATTCTATCAATGAATTTTCCCATTGCTTTTATACCGTCATCACTCCAAGCACCACCATCAGTATAACCAAAACCAAACATTAGGTACATTCTAAATACATCTGAGCCAAACTCTTTTATGTACGCATCTGGAGAAATAGTATTTCCTTTGGATTTACTCATTTTTAATCCGTCTTCTCCAAGTATTAGACCTTGATGAGTTAGGGATTTAAATGGTTCATCGAAATCTAAGTATCCCATATCACGAAGAGCTTTTGTGACAAATCTTGCATAAAGCAAATGCATACATGCATGTTCAGGACCACCTACATATTTATCTACAGGTAGCATTTTGTTTATTAAGTCCTTATCAAATATTTTTTCGCTATTTTTGTTATCTACATATCTAAATTGGTAGAATGAAGAACAAACAAAAGTATCCAAAGTATCAGCTTCACGACGAGCATGCGAGCCACAAACAGGGCAAGGTACATTCATAAACTCCTCGCAACTAGCGAGTGGTGATTCACCATCTGGAGTGAATTCTACGTTGTATGGTAGTTCTACAGGAAGCTGATCCTCTGGAACTGGAACAGTTCCACATTTATCACAGTGAATTATTGGAATAGGGGAGCCCCAATATCTTTGCCTTGAAACTAACCAATCACGAAGTCTAAAGTTTACTTTACCAGACCCAAGATTCAAACCTTCTAATTTTTTAACTATTGCTTCTTTTCCATCTACTGTAGTTAAACCATTAAACTCTCCACTATTTACTATTTTTCCGTGTTCAGTATATGGTAGGTTCTCTAAATCATCATTTGAGGTTTTAAAACCAATAATTACTCTTTCGATAGGTAAGTTGTATTTGGTAGCAAATGCAAAATCTCTATCATCGTGAGCTGGAACAGCCATTACTGCGCCAGTTCCATAAGTGTTTAGAACATAATCAGCTACCCAAATTGGAACTTTGCGTCCATTTATAGGATTAATAGCGTAAGATCCAGTAAATACACCGGTTTTATCTCTTGTAATAGATTGTCTTTCTATATCTGTTTGTTTTCTAGCATCATGCTTATAAGATTCAACAGCAGAACTGTATTCACTTTTAGTAAGCATATCAACAAGATCATTTTCGGGAGCGATTACTACGTATGAAACGCCATATAAGGTGTCTACTCTTGTAGTAAATACACTAAAGTCTATGTCTGAATCTACTACTTTAAAAAGAACGTCAGCACCAGTAGATTTACCTATCCAATGTTTTTGCATTGATTTAGTTTTTTCAGGCCAATCTAGCGGATCAAGGTCATCTAGTAATTCTTGTGCATAATCCGTAATTTTTAGGAACCATTGGGTTAAATTCTTTTTAGTAACCTCGGTTCCACATCGCTCACAAGAACCATCTGCGAGTACTTGTTCATTTGCAAGTACAGTATTACAGCTAGGGCACCAATTTACAGGGGCTTTTTTTCTGTAAGCAAGCTTTTTTTCAAATAGTTTTAAGAATAACCATTGAGTCCATTTATAATAATCAGGGCGACAAGTTACAACTTCATGATCCCAATTAAACATTGCTCCCATAGCTTTTAATTGCGTTTCCATTGTGCTAATGTTTTGATCAGTAGAATCCTTTGGATGAACGCCAGTTTTTATTGCGTAGTTTTCAGCAGGAAGTCCAAAAGCGTCAAAGCCCATTGGCTCAAAGACATTATAACCCTGCATTTTCTTCATTCTAGCCCAAGAATCTACAGGAGCATAGTTAAACCAGTGACCAGCATGTAATTGACTTCCTGATGGATAAGAGAACATTTCAAGCACATATAGCTTTTTATCGATTTTATTGTCATCGAATTTATATAATTTTGTTTCTTCCCATTTTTGTTGCCATTTCTCATCGATGGTTGTATTGTATTTTGCCATTGTTATTCCTCCTTAAGATGTTTTAAAGCTTAATAATTAAGATTATTTATTTGATTTGTTCATTTATGTAAATATATACTAAATGGGAAAACAAAAAACCTCCGTCTCAAGAAAGAGACGAAAGTAATATTCCGCGGTACCACTCTAGTTAGGGTTTAAACCTCACTTACAAATATAACGGTTTAAACCGTACTTGCAAAGCAAGTAAACTCTTACTAGTATACAGTTTCTTGTTTTCTAGTAAATCATAGGCAAGTTCATATTATATCATTGCTGCTTTTCACCAAAGAGAAATTCAAATAAACTATTTAAATTGGGACTCTAACAACAGCTCTCTTTAAAATGATATATATATTACTACTCCTAATGGAAGCATTTTTTTATATTATAGTAGTCTTTGTTTATTATTGTATTATTATCCATTATAATTTAAATAAAATATTGTGTCAACACAGTGATTTATTTAAACTTCTTAAGTAGGTTCTTTTTAGCGTAGGATATGAAAGCAGTTAGAGCATAATCATATACTACGAAACATATCTCTACAATTATAATTAATAAATATATATTTATATTTATACCAGGAATCTTAAGCAATACTAATTTATATAAAAATATAATTATTGCAGAAGTTACATTAAAGTACAATAACTTTAGTACAATTTCCAAAGGCATATTTCTTAATTTTTCAATAAAGTATTTTACAAAACCATAGGAACCAAAAATCAGTATATATGATATGCTTATGAGTTTTGAAGGTATAATAAATAAACTAAGCAATGAAACGGAGCCATATACTACAACGGTATTTTTAACTCCTGTAAGCATAATGGAGAGAGGAATAATGCATGATGCTATAGTTAACATAGATAATCTATTTGTGGGTATTACTGAGGAAAGGTACAATAATATCAAACTCAGTGCTGCAAATATACCACCCTTAGCAATATCGTTAGATTTCATAAAAATCATCTCCTAATTAATATGATTAGCAGCAGGAAATAAGATCTCCGCCTAAACATTCACAAATGGTATCCGCGCACCATAGGTTAAGACACAGGTTACCCGAATCACCATTATTATTTCGTCTTCCATAATAATTGTCTCTGTAGTTTGAAGTTTGCGTAGTTAGTTCATTAAAACTACGTCTATATTCAATATTATTAGGTTCCTGGCTACAAGCCCTGCTTATAAAGGTATAAGCACTATCATGCCAACCTTTTTTGAGGTGAACCGTTCCCATTAAAAAGTTCCATTCTGCAGTTTTTGTATTCATTGAACTTAGTTTCTTCTCGGCTGAGGGGATATTCCCATTATTTAAATCCAATCTTATAGATTGATAGATATTGTTACTAGAATAATCATCGCTTGAATTAGAATCATAACTATTCGAAGAATCATAATTATTTGAGGAATTATGGTTTTTCATAAGTGAATCGTAGGCTTCGTTAAGTTCCTGCATTCTCTCCTCCGCTAAATCTTTTAGAGGATTATCACCATATTGATCAGGGTGATATTTTTTTGCTAGTTCTCTATATGCTTTTTTTATATCTTCTTTAGAGGTGCCTTCACGTACACCAAGTACTTCATAGGGATTCATCATTTTTATATTCCACTCCTTTAAATTTCTTATTGAATCTATTTTAAATTATCGATATTTAAATTTTCATTAAAAACTTTATCCATCTTTTCCATGAGACCTAGTTCTAGTATATTATATAAAATATCTTCATTTTTTATTAGAGGCAAATTATTTAAAAATTTTAAACATTGCTGCGCGCAGGTAGACAATATAAAATCAATCCTAGGCTTAACCAAAACACTAAAATTTTTAAAATCTAATTTATCTATATTGATTAATGAATTTATAGCATTAAAAGAATTACTTTTCATATCTTTTTCTAAATCGTCATAAGCATCTATAATATATATCCATTTACCTAAATTATAACCTAGCCAATACAAATCTTCTTTAAAGGAAGAGTCCTTGTAGTAAAAAGATATTATATAACCTGTAAGGTCAGCAAAAACATCTGATAATTCATCTATGGATAGATGCTCATCTATGGATAGAGGTTCATCTATAGATAGCAGCTCATCTATAGACATATCTTTGTGACTTAATTCGAGGGTATTTAGTAATACTAGTTTTTCTTTTGTATAATCCATTACTTCATTATATGCTACAATATGATTTTGTAAATAATTAGAGTTTGGTGAATAATTAGCTTTTGGTAAATAATTTTTTAAGAATATTGAAGTAAGTTTGCTTTTTATTGTTTTATTATCGTAAACATCATCCATTATCTTGTAGTATGCCAATGTAATATTACAAAAAGCTGCATAATCTAAAGCTTCATTATTATTAATCATAAGCCTTTTTTTTAGTGGATGTATTAAACATTTAAACTCAGTGAAATCATATTTTGTTTCTGATAAGGAGTCTAAAAGTATTGCTAAGAAAGTCATATCAAAATTTAAGGTAAGTCTTGGCAAATTGCCAAAATTACATTTAATTGATCTACATAATCCACAATAATAAGCTTTGAATTTTTCGTAGTCTTTTATTTTCATTTCCATTTTACATGGAGTCACATAGCCAAACATTATAATCCAAACTCTTTATTTTTCGATTTTAATATTTCATAAATAGTTTCAGAGGTAGTATCCTCTATGGTGTATCCTAGTAGCGTGATAACTTCTAAAATCTCGTCTTCATCATCGCCCTCTATTTCTATATAAGGAAAAGGACAGAACTCCTTCTCGTTTATGTCTATTTCTATAAGAGTATTTTTATATCTATAGCTTTCTCTATATTTTTTAATAGATTGTACAAGACTAAGCCCTAAGGATTCGAATATACCTCTAGCGGCAACTTCATCTTTAATCTCTGATTCATGTTCATCCATGACTTTGTATTTTTCCTGACTTATAAGTTTTTTTGTTGTGATATAGTGAATTGTAGAATTTGTTAACTCATCTGATACAGTACGTATTCTTGCATAGCCTTTGTTACTAAGCAGCCTTTTATCCGAAAAATCGTAAATATTATTTATTTGATTTTCTTGTTTTACTTTAACGACATTTAAATTTACTAATTTTTGACGAATTTCTTGTACATCAATATCTATAATTCTAGTTTCTATTTCTTTCAAAGTGATCCTCCTGTCTTTTCTTTAGGTGAATTTATTGATAACTCTCTATATTACTATTAATTGTGATTATATCATAAGTTAAATAAAGTAACATTAATTATTCATTAAAATTATGAATTTTGAATTACAAATTCATTATAAAAATTTTATATAACTTTGTTATAAGTACTAATACATAGTATAATAATTAGGCACGTTTAAATAAACAGACTAATATATTTAACATAGTATTTATTTTCATGTGCCTTATATAAATATTAGGGTGGTGTTTTTTTGGAGTATATAAAAGAAATTAATATAACTGAGGCTATTATTCATGTCTTAGATAACAATGCAGATGAACCTATCTTAAATGAATATGCATTAGATTTAGATGAAGAAAAACATGATTTTCTACTTAAACATATCCAAAAGTGTTTAAAAGATGAGGAACTAAAATATGGAATTTTTACCCAGGAGAGAAGTGTAGTAAAAGATTTATCTCAGGAATATCTAAATGGTGAGAATAATTTACTAGCGGTATCTAAGGAACTTGCGAAACAGATGTTTATTTTAATGAGATCTAAAGGAAGTATTCCATCCTGTGATTTGGTAGTTGTATCTTTTACTACGGAGTTTGGACCAATTCTTGGTATATTTAAAATGGATTATATTAAGAATTATGTTCATACTATAGATTTTGTGGATAATAAGTTGGGCATTGATATAGTATCACAAATCACTGGACTGCCAGGCAGTTCTCAAAGGATACAAAAGTGTGCTTTTTTAAAGGCAATTAGAGAAGAAAATAGTTTTGATTTAATGGTTATTGATAAAAGGCCTAAGACTAAAGGGTCAAAAAATAGTGAATCAGGTAATGGTGAAGCAGTTAATGATGAAAATCAGGATGATGGCTCAAATTATTTTATCGATGATTTTTTAGGGTGCATTATTGTTGATAATGAAAGAGATGTAACTAAAAGTTTTGTAAAGGCAGCTGAAAAATTCACTCAAAATAACTTTGCAGAAAATGCAGAAAAAGCAGAAGCAGTTAGAAGTACTATTAAAAGAAAACTTAGAGAAGAAGATAATATTGATGTCAAGGAATTATCTGAGCAAATATTTCCTGATAATGAAGAACATAAGGAGAAATTTGTAGAATTTATAGCTGAGCAAGGAATAGCGGAGAATATTAGTCTTGATAAAGAATGGATAGATAAAAAATTAAAACGAGTAAGGCTCAAAATTGATAAAGATATAGATTTATACGTTGACGCTGAAACATATCATGATGATAGTCGATTTGAAATACAAAAAAATGGTGACGGAACAATTAATATGGTTATCAAACATGTTAGCAACTATGTAGAGAAGTAGTGCACCCAGTATGAGTTCCTCCTGCGTGACATGAAATAAGAATTTGAAACGTGAAAGTTGATTAAAAAATTCTATTGTTTTGAAAATATTAAATTATCTACCGCTCACATTCGGCGTGCGCCGGTTCGCTAGCCTTCCTTTCAGTCAGGCTCACGAGAATTTTATATTTGCAAAACAAGAATTTCTAAATCAACTTTCAATGTTTCTGCATTTCTTATTTCATGTCACTCCCGTAGAAATTCATACTATATCATATATACGCTAATATATATCTAGTATAGATGGAGTATAGATGGAGTATAAATAAATAATTAATCTTAATAAACTTCACGAAAAAATCTTTTAGCCGGTAGGCTGCAGATATAGTACATATGCTTTGAATTTTATATTTGCAAAAGAAGAATTTTAAATGGAATTTCAATGTTTCTGCTCTTCTTATTTGGTGCCACTCCCGTAGAAAATCATACTGTATCATATATACAATAATATGTATCTAGTATTAATTGTATAAGGAAATAATAAAATTCAATAAAGTCAACTGCAAAAACATAAATTAGAGGGGGCTGTCTCAAAATGATTCAAAAATAATATGAAGAGACAGGCGCTTTTTTTATTTGTCTTTTATTTTTATACCACAAAAAGAAGATTTATAAAACCTCACAAATTCTATATTATTAGATTTTTTATTTTCATTTAGAAAATATTATGCAAATAAATTACTTCAGCCTTCGGCTCTGGTTTTTTTTCTAAAACTCAAAATTTATTTTTGGACAATCTGTTATTGTTTTTTCATGAAGCTACGCTTTAGATATTTTTGTAGGTTCCTTCCGTATGAAAGTATATTTATTAGCATTAGCTTAAATTTTTGTCCCATCAATAAATATATTTTTAAATTCAACTTCACAGTAAGGGTTTTAATTTTTTAACGAATTAATTAAGTAAATTACCTACGACGTTAACAAGTCCCTCGATTCTAAATCTAGCTTTTGTATTTATAAAAAAAATGAACCATCTCGAAAATAGAAATTACTTTCTATTTTGAGATGGTTCACTTTATTTAGTTTGTATTTATTTATTTATTTTGAAGAATTAGCAGAACCTAAAACGTTAGTGATTTTACCTTCAACTAATTTAGTTATGTTATTTCTTGCTTCTCCAAGATATTTTCTAGGATCGATTTCGCCAAGATTTTTTGTAAGTACTTTTCTTATTGAACCAGTCATAGCAAGTCTTAAATCAGTATCCATGTTTATTTTACAAACAGCCATAGAGGCTGCTTGTCTAAGCATTTCTAGTGGAATTCCTTTTGCACCCTTCATTTCGCCACCAAATTCATTGATCATAGTAACAAAACTTTGATCAACTGCAGATGCTCCGTGAAGAACTATTGGGAAATTATGCATTCCAGCTTCTTCTAATTTTTTAGTGATTAAAGTTAATCTTTCAAAGTCAAGTTTAGGTTCGCCTTTGAATTTATATGCACCATGGCTTGTTCCTATAGCTACAGCTAAAGAATCTATACCAGTTCTTGTTACATAATCTACTGCTTGTTCTGGATCTGTATATGTTGCATCTGCTGCTGAAACGTTAACAGCATCTTCAACTCCAGCAAGTTTACCAAGCTCAGCTTCAACTACAACACCTTTAGAGTGAGCATATTCAACTACTTCTTTAGTTGTTCTTACATTTTCTTCATAATCAAGATGAGAACCATCATACATTACTGAAGTAAATCCAGAAGCTATTGCAAGTTTACATTGTGCTAAATCTGAACCATGATCTAAATGAAGAGCAATATCAAGACCTGTGTCTTCGATTGCTGCCTCTACCATTTTCCTTAAGTAAGTAGGTCTAGCGTATTTCATAGCTCCACCTGATACTTGAAGTATAACTGCTGATTTATGAATTGCACAAGCGTCAATAACACCTTGAATTATCTCCATGTTATTGATGTTAAAAGCTCCAATTGCGTATTTTCCTTCAAGAGCTTTTTCGAACATTTTAGTAGTAGTAACTAATGCCATAATTAATTCCACCTTTCAAATTTTGTGACAGGGACATATATTGTCCCTGCGGGACTTTTTTGATATAAGATAATTATAAGCTATAAATGGAATATATTCTACCCTTTTACTATAAATACTCAAAAGAAAAAAATCAAAAAATATTACTTATAGATACTTTTTCATGCGATTTTATATGAGCTACAATATATTTTAAAACATGTACAGTTGCCAGGCCCTCTGAATTATCTTTGTTTTTTATATATTGAGTTAATTTTAAAATCTCACTATCTATATAATCTATATCTTCATGATGAATAAATACAGTTAAAAATTTAGAAGATTTTTTCCATTCAGCTATATAATCTAGAGATAAATCATATGCATCTTGATAGTTCTCTTCAATTATATAGCTTTCAAGCTTAGAATTCAAACTTTGTAGATGATTACATCTACTGTTTATACCATTAACAGAAAAGAATATTCCTATTATCATTAAAAAAAATAAGCTAAAGGATATCCAAAGACTTTTCATACTTTCTTACCTTTCCTTTCCTTAAGTTGATAATAAAACTTATTTTTGGAGTCGATCATTCCTATGAAAACATCTCGCGCACTTGAGATTCTATGTTTCATTAGTATGTCGTCTAGCCAGAGTTCATCCTTCTCTAGAAGAAGTAAGTTTTTATAATTAATATTGCCATCCATAATCAAAGGTACAGGTAAAGACTCTTGAGTTATGGGTACGTTTATATCATCTTTAGTGGCGCTACACTGACCAGTTTTTGGTAGTATGGATAATTCGCCACTAGTTTCGAGTATTGCATATTGGACATCGGATAAGTTGAAATAGCCTTTCAGCCTAAGCTCCTCTAATAGATCATTAATATTAAACCTTTGATATCTCAGCTCTGAAATATCAATTTTACCATCTTTTATTAAAATGCTTGGAGTGCCTGTTAATATTCGTCTAGCAACTTCGCTTTTGAGTTCAAAATATGATGTAGATACTTGCAAAAATAGCAATGTTACTATTGGTATAACTGCATGTAAAATTGGAATTCTTATATCTTGCATGGGTAAGGTAGCAAGGTCGGAAATCATTAATGCAATTACAAGCTCGAAAGGTTCAAGCTCACCTATTTGTTTTTTACCCATCATCCTCATAATAAAAATTACTGCAAAGTATAGGAAAAAAGTTCTGATTACTAAAATGAGCATAATACCACCTCTTAATATATAATATATAGGTTTTGTTTAATTCCAAAAATTATAAGGGGTACATGATACATTTTTTTAATATTACAGTATAATGGTATTAATCAGTAAAATATAGGGGATGATTATATGGAGAGTTTCAATATAGAACTTAAAGATGGTAGAAGCATTTTAGCTCTAGAGGGGACTATATTAAATGATTTTATTAAAGAAAATAGTATATTAAATGATTTGCCAATAGTTTTAGGAAAACTAAATAATAAATTTTATGAACTCGGATCAACCATAACAAATGGAGGCAAATTTGAACCCATAGATATTACAGGAACAGTTGGAATGAAGACATACGTTAGAACACTTCAGTTTGTACTAATAAAAGCTATATCTGAATTGTTCCCTAAAGCTAAGATTTCTATTGAGCATTCTTTAAGTAAGGGTTTATTCGGAGAAGTTGATAAGACAATAGCTCTGGATATTGATGATATATATGATATTAAAAATAGGATGAGTGAAATAATAAAAGCAGATATTCCTATAAGGAAAATATCTTTTCCAAAAGCTAGAGCAGTAGAAATTTTTATGGAATATGATATGCAAGATAAAGTAAAGCTTTTAAAATATGTTAGCGCCAAGGATATAAAGCTTTATGAGATAGATGGTAGATATGATTATTTTTATGGACCAATGGCTTACTCAACAGGTGTATTAAAAACATTTGATATAATGTATTATGAGCCGGGATTTATATTAAGATATCCAACTAGTGAGGAACCTGATAGAATTCCTAAATTTTACAAGCAAGAAAAGCTAGCTAAGGTATTTAATGAAGCAGCGCAGTGGGGTGAAATATTAGGGGTTGGAAGTGTTGGTGCACTAAATGACGAAGTAGTGAATGGTGATATAGTTAATCTTATTAGGGTGGCTGAGGCACTTCATGAAAAGAAAATCGCATATATTGCGGATATGATTCATCAAAAGGAAAAGGTGAAATTAGTTCTTATTGCAGGTCCATCATCTTCTGGTAAAACTACATTTTCAAAGAGGCTTGGAATTCAATTAAGAGTAAATGGATTAATACCTACATTTATTTCGCTTGATGATTATTTTGTTAATAGAGAAATAACACCAAGAGATGAAGATGGAGAATATGATTTTGAGTCTATATATGCTTTAGATTTAGAATTATTTAATAAGGATCTTGAATTATTATTGAAAGGCGAATTAGTCGAAATACCAAGTTTTAATTTTAGAACAGGAAAAAGAGAATGGGTAGGGAATAGAATTAAAATGCCTGAAAACGGAGTCATGGTTATAGAAGGAATACATGGGTTAAATGAAATTTTAACAGCTTCAATACCAAAGGAAAGTAAGTTCAAAATATATATAAGTCCAATAACGCAGCTGAATTTAGATGATCATAACAGGATTTCTACAACAGACGTAAGGATGACAAGAAGAATAGTTAGAGATTATTTATCTAGAGGATATGATGTAGAGGATACACTGAAAATGTGGCCTTCAATAAAACGTGGAGAGGAAAAAAACATCTTTGTGTTTCAAGAGCAGGCAGATGCAATGTTTAACTCTAGTTCAGTCTATGAACTTTGTGTACTCAAGAAGTTTGCATTAGCGCAACTTAGTACAATTGGTGAAGATAGTCCTGTGTATTTTCAAGCAAGTAGATTAAGAAGTTTCTTGAATTTTTTTAAAGATGTAGACAAGGATCTAGTACCAGATAATTCAATAATTAGAGAATTCACTGGTGGAAGTTGTTTTTATAAGTATTAGGGAGTGTAAAATATATTCTACATGCCTCGCAATTTAACTCAGAACAAGAAATTTCATTAAGAAATTCTAATCTTTTGCTTATATAAAATGCGCAAAAGCTGAATTTCTAAATGAAACTTTAATAGTTCTATAGTTCTTATTGTGAGACATTTTGGATAAAATTGTATGCTTAAAAAAGTTGTAAAATAAAAAAATGAATATTTTCTTGCATCGCTTGCAAATTACGCAAGAAAAATTGTATAATAAGATAGAAGTAAGATTAAATAGAGATAAAATTAATAACATCTAAATACAAAAGAATAATATATGTCTCTGTGTTATAAAAAAATGTAATAGTTTTCAATAATAAAGAGACGGATAAGGAGAAAAAAATGAAAAATTACAGTGCTTTTGACATATTAGGCCCAATTATGGTAGGTCCGTCAAGTTCTCATACTGCGGGTGCTGCAAGACTTGCCAAAATTGCATCTATTATCGCGGGTAAAAACATTAAATCAGTGGAATTTGTTTTACATGGTTCTTTTGCTAAAACTTATAAGGGTCATGGATCAGATAGAGCATTAGTTGCTGGTATATTAGGGATGGATCCTTGGGATGATAGACTTAAAGATTCTATTAGCATGGCTAAAGAGCAAGGGCTCCAAATAGAGTTTACCTTAGGTGATTTGGGTGATGTTCATCCAAACACAGTTAAGTTTATTATTACAAAAGAAAATGGAACAATAGTTGAAATTGCTGGGTCTTCTGTTGGAGGCGGGAATATTTTAATATACGAAGTTGATGGTAAACCAGTTGAATTTACAGGTAACTATCCAACAATTATAATTAGCCATAAAGATATTCCGGGTATGATTTCAAAAGTAAGTGCATTATTATATGAAGAAAATGTTAATATAGCATCAATGAAGGTGTTTAGAAATAGCAGAGGGTTAAAAGCGTCTATGTTATTTGAAACGGATAGTATAGTGACTGAGAATGTACTAGATAAGATCAAGTCTATGGATAATATTTATAGTACAAGACAAATATCACCAGTGGCACAGTAATAGTATATATAATTTAAGCGAGAGCGAATGATTAACAAATAATATAGCTAAAGAGTTACTAAGGAGGAAAAAATGTGTTTGTAGATAAAGGAATAAACCTTATAAACGTATGCAATGAAAAAAATATACCGATTTGGGAATATACAATAAGGTGTGAAGTAGAAGAAAGTGGGAGTACTCGAAGCGAAGTTATTGAAAAAATGAGAAAAAATTTGAATACAATGAGAGAAGCTGCAGAGTATGGACTTACACATGAAACTAGATCAATAAGTGGTTTAATAGGAGGAGACTCGATTAAACTCAAAAGATATGAGGAGGCGGGAAACTCTCTTACAGGTGGATTTATGGTAAGAGCGATGGCTCGTGCTGTCTCTTGCTCTGAAGTAAACGCAGCTATGGGTAAGATAGTTGCTGCGCCAACGGCTGGGTCCTGTGGAATTATTCCTGCAGTAGTTATTACAGCAGGTGAGAAACTAGGTAAAACTGAAGATGACCTGATTAATGCATTGTTCACGGCTTCGGGCGTAGGGATTATAATAGCTAAGAATGCTACATTATCAGGAGCAGAAGGTGGATGTCAGGCTGAATGTGGCTCAGCTGCTGCAATGGGGGCAGCTGCGGTAGTTGAAATGATGGGAGGTACTCCTGCAATGGCATTAGATGCAGCGGCTATTGTGATTAAAAACATATTAGGTCTTGTATGTGATCCTGTTGCGGGACTCGTTGAGGTGCCTTGTGCTAAAAGGAATATTGCAGGAGCAGTAAGTGCTTTAACTACTGCAGATGTTACTATGAGTGGAGTTACAAGTCGAATACCTTTTGACGATACAGTAATTGCTATGTACAAGATTGGAAAGCAGTTACCTTGCGAATTAAGAGAGACAGCTATGGGAGGTTGTGCAACTACACCTACGGGATTAAGGCTTGCAAAGGAAATTTTATTTGAATAACAATAAGTCATTATTATAAGTTAAGAGAGGGACATCCTTATGATATGCTCCCCTTATGGTAGACAGTTAAATAATAAAACTGTTTGCTATAAGGAGGGCTATTTTTTATGGGAAGAAAATCAATTATCTCAGATCAACAAAAAATTAAGGC
>NZ_JAHLEB010000042.1 GCF_018861735.1 Clostridium lacusfryxellense | reverse complement strand
GATAATATTTTGTGTCGTTACATTTATTCTCTCACAGTGGAGGAAAATATAAAAGCCTAACGGCTTAAAAGTTAGGCAATTCAATGATTGCAGAATTGTGCAATCGGCTAATTTACAATACATATATAAGGAGGATAATTACATGAGAGAAATTATAAGAACTGATGTAAGTGAGGAATGGGGACATTCTGGAATTGTTGAGGCTGGTGATTTTGTTTTTATAAGTTATTGTGTGGGTAACATTGGTCAACCCATTGAAAATCAAATTAATGGAGCATTTGACCATCTGAATGACCGACTAGAAACTATCGGTTTAACTTTAGAATCAGTCGTAAAGATTGATTGCTTGTTTAGAGATGTTTGGAATATACCTATAATGGAAAAGGTAATCAAAGAAAGATTTAAGGGCAAGTATCCAGCCAGAAAATCGATACAAACAGAATTTGCTCATTGTGGTGGACAAGATGGGCTTCAATTTCAACTTGATGCCATAGCATTTAAAGGATAGCCGCTGGTATAAGCGGAGTTCCGTAGAATTATTAATTCCAATGGAACAAAAATATGGCTTGTTGATAGATGGTGATATATCACCTTATTATGCAGAGCAAAAACCATTCAAAAGTACCTATAAATAATTCAATAGATTATTAAATGCTTTTCGTGTTTGACATAAAAGATGTATATATTAATTCATCTATAAGTTCCCAACTAGTATCAATTTCTTCAGGAGTTATATTATCAAGATGAATACCACAAGTAACCACCACGTTTTTATTTAATTTTGAAGAGAGAAAAGAAGATACATATCTTGCTGGCTCATCATCCTTATGTCCTAATAAAGTTAATGCTGAGGTTGTAGAACTAGTGAGGGTGTCACTTGCTAAACTTGGTATTGGAACACTTAAAGTTACACAACCTATATGAGGAGTATCTCCTCCTGATATTATTACGCATAAATCTTTCCCTATTAAGAAGGTTTTCATATTGATTTTTAATCTTCCTCTTTCTACAGTTATATCTTGCACAGTCTCAGCCCCTTAGATTCAATAGTTAAATTCATTTATTTTAATGGATAAATGTAGACCATAAATAAGATATAGGCATTACAAGCACTAGAGCCGGCAACATGTTATCAATTGGAAATGATTTAATTCCACTTATACGAAAACCTGTTGCTAGCATAATCATACCACCGCAGGCAGTAAAGTCAGCTATCATCGCTGGAGTGGTCATTGGTAGTATAAAGGATGCGCTTAAAAACAATAGCATTAATATTATAAATTGCGGAATACAGATAGTTAAAACTAAATAACCAAGAGCTGTTGCAAATATTCCAGCAGTGAAAAAGTCGAGAATTGATTTTGTGATTAATACTGAATGATCACCTGTCATTCCTTCGGTTAATGCTCCAAAAATTCCAGTGCCACTTGCGCAAAACAGAATAACTATGGCAACAAATTTCTCCATAAACCCCTTATGTTGATCTAGTGAAGATTTTTCTTCTGATTCGATTGATGCAGCTACCTCAGAATCCATTTGATTAGTTTCTTTACGAGAGAATAATTTTTCAACTGGTCCGCGTGCATGACTTGCACACCATTCAATTCCTTTTTCTAAATAAACTAATTCACCAATAGCAGAACCAAGTATTAAAGCTAAGATTACTGCTGGCAAGGCATGCATTTTTATTATATAATTTATACCCATACTCATTGATGCCACACCAAAAATTAGTGGTAAAGAATTACGTAACCTTTCAGGAATTTTATCACCTAAAAGTGCCCCGATTAATCCACCTAGTAATACTGAAAAACAATTAACTATAACTCCAATAGGCATTTTATCCTCTCCTTGTTAATCTATTATACTATTAAACACTAAGCATAAGAATATTATAATTAAAACTCCAGAGAATATAGATTTAAATGAGCGCCATAAAGCTAGGTAATATAAAATGGAGAAATTAGAATCTTGTTATTCCTTTTATAATGCTAAAAACACCAAATAAAATGACAACTATGCCAATTATTTTATCTATAAATATAAAGCTCTCAAATTTATAATTTTTCTTGGATTTATCTATTAAATTAGTGGTGATCAACCATTGAATGGAGGATCCGGCAAGGATAGATATAACAAACAATATATGCTGTAGCAACGTCTTGTCATCAACATATATACCTATTTTAGTAAAGATAGAAAAGAAGAGTAAAAATGTCATAGGATTTGATAACCCTATGAAAAAATGCACAAAGAAAGGAGGTACTTTATCAACTGTAGCTTCTCCTTTCACCTTTGGGGAGGATAAGTTGCTACTTACTATATTAATTCCAACGATTAAAAACAAAATTCCTGTTAGTCCATTAATAATATATATGTGCTTGTTTACAAAATCATCTATAAAGCTTATCCCTAAAATTGCTAAAGAAGAATAAACTAAATCTGATGTAGCTGTACCTACAGCTGAGAAAAAACCTGTTTTCCACCCGTTGGCTATGGTTCTTTGTAGTGACAACAGACCAAGTGGACCAATGGGAAAAGAAATGAATATACCTATGATTAGTCCTTTTAATAATAAGATCACTTTATTAGTTCACTCCTTATAATTGTAAAAAATTCCGCAGGGGATAAGTTTAATTTTATTCCTTTAGTTATAGGATGTTATATATTATATATTAATTAATTGATTATGTAAAACTAATACAGATACTAAAAGTCTCAGTGAACTTAAAACTGAGATTCTTTAGGTTGCATAGAGGAAAATTTCTAACTAGATTTAAATATTTTGAAGGGAATTCAAGTATATATATAGAATAACTTCTATATATAGTAAACGGTTTTTGTTATAAAATTAAGTTAAAAATAGAGTGATAATATAAGGAGGTTCTGATGTATGAAAGATGAGGAGTTCAATAACTGGTTACTAGACAATGAGAAGGTTGTTAAAGAAATAATTAATATTGATCCTAGTTACATAGTTGGATTTCTAGAGGAGATTGAAGGTACTATAAACAGTGAGGCATATTTAGATATGATATATTGGGAACTCGGGCAAAGTTATGAATTTGAGAAAATGTCGGGTGCAGCAAAGTATATGTGGGTGAAGAGCAGAATTGAAAAACTGAAAAACCTTTATAAGAAAGTGAAAGATTAAAGTAATAAAATTAATGTTGGTAGAATGAGGGGGCAGTAATAATGAAATTTGGTCTAAGAACACCAAGCTTAAAGAAAATGATTAGTAGTAGGACAAGTGTAAAAAGATTAGTAAGGCACAATTTAGGGGTGAAAGTTCCGCGTGGATATGGTTGGATTACGAATCCTAAAAAGGCTGCGTATAACCGTGTCTATAATCGTACAAGTTTTAGCATTTTCGATTTATTAAAAAAGTTATTTAAATAATGAAGTCTTTGGATAGGAGTTTTATGGAAAATAATATATTAAATTTAGCAGCATGGCAACATATATGAGTATGCTTTTATTTGGTATATCAGAAAAACTAGGATATTGGGTCGGCTTTTTAGGAAATGATGAAATTAGTCAATGGATTCGTAATTGTGAAAGTATGAAAACAAGTATGGGAATAAACCTTAAAGAACTAGTTTCTAATAAAAAATTCGATAAGAGAATTTATGACAGGTTATTTTGTGTTACTAAATATGAAGATTTTACTTTTTCTAGAATGGGATACTATTATGGTTGTGAAATAATAAAGAAGATATGTGATGAAAATGGTATTAATGAAGTATTTATATTTAAATTCAATGATATTAAAAAATATATAAATGATTATTTCAAGGTTACAATTATATAAAAGTAAATAAGCAATATATGTAAAAAAAAGAAATTATATGTTGTATTATGTAACATACCAATTTTATGTCGGGTTTGTGATTTATTGCGAAGATAAGTTTTTATATAAAGGAGAGTGAAAGTAAATGGAAATTCCCGACGAACTATTAATAGATGCTGAAAAAACAAATAATGTAGCAGGACATCCTGTTATGACGGTAGAAGGTAAAGGAATTGCGTATATTATCTCAGGAAAGATAATTGTTGCTGTTTCTGATAATGAACGTACCAATAAAATTTACAAACTATTAGAAGAGAATTGTGATGTGATTTTTTGTACCACATGTAAAATGGGTGATTTTCCATTTTATCCTGTGCCGACATTAACTATTTTTGCTTATGATAGTAAAGGAAATTGTTTTGGTACAATTGGTGGCATGGATGACATTGAATGCGATGATTACCCAGTTGGGTATATAAATAAAGAAGGAATGAATGGAAGAATATCAAGTGATTTAAAAGAGTTTTTGGAACTTGTCACTTTTTATCCGTACTGGAGTGACATAATTAAATATGAGCAAATGGGTGTAGCGTATGATATAAATGATATGGATACGAAACATAGAGAGGATATTCCACAATATTTTGCACACCAGCGTGAGATTGCAGAAACACTTAAACTTTCCAAGAACCTCCAATCAATTGAACTTCTTATATCAAATATCAGAAGTTCACCTGGTTTTGTTATATATAGTTCAATAAGTGAGGCTAAAAAAACAAACATATTTTTGGAAGACTATATACTGGATTTTATAGAGGATAAGGAATGAGTAACATTCCAATTACTTCGATACAAGGATTATTTATTTAATTATTGGGAGGTGTAATTTGAAAATTGATATTATCGGAGCTGTTGGGAGTGGAAAGACCACGTTATCACGTAGAATAGCAGAAGAATTTCATATTCCTTGTTATGAACAGGATAATATAGTTTGGATGAGGACAAGAGAAGGCGATGTTATGCGTCCAAGTGAAGAAAGAGAAAGAATGTTCATGGATATATTGACGAGTAAAAACTGGGTAATGGAAGGTTCACCAAGAAAATATCTAAAAGAACGTTATAAACATTGTGATTATATTATTTTTTTAGATACAAATTCATTTATACGATTGTATAGAATTTTAAGACGCTGGATTCGGCAAAAAACGGGGAAAGAATTATATAATACCAAACCAACACTAAAGTTTTTATTGATGAATATAAAGTGGCATCATGAATTTAATAAAGATAGGAAACAGTTAATATCTGAATTATTGCAATGTGGGTTAAGATATAAAAGTTTTAAAAATGCAAATGATGTTATCAATTTTTGCTATAATACATACGAAATAAACAATATAAAATCATAGTTTATATATGAATAATGTAGTTGTTAAATTAGATAGGGGAGGCACTAATTATGAAAGGTAAAATACTTAAAGATAAAATACTTAAAGATTTTATTCTATCAACTTTTATATGGACAGTTGCTATTATGGTACTTATAGCATATGCTTCAGGTGTGGTAGGTAATATGTGGAATTTAGTTATGACAGTATTTGGATTAATTATTCTCTGGTTTTTGGTTAATACATTTATCACAGTACATTTTTTAAAAAAGAATCCTAAGTAATAACTATAGATATTGCGGATAATATTGAGATTTAAGAAGACTATTGGGGGCACTTTATGGGCATAAAATATCCTGATTATAATAATTCTATTGTGAATTTGGCTTGCTCAGTATTGAAACATTACGGAGCAGAAACCTATCATGAAACTTTAACAATATTTGATAACTATTTAAAGAAAAATTATAAAAATGTTGTGGTCATGTTATTAGATGGTCTAGGCGTAGATGCCTTAGAAAACCATCTAGATAAAGGAAGTTTTTTGAGAAGGCATTTTGTGTCAGAAATATCTACAGTGTTTCCACCCACCACAACTGCAGCAACAACTTCTATTGAAAGTGGATTGACGCCTAAGGAACATGGGTGGCTTGGCTGGAGTTTATATTTTAGCGAAATAGATAAGATTGTGAATGCTTTTACTAACACGCTGGAAGGTAGTGATGAAAAAGCTGCTGATTATCATGTGGCTGGAAAAATAATACCTTATAAAAGTGTATATGATATTATCAATGAAACGTGTAATGCTAAAGCTTACAGTGTATCACCTTTTGGCACCAATAAAGTTTCATCACATATTGAAATGTTTAAAGAGGTAGAAAGGCTTTGTTATCTTGATGGAAACAAGTATATTTATGCATACTTCCCACAACCTGATGCTGCTATGCATGAATATGGCTGCTATAGTAGTGAAGTAACTTCATGGTTGAAAGAACTAAATGAGGGAGTAGAAAAAACGTGCAAGGTGCTAAAGGATACTATTGTTATTGTAACCGCAGACCATGGACATATTAATTTAAACTATAAGTTTGTTAGTGATTATCCTCATCTTTTAAAGATGCTAATAAGACCAATTTCTATTGAAAGTAGAGCCACATGTTTTTATGTAAAAGAGGAGTTTAGAGAAATGTTTAAAGAGGAATTTTACAATGCCTTTGGCAAGAATTTTTTATTGTTTTCCAAAGCGGAAGTCTTAGAAGGAACATTATTTGGAGTGGGTAAAGCCCATAAAAAATTTGAGGAGTTTATTGGTGATTTTTTGGCAGTTGCCATTGGCGACCAAGGCATTGCCTACAGCCATAAATCAAAACAGTTCTTATCAAATCATGCGGGAATGACCAAGCAGGAGATGATGATACCATTTATTGTGTTTGAGAGTCATTGTTAGTTGACATATTTCTAATTTTGCACCACAACTGTAAAATATGATTTAATAAACAATACTATCAAGAAGAACGTATATATATAGATTAAAGATTAGGAGGCATAAAATGAAAGAACTACTATTTTCAATCATAATTAAAGGGTCAAAAGAAAAAGTTTGGAACACCTTATGGGATGATAATACATTGCGAAATTGGGTAAGTATTATTGACGAAGGTACCTACATGGTAGGTGAAATAAGAGAAGGTAACAAAGTGCAATTTATTTCAGCTGTATCTGGTTACGGTGTAACAAGTATGATAGAAAAACATATTCCCTTCGAATTTGTATTGTTTCGGCATATGACTGATACGATGGAGAGTGGAACTCAAGAAAGGGAAAATGAATGGACTGCTGGAAAAGAGAGTTATTTTCTAGCAGAAACAGATGGAGTTACAACTTTGACTGTTAAAACAGATGTTCCTCTCGAACAGGAAGAAACATTTAACACCCAATTTCCTAGAGCTTTAGAACGTGTAAAAAATTTAGCGGAAATTAAAATCAAGTAAAAAAATAGTATAATTAACTTATAGAATTAAGGCGGTGAGAGCAAATGAATATTTTTTTAATTATAGTTTTTTGTATAGGCTTGTTTTTATTATTTGGGTTATATTCAATACTTCCTATTGTAATAATACTTTTAAGTTACAAATTCTTAGATTTTAAAAAAGTATTTGGTCTTCTGAAAAATTATATAAAATAGATTTATAATTTAGACTTTAAAGACGATACATAAAAAAAAATATTGAATTGCAAATATTAGATTATTATGGGGGGATACTATGTGGGAATACAAAACTGAGATATTTGGTTCAAGTTTAGATACGAAACGTTCTTTAAAAGAAAAATGCGATGCTATTCTTAAAAAATATGCCAATGAGAGCTGGGAACTTGTTAATTTTCAATGTGCGGATATGTTCGGTTCTATGATGATATTTGTATTTAAAAGAGAAAAGCAGTAAGTCTAATTTAATGTAATAATATTTTGAAATATAGATTGGAGATGACAATTGTGAAAATAAAGAAGTTCATTTCATTGCTTTTGATTTTTACGGCGTTTCTTTCTTTATCGGGATGTAGTGATAAGAAGATTAAAGTATCTATAAATTCTGGAATTATCGAATACAGTCCTACGACATCATCTGTACCGGGTATACCTCTTAATGCTATATTCAAAACAAACATAAAGAATGAAAATGTTAAATTCCATTGGGTTACTGAGCAAGGGACTTTTCTAAAATGGCAACAAGACAATGGCATAATTAATATCTTAGGAAAAAACATTAAAACAAATGAACAAACGCTATATTGGTCAGTAGTTCCAAATGAAAAAATAGAGAAATCATTTAAAATATATTTAATAATTGAAGATATTGATTCATCAAAAGTAATATCAGAAGCGAGAATTCAAATAGAGCAAAATAAAGAAGGACTTTTTTTGGTTAAAAAGTGACAGCGTTAAGTTCATGTTATCTTAAACTGAATATAGAGTCAGAATTTATTTATAAGTTATGTCTAAATAGTATAATAAGAAGCTATAGAGAGTATTTATATTAGATGGTTAATATCAATTTATTAGTTAACTCCGTATAATTGTAAAAGATTTCGCAGAGGGCGGTAAGGTGCAATTTAGGGTAAAGTGAATTGCATAAATTGTTATGAAATTATTAATTAAAAGTAGTAGAAAGGTAGTGACCGCAGAGGAGCACCAACATTCCACTACTTTTTTAATTTAGCTAAAATTTCTGCTACAGATACAACATGTGCAAAAGCAAAAATCAAACGTGCGAGTGCTGATAAAAGCGAAATTAGAGGAAATTGGAAATTACTGTAGAATTATAGTTTAATAAAGCTGAAATAAAGTTTGAATGGTTTTAAAGTAATAAACAATTAGGAATAATATATCTTGAGTTATTTTACAGTTTTAAGAAAATGTGTACTGAGAGGGGGGATAAACTTGAATAGCAAAAGAGCAAGAATGAATTATAAATTGTTTCCACAAACGTTAGAAAGTAATTATGATTTCGAATTCATGGGCACTGATGATGTAATAGAATTGGCAACGGTTATGCTAAATTCTTTAAAGGATACATCTGAAGATAGAGATGAAACTTTAGGGGATGTAATACAAGAGATAGTGAGTGTCATTGGAGGGTCTTTTGCACCCTTCATTTCTGATGCCTCTTACCAAATAATCTTGAATGGAGAAATTGCATCTGCTATTATGATAAGTTATTATGAGGGATATCCACTAATGTCAGAAATATTTACAAAAAAGAAATATCAGAATTTAGGTATGGCAAGTTACATTATAAAGAAAAGTGTTAATTCGTTATTAGATATGGGTTATAAAAACCTTATTCTGAATGTAGATATTGATAACTATGCAGCAATAAATTTATATAGAAAAATTGGGTTTGAAGTTAACGAAATTGTTTTGTAATTTATATGGAACTAATTACTGAGGGACTTATGCTCTAAATATCCGGTATATTGATTTTATTGACAGATACCATATTTAAAATAAGTGTTTGTTTTGGGTCAATTACTCAATTGGTGAGTATGAAAATATATACAGTAAAAGGGGATTGATTATATGTTGGAGACATTATTGAGTAAGGTAGAAATAGGTTTAGGCATACTATGCATACCAGCAGCAATTCAAGGGTTTTACAGAGCATTCAAATATAGAAATACAATAGTAGAGGACTCACTCTTTTACGTGAAAGGCAAATATGAAGTATTAAATGAAAAGAAGTACTTAAATCTACAGAGGATTATATTCATGTCAGATGCAATATTTTACGTATGTTTATCAATATCATCAATAACACAATCTGATGGAATATTTTTAGTATTAATTGGATTTACATTTGGATCAATAAAGTTTATAATCGATAACTTAGGAAAGCAGTATATAAAATTAAATAGTGGAAGTAAGGACGTTTAATAGGTGGGGAATGTATCTTATACCGTAAATAAACAACAATAATGTAAGAGAGGTTAAAATATGAAAGATAAAAAATGCTTTTTAATAATTAGAGATAAATGCTTTTATTTTATGATAAGTGGTAATAGTTCAATTTATCAGTATAATTTTGATACAGTGGAATCTATTCCAGGAATATATTGTTTTTCAAGCTTGTTTGAAAAACTTAGTGTAAACTCTAAGAATTTAAAGAAGTTTATGATAGAAAACAGACTTTTAAATAAATCTAAATTATTTGGAAAAAATTATTTGAAGGAAATATTTGTTGCAATTCCTGATGATATTCAGTTGATAGAAAAAAGATTCTTAGAAGAGTTTTTGTTTTCTTCAATACAAAGCAGTGTAAAGGTAAGATTTACAACTGAGAATATGTTAGTATCCACAGTAGATAAAGAATATATATGCTTGTATAAAACCTGTAGAATGTTTGTAGTATCTTATGTTAGTCACAATGAAGTTAAAGAGACATTGTTATTAGAAAGAAAGAATTATACAAAGGAAGAGATGGAGAATTTTATTAATAATATCCATCATGATGTTAAGTTTAAGCGTCTAAAGGTGTATTTAATTGGAGATGATATGGAGGAATACACTTCAATTGGTGAGGTAGTTAATTATGAAAAGATTATTAGGAATTTTAATAATTAAGATAATAATTTCATCCGTACTTAACAGGATATTATATTTAGGTAGAAATAAAATAAAGATTCTATCAATAAGTGTACATTTAGGGTGAATTGAAATACCTATACTACGTAACACATCTTCAAGTTGTGTATTATAAAATCCATTAAAACGGTGTTTGTTAACAATATAATCATCTGCTTAGATTCAAAGTGATGCAATTCTGTTCATTAATTAGGTAGCATTAATAGGAATAATATGTAATGTGCACGCGTGTGCATATATTTGACTGTTGATTAATATGTGCCAATATATTATCATGATATTTATAGGGAAGTTAACAATAATTACTAAAAAAATACATTTTATATTTTAAGTATTGAGGTGAAAATTGGATGATAACAAGGAAGGATATTGCAGAAAAAGCTGGTGTGTCAGTTACAATAGTATCAAGAGCCCTGAATAACAGTGGATATGTTGCGAAAGAAAAAAAAGAAAAAGTTATTCGTATTGCAGAAAATATGGGATATTATCCTAATCCAGTATCTATGTCACTTCAAACCCGAAAGACTAATCAAGTTGCATTTTATTGTAAAGATTTAATTAACTCTTTTAATATCGAAATGTATCATGGGATGATGCAGCAGGCAAAAAAAAGGGATTACATGGTTGTCTTATGCGGTAGACTGGAATTCGATGGAATAAAAAGCATGATGGTGGATGGTATTATCATGCCGAATCAGCAGACGACAAAACGTTATTTGGATTTCTTTGGTAAAAATTACTTCTTACCATTGGTGACTGCAAGCTACTCTGATTCAATTCCTTTAAGTAAATCTGTACCTTTAATAGATGTTAATTTGTTTGAAGGTATGAGGTTAGCTGTAGATTACTTAAATAAAAATGGCCACTTTAAAATAGCCTTTGGAGTACCAAGTGATGACTATAATTTTGATACTGCGAGATGTATTGCATATAAAGAAATGTTACAACCAGTATTTAAAGATAAAATCTTGGACTATATATTTACTGATGCAAAACCATTTCTATACAAAAGAGAAGTTATTTCGAATATCTGGGAAGTTGATGAAGACTTTTTTGAAAAAGGTGCAATTGCTGCACAGCTATTTGTAGAAAGAAAACCAGATGCAACCGCAATTGTATGCTTCAACGATCAATTTGCACTAGGTATGTGCAGGCAATTTAAAAAAGCAGGTGTTCGAATTCCCGAGGATTTATCCATAGTTGGATTTGATGGTACCTACACACGTAAATATTTTGACCCACTAATTACAACAATTGGGTTATTTCCAGCAAATATAGGTGCAAAATGTATAGATGTATTATTAGATGTCATTGAAGGAAATAACAATAAATATATAGTACATTCTCCAGTGAAACTAATTGAAGGTGAAACTGTAAAAAATATTAGAAAATAGAATATTAGAATTTGTAAATATAATAGTACGGATTGTATGTAAACGTTTTAATTTAGCTAATATAAAAATAGTTATATTAAATAATATCCTTGAGAGTGATGTTAATATTCGTGATATGAGCGAAGATGACATATAGTAAAAAAATATGTATATTCTAATGATTTTTATAAAACAGCAGGGTATACAAAAATGAATGGGGGAATATTCATGAAAAAGAAAATGATAAAAAGACCAATGATGTTTTTGTTAGGTGTATCAATGGTAGTTTCTATTTTATCTGGATGTGGTAGTAGTGATAGTGATAAGAAACCCACATCTAGTACACCAAAAGAGTTATCAGGAACAATTGTGTTAGGCGGTTGGCCAGCTGGAGATGAGGCATTTAAGTCGATTCAAAAGGGATTTGAAACTAAATATCCGAATGTTAAGATTAAATATCAATTTGCTAGTACGGCTGATTTTACACAATCGTTTCAGACGTCACTTGCAGCTGGAAGTGGAGCACCCGATGTAGCAATGGTTGAAGGTGCTAATATGGGAAAATATAAAGAAGGTTCTGGACTAGAAAATTTATATGATTCTCCTTACGATGCTAAAACCATGGAAAATGATTTTGTAAAAATGAAGTGGGATTTAGCTATCTCGGCTGATGGTAAACGTATTAGCGGTATACCATGGGATATTGGACCTACGACATATTTCTATAGAAAAGACATATTTAAAGAAGTTGGATTACCATCAGAGCCAGATGATGTTTATAAGCAAATGAGTACCTATGATGGAATTTTGGAGGTTGCTAAGAAGGTAAATATTAAAGGCAAGAGGTGGTTACTTCCAAATGCATTATATCTATATACTTGGAATTTTATTAACAGAGACTATTATAATGAGAATTTAGAATTGCAGTTAGATAGGAAAGGTGCTATAGAAGGTCTAAATGCAGCTATTAAGATGCGTCAAAATGGATGGGATGCAAAAACTGCAGATATGTGGACTAACGAAGCAAATGCTGGACTAGCGAATGGAACTATTTTATCTGTGGCAGCAGGAGCTTGGTATGGCGGGTTCCTAAAATCTTGGGTATCTAAAGATAATTCTGGGAAATGGGGTGTTACAAGATTGCCAGCAGGAATTGCAGATTCTAACTGGGGTGGATCTTATTTGACTGTTCCTACTCAAAGTAAAAATAAAGAGGCAGCTTGGGCATTTATTAAATATGCATTAACAGACACAAATTCACAGAACACAATGTTTAAAGCCGTTGATTACTTTCCAGCTTTCACTCCAGCTTGGAAAGATACAGCAATTTATGAAGCAGCAGATCCATACTTTGATGGACAGAAGACAAAATCATTGTGGGTAGATATTGCTAAGAATATTAAGCCTGTATTTTCAACATTAATGGATGGCGATACAGAAACAGCTATTACAACAACAGTTAATACTGGATTAAATGAAAATAAGTCGGCAACAGATATTGTTAACAAGGTAAAGAAAGCAGTTTCAGATGCTACATCAGAGGATCGTGAAAAAAATATTGATATCCTAAAAGATGCAGGAAAATGGAAAGGTTCGAATTAAGTTTAGTTGCAAATTAAGTTTAATTACAAACTAAGGTAAAGTATAATTCCAATATTTTTGTATAGGCTGTTATAAATACATTTTTTATAGGCAGATTTGTCACGTATTTAGATATTAATAACAGCCTTTATTTTTAGAGTATGTTAGATAATCTATCATTTTACGTTCTCAGAATATAGATATTCATATGTAGGAGGGTTTATATGGGAAAGGATGACAATGTAATTTTAAAAAGGTCTACATGGGAAAAGATAAAGAGGAATAAAGTTGCTTATGCATATATTTCTCCGTTCTTTATTCTATTTGCAATTTTTGGATTATTTCCAATAGTATCAGGACTTTACATCAGTTTCTTCAGCTGGGATGGTCTAAGTTCAATGCGCTTCGTAGGTATAAGAAATTACTATAGATTGTTGCAAGACGCTCTCTTTTGGAAATCTTTATATAATACTTTTTTTATTGGTATTATAGCACATATTCCTATTTTATTAGGTGCTTTAGGATTAGCATCTATTTTGAATTCAAAATTAATAAAAGGTGTTAATATATTCAAAACCATGTATTTTATACCTATGCTAACTAGTGCAGTAGCCGTTTCAATTATTTTTCAAAATATGTTCGGATATAACTTCGGTCTTGTAAATTATGCATTTAAGTCTATGGGCTTAAATAAAATAGACTGGTTTGGTGGAAGTGGTAATTATATTAACATAGCTATTATAATTATGTTTGCATGGAAATGGATAGGATGGAACATGGTAATTTACTTAGCAGGGATGCAGGGAATTAATACTGATATCTTCGAAGCGGCCGTTGTAGATGGAGCTTCACAGTTTACTATATTTCGAAAAATAACAATTCCATTGTTAAAGCCAATAATAGTGTTCACTATTATTCAATCTACAGTTGGTACAATAAATTTATTTACAGAACCTTTTGTGTTAACTAATAGCTTGCTTGGTGGGAGTAATCATAATGGTATGACGGTTATGATGTACCTATTAAATAAAGCTCCACAAGGTAACAATCAATATGGATTTGCTTCTGCATGTGCATATGTTCTTACCTTAATAATAATAGTGATATCTATGATGACTTTAGGCATATCTGAAAAAAATGATGACAAGCCTAAAAGGAGAAGGGGGAGAAAATCATGAATGTTTCAAGAGGAATTAACAAAGTAATTATGTATTTTGTTTTATTATTAATAGCCTTGATTATGATTGTACCTTTTTATGAAATGTTCGTTCTCTCAACTCAGTCAACGAAGGCTATATTTTCATTTCCACCTCCATTCTGGTTTGGACATAATTTAATTCAAAACTTCCAAAGCATGGTAGCCTCAGTTAATGTTCCAAGAGCTTTTTTAAATAGTTGTATTATTTCAATTTCTTATACGTCATTAGTACTTCTATTTTGCTCTATGGGTGGATATGCATTTGCAGTTTATGATTTTCCTGGGAAAAATGTTTTATTTAGAATTTTGTTAATTACAATGATGGTTCCATGGACAGCAGGAATTATTCCTTGGTTCTTCATGATGTCAAAATTCGGATGGATTAATAATTACTTAGCACTAATTATTCCAGGTTGTGCTAATGCATTCGGAATATTTTGGATGAGACAGTATTGCCAGAACAATGTACCAAGGACATTAATAGAGGCGGCAAAGATTGATGGATGCAGTGAATGGATTATATTCTTTAGGATTATATCGCCGATTCTGTTGCCAGCATATTCAGCACTTGGCATTATGCAGTTCGTAAATACATGGAATGACTTTATGCAGCCACTACTTATCCTACGTTCTACTGAGGTTCAGACATTACCTCTTATGTTGAAATATATGCTAGGAGATCCGACTAGAGGGACTGATATGGGCGCAATGATGCTAGCTAGTTCCTGCGCAGTATTGCCACTTCTAATAGTATTCTTATGTGCGTCTAAGTTCTTTATGTCAGGGCTTACTGCTGGTGCTATAAAAGAGTAGTTTTATTTGAAATTGGTGTTATTAATGTAATAAAAATATATGTAAGGAGTGAATAAAATGAACACAAATAGAAATATGAAGGTAAACAAATTATCTTTAGGAACATGTTATTACCCAGAACATTGGGATGATAACTTATGGGAAAGTGATTTGAAACGAATGATAGAACATGGAATTAAGACAATTCGTATTGCTGAATTTGCATGGAGTAAATTTGAACCAACGGAAGGTGATTTTACATTTGATTTCTTTGATAGATTTATGGATGTTGCTAAAGAAACAGGAATAAATGTGATTTTTTGTACTCCTACAGCGACTCCACCATCATGGCTGACTTTTAAATATCCAGAAGTGTTAAATGCAAATATGGAAGGTGTTTTGTATCGCCATGGTGCAAGGCGTCATTATAATTACAATTCACCCAAATACAATGAGCTTACAAAGATTATTGTAACGAAACTTGCTTTGCATTATTGTCCTCACCCAAATATTGTGGGATGGCAAATAGATAATGAGGTTAACTGTGAAAAGAATGAATTCTACTCAGAAAGTGATTCTATTGCTTTTCGTATATTCTTAAAACATAAGTATGGAACTCTGGACAATTTAAATAAGGCATGGGGAACAGTTTTCTGGAATCAAGATTATACAGACTGGGAAGAAGTATTTGTGCCAAGACCGACTATAAGTAATGATGTAAATCCTCATCAAGTTATGGATTATACAAGGTTTATTTCTGATAGTGCTTGTAAGTATGTAAAACTTCAAAGTGAAATCCTTCATAAATATATTAAGAAGGGTGATTATATTACCACCAATGGATTATTTGGTAATCTTGATAATCATCGTATGGTGGACGAATCTTTAGATTTTATCATGTATGATTCTTATCCGAATTTTGCTTATATGTTGGGAATTGAACCAATACATTCTACTGATTTAAAAGATAGAGAGTGGAGTAGGAAGCTTACAGAAGTTCGATCTATTTCAAGCAATTTTGGAATTATGGAGCAACAGTCTGGAGCAAATGGATGGAACACATCTATGGAGGCTCCTTCACCAAAACCTGGACAGATGACATTATGGACTATGCAGAGTGTTGGTCATGGAGCTGATTATGTAAGTTATTTTCGTTGGAGAACTAGTACTATGGGAACGGAAATATACTGGCATGGAATTTTAGATTATTCCAGTAGGGATAATAGACGACTTGCTGAAATAAAAGATATTGATGGTAAATTTGAAAAAATTGCTGACATAGCTGGTTCTAAATATATGGCAAGTTTTGGTGTGCTTAGAGATTACAATAACATATGGGATGCGCAGTTAGATAAATGGCATCAGAGAGTAGAAGAAGTTAGTCAGAAGGGGTTGTTCCAAGCGTCTCAGCTAACTCACACACCAATGGATTATGTTTATATTCTGGATAATACAGAGATAACCGATTTAATGAAGTATCCGGTATTATTCTATCCACATGCTACTATATTGACAAATGAGGTAAAAGAAGTGTTGGAAGGGTATGTATTGCAAGGTGGATGTCTAATATTTGGATGTCGCACAGGATATAAGGATGCCACTGGCAAGTGTGTAATGGCTAAACTTCCAGGACTCGTACAGGAACTTTCCGGTACGGATATCCCAGAATATACATTTGTGAGTCCTGCTGATGACAAAGTATATGTTGATTGGGATGGAGATAAGTTAGAAGCAGCGGTATTTAATGATATATTAGAAACACTTACTGATAAGCAAGAAATACTTGGTAATTACACTTCAAATTATTATGAAGAAAAGGCTGGGCTTATTAAGAATTCGTATGGGAAAGGTAGCGTGTATTATTTTGGAGGAGCATTTACTAAGGAGACTGTCGAAGTATTTTTAAGAAAACTCGAAATTATAAACCCTTATGCAGATAAAATACAATTGCCGGCTGAGTGTGAAATAACAGTGAGAAGCAAAGAGGGAATACAGTATATATTTGTTTTAAACTATTCAAAACATGAGGTTGAAATAGAGTTAAGACAGGAAATGCTAGATAAATATGAAAATAAAAAGGTATGTGGAAAAGTAGAATTGAAGGCTTATGAAACTAAGGTCTATGAAATATGAATACTCCTCCAAGCAATTAGAATGATTTTAAATAGCCTTAAAATAAAAAACACTCATAAAGCGAGTGTTTTTTATTTGTTTAAAGATTAATATTAACCTCCATTTTACTCAATATTCTCCACCAACTGTATTCTCATACCATTTGGATCCTTTATAAAGAAATATCTAACATGCGGGTTTGGCTGGGTCGGCTCGCTGTCAACATTTATACCTTTTTCTTTAACCAAAACAAGCATCTTATCAAGAGACTCGACTTCAAATCCCCAGGAAATATCGTTGCCGACAACTGTATCCATTCTCTCATCGTCGCAAATGAGCTCAATTTTTGTTTCTCCTTTTCCTAAAAATGCAATCTCCATTCCAGGCCCTGCGTTAAATTTTCTAACCACTTCAAGCCCTATGACGTCTGTATAAAACCTGATTGATTCTTCCAAGTTCTTTACGTTTAGGGTACTCCAACAAAATCTCATAAAACCACCTCACAAAATTATTATAGTGTAAAAGTAAATAATATTTATTTAGTTATAATTGTAAACTATCATCTTTTACTTTGTATTGTTCTAAGAATAAATGATGAAAAATTATTTGGCTTTCGACCTAATATCCAAGTTAAAACATTTGGATTACCGACAAATCCATGTTCATTATAATGCTTAAACATCTTTAATAGTGTATTTACTTTATAGTCCCCTAATCCAAACTTTTTTAATTGTGCTGCATACATTTCGTCCTGAGGCGTTTCAACTATTATTTCACGACCAAAATGTTGTTCCATAGTTGCTATCATATCAGACAAAGATAAATTTTCAGGTCCACAAAGTTCATATGTAGCACCTTTATAAGCTGGACTTGTGAGAATTATAGAAACAGCCTCAGCTAAGTCTTGTAAATCAAGCAAACACATGCGAGTTTCAGGTGTTGTAAAAAACTTTTGTTGAAATATACTTTTTTGTGTTAGTGACTTCCAAGACTCGAGGATATTCTGCATAAACACTGCTGGCTGAATAATAGTATATGGGATTCCCGAATTCACTAAAAGTTCCTCTACCATGAGTTTCTTCTGATGATGTGGCATATCTTGAAGTACAGAATGTAAGACTGAATGGTATACGAAATGCTCCACTTTAGCCTTGCGAGCAGCGTTTATTATCATTTCTCCTATCGCGACTTCATCGGGGTTTACAGCAGAACATATGTGATAAACCGTACTGATTCCGCTTAATGCTTCATCAACAGCCTTTTGATCCATCATATTTCCTACAACTACTTCCATCTCACCTAAGGATTTAATTTCCTCAACTTGCTGGGCCCTAAAAACGAAAGCCCTAATACGCTCTCCTTTAGGTAATAAAGCATTAATGATTGCACGGCCAGTTTGGCCATTTGCTCCAGTAATAAGTATCATAAATATATCACACCTTTCAATATTTTACTAAATTCTTTGATAGTAAATTTAGTAAAGAGGTTAATTCCTTCAAATGACCATCCTCAAGACCAGACATTAGGTTAGTAATTAAGGTGTAGTGCACTGGCAGAATCTCCTCCAGTATTTGTAATCCTTTTGAGCTAAGGTGAACCAAATAACCTCTCTGGTCACAAGGGTTGGGGATTTTATCTATGAATCCTTGATTTTCAAGACCAGCTAATAATCCTGTCATAGTTCCCTTAGTAACCTCAGCCTTTTTGCTAAGCGATATTGGAGATAATTGATAATCACTCTGCCTATACAAAAGCATTAAAATAGTAAATTTCCCTTCCGAAATGCCATACTTAGAAAAATGTCCATCAAATATTACTGAAATATCAGAAGCCGTTCTGAGAAGTGTTATACAAGTTTCAACTGCTTCTACATTTAGGCTTGAATAATGGCTAGAGTATTCTTTTAAAATCTCCTGTTTTGGAATATCCCTAAGGCTAAATTTATATCCTTTAATAATAAAACCCCCTCATATTTATATAGTAAGCCACCTTACTTCATTTGTAAAGATATATATTAGTATAAAAAGGAATATAGGTATTAGACATACTAGAAATTTAATGATACTTTAATTATAGGCAATCATGGAGTAGGCTATAAGAAATAACAAGATCAAAAAATAAGAATATGGAAGGAAATCAATAATGAAAAAAAGAATTCTTGGAAACAGTGGACTAAGTGTATCTGCCATAGGACTTGGCTGCATGGGGATGACGCAGAGTTATCCGCCATATATTCCGAAAAGTGAATCCATTGCTCTGATTCGTCGGGCAGTAGAATTAGGAGTAACCTTTTTTGACACAGCCGAAGTGTATGGACCATTTATAAATGAAGAATTATTGGGAGAAGCATTAGAACCTTATAGGGATGACGTGGTTATTGCCACGAAGTTTGGTTATGATACTGTAAATAGTAAAAATGATTCTAGTGGTCGTCCAATTGCTCTGTCAAGCAGACCAGAGACAATCCGTCAGGCAGTTGAGGGCTCTTTAAAAAGACTTAGGACAGGATCACATAGACCTATATTATCAGCATCGCGTTGATCCCAATATACCAATAGAAGAAGTAGCCGGAACTATAAAGGAACTTATGGCTGAAGGCAAAGTCTTATACTGGGGACTTTCAGAAGCTGCTGCTGGTACGGTTCGGAGGGCTCATGCGATTTGCCCAGTAACTGCAGTGCAGAGTGAATACTCTATGTGGTACCGCAGGCCTGAAGAAGAACTTCTGCCAACCCTTGAAGAACTTGGTATTGGGTTTGTGACATTTAGCCCTTTGGGAAAAGCAGTACTGACAGGACGTTTTAACAAGGACACAAAGTTTGACAAAACAGATTTTAGAAGTCAGATTTCTAGATTTAATCCTGAAAATCTTTCTTCTAATATTGCATTGGTAGATTATGTTGCAGGCATTGCTGCAAATAAGAATACAACTCCAGCAAGGGTAGCTTTAGCTTGGCTCCTTGCTCAAAAACCTTGGATTGTTCCTATTCCGGGAACCAAGAAACTGGAGCGAGTAAAAGAAAATATAGGAGCAGTGGATGTGACATTTACTACAGAAGAACTGATGAATATCCGTAAAAAACTAGAATCTATTGAGATTATTGGTGAGCGTTATCCAGAGGAACAGGAAAAATTAACGGGAAAATAAGTGGATGACATGGAACATTGGATTTTTGAGTCCCTAAATAAATATCTTAATAAATATAAAACTTTTTTAGGTAGTATATCGTCTAATGAATGTAGAGTTATAACATATAAAAAATAAGGGGCGATAAAATGAAAAATATTATTATTTATTCTATGATTACTATATTGACGGTTGTACTTCTTGTTGCATGCCAAAATAAAGAGGTAAAAGAAACCCCACCAGTAATAAACGCTAAGTTAATGGCTCCAACGGTTATTGGGGAGGTTCTAGAAGTAAAGGAAGATGGCGCAGTAATTTTAGTAGACTCTATTGCGGATAATGTAAAAGGTAAGATTTTGGTAAGTATTGATGATAAAACTAATTTTTTCGAAGATATTAAAGAAGGAACATCAATTCCTTATCGTAATGTAAGCCGTAAATTTGCAGTTCACAATCATGTAGAGATTTTTATTGAGGGAGAAATAAAAGAGTCTAATCCTGCACAAGGATTAGCTACAGCGGTCTATGTTAACGAATCTAAAAAATAGCAATCTTAGGCAATCCTTCACAAATACCTTAGGAGTATAAAATTTTCCAGAGAAGCTAAAAAATTTGAATGAGCATTAGTGGCTATTGAATAGCTGCTGATGCTTATTTTCAGGTGGATTATCTATGAGATAAAGTATTCTTTTCTATATAGGATTCAAAGAGTTCATAGTTTTCTTTTACATAGATATTTAATTCATCAAGCCAAGGTTTACACTATACTTAATTTTAAGTATAACTAACATTATGATCTAAGATAGCTTTCAGTGTATAGTTATTCATTTCTTCTATATCGGTATTAAATAATTGAGGATTAAATAGCAAAGCTATAGCAAATAGATTAGCCTCATGCTCAGTTGAATTTGATAGGGGATTTCCATCAAAATGATTGCAGGGATTGTTATGTAAAATAGCATGCCCTAATTCGTGTGCACAAAAAATCTGTTGTGATTTTTTATCAAAGTTAGAGTTTATAAATATAAAAGGTTCTAGATTTTCATGAGGTCTTAGTATATAGGCTTGTACCACATGTTTACTAAAAGAAACAAAATTACAATCAATTTTTAACATTGCTGCTATTTTAAACGGATCAGTTGACTTATACTTTATTTTAAGTTTAATAGCAATCTCAACAATCTCATTTCCCGTCAATTGGCACATCCCCCTTAGTGGTGTTTATTTCTTATATTTATACTTATAGCTTAGTAACTCTAATTGTCTTAAGAGTTCGTTTGCAAAATCAACTATCTCATCATTTGTCATTTTGTTTATATCATAACCACCATAAGCCATTAATGTTGGTTGTTTTAGTATAAACGTAATAGCATCCTCGGGATTTTTTATAGTTTTGAATTCTAAAGATGAAGTACCAGATTCTTTTTCCCAACCCATTAAATAGCTAGGTGAAGCATTTAAAGCAAAAGCCAATATTTCTAGTTTATCTATGGGTAAATTTTTAATAAACCCGGTTTCATAACGCTGCAGTGTTGATTTACTTATACCTGTTTTATCTGCTAAGTCTTGGTAAGATAAATTTAGTCTAATCCTTCTCTCTTTAATTCTTTTTATTATTTCATTAGTTTCTATTTTTTTCATATAAAAGCCTCCCTCTTGAGTAATATTATACCATATAATTTTAATTATGCAACAAATATTTTAAAAATAGGTAAAATAAGTATCATATTTAGGTTGACAATAACATACAGGCGATTATATAATAATATTATACCAAATATGCTACAAAATTACAAAACATATAAAATAAGTCTTAAATATGCGACACCGAATTAAATATTTGAAATAATACCCTTCACTAAAATAATACTAAATGCTAAGGGAGGAATAATAATGGCAAAATACAGACAGCTTTATACAGAATTCTGGAGCGATAGCTTTGTGCTCGAATTACCACACGAGGAAAAATTTTTCTACTTATATCTTTTAACAAATACTAAAACAACACAAAGTGGTATTTATGAAATATCCAAAAAGTTTATAGAGTTAGAAACAGGTCTTAGCAATGAAGTTATTGAGAAGTTACTTAATAAATTCAAAGAGTATAATAAAATTTTATACTCCACGGATACAAAGGAGATCATGATACTCAATTGGATGAAATACAATGTACCCAATAACATCAATGCAAAAATATGCGTTAATAGAGAATTACTACGAGTAAAATATAAAGAATTCCTTGAAATCTTATATGATAAATGTATAGTTACTAAATTAGATGTTGATAAAATATTTGAGGGCATTATTATAGATGAGAACGATAAAAATGATGATGTAGATTCTTTAATAAAAGTGGACGAGCTACCTGTAGATGTTATATTAAATAGCGATAATGAGGAGTGCGACATAAAATCAGAAAATGAAAAAAGCCAAGAAAATAATAATTCTGGAAAAGAAGAAGTATTAGAGCTATCTAGGAATTACCTGCTTTACGCACCTTTTACTGGAGATTTACAAGGGCCTTACCAGGTCCTAGGTAGTAATAGAATAAGAAGTAAGAAAGAAAAAGTAATAAATAAAAAACAAGAACTAATAAATAAAGAAGAAGTAGTAACAAGTAAAAAAGGGGTATTAAGTAAATCTGCAGCTATTAGTAATTGTGATGGGATTAAAGGTGTGATTAAAGTATTTGAAGAAAATGTACATGCTATCACGCCTTTGATATACGAAAAAATATTAGAATTTACAAAACATGTAAGTAATAAGGTTATCCTTATGGCAATAGATGAGGCTGTTAATTTTGATGTGAAAAACATGCAATATATATCTAAAATTCTAAACAGCTGGATAAGTAACGGCATAAATACAGCACAGCAGGTTCTAGAATATCAAAAACAGTGGTCAAGTAAAAAGAAAAGTACAGCTACCCAAACCGTTAAACCTGGTGGCTTCTGTGATTATGAACAAAGAACTTATGATTTTGATCTTTTAGAAAAAGGGCTATTAGGTCAATTATAAAGGTGAATTACTTTAATATATTATTTATCAAAACTTATAAATAAATTATATAAGGCGGTGTTTTTATTATGGAAAAGCTAGTTGAAAAAGCAAAAACCAGCAAAGATGGAGCTTCTCAGGAAATAATAGAAAAATTCAAATATCTCGTATATAAAGAGGCTTCACGGTACCACATTCCAGGTTATGACGTGGAGGACCTTATTCAGCATGGATATTTAAGCATTTTAAAAGCTGTAGCAATGTATAAGCTTGGTAGTAACAGCTTCAACGCCTATTGCATAAATTCTATAAGAATGAACTATAAAGCCCTTTTAAAAGGAGAAATAAAACATTTCCGAGAAGTTCCAAATAATGATATGTTGGATTTTGATACTGCTTCTAATTATGAATTCACCTTAGAAGATGAGGTCATTGCACATGAGGAGGTAAAGAAATTATATCTTTCTCTAGAAACCCTTGAACCATTTGAACGCACAATACTAGAAAGGTTTTATATTTTAGGACATTCATTAGGGGAAATTGCTTGCGATAGTAATAAAAGCTACCATTATTTTGCAAGGATCAAGAAAAAAGCACTTAGGAAATTAAAAGTACTTATGTAGATATATATACTTAAATCCCCCGCACAAAATATCTAGACATCATATATATTCAGTGAACACAAATTGAAAGGAGTGATTTGATATGGCAGTTGTATCCACAAAGGTAGCCAGTGCATTAAAACTTACAATGAAGGTAGGTATTGACGAGAATGGCAAAGACAAATTTGTAACAAAAACAATGGGTAACTTAAAAGTTACTGCAACAGACGATGACATATTTGCAATAGGACAAGCAATCTCTAACATGAAAACTTATCCATTATTCGGCCTTGACAGACAAGATCAATACAGCCTAGTTACAGAATAGCTCGCAGCTTAAGAATTAAAAATTAAAATTAAAGAATTTAAAGGGGGACAAGTATTATGCATAATTTAGTTTTAAGATTTTTAACATCAATAGAAGGTAAGTATTTCACTCTAACAGTTGATGACATTAAAGCTGATGAGTCAGGAGTACCAGTAGTAACGGAAGCTGAGGTAAATGCTCTTATGGATTTAGTTATTACAAACAATATTTTCGCATCAGCGAATGGTAACTTAACTGGAAAGAAAGATGCTAAAATAGTTACTACAGATACTAGTATAGTTGATGTAGCTTAGAAAAATATGGAGTCGGCGGATAATTATCTGCTGGCTCTATTTTTTTTGGTAGAATAATTATATTTAGCTAACAAACTATTTTAAATTGATACTAAAGATATTGAAAAATACTTAATAGAAGACATTAATTGGAGTACAGCTGCATCAGTAGAAATTAAACGACTTGTATTTGAAATCAATATGTTGTATGGTATCAGATAAAAAGCTTTAATTAAAAAACATATGAAGATTAAATTAAAGGAGTTTGATGAAATATTTAATAAGTTATTAACAAAAATGGAGTTACAAGTGTATAACGTAGGTTTTTTTAAAAGTAATAAATTATTTAGTGGATAAGTTTTTTAATTGAAATATATTTAGGCAAAATTATAATCAAACAGAAGGTGTAAATAAGTTGTATGAGTTTTCAAAGTCTTAGAATAATAAATATGATTTAAAGACAAACATAGCATTAAGCACTTAAAATCTCAGTGAACTAAAACTGGTTTTTTTTGTGTGTAGATTAAAAAATTAGTTACAGAAGTTCGGAAGTGCGAGGCAGAAAATTAAAACTATATCGTTAACTTTCTGAATTTAGTAGTTTCAATATATTATTTTGAAACTTTATTAACAAAAACTCAAATGTTTTATGATGATTTATAATATCTTAAAGGGTTTTTAGTATATTTATAGAATAACTTCTATAAATAGTAAGAGTTGAGAAAAAACGAATTTAATAGGTTGGGAGTTACAATACTCATCACCAAATAAGAAAACTTTAGAAAAACCATTATATTAATCAATTTTATTTGTGGTTCCTGTAATTAGGTTAGGTACCATTTTAAAGTATTGATATACTTTCTGTTAAATAGTATTAATGCGTTAAGAGATTTAAGGAACTAATGCACTGTAGTTTCGGTAAGTATAAGATGACGTGAGATATGTGAATAATTAAGTGTGCACAAAAGCATTTGTTTTTGACTACACCTTAAACACTTTCTGGATTATTAATCTTCAGCTTATTTATAAGCGTTTGAATGTAGGTATTAATCTTAAAATATGTAGTTGAGAATATTTACACCATTTTGCGTACAGTTTAGTATAACTATTGTTGAAAATACCGTGGATATTGATCCAATTTATTAACATATGAAATTGACGAATTGTAACTTTTATTTGTAAATTCCATAATATATAGCGACAACAAAATATAGTTCTGTAATAAAAAATAAAAATATTATATGATTACAATTGTAATTAATAATTGATTATCTATTTAAAATTATTGTATAAAAGGAGAAGAATATGGCATTCGATCCAAATTTATTTATAGTAAATATAAGTCCTCAACCTGTTAATATTGTCCTTGGAAAAACTGGCACAGTAACTGTTACAGCATCAAACAATAATCCTGGTGACTCGGGATATAATTTAACACTAACAATGACTATACCTGATGGAGTATCTTTTGATAGTTCAGGTGTTCCTCCCACAAGTCAGGTGCTTAATCTTGATAGCACTATAACTCTTACTTGGGTAAGTATAACTGATCTTGCACCCAATCAAACAGGGTACACATTCCCAGTTACTTTGAAAGCAGATGAAAAGTTTAGAGCACTTCCTAATCTGGATGTTCCATTTGATATTCCTCTTACTCCAGTTACTTTAAGTGCTACTGTTGATACAAAACCAAGAGGTTTTGGTGAACCAGGTAATATTCAATATACTAAAACTGATTCTACAAGTGTAATTCCAGTACGTTATTTAGTTAGTAAGGCGGTTCCAGGTAAATATCCAAAAGGTGCAGGGATACCTTTAGGAGTAGGTCCTCAATGGCCCTTTGCACATATGATTAATATAGATAATAATACGAGGCAGCCATCTCTTGTAAACATTATTGATATCATGGATAATGGAATTCGGGTTATTGGTCCCATAACCGCTGTTGGACCTGATTCAATACAATTAATTGCCCCAAATCCTGTTGTTGTGACTCCTACTCCAGGTGGACAGGATTTCGTAAGTATAACTTGGAATAATATCACTTTAAGTGCAGGAGCAGTTGATATAGTAAACTACGATGTGGCCTTTTGGAATAATTATACGGTTGGAGGTATCGAAAATTCAGGAAGCCGTATACTTCATCAAACGCCTATGAACAATGTTGTAACTATGACTGGTGCATCAAGACCACTTGTTTCAACAGGAACAACTTTAGCTATGGATTTAACAATAGATAAAAGCCAAAATCCTACGTCAGCTGATGTAGGAATAAACATTAACTATACGCTAGCATATAAAGTTAATCAATATGATAGTTTAAATAGTGTAGTGGTTACAGATATAATTAGCGATGGTCAAACATTTGTTGTAGGGGCACCTCCACCAACTTCGGTATCAATAAAAAATCCACTCACAGGGGAAACAACTGTAATTTGGGATCTGGGTGCACTTTTAAGTTCGACTTCAAGTAGTATAACTTTTTCCACAGTAGTAGATGCATTCTACACAGCTCCACCAGTAAATAGGCCAGTAGTAGCAGGAGACATAATAAACAATGTCGTTAATATTGATGGTATTAATGATAATTTTAGTACGCCAACTCCTGACAATTCATTAAGTACAGGGCCAATATTTATACCAATTATCACAAAACAGTTGCTAAACATTTATTATAAAGATGGTACATTAAAACCAGTTGGTATAACTGCAGTTGCACCAGGTGATTTTGCTGAATTTTCTATAACCTATGTTGCTAATTTTTCTGCTGATCAAAAGGATGTTTTTATAGATGATTTTTTTCCTTTAGCCTTATTAGCGTCAGGTATAACAAATATCATATACAATCCATTTTTGCCTACAACAGGTCCATTACCTACTGGAAATGATGGAGTAGAGTGGTTCTTGGCGCCATTTGTTCCTGGTCAGACTTTCTGGAATGTTATTTTTAGAGTACCAATGGCAAATGTAAATTTTGTAGGAATAGATAATAATCTATCAAAATTATCAATAAAAAATACAAATGAAATAGTATTTAGTGCAAGAGATCAAGTACCTGTCGACTTTGGGGAACCTAATATGATTTTAACAAAGACAGTTTTAGGACCTACTCCAAATGCGATACTTTCTGGTCAGAGCTATACCTATACGGCGGTAATAAAAAATCCTCAAAACATCGATGGTACTGTAGTTGATGCTTTTGACCTAGATTTTTCTGACGTAATACCCAATTTCTTAACATTCACACCAGGGACTCTTCTTGCTACAGCCACAGGAGGTACACCAGTATTTATTCCACCAGTATTTACCCCGTTAAATCAAATTACCATGCATATTACGAGATTAAAACCTGATGATGAGATAACTGTGACTTATTCCGTGACTGTAGACGCAGGAATAGGACCAGGACTTAACTTAACAAATCAAGCACATACAACCTCTCCATTCTCACAACCATTTGATCCTATTGGGGATAATTATCAATATCCTGATTTGGAACGTGATGCAGATGTAACATTAGCAAGTAGCGGTGCTCCTCTTACCAAAGTTGTAGATTTTAATGATAGGGTCGTAGGAGATAAAGTTAATTACACAATATCTTTTACAGTTCCAGAAGGTCTTATAGCCTATAATGTAGTGGTAAGTGATGTTCTTCCCACAGGGCAATCATACGACAATAATGCTTCTCCTTTGCCTGCCTCAGTTATAGGACAGATCATTACGTGGCCCACTATCCCGAGTGTTGATGCTACAGGAGGCGTAGTAACTCTTGTATATTCATTTAGAGCTAATATTGATAGTTCAGTTTCTATACCACCATATACAGAAATACAAACCAATATCGGTACGGTAAATTATAATTCATCGCCTAATGCAGATCCTATGCAAGAAAATGGTATCGTAGATGTTTTTGTAAGAAATCCTCATGTTCTTCTTTCAAAAGGAGTCAGAAATGTATCAAACGGAGAAGCAACATTTGTAAACTTCACAAATGCTATTTCAAATGATGTTATCGAATATAGATTAATTGCAAATAACGGTGGCAGTGCGGATGCTTATATAATCCAAATAGTTGATCAACTTGGGGGATTAGATTCAGGTACAACTTTTATAGGTGGAAGTATAGTTGCACCGATGGGAACAACAGCTAGTTATGATGTAGTTAATAATTTAGTAAAATGGAACATTCCATTTTTGCCAGTAGGAAATTCATTGCAACTTCTTTTTAGAGTTCGTATTAAACCAGGATCATCCCCTGGGGCAAATTTATTCAATACTGGCACAACTAATTCGTATTCAAATGTAAATTTGACATTTATTTATCCCCCTGAAAACTCGAATATAGTTAATATTTTAATTCAAGCAGGAGTAAGGGGTCTAAGTTTATCGAATTTAATGAACGAGGATATAATTATAGAGACATTTAATAACAACGATGCATTTAAAAAAGGCTTTTAAAACATTACTTGGATAAAAAATAGAAATTAGAATATAAGTCTCAAGGGATAGTACTTGGGACTTATATTATAATACACATCATTATTGTAATAATTTAAACGTTATGAATATTTATAAGATATGGTAAACATAAAAGCCTATGTTGAAAGAAGGAGTGTAATGGATTATAAACAAAGTTATGCACATAGCAATTGGACTGTCTTAATATATGCAGCTGGTAATAATGATTTAGAATATTATATATATCAACAATTTCAATTAATAATCAATTCAATTGATGCGGAAAATATAAATGTAATAGTTCAAATATCAAGAGCTCCAAGGGTAGGACAACAGCATTATAATATAGGGGATATTAACGAAGTATGGCATGGTACTAGACGTTATATTATAAAAAATAAGACTGCTGTATTAGTTAATGATTTGGGAGAAATTAATATGTCACGGCCTAATACACTTTTAGATTTTTTAATATGGGGGTCAAGTATCTTTCCATCAAGAAATATAATGTTAATATTATCTGGTCACGGTGCAGGCTTTGTTGGTATTATGAAGGAGAATACGGATAAAGGTGCAACAATTATGGGGATTCAAGGATTCGCGGAAGTATTGGCAGTTTTTAAAAAAATCACAAAGAAAACAATTGATGTTTTAGTATTTGATACGTGTTTTATGGATACTATCGAAATCTTATATGAGATTGCGATAAACTCAAATGCGGCTGTTGATTTTGCTATAATACCTAAAAACAACCTCAGGGTACAAGGGTTGCCGTATTACGAAATTATAGAAATAATAAAAAGAGAGAATGTACATGAATTGAACATTAATGAAATAATAAAACTACTAACCACTTCAGTTAATTCTAATAAAAGCGATAGTGAATTACATGCAATCCATCTCTTAGAAGACGATTTTATCATACTAAAAAAATTAATAGATTCTATGTCAGAAGCGTTTAAAAGAGATAGTAATAAGTTTAAATGTAGGATAACAAATTTGGAGTTTTATAAACTAAATGAAGACTTTATTGATTTATCAAATTTACTTAATCAAACTCCGCCCTACTATCCCGGTCTAGGCAAAATCCAGATTGAGTTATTAGAAGTTCTTAATAAAATTATTATTTATCCTGAGTTAAACGTAAAAGATGTAGGGCTTAAATTATTTCTTCCACATAACTCACAAGTATATTCTAAATATTACAATTTATATATTGAAATGTCCTTTTGCAGGGATAACGGATGGGTAAAATTAGTTCGTGAAATTAATTAATATGTAATATATTGAAACAATTAAGCATAAACCAGGTAACTTTTTTATGCAATTGCATTCATAAATTGCAACTTTTGTTTGAAAGGTCATATTATGTAACGATCATAGGATTTAGTTAGGTCATAAAAAGTATGAATAAAATTAAATTATCACAAAGGAGTATGGGTAGTGTGGGAGATAGTGGAAGTGGATATTCAAAATGGAGTTGTGAAAAACCGAAATGGAGCTGTGAAAAACCGAAATGTGATTGTAAAAAAACAAAATGTAAAGATGATATAAATGAAGAACTGAGGGCGATATATTATATATTGTGTAATCCATACTTTGGGCTTAAAGAAATTAAAAAAGAAGTTGCAGCGATAGAAAATGCAGTATTAAGCCCAACTTTTGGATTAGCTGAAATCAAAACAGAAGTATTTGCAATAGAGAGCGCTGTTTTAAGCCCAACATTTGGGTTAGAAGAAATCAAAACAGAAGTATTTGCAATAGAAAGTGCAGTATTAAGTCCAACGTTTGGACTAGAGGAAATAAAGACAGAAGTAGCTGCTATAGAGAGCGCTGTTTTAAGCCCAACATTTGGGTTAGAAGAAATTAAAACAGAGGTAGCTGCTATAGAAAATGCTGTGCTAAGTCCAACTTTTGGATTAGAAGAAATAAAGACAGAAGTATTTGCAATAGAGAGCGCAGTATTAAGTCCAACGTTTGGACTAGAGGAAATAAAGACAGAAGTAGCTGCTATAGAAAATGCTGTTTTAAGCCCAACATTTGGGTTAGAAGAAATTAAAACAGAGGTAGCTGCTATAGAAAATGCTGTGCTAAGTCCAACTTTTGGACTAGAAGAAATAAAGACAGAAGTATTTGCAATAGAGAGCGCTGTTCTAAGCCCAATATTTGGGTTAGAAGAAATTAAAACAGAAGTAGCTGCAATTGAAAGTGCTGTATTAAGCCCAACGTTTGGATTAGAGGAAATAAAGACAGAAGTAGCTGCAATAGAGAGCGCTGTTTTAAGCCCAACGTTTGGGTTAGCTGAAATCAAAACAGAAGTATTTACAATAGAAAGTGCAGTATTAAGTCCAACTTTTGGATTAGAGGAAATAAAGACAGAAGTAGCTGCTATAGAAAATGCTGTATTAAGCCCAACGTTTGGATTAGAAGAAATAAAGACAGAAGTATTTGCAATAGAGAATGCTGTTTTAAGCCCTACTTTTGGACTGGAAGAAATAAAAACAGAGGTATTTGCAATAGAGAGTGCTGTTTTAAGTCCTACTTTTGGACTAGAGGAAATAAAAACAGAAGTATTTGCAATAGAAAGTGCAGTATTAAGCCCTACTTTTGGATTAGCTGAAATAAAGACAGAAATTATTCAGATAGCTAGTGTAATAAATAGCAGTACTGGTGGTATTTTTGAAATAAAAGCAGAAGTAATAGAGATTATTAATAGTATAGAAAGTCCAACCTATGGATTGGCTGAGATAAAAATAGAAGTGGCTGCTATAGAGAGTGCTGTATTAAACTCAACGTTTGGACTCGCAGGAATTAAAGGGGAAGTTGACTCAATTCTTGTTGTTGTAAATCAAATTTTACAGATTTTGATGCCATAAACTTCTTATTAAATAATTGTACAACACGATTTAAGCTAAGGATAAATTAAAATAGGTGCTCATTTATATTTTATTTGAACGGGCACTTATTTAATTATTGAGAATTAAAGTTTAATGATATGTTAAACATCCAGATAAATAAAATAATAATCAATAAAGCAGGCACCACTAAAGCAGATTATTAATAGTATGTAATGTAATATTTCATGGAGGAGATACTTTGATTACTATCAGTTTATGTATGATTATTAGGGATGAAGCCGAAACGATAGCACGATGTTTGGATACAGTAAAAGACATTGTGGATGAAATAATTATTGTAGACACTGGGTCAGTTGATAAAACAAAGAGTATTCTAACCGAATATACTGCTTATATTTATGACTTTAAATGGATAGATGACTTTGCAGCAGCAAGGAATTATTCTTTTTCTAAAGCAACACAAGAATATATATTATGGTTAGATGCAGATGATGTACTTTTAGAAGAAGATAGAAAAAAGTTCAAATATTTGAAGGAACATATGGAGCCATCTGTAGATGTGGTGATGATGAAATATAACCTTGGCGTTGATAACAAAGAGAGGGCTGCGTGCACTTATTACAGGGAGCGGCTGATTAAGAGAAATAAAAATTTTAAATGGAATGATCCTGTTCATGAGTATATAAAACCTACTGGAAATATTATCACTGTGGGTATTGGTATCACGCATAAGAAGTTAAAACAAAGATCTTCTAGAAATTTAGAGATATTTGAAAAAATGATACAAAGCGGAGAGAAGTTATCACATAGAAACTGTTTCTATTATGGAAGGGAACTTAATGCTAATGGAAGATATGATGAGGCTATGGTTTATTTTGAAAAATTTTTATCTCAGGAAGGAGGCTTTTATTCAAATTATATGGATGCTTGTATTGAATTCTCGAAAATATATACTAAGAAAGGAGATACAAAAAGTGCAATCAAAACATTGCTCAGATGTTTTGAATTTGGAGTGCTACGAGCAGAAATATGCTGTGAATTGGGAATTCAATATGAAGAGATGAAAGACTATGAACGGGCAATATCATGGTATGACATTGCTACAAAACTTAGTAAACCAGAAAATACATTGGGTGCAGTTATACATAATTTCTATGATTATATACCATATGCATCAATTGGTATATGTTATTTTAAACTTAAAAACATTCAGCAAGCAATTAAATACAACGAAAAAGCTGCAGAGTTTAAACCAGATTCATTTGTAGTAAACAATAATAGAAAATATTTTAATTCTTTATTAAACTGTGAAAGAAAACAACCTTAGAAGTTTTTACAATCAATATGTCAATTACTTTTAAAAACTTTAAATATTCATTTGGTAATAGGAAGGTACACTTTTTAATACTACGAATAATATGTAATTAAATATAATTAGTGCACTAAGTGTTAGGGGAAGTGATAAAAAATGGTTGAAAATAGAAAAACTTCAATAATAATATTAACTTACAACAATCTTACTTATAATCACATCTGTGTTGATAGCATAAGGAAATATACTAAAGAGAATACCTATGAAATAATTATAGTGGATAATAATTCTACTGATGGAACAAAGGAATGGCTTAAAAATCAGGATGATATTTTGGCTATATTTAATAATGAAAATGTAGGCTTTCCAAAGGGATGTAATATTGGAATAGCTGCATCTGACAAAGAGAATGATATTTTGTTTTTAAATAATGATACTGTAGTTACTCCAAGATGGCTTGATAATCTTAAAGCTTGCATTTATAGCGATGTAAAGGTTGGAGCTACGGGCTCTATCACTAATTATTGCTCTAATTATCAATCTATAAGTGTTCCTTATAGTGGTATTGAAGATATGATTCCATTTGCTGATGCTAATAATATTTCAAATCCCCAGAAATGGGAGGAAAGAATAAGACTTGTAGCATTTTGTATGCTTATAAAAAGAGATGTCCTAAATAAAATTGGAATTATGGATGAAAGATTTACACCTGGAAACTTTGAAGATGATGATTTATGTATGAGAATTATAGAGTCTGGATATAAGATGATGCTTTGCAATGATAGCTTCATACATCATTTTGGCAGTTCGTCTTTTAATAAAGACCAAACTAATTTCATTAATATTTTAACTTCAAATCGTATAAAGTTTGAAAATAAGTGGGGTTTTAATTCTAACGTAGTTAGTGCATTAAAACTTGACATATTACAGCGTATAAATGAGCCAAGAGAGAAACAATTAAATATTCTTGAATTTGACTGTGGATTAGGGGCTACATTATTTAAACTAAAATACATGTATCCAAATTCTAATATATATGGTATAGAGACAAATGAGAAACTAACAATTTTAGGTGGGAAAATATTAGAGTTAATGATCTATGATTTTGAAGAGAATTATAATATGAGTTTTAAAACTGACAAAACAAATTTTTTTGACTATATAATTCTTGGAAATAAACTTCAACAAAGTAAAAACCCTTGGAAACTATTAAAAGAGATAAAAAGATTCCTAAAACCTGGTGGATATATAATTGTGACTATTCCTAACATAATGCACCACTCAGTTTTAAAAGGGCTATTAAGTGGAAGTTTTATGTACAATAAAAACTCAATTTTAGATAGAAGCAATAATAAGTTTTTTACTTTAACAGATATATATAGAATATTCGATGAATGTGGATATATTAATCCAATTATATTTCATTACTATAATACTAATTTAACATCGGAAGATGATAAGGTATTAAATAATATTTGTAATGTTTTTGGTGAAGAAATGAAAAAAAACTCATTATCTTATAAATATTTAGCTAAGTTCCAGAGAATTTTATAGTGTACGGATATTAACTGATGAATAATATAAAAATTAAGTTCTATTTAAGATGCTGTTCAGACCAATCGTCATTGGGAAATTAAGATCATATGTGGATATTATAATTTTGTAGTGAACGTTGTAAAATTGTGTGATCAAACCTCAAATCTTGTATTAAATTTGTATATAATCATAAATGCTTTTATACTAATTACATGCTATATTTATTAATTTCAAATGTTGCTTGGTTCACATTAAAGGATATTTGTGCAATTGTTAGTGGAGATATCCAACTTTTCCGTAGTCCCTTTGAGAAGATACTAAGTTCTTCAATATAATAAGGGATGATAGAAAGTAAAAAAATATAATCTCAGCTTAAATTAGTTCTTTAATATGAGTATATAATACTTTTGAATTATTTGTTAGTTCCATAACTCAACTGTACTGAATGGTAAATTAAACTACATAATATCAAAGCTTTGAGTAACTAAAGCAAGCTAATAGTTGAAATTTAGTTCGTCTGGAGTATACCGTAGACGAACGTTAACTAATAGCCTTCAAAGGGGCATTATATCGTGCTAAAAACACCTAAAAACAGTTCGGTAAAGATATTAACTTTAAACGAACCGTTATATATAATTACCTAATGAGGTGTTTATATGAAAATATATTTTTACATTAGAGTATCAAGTAAAGAACAAAATACAATTAGACAAGAGGTAAAAGCTAAAGAACATCATGTTCCATTGAATCATGTTTATATTGAGAAGGTTAGCGGTAAGAATGTAACAGACAGGCCAGTATTAAATAATATGATGGCTATACTAAAAAGTGGTGATAAATTAGTTGTAGATAGTATTAGTAGATTTGCAAGGAATACAAAAGATCTTATAGAATTAATAGAAAAATTAAATAATAAAGGTATTATATTTGTATCTCTTAAAGAAGCAATAGACACTACCACACCAACAGGCATGTTTATGTTAACTATATTCGGAGCAGTTGCACAACTTGAACGTGACTATCTAAAAGATAGACAGATAGAAGGTATAGCAATTGCAGTAAAAGAGGGGAAATATAAAGGACGTAAATCTATTGAGGTACCAAAGTTATGGGATAAGTATTACAGGATGTATAAGGAAAACACTATAAAAGCGATTGATGTTATGAAAATATTGGAATTAAAGAAAACTACATTTTATAAATTAATTAATCAATATGAAGAGAGTAATTAAGGCGAAGTTGCTGCAACATTAAGTGAATGACCTTTAACCGTAATCTCCCCTTGTGGCTTAATTGTAACATTAAAATCACTTCACTTAAAATACTAATTTTTTTAGCAACATTTATTATCCCTAAAGGCTAATATTTCGTCAACATTTCTTAAAATATTTAGATCAATATTTTTTTTATTCAAAGTACTCCTGCACCTAACTCTTTCACCCTTGCTGCAACCGCAGGCTGATCAGCAAATTGGGGAATAACTATTAATGGAATATTATTATAAAGTCCTTCACTTACACTATTCATTCCACCATGCGTAATAAATAAATTCACATATTTTAGTAATTCAAGTTGTGGTACATATTTTCTGACTATGAAGTTTTCGGGGATTTCTCCTATGGCTGTGATAGGTACTATACTTCCCATTGAAAGAACTACTTTCACATTTTCGCCTCTAAAAGCAGCGAAGCATTTCTTATAGATTTCCTCAAGATATTTTGAAGTTTCCTTAAACTCTATTAAACCAGGTATGCCCTTTATAAGGGTTTTAAACATATTAAATTTGCTTCGTGATAGAAATCTCCTTACTGTTTCTGATGGACCAAATGCAGCACAGCTGCATATAGAGGGTAACCCTAATATATCACTTATCTGCTTTCCAGCACCAAACATAGCATCATGTATAACATAATCAAACTTTTCACCCGTTATTTTATCTAAAATATCAGGTATTATTTTCTTTGCTGTCCTTGAAACATCAGCAGCTAGATTAAATATATTCCATGTTTTTCACGACTTTGATTGGTATTTACTTTTCTATAGGTTTTTGCTTCGGCACCTTTCTGTTGAATCTTATCTCTGAATTTTTACGTTGTAAAATAAACGACTTTTCTGCCTCTATGGACTAATTCTTCAACTAAACCAAGAGTTGGATTAATATGACCATGAGCAGGACCATTTATATATAAAACTTTTGCCATTATTCTCACCTCTTCAAGTACAAATATACGACTATTGTACCAATATTATGACAATATTTGTAGCATTGTTAAATTATTGAGCAAAACCCTTTAAATTTAAGAAAATTTTATAATTTGTTTAAAACATGTAAACTGTAATAAACAATTGACAAATATAAATAAAGTTAGTACACTAATCATATGGTTAGTGTACTAATTATATAAGGAGGAACCATATGCAGAACTTATCTTACCTTATAATTAAGGCATCAAGACATCTAAAAAACAAACTAGATAAAGCATTAATGGAATTTGATATTACTGCTGCGCAGTTCTCAGTTATTATTCAGATACATTATTCAGACGCTCCAATTACAGCAGCAGAAATATCTAAGCTGTTGGGTTCAGATAGGCCAACTATATCAGGGATTATAAATAGGTTACAGAAAAAAGGTATAGTGCTTAAAGTTGCCAACCCAAATGATAAAAGATCATCTTACTTGGAGATATGTAAAGAATATAATAAGTTAGTTGATAAAATGAAAACAGTAAGTGATGAATTAACAATTGATATATTTTCAATTTATTCAAATGAAGAAGCTGAGAAACTTACAGAAATGATTTGTAAATTAAATGAAGGGACTGAAGAATAATGGTTGAAAAAATTTTATTAACAGGAATAACGGGGAATGTAGGAAGTGCAGTAGTTGACTATTTAAAAAGCATAAATAGAGACTTTCTAGCTGGTGTAAGAAACATAAAAAAAAGCATTGAAAAAGATGATTCTATGGAATACATTAATTTTAATTTTGAAGATATAGATACCTATGTAACTGCTTTACATGGTGTTAAAAAGGTGTTTTTAGTAAGACCACCACAACTTACAGATGTTAATGGAATATTTAAACCTTTTATTCAAAAATGCAAAAAAGCTGGTGTGGAGCAAATAGTGTTTTTATCTATACTAGGAGCTGAGAAAAATCCTTTTCCACCACACCACAAAATTGAAAAAGCTATTTTAGAATCTAAAATTCCTTACACTTTTATAAGGCCCAGTTTTTTTATGCAAAATCTATCCACAACACATGCAGAAGATATTAAGGAGCGGAGTGACCTTTTCATACCTTCAGGAAAAGCTGAGATTAGTTTTATAGATACAAGAGATATTGGTGAAATAATTGGAAGGACGCTCGCAGAAAAAGGCCATGGAAATAAGGCATATACTATTACAGGTTCAGAGGCAATTACTTATATGCAAGTTGCAGATAGTATGACAAAAATACTTGGACGTAAAATCACATATTCAAACCCACCTTTGTTTAAATTTAGAAAAGAAATGATTGATAGAGGGATCAAAAAAGAATTTGCTACTGTAATGATGATATTATACCTTACAACAAAATTAGGTATGGCAAACCATGTTACGAATACTGCTGAAGTTCTATTAAAAAGAAAACCTAGAACAATAGATGTCTTTATAAAAGACCATATTGAAGTATGGAGGTAAAGATAATTGGATAAACAGGTAATTACAATTAATTTGGGAATGGTAAAAGCTTTCTTAATAAAAGGTGAAAAATATATTTTAGTTGATACAGGATTACCGAAATCCTTTGAAAAAATAAAGAAGTTTCTCATTAAAAATGGAATAAACCCTAAAGATATTTCTTTAATTATACTGACACATAACCACATTGACCATACTGGCGGAATTATGCAAATGAAAGATTTAACAGGCGCTAAAGTCCTAATTCATAGAATAGAAGGAGATTACCTTCAAAAAGGTATTTCAACTCCAGTACAGGTTAGAAGTGTTTTTGCAAAATTGATAATTATAGTAATGAAAGATCCAATAATAGAAAGTTTTAAAGCTGATTTATTAATAGAAGATAACTTTAATTTAAATGAGTTTGGTGTAAATGGAGAAGTTATTCACACCCCAGGCCACACTGCAGGTTCCTTGTCAGTTTTACTAAATAACGGAGAAACCATTGTGGGGGATATGATTAGTGGGAAAGACAAGAAAAAATTTACTACAGCTAAGTACCCATTTATATGGAATAATATTAATGACCTAAGAAATAGTATTAACATGTTATTAAGCAAAGGGGCAAAGGTATTTTATAATTCACATGGTGATGTTTGTGATGACACTTCAATTAAAAATCTGCTTGAGAAAGATAAAGGAATATAGTGTAGCACACTAGATATTAAAAGGAGAAAATAAATATGAGTAAATTAATTGCTTTTGTCGGAAGTCCTAGAAAAAATGGTAATATTGACACAGTTGTCAAAGAAGTTATTAGAGGTGCAAATGAAAAACAGATTGAAACTAAAATTTATTATCTTAATGATATGACCATAAGACCTTGCCAAGCTTGCATGTATTGTAGAGAACCAGAGCATGATCATTGTGTAATAAAGGATGATCTTAGACAAATCTATGCAGAAATAAAGGAAGCAGATTACTTAATATTGTCCTCGCCAGTATACATTCACCAAATGTCAGGACTCCTTAAAAACCTTCTGGATCGGTTTTATCCATTGACAAATGAAAAACATAAACCACGGTTTGGTATTAAAAAAACAATTTTTATTTATTCTCAAGCAGCACCAATCCCTTTAATATTTAATAGATATTTTAGATATACTGAAAAATCATTAAAAGCTATGGGGATAAAACCTATTAAGAGAATTACTGTACTTGGTGCCTTTACTAAAGATTCCATACAAAAGAAAAAAAAAATTTTAAACAAAGCCTATAATGTTGGAAAGAATTTAGCAAACAATTAATCAAATGGAGGGAACTATGAGTTTATTTAATGATATCAAAGCAGTATTAACGCCAAAAGAAATAATTTTTAAAGAAGTAATTCAAGAGAGTGAAGAAGTTTACACTTTTCTATTTGATACATGTGAACCTTTAAAGTGGAAGGCAGGTCAACATGCTATGTTTGTTATTAAACATACAAAAATTAAAAGGGGTATAAGACCATTTAGTATAGCATCCAGTCCTTTAGAAAATAAAATCATGATTTCGATGAAAATAGGTAAGCAGCCTAGTGACTATAAGAGTGCATTATTAGAAATTAAAAGCGGTATGAAAATGGTAATTAGGGGCCCAATAGGTGGTTTCTATATGGACACTTCTAAACCAATTTGTTTAATAGCAGGAGGTATAGGTATAACGCCATTTAGATCTATGATTAAGGATATAGTCATGCGAGAAAAGGATTTTAAAGGTAAAGTAAATTTGTTATATGTTAATAGAACAGGCAAGTTTTTATATGAAAATGAGCTAAAGACATTTATAAATGATGATCATATACAAATTGACTTTTTCACAGATGATGAAGAGTTGACAAAAGGTATAAAAGAAATTGCTATTAATAATAAGGAAATAAAATATTATTTAGCTGGACCAAAGCTAATGAATGATTCTATAAAGTCCACTTTGTTAGGTCAGTCTGTCAATAAGAAAAATATTAGGGTAGATACATTTTTAGGATATTAAATGTATGAAATAAAAGCTTGTGAATATAATTTTAAAATATTAACACTTTAATTGACAATTTCAATTTACTTAGTGCAATATAGTTATACAAGCTAACTATATTGAGGTGTAACTTATGAAAGATTGGTTTGACAATTCAGCTAAGACTATTGCTTTATTTTGTAGAATGTATATAAACGTTAAAAGGGATTTGCCAATTAGAAATAGCGAAATGGGTGTTATTATTTTCGTTGACAAGTATGATGGAGAAGTTACTCCCAATGCTATCACAGAATTTTTGAAAATATCCAAACCATCTGTTACGGTAAAAATAAGGGCATTGGTAGAAAAGGAATATGTTTATAAAAAATATTCAAAAGTAGATAAAAGGAGCTATACCCTTCACTTGACACCGAAAGCAAAACATTTAGTAGGATTAACAGACAATGATTATTATAAATTGATTAATGCTTTAAGTAATGGAATGGGAGAAGATAATTTTCTACAGTTGATTCATTTAATGGAGTTTGCAAATAATGTATTGAATGAGTATTATTAACGAACGGTGGTAAACGCCGTTTAAAATATTTAATATAGTTAACCTAGTTAACAAAGGAGGAATAATAATATGGAAAAAGGAGTTACAAAAAAATTAAACAAAGGTGATGAACTGGTGTTCCGACAAATACTTACAAACAATACATCTCCAGTTGAAATGTATTACTATGAAAGAATGACTGATGTTCAAATTATTACACCACAGGGAGAAACTGTTCTACTAAATTCTCTTGGAATGGTAGGTCAATCGCCAATGATGTATTTCGCATTTAAACAAGAAGAAAATAATGATATCTATTTTTATGGAAGTATCTTCTCAAAGGAGCCGGTAAATGAAAAAAATATCATAAAAAAAGAATGGGTAATAGAACCTGCTGAGGGTAGGTGTCTTAATTATCCAGGATTATATACCGTTGGATATGAATGGGACTATAAATTTCAGGTACAAGAATCTAAAGGTAAATTAACAGAAGTTAATTTGCATAATATTGTAGAGAAGATAGAGCAAATCACAACAGCTCTAGGTAAATTTGAATGCTATGTGATTAATGCTTATAATAACTCTGGTGAATTAGACTCAATATCATGGTTTTCATCAGAGTTAGGCGTAAATGTAAAAAGATTGAGTTATTCAGATATGAAACCTGGATATGAATTAACAGAATACAGAGTGGGAGGTGTAGAAATATGCATATAAACAACAAATTAACAGCAACAACAATTTCATTACCTTTTTACTACGATAATGGTAAGTTAGTAATGAATGAGCCACTGGCAGAAAGTTTAGTAAAAGACGCATACTCTCAAGGCATTAGAAGCTTCACAACATCACCTCAATATATAGGAGGAACATGTGAATGTTTCTTAGGGAGGGTTTTAGAACCAGTAAGAAAATTTATAAATCTGTCAACTAATTACCCTTATTTTGATAAAACGTTACCAGTAGAAAATGCTTTTGAATTTTGTTTGAGCCGTTCTTTAATGGATCTAAGAACGGAATACTTAGATTGTTTATATTTATATGCGGATAGTGTTGAGGAGGGCTTGCTGCCACAACAGTTGATGCAAGCAAAAATGGCAAAAGAAGAAGGAAGAGTGCATCACATAGGAATTATTTTCACTCCACTTAATCTTTTTTCTGCAAAGGAAGTTTTAAAAGGCACAAATAATATTATAGATACAGTAATGATCTACTTTATACCCACACTTGAAGCTCAAAAAGAATTGCTGAGCGAACTTAAAAACTCTGGTATAACAATAGTCGGCGGAGGTCTAGTTGATGCAGGAAATAAACAACTCCCGAACAATATATTAAGTAAATCACATGTGATTAAAAATATTACTGCCAGTGAGCTCGCAACCAGGTATTTTATGTCACAATCCGTTTTTGACGAGGTAATCTTTCAATTAGAGAGTAAAGACTTCTTGGATATAGTTTGCGAGGTTTCTAGAAATTCGAAAAAATATGACTATACAGAAATTGAAAAGTATTTCAAGCAAACGGAATTTAACCCAGCAAATCCTCGTGTTATATGTTGTAATTGCGGATATTGTTCTCCATGCCCTAAGGGAATTGAAATAAATAAAATTTTTAATTCTTACGCTTATTATAATCAATATGGTATGTCAAACATTGCACTTGAAGTTTTTAAAGAATATCAAGATAAAGTTGGAGGAAGTATCGAAAAAGCTTGTATAAACTGTGGATTATGCGAGAAAAAGTGTTCACATAGTACTCCCATACGTAAAAACTTAAGAGCCGTTGAGAAATTTATGAATGACTTAAATATAACATCTAAAAACTTTGAAAATTACAATTAGTGTCTTTGTTAAAGGTATAGATCACCTAGATATTGACCTTTTACTACAAATATAATTAAAGGTAGAATGTTTTGAAAAATGCAGTAACTCCAATTAACCAACGTTACCAAATAAAGTTAAAGTAACACAAATACGAAACAAGATATTAATTTAGTTATTCTATTAATAAGGCAAAATATATATGAAATAAAAGGTTTTCAGCACCTTTTTTGTAAATATTATTTGATAGTAAAATCTTAAGTATTTTTCACGACATTTACTATAGCCATATATTATATATAACAATCTACTAATTTCACGACAGTATGTCGGCTGTACCCAATTTATAACCAATGCTACTATCAGATATGGTCCTTGAAAATACTATTACTGGAAATTCAAGATGGGCAATTGAGGAGTTTGGAAAGCTAGAGAAAGCGATAGCCACTTCTTCAACAAAGTTTAATGCTGTGGACGATTTATTAACGGCGAATCACAATGGTCACACACAAATGCGAATTTCCATTAAACCACAAGAGATTATAGAAAAAGTAGAGTTTGGCACTAGTAGCTAAAAGAGAGAATTATTGCAGTAAATAAGATGTTTGAAGCTTGATATAAAATAGGATTAAATATCACCCCTATAATTTTGGAAAACGTATGGGAAATAGTGTATGACAATATGTTTAAGGAAGTTAAGAGACTTTATCATTTAAGCTTAAAAATCAATTATTTATAGAGGTAATATTTATGACCTATGGGTTACCTAATTATTATATTATTAATACAGAAAGCATGCCAAAAGCAGTAAATTTACTTGATAAGGTTAAGATGTGACCAAAGGGACCAGGAAAGTATACATATCGTAATGAATATAGAAATCCAGCTGAGGAAGTCATTAGAGAATTAATTCAAAAATATTTGCCTGAGGCTACTATAAGTTATATTGTTTAATCATATATATTAGCACAACATATTTGTTACCATTCTGGTCACCCTATAGGGAATAAGTTTTCTATGAATACATACTAAGTATAGTAAGTATTATACTTAGTGCCTATGCTAAAGTTTAGACCAATATATTTTTCTATTTCAGTAGTAGCAGCTTTATAGCCGCCACTGTTTATCATATCTTCGCTCATAATATTCATGTTTTTTTTATACATTGCATTATAAAGAACATCATTTAGTGCTTTTTTCAAAGTTTCAACTGAAACATTTTTTTTGTCAATTACTTTTCCTAGTCCTAATTTTTCTAATCTTCTAGCGACAGCAGGCTGATCTGCGAATTGGGGTATGGTAATAACTGGAACTCCATAATAAATTGCTTCATTTACACTATTCATTCCCCCATGAGTAATAAAAATAGTTGTACGTTTAAGAACTTCTAATTGAGGAACAATTTGATAGACTAAAAAGTTGTCCGGAATAGTTCCAAGATCCTTTATGTTTACATTTTTACCTATTGACATAATTATTGTCATATCAACATCACGAAAAGCTTCTATACAAATTCTAAAAAAGTTTAATGATTTATTAAATAGAGTGCCTAAAGAAATATAAATTACTTTTTCTTTTAACTTATTTAATGGAATGTTATTTTTTACTGCCCTTTTAATAATAGATGGACCAATAAATTTGTACCTAGAATGTTCAAATTCTTCACTATGAATCTGGAATTTACGTGAAGTAAAGACTATATTTAATTCTGGTACATTTTCCAATACGTCCGTAAATATATCATTATTTTTAACTTTTTTTTTGCCAAAAAACAACTGTGTAAATATATTTCTTGCGAATTTATTTTGAATTAATTTAAGTTGAAGCGATGATTTACCAGAGTTTTTAGGATTAATTGTGTTGTCATTAAATGCAAACATTGAAATTAATCGTATTGTTGGTTTTTTTAAAATATCACCTAGATTTTTTCCCATAAAAAACATGAATTCATAAATAATTAAATCATAATTTTTACCAATACGTAAAGCAGCTTCATAAATATTACTCATAGTTAATTTCATACCTTTAAATGACATTGCTTTTTTTTCGTCATAATCATAAAGCATTGTTCTTGCACCAGTAAGTGCTATTTCTTCTCTAAATTCCTCTGAAATTAAATATGTTACTTTATATCCTCTATCAACAAGTTCTTTTGTAATTGCAATTGTTGGATTTACATGTCCATAAAATGGGACATTTATTATTAATATTCTCACCATGTTTTTTCTCCTTTTTATCTTATTACAGTGATACTAATTTGTATAAAAAATTATGACTTAGTACTTAATCAATATAATTAAGTATAATGTTTATTATACTTAAATTTAAGAATAAGTGTTCCATATGATTGGTGATTTATCGATTGTTGAGGCAGTGCTCGCAAAACGCAGAATACATACGTTAAGACACTTATTACAAAAAGACTTTTTTTCAAAACATTGACCTAGAAATACTAAATAGTTTTAACTCATAAAAGAAGTAAAGCGTTTATATATTTAGGTCAATAGGTAAGGCAAGGGAAGAAATATAGTAAGAATTCAATTAAATTTAACTGCAAATTTAACAAAAAGTTATAGAAAAATGAGTGCATCAAAAAACTATAGTTATATGATGCATGAATAAATAAAGAAAATAGGCGTCATAAACCCACTCAATAGGTTGTAAAAGTGTATCATGTGACTTGATATGTTTTCTGATACACATTATAATAAAGCTTCTTTGAAAGAGGTATAAAATAATAATACTTGATACCCCTTTAGTAAGCACAAGAGGCAACAAACTAGCCTATACCATAAACAATATGCTTATCAACTTCTTGTCTTATATAGAGGGCAAGAGGCGGGAGAAAATACAATGTAAGAGGGGGTTAACACCAATGTCATTAAGTTAACCATCTTGTGACAAATAGAATTATAGCCAATTGAAAGTATGTATGCTTCTAATTGGCTTTTTTCTTTTACAACTATTATTTTTGGGCATGCAA
>NZ_JAHLEB010000041.1 GCF_018861735.1 Clostridium lacusfryxellense | reverse complement strand
TCCAGATCTTAAAGAAGCAGGAAAGAATCCGTTTATATTAGATTCTAAAGAACCTACTACTTCATTTAGAGAATACTTAATGGGCGAAGTTAGATATTCTTCACTTGCTAAAAGTTTCCCAGAAGTAGCAGAAGAATTATTTGTTAAAACAGAAAAAGATGCTGTAGAAAGATTAGCAGGATATAAGAAGTTAGCTAACCAATAATAATATAAGAATTGTAACTAAAGGAAACCCTAAGTGGTTTCTTTTAGTTTAAAAAGATACTAGATTAACATGTAGTTCACGTTTAATTGGTATTAATAACAATAATAACAGTGTTAAAATATTATCATTGTCGTCCTTATCATGTAAACGTTTTAAGAAATTTTTACAATATATTAAGTTATATTACTTCCAGTATAAATTTTGTTGCAAAAATACTATAACATTCTGTGAGTAAAAACATTATGTTGTTAGCACTGTATTAGTGTTTTATGAAATTCTTATTATTATGTTAAACATTATAAAAATGAAAAAAATAAATATATAATTTATTAATATTAAGGAATAGCTTATGATAAAGCCGTAGTTAAGGGGCTTGGAGAGATCATAAAGAATAAGATATAGTGATTTTAATAAAGGTATAAAGATATTCTAGTTGTCGAACACTTAGGTAATTGTTATTTCAGTTAAGTTAAAATCATAAAGGTATAAGTAATATTAAAAGTGAGAGTATTAATAAATATAATAATTTTAACAAATTTTAAAAATAAACATTGTTAACTAGTTAACTAATATAGAAATATTCTAAATAGTGTGTTAGTATTAATTAATAAAAGGTCAGACCATGATACCACTAATTAATTTTTAGAATTATATGCATAATGCAGGAGGAAAATTAAAATATATGTATATTGCAAACGTTTAAAGATATTAAATTATATCGCCAATATCGTTAAAGGTGTTGGCTATCTATAATGCTTTCATGTAGTCGATTTCAAAAATGCAACTAATCTTACTAATTAAAGGAGATAATAAGATATGAATATTTATTTATTATTTTTCATTGCACTTATTCCAATTGTATGGCTTATGGTGTCACTAGGTGTTTTAAAAATGCCAGGACATAAAACCTGTACTATTACACTTTTACTTACAATAATACTGGCAATAGTAGTTTGGAAGATGCCGGTAGGACAAGCGCTTACAGCAACTCTTGAGGGCGCAGCACTGGCATTATGGCCAATTATTGTTGTAATAATAGCAGCAGTGTTTACCTACAATCTTTCTATTCATACAAAAAGTATGGATGTTATTAAGAATATGATGACAGGAATTACAACTGACAGGAGAATATTAGTTTTAATTGTTGCTTGGGGTTTCGGAGGCTTTCTTGAAGCCATTGCAGGATTTGGTACAGCAGTTGCAATACCAGCAAGTATATTAGCCGCACTTGGATTTGATCCAATATTTGCTGCAATTATTTGTCTTATTGCAAATACAACACCAACTGCTTTTGGAGCTATTGGGTTACCTGTTACGACACTTGCAAAAGTTGCAGCAATTGATCCAGTTACTTTAAGTTATGCAGTTGGAATTCAATTATTTGTATTAATTGTGATTGTGCCCTTACTTTTAGTAATGCTCACAGGTAAAAGTGTTAAGGCAATTAAGGGAGTAGTACTTATTTCACTTGCATCAGGATTAGCTTTTGCAATACCAGAACTTTTAGTTGCAAAATATATGGGAGCTGAACTTCCAGCTTTAATTGGTTCACTGGTATGTCTTATTGTAACAGTTACAATAGCTAAAGTATTTTATAAAAAAACCGCAGCTAAAGATAAGGTTCTTATATCTACAAAGCAGGCAATAGTAGCGTGGGTACCTTTTATATTAATATTGACTTTTATACTAGTTACAAGCACTTTAGTTCCAGCAATAAATAAACCATTATCAACTATAAAAACTTCTTTTCAAATATACACAGGGCCTCATGCGAAGCTTAGTACCTTTACATGGATTGCAAATCCTGGAACACTTATAATTCTCGCAACATTTATAGGGGGACTTATTCAAGGGGCAAAGGCTAGCGAAATAGTAAAAGTATTTACAGATACATGTAAACAAATGTCTAAATCAGCAGTAACAATACTTGCAATAGTAGCTCTTGCAAAGGTAATGAGTTATAGTGGAATGATAACATCTATAGCTGTAGTTTTAGTTGCAGCAACCGGAAGCTTTTACCCTTTATTTGCTCCAATCATAGGAGCGCTAGGTACATTTGTAACTGGTAGTGATACATCTGCTAATGTATTGTTCGGTCCACTTCAAGTTGAAGTTGCGAAAAATCTGCATATGAGTCCCTATTGGTTAGCGGCTGCTAATACAGGGGGAGCAACAGCCGGAAAAATGATATCACCTCAAAGTATTGCAGTTGCCACAGCAGCCACAGGAATAGTAGGTGCTGAAGGTAAGATATTAAAAGCAACACTTAAATTTTGCCTAGTGTATGTAGCAATCCTAGGATTAATTGTATACTTTGGTGCAAAATACTTTACAATGTAGGAGGAATATAAATGACTAAAATCAAAATACCATATTCGAAGCGATTTTTAGAAATAGACGTTCCAAATAAAAATTTAAGGGCAATACTTGAATCAAAAGCTCATGCGTACAAAGTAGAAATAACTCAAGAAGAAATTGTTAATAAAGCACTTGATAATCCTATTGGTAGTGCAAAACTAGAAGATCTAGTTAAAGGTGTACAAAACTTAGTGTTGATAACTAGTGATCATACTAGACCTGTGCCAAGTAAAGTAACACTACCAATACTTCTTTCAAGAATTAGAAAAGCAAATCCGAACGTTAAAATAACTATATTAATTGCAACTGGTTTCCATAGACCTACTACAAAAGAGGAAATGATCAATAAATTTGGTCAGGAAATTGTAGATAATGAAGTTATTGTAAATCATGTATCAGAGGATTATAGCAGTATGGTCAGCGTTGGTACACTTCCATCTGGTGGAGAACTATTGCTTAATAAGATTGCGATGGATGCTGAGCTTCTAATTTCAGAAGGATTTATAGAGCCACATTTCTTCGCAGGATTTTCAGGAGGACGTAAAAGTGTGCTTCCTGGAGTGGCATCGGCTAAAACAGTTATGGCAAACCATTGCTCGGAATTTATAGCGAGTGAATATGCTAGGTCTGGAGTTATTGAAAATAACCCGATCCACAGAGATATGTTATATGCAGCTAAGGAAGCTAAGCTCGCTTTCATATTGAATGTTGTAATAGACAGTGAGAAGAATGTTATAAATGCATTTGCAGGGGATAGTGAACTTGCACATGTAGAAGGATGCAAATTTGTTATGGAACTAGCATCAGTTAAAGCTGTTAAAGCAGATATAGCTATATCAACTAATGGAGGATATCCACTAGACCAAAATATATATCAGTCTGTAAAAGGTATGACAGCAGCTGAAGCAACATGTAAAGATGGTGGAGTTATAATAATGGTGTCTGCATGTAATGATGGACATGGGGGTCAGTCATTTTATGACAATATAGCAAATGCTAAGAGTCCGAGAGAAGTTCTGGATAGGGTAATTAAAGTAGGAAGAAATGATACAGCACCGGATCAATGGGAATTTCAGATTCTTGCGCGTATACTTGACAAGTTTACAGTAATTCTTGTTACAGATATGTGTGACCCTGAAATGATAAAGAAAATGCATATGCAGCATGCATTTACCTTTGAAGAAGCACTTGAAAGAGCTTTCGAAATAAAAGGAAATGATGCTAGTATATCAGTAATACCAGATGGAGTTTCAGTTATTGTAAGATAACATTGAAACTTATAAGGTGAAAATAAAGTGAAGCAGACGTTAATCTCTGCTTCACTTTATTTTTGTTATTAATATAATTACTAGAGAGAAATATTTATACTAAGTTTAATAATTAAAGTTTAATAATTAGTCCTTCATAATTAAATAAATGAAGAAGAGTACACCTAATAATGCTGTTAGAGCGACAATAGGAGTTTCATGTTGATTTATCATCCTAGCTAATATATCGCTATAACAAGCAAATATGCGCACAAAACTAATGGAAATAATGGTATAATTTAATTCTATGATTACGAATTTTAGTTATAGCTTTTATATCTTTTACATATAAGAATGGATGGTGACTCTCTTAATGACAGACATGACAACTGGTAACATCTCAAAGCAGTTAATTCGGTTTACGATTCCGCTCATATTAGCAAATCTATTTCAGCTAAGTTATAATGCCGCGGATTCTATCATCGTTGGGAGGTTTGCGGGTACTGAGGCTCTAGCGGCAGTTGGTACTGCTAATCCAATTATAAATATCACTATTTTTTTTATAATTGGGATTTGCACCGGTGCTTCTGTTTTAATGAGTGAATATTTTGGAGAAGGCAATATAAAGAAATTTAAACGAGAGGTTTCTACTACTATGATAGCCGGATTTATATTTACGTTGCTACTGATTATCATATGTGTAATTCTAACAAAACCAATTTTAAGATTAATTAATACACCAGAGGAAATCCTTCTTGCGGCTACAAGTTACCTTAGAATTATATTCTTTGGACTAATTTTTACTTTTCTATATAATGTCTTTGCTTCAACACTACGCAGTATTGGAGATTCAAAAACTCCACTAATTTTTCTAAGTATAGCTTCAGTTTTAAACGTTGTAATGGATCTTATGTTTGTAATTATCTTTAAAATGGGGGTAAATGGAGCCGCTATTGCTACAGTAATTGCTGAAATGCTTTCAAGTATATTTTGTTTTATTTATGTTTATAAAAAAGTTCCTATGCTCCATTTTTCAAAGGAAGAAATAGTTCTAGATAGGGCCCTTCTTAACATTACAGCAAAATACAGCTGGGTTAGCGCCATGCAACAAACCTGCCTGTATGTTGGCAAGGTTTTAGTCCAGGGTGCAATTAACCCATTAGGAGTAGATGCTATTGCAACTTTTAACGCAGTTAATCGTGTAGATGATTTCGCTTTCACGCCACAGCAAAGCATAGCGGTTGCAATGACAACATTCCTAGCTCAAAATAGGGGGGCTAAAAAACATAAACGTATTAAACAAGGTTTCTGGATAGGCATGAAATTAGAAACTATATATTGGGGTTTAATTGGGATAGTGGTATACTTTGGAGCTCAAAATCTTATGCAATTATTTGTGCCAAGCAAAGACTCGAAGGTTGTAGAGTTTGGCGTAATATATCTTCAGCTTATGGCTTTTTTCTATATACTACCAAGTTGGACCAATGGAATACAAGGATATTTTAGAGGCATGGGGGATTTAAAAGTTACTTTACGGTCAACTTTCGTACAAATAGTTGCAAGGGTACTATTTGCATATTTACTTATTCCTAAGATGGGAATTGTTGGAGTTGCACTAAGTTGCTTAGCTGGATGGATAGTAATGTTAACATATGAAATTCCGCTTTGCATAAAACATAGAAGCACGTACTAGTAAAAAATAGGCATATGAAACTGAAAATATTATATTTTCAATTTCATATGCCTATAAAATTTAATTGCCTACATAATCTTGTCTAATCTTTTCTAAATCAGCATTTTTTAAATCATCTATAACAAGTACACCACCTACAATATTGCCATCCTTTATAATTGAGTAGATACCAGTTTTAGCAAAAGGAGTGTTTATCTTAACAGTACCTTTTTTACCTTCAAAGGTAGTAATATTTGTACCGGTGTCTGATGAAGCAATTTCAAAGGTTCCTTGCGGATTGTCGAAATCAACTAAATCAAAACTCATGGTTGTATTAACATTTTTGGCTACCACCGCAATTAATGGCTCAAATTCATATCCTGTACCTTTAATTGAAATAGTTTGATTGCTTCCTAAAATCACAGCTTTTTTAATCAACCTACTAGTTTCAACTTTACTAAGGTCTGTACCATAAATGCTTGTGGTTTGGGGAGTGTTATCAGTCGAGGCATCTTCGGTGCAACAAGACATTCCAGAGGATGGGGCAGGCACAGAAGAATCAACTTTTGAAGTATCAACAGTTTCTATATTATCAACCACTTTAATTACTCCGCGGATCATACCCATTCCACAGCTGAAGTTTATATCTTTGTCCTTTGGCGTAAATTCAATTACATTTTCGCCAGGTTTTAAGTTTTTTTGAATATCCAATGAAGGTGCAATTATTTGACTATTACAGGAATTTAATGCTTTGCCATCTATTATCCATTTCACAGGAATGTTTTTTTGAACATATAGGCCATTAGGTGTGTACCCAGCGCCATCGGCTGTCATTCTAATTATTTGAACTCCATTTTCTATAGTTGGTTTGGTAGGGGCAGTTGAAGTTTTCTGTGATGTTTTGTTACCCGAAAGGCTAGCAGCTATAGTAGAAGTTGATGGTACATTTATGCCTGCTAGTGCTAGTCCTCTAGTTCCCATTATGATACCTAGAACTACAACTAATATTCCGCTAAATTTCAATAGAGTTTTTGTATATCCTTTGCTAATGAGACCTGATAAAACACCAAAAGTTAACATTAAAGGTACTGTTCCAAGAGAAAATACTAACATTGATAATGCACCGTTTAGTGCGCTCCCAGTTCCTAAAGCATATAGTTGCATTGTTTGAAGTGGACCACAGGGCATAAGTCCATTTACAACACCTACTAAGAAAGGAGCTTTTGGCTTTTTCTTAATTGAGCAAGATGACCAGGGAAGTTTTATATTTAACTTTCTAAAAATACTATAGCCACCCATATTAAGTCCCATTACTATCATAAAGACCCCAGCAAAGATTTGAAGCCCTGCTTTAATTGATATTGAAAGTGAAAGTACTGAACCTAGAGCACCAACTAGTCCACCGATTATTGTATAAGATATAACTCTACCTGCATTGTATAAAAGGGCAGGTTTTATGGAATCAAATTTACTTTTGCTATCTTTATTTATGCTTTGAGATAGTGCTATTCCTCCACACATACCTACGCAATGTATTGATGTAAGAGCCCCAACAATGAATAGAACGAAATATGTAGCACCATTTAGTTTGGATTCCATATCAATTCCACCAGAGGTATTTCCAATTAATGCAATTGCGGCAACAATTATAAGCATACCTATTATTTTGTAATTATTAGAGCTTTCAGTGCTATAACCGGCCAATTTTATATTAGTTTTAATCTTTTCGGAGCTACATAGAACTGTATCATACTCTACATTTAGAAATTGACCACTGAAATTTGCCTTAGCTGTTTTTACACCGACTATTTTCTTAACGGCTTTTTCAACTCTTGACTCGCAGGATATACACGTCATGCCAAAGACTTTAATTTTTTCTTTTATAATGCTCACACTTTTCCCTCCTAAAACCTTTATTAGAATATTTTATATTTTATTCAATGAATTTTTATCATAAAAGTTTTTTGAATATGTAACTATAATTATTATAGAAAAAAGATGTGTAGATTATATAAAGATAAATGATTTTAATAAATATATAAATTTATTAAGACATTAGAAATATTAAGCAGACTATGAGAACAATTCCAAATATAAATAGAGAATAAGTTAAACTGTTCATGTTATAGCCTATGTCTTCTATTTTTCTTTTTATATTTATTAGTTCTGACGTTTCCTTATGCTCATCAATTTTAAATTTGTTAATATCTCCACGGCTAAATAAGGTAATAAACCGACTTTTCATTTTTATAATAATAGATTTTCCATAATCAATTTCCATTTTGCTAAATGAATCAACACCATTACCTATAAAAGCAACACTGTTAATTACTGCACCATCAACTATATGGAAAATATATGTGCTAATAAAAATTACACTTTTTCCTATTGGTACATATATATGTTTCTCTAGATTTAGCCAGTTTAGTGTTGGGTTAACATAATACCAATTACTTCCTTCACCTTTTTTTAGTACTCGCCTTATAAATACTGTATATATCATGATACCGATTAATATTATAATTATCGAACTTTTAACATTAGTGAAAGTGTAGAAATCAACAGCTATTGGGTGTGCATTCCCAAATGGCTTTAAAGATTTATCCAATACATGTAATATTGTGTTAGGGTTAAATCCAATATAAACACTCAATAAACTTAACATAATCATTGGAAAAAGTGTAATTTTAGTTATCTTTGCCTTTACCTTTTGGATATCATTAGTGCTTTTATCTATAAATACAGCTACAAATAATTTAAGTAAATAAGCTACTGTAAAACTACTACTTATTATAAACACAACTTCACATGATTTGAAAAATATTCCTCCATACATATGCTGAGCCTCAATAAGAGCCTCATGTAACAGAGTTTTGCTAGTGAAACCATTGAAACCAGGCATCCCTATAACTGATAAAACACCTATAAAAAATATCATCTTTAATAAGGGTTTATTAATACCAAAACCACCTATTTTATTTATACTAACCTCATTTAATACCATATAAATGGTGCCTGTACCCATAAATAATAAAGCCTTAAAAATTCCATGATTTATAACATGATACAATGTACCATAAATAGCGATAGTTCTGTGTTCCTTCAAAATGCCTATGAGTCCTATTCCAACAAGAATATAACCAATTTGGCTCATACTACTATATGCGAGAATTCTTTTAATATTTCGTTGCATAATTGCTAGAAAACCACCAATAAACATATTTAGAAAACCCAGAACTAGAATAATAATGGATATTATAAAATCACCACTCATAATTACTTCAATAGTTACTATAATTCCAAATATTCCTGTTTTAGCTAAAATAGCAGATAAAACAATTGTTGCAGGTGTGGGAGCTGCTGTATAGGCCTTTGGCAACCATATATGCAGGGGTACCATACCCGCCTTTACGCCAAATCCTATGATGATCAAAGTTACAATAAGATACTTTATATTGCCTAAATGTCCTACGCTAGAGCTAAGTTCGCTGATGTCCAACGTTTGCGTAGAATTGTATAGCAGGAATAATCCCATAAGTAAAATAAGCCCACCAGTCACGGCCATTACAATGTAAGTATTGCCCGCTTCATGCGAATATTCATCTTCGTCGTTAATTATTAGTGCATATGACGTAAAAGACATAATTTCGAAAAAAGTAAATAAATTTAAAAAATTTTCTGATATGAAAATACCAATAGCGCTTCCTAGGGTTAACATAAAAAACAAATAATACCTATTTCTATTTTTATGATTTACTAAATACTGTGTTGAGTATATCGTAGTTAATAACCAGATTACAGATGTAAGCCAAACAAACACATATCTAAACATGTCTAATTTCAAATGAAGACCCTTACCCATAACATAAGGTATAGATACTTCTATCGTTTGTACTGAAACATATTTATACAACATGCTAGTAACCAAAAATATAATAGTTGTCATAACAACATTAAAGATATCTCTATACTTTTCACTTCTCATTCCTATAGCGAACCCTATAAATGATCCTATTAAAGGGAATAGCAAAATAAATAGTAAATAAATAGTTGAATTCAATATAATACCCTCCTCTCCTAAAGTACATCGCTAGCAATTTCTTGTATAAATGGGATAACCATATTAGGAAATAATCCTAGTAAAACAACTATTACGGTTATCAAAACTATAGGAATTAACATTTTAATTGGTGCATCTTTAACTATAATATCATCCCCTTTTTTAAAAAAGGCTTCTGTTATAATCGGCAGGAGGTATAAGGCAGTTAATAATGCGCTTAAAAGCAATATTGCAGGAAAGATCATTTTCCCTGATGTAAGTCCACCTTGCGCAAGATACCATTTACTAACAAAACCATTTGTTGGGGGGATACCTATTAGTGATATGGAAGCTATGGCAAAACAGCCCATTGTTATTGGCATCTGTTTGCCAATACCTCTGATTTGACTAATATTAGTTTTACCTGTAGTGTACATTATTGCTCCAACACAGAAAAACAGAACAATCTTAATTACTGCATGATTAATTAAATGAAGCAGACTTCCAACAAAGGCGTCTTCATTTAGCAAAACGATACCTAGTAGAATATATCCTAATTGGCTAATAGTTGAGTAAGCTAATCTCTTTTTTAAATTTTCTTGATGCAATGCTAAGAATGATCCCATTAAAATTGAAAGTACAATTAGAATACTTAAAAATATATTTACATGAAGATCCCTAATTATTTCTGCTCCGAATATAAAATAGCTCATACGAAGAATAGCAAAAATACCTGATTTTACAACTGCCACTGCATGAAGAAGTGCACTGACCGGTGTTGGTGCAACCATTGCTGCAGGTAGCCATGAATGAAAGGGAACCAGTGCTGCTTTAACCCCAAATCCTAAAAACATAGCAACATAGCTAACTAAATATAGACCTTTATTATCGCCTGTAAGTGCTGGCAAAATACCATGGGCATTAAATGTTGTATCATTAGTAACACTGAACAATAAAACCATTCCAAGCAAAACCAATGTAGCTCCTACAAAGGAGTATATTAGATATTTTTTACCACTTTTCAAAGCTTCTTTTGAGTCTGCATGGATTACGAGTGGAAAGGTCGATAGTGTAAGAAACTCATAAAAAGCATAAAGAGTTATAAGATTTCCTGAAAAGGCAATTCCCATTGTTACTCCTAGTGTTGCAAGAAAAAAAGTATAGAATCGTCTTTCCTTACCTTCGTGTTTCATATATTCCATGGCGTAGAAGGTAGTAAAAATCCATAAAATTGCGACTAATAAAGAAAATACTATGCTTAATTTATCTATCTTAAAGTAAATATCTAAAAATCCATTTATTTTAATTAGATGAACTCTACTTTTCCCAAATATATAAAATATAGTAACTAGAAAAATAAAATTTAATATAACACCAATGCTAACAAAAACATTTCTTTTTTTTTCACCTAAGTCCATTGTTGCCATAATTATTGCTAATATAAATGGAAACAATATTGGTATTATGATTGCTATATTATTCAATTGATAAGCACCTCCTCTACTGAAATCCTAGACTAATTAAATTTATAATACCGCTAGAGGCGAGCCCTACAGAAATCATAGAAATCACTAGGAAAATTACGGGCATCAATTCTTTTAAAGGTTTGCTCTTAGATTTATATATTTTACCTTTTAAATTGTCTTCTCCAAAATAACCATTTATAACAATTGGGAAGTAATATACAGCATTTAATAAACTGCTTATCAAGATTACTGCAATTAAAATAGTGTTTCCAGCTGATATAGATGCTAAAGATAAGTGCCACTTACTAATAAATCCAGGCAATATTGGAATTCCTATCATAGATAAAGCACCAATAGAAAATAATCCTAATGTAAAGGGCATTTCTTTCCCTATCCCCTTTAGATGATCTAGGCTTTTGTGGCCAGTTTGTTCTATCATTGCACCAACTGATAAAAATAGAGCCGATTTTGTTAGTGCGTGACCAATAATATGAAATATAGCAATTGAAACTCCTATATCACTACCAAGACCTATACCTAAAAATATATAACCCATTTGCGCCACAGTAGAATAAGCTATAACCCGTTTTATATTCTTTTGAAAGATAGCAAAAATCGAGCCCATTATCATGCCTAGACTTCCTAATATAAGGATGATATTTAATACTGAAAAGTGATTAAGTATTTCAATCCCAAAAACTCTATATAATACCTTAATCATAAGTAAAACAAATGCTTTTAGGACTAAGGAAGATAAAATTGCACTTGAAGATGATGGTGCACTTGAATGTGCGTCCGGAAGCCAGTTGTGAAGTGGAAACATAGCACTCTTAACTCCGAGACCAATAATGAATAAAACAATTGCAATTAGTACTGCATTTGGGTAATTAAGGTATGTTTTAATTAGTTCTTTATGGATGTAGTTTATATTCAAATGTCCAGTCATTGAATATAAATAAGCAATTCCCATGAGAACAAGGCCTGATCCTAAACAACTCATAATTAAATATTTTAAAGTTGCTTTTATATTTTCTTTTTTGTCTTTAACGATAATAGTGCCACAGGATGCTAGGGTTCCTACTTCTATAAACACAAAACAATTAAATAAATCATTAGAATATACTACTCCTAATAAGGAACCTATTAAAATGTTTATAAGTAAATAGTATAAAGATACTTTCGATTCTTTAATTTCCTTTTCTATAACATAGACTGAATACCAAATTATCATAAGTGCAACAAATGAAAAAAGTAAACCCATCATAGCCTCAATTATTCCAATACGAAATTCAATTCCATATGGTGCATTAAAATGTCCAATTCTATATAAATATTCACCGTTATTAATAACAAAAACTAAATTTATTAGCGCTAAGATCATTGATAAAGACATTGATATTAAACTAACGCCCTTAACAATCTTTGTTTTTTTTATTAAAGGCATTATAAATGCTGTAATAAATAATATTAGTATAATAATAAGTGGAAAACCTTTAATGAAGCTCATCATACTCACCCCTTGTTTTCATAATTTCATCTAATTCAATGGTACCGTATCCTTCATACAATTTTATTGTTAACGCAAGTGCAAATGCTGTTGTACTAACAGCTACAACTATACCAGTAAGCATTAGGGCGGAAGGGACAGGATTGATATAACCTTGAACTCCTTTATGCACGCCTATAATAATTGGAGCATCGAGTCCTATGATATATCCTTTGGCAATAAAAAATAAAAAAACTGCTGTATCCATTATATTCATTCCAATTATTTTTTTTATTAAATTATTATGCAATAATAGTATTGCAAACCCAATTCCGAATAATATAATTGAGCCAGTTTCATAATAATTATTTATTATACCTTCCATAATTAAATTTCTCCTCCGTCAAATAAAGTGAAAAAAAAGTATATAGTAATTGCAACAATAAGTCCTACTAATATGTTTAATGGTAATAAGAAACCACCACTTAGTATATTACCTGCTGTGCCTAAACCTGGCTGAGGCATGTCAAGATGGTTTCCACCAGTTATAAAACTATATCCTTTTAGTAATCCATAAAAAATAATTGCTCCGCACAGGTAGTTTATTAATATTGAGTATGGTAATTTTTTATCTGTAAATTTTTTTCCATAGACGATTCTATATAAGATAAAACTTGTTCCTATAATTGTTCCACCTGCAAATCCACCTCCTGGGCTTAGATGCCCATAAAAGATTATATAAATGCCAAAAATCTGAATGCAGGGTATTAACACTTTACTTACTTCTTTTAATATAGTACTTTTAATGACAGTAACATCAGAAATAGTATCTGGTGAGGGTTTTTCCTTTTTTAAAAGTAACAAGACTATAATTGAAGCAGTAAACAATACACTTGCTTCAACAAAAGTGTCAAAGGCACGGTAATCCAAAATAATACCTGTAACTATATTCATAGCACCAGTTTCTTCTGGGGTTTTTTCAATATAATAATGAGAAACTTCATTATTAGCAGGGTTATTATATTGTCCAAATTTAGGCAACTCATTAACTCCTAAAAGTAAAATTATAATTAATGTTATTGTAATTCCAATAGATAAAAGTTTTTTCATTTTCTTACTCCTTTAATCCTCTTTAGTGTAAGTATAAATAAAATTGTTGTGATGCCTGCGCCTACTGCGGCTTCTGTTATTGCTAAATCTGGAGCATTTAGCTGTTGCCATAAAATTGTCATTAGTAGGCTGTAAACCATAAATACTATTATTGCACCAAGTAAACTTTTTATAGTAGAAACTGATATTGCAGAGCCTATTAAAAATATCAGCATTATTATACTAAAGACCTTCATGTTTTTTCACCCCGTTTATTTTCCCGATGGATGATTGCCTTGTAAACTCAGCCTTAGCAATTAAGTGCGTAGCTGTTGGACTCGCAATCCAAACAAATATAAGAATTAATATAATTTTTAAGCTAACCATACTAAAACCTTTAAATATTACTAATGAAGATAGGCATAGAATTGCCCCTAAAGTATCACATTTAGAAGCACTGTGGGCTCTTGTAAACACGTCTGGAAATCGTATAATACCTATCGATCCAACCATGAAAAAGAATAACCCGCCCAAAAGAAATATAGTTACAATAATATCTTTCATATATTTTTACCTCCTGATTTTTCAATAAATTTAGCTATTACAATAGAGGACAAAAAACTAATTAAAGCATATACTATAGCTACATCAACAAAATATGTTTCATTAAGTAAAAATGAGACTATAAGAATAAGTACAATAGTTTTAGTACCTATGACATTAATTGCAATTAGTCTATCAGCGGCGCATGGTCCTTTGATTGCTCTGTACATGCATATAAGAATTGTACAGGCTAGAAATAAAATAGAAAAAGTAAATATTTTATTCATAAATGTGTTCCTCAACTTTTAAAATTATTTTCTCAAAGATCGAATTAGGTAGTTCTTTTGCAAATTCCTCTTTCAAACAATGTACAACAATATTATCGTTATCCATTGAAATAGTTAAGGTTCCAGGAGTTAATGTTATTGAATTAGCATAAATTGCTTTATGAAAATTTGATTTTATTTTTGTATTAATCGTTATTATTTGTGGTGTTATTATCATTTTAGGGCTTAAAACTATTTTTGCCACATTCAAATTAGAAACCACTATTTCTTTAATTAGCACGAGTGTGTAAGATATCCACCTCGCAATATTTTTATAATTAAAGAGTTTATGTTTACTCATTAAATCCTTATTTAAACCTCTAACTAATAAACATATTATTATGCCGATAAAAAGAGTTTCAGTTTTTATATTTTCTGATAAAATAATCCAGAATAACAGATATACATATACTATCCAATAATACATTCAAGAAATCCCCCTATAAATTAATAAATTACTTTATTATATATGATAGCAATAACCATGCCAAAAATTATATGAAAAAAAATAAGGTTACAAGCCATTGAATTTCAACGGTTTGCAACCTGTTATTTTTTATTGTGCGTAAATAATTAAAAATAAAAATATTTGTTTTTACATAAGTGTATCAAAATGATGCACTTAATCGTTTTCAACAGCAACCACATGTATCATTTCGATACATGTGTATCGTAGTGATACAGAGTCTGTGATTACATAAAACAGTATCGTATACTATATAGTGATGTTGTATTTTTCAATCTTTCTATAAAGAGTACTTCTACCTATACCCAATATTCTAGAGGCAGCTGCCAGATTATCATTTACATCAATAAGTGTTTGCATTATAGCATTTTTTTCGATTTGATCTAAGGTTAGGAGTTGTCTTGTATCACTTAATACACCAATATTTTCCTTGTAAATTATATAACTAGGTAAATTCTTACTTGTAAGTATGCTATTATTTTCAGCTACATTCAATACGAGTTGCATAACGTTTTGGAGTTCTCGAACATTGCCAGGCCAATTATAATTAATCATACCTTCATAAAAGCTCTGACTTACTTTGTTTATGTTTTTATCATTAGTTTCTATAAATTTTTCGTAATAATAATCAATAAATGTCTTGATATCCTCTTTTCTTTCTCTAAGTGAAGCAATATAAATTGGCATAACATTTATTCTATAAAATAAATCACTTCTGAAAGTTCCTAGGTCAACTTCTTTTTTTAAATCTTTGTTTGTAGCGGCTATAACTCGAACATTTATTGGTATAACATCATGACCTCCAACCCTTACAACGTTTCGTTCTTCTAAAACCCTAAGCAAACTTATCTGAGCGTCAAGTGGCATATCTCCTATTTCATCGAGAAATATTGTGCCTCCATCTGCAAGTTCAAATTTACCTGGATGTCCTCCTCTTTTAGCACCAGTAAAAGCACCTTCAACATATCCAAATAATTCACTGGAAACTAGATCTCGAGGAATAGCTCCACAATTTAAAAATACAAATGGTCTATCTTTTCTACGACTAGCATTATGAATAGCTTGTGTAAACATTTCTTTGCCTGTGCCACTCTCGCCTTGAAGTAGTATAGTATCATCAGTCTTAGCTGCAATTGTTGCAAGGTTAATTGAATGGGCTATACTTTTACTTTTTCCAAATATGTCACTAAAGGTATATCTTGCATTAGCTCCAACAATTTTATTAATCATATTTAGAACTACTTTGTTTTCTTTAAAAGTAATTATAACTCCACCTAGGTCCGTTGAACTAAAAAACTTAATGGGGGTAACATTAACTATACAAGTTTTGTTTCTACCCATTTTTGTAGTGAAATCTAACTCTTCTTCTTGATACTCGCGTCCTTTATTTAAAACATTGATAATATCCTTACCGCTATTTGTAGATAGGACGTCATTTATACGCATATTATTAATTTCTTTTACACTATACCCTAAAAGTTTTCTTGCAAATCTATTCATACTAGTTATATTACCTTGATTATCTATTCTAATAATGCCTTCAGAAATTGATTCCGTAATTTGATAGAACTGTTCATTAACTCTTTTTAACCTTTTATTATAGTATTCTAACTTCATTTCTTTTTCTATGGCATTTGCTGCGGCGATTACCATACCTAAAGTGTGTGGATGTACAAATTCGAAGTGGCCTGTGATACTTAACACTCCTAAGATACTACCTTTTTCATCTTTTATTGGGCAGGCAGACGAAGTCCAATTATGGTACTTATGTAAATAATGTTCTCCACCAAGTACTTGTATAGGCTCGCCAGTTATTAATGAAAGCCCAATAGCGTTAGTGCCTATTACTTCTTCTTTTATATTATATCCATCTTGTAATACCAGAGATTTATCTTGCTTTATTAAACTATCTTCTCCAATATGATCTAGCACATATCCATCTCGATCAGTTAAACGAATCATAAAATCTGAATTTTGTATTAAATTGTACAGTGTTTGCATAAAAGGTTTAGCTGCCGCTAAGAGAGGCATAAATTCTTTATATTTATTTTTTAAATCATCTTTAGTGAGTTCAATTAAAAAATCCTTTTTAAAGGGATCAATACCATATTGTTTGCTTCGCTCCCAAGATTGGAAAATAATATTCCTAAGTCCATTTTTATTTAAAACACCTTCAGCCACGAATAAGCGCCATTTTTTAATAATATCTTCATCATTATCAAGTAGTTTTTTATTTGGCAAAAAAATTCTCCTCTTATAGGGATTTGACTTAATTATATATAAATAATTATAACTGTTACAATTTATTTTGTCTAATTATAAAACATTTATTGAAAAAATTTTTAATGTAACTACGACAGTACAATAGATCACTTATTGAATATACTTTCATAGTATATTATAATATAATTAATATAATATTTTTAGCGTGAGGGGATTTAATGAAAAAGAATGTAAGAATTAGTATTTTATCAATTTTTATTGTAATAACAATATTTATAATAATAAGACAATCTACGATAATATATTTCCAAATAAAAAACATTAATATACCCAATAAAGAAAATAGACAAATAAGAGATATGAGTACTCATAAATGGATAACCGTAAAAAAGTTATCAAAGCGGTATAATATGGCTGAAGAAGCTATTTTTAAAACCCTTGAAATTACACCTAGTAGTGGTGATGAAAATTTGTATGTTAAAGACTTGGCTGACAAGTACAACAAAACTCCTGATGAGATGAAGATTAATTTGAAGAAAATAATTGAAAGCGATAAAAATATAGAAAATGATATAAATATAGAAGGTAAAAAAAATGAGTGAGTTTAGTGATTTTTTAATAGAATGTTTTAGGAACTATAACATTTGGTTTTTAGGAATAATAATTGTCTTGCAGTGTATAGGAATACCAACAGGGGCATCTTTAGTTGTCATAGCATCTGGCGCATTTGCTTATGCAGGTGAATTTAATGTTGTAGTTATCTTATTTGAGGTATGGTTTTTTGCATGGCTTGGAGACAATATCTCATATATTATGTGGAAAATTATTGGTGGGAAAATTTTAAATAGACACATTAAAATAAGGAAATATTTTGACTCTAAAATATCAAAAGCTGAAAATTATTTAAATAAATATGGACGAAGCACGGTTTTTTTTACTAGATTTATAATGGGGGCTATGGGACCGTTCGTGAATGCTGCTGCAGGGATTACGCAATATAAATTATGGACATTTAGTTTGTTTGTTGCATTAGGTGAATTGTTTTGGACTTGTATATACCTAGGACTCGGATATTGGTTTGGAGATTCTTGGGAGAGTATAGTACCCATAGTAACACAATTTGGACAATTCTTAACTTATATGACAATATTAATTATAGTTTTGTATTTTTTTATTAAATTAGTTAGAAATAAAAAACATAAAACTAATAATTAAATCCAAATATAATCTAATACATAAAAAGTTATTTTAAAAAATATCCAAATATGTTATAATACTATAGGAAACTTAATATATGGAGAGATGTCCGAGTGGCCTATGGTACCTGCCTCGAAAACAGGCGAACGCTTTATCGCGTTCCGGGGGTTCAAATCCCCCTTTCTCCGCCAAAGTTAAAGAACTCGCTGTGAAGCGAGTTCTTTTATTGCGTTAATTTATTATGAGGATTTGAACCCGTATTTTTTGAAATAACTTTTATTTGACTAATTTTAAGGCTTGAAATATTACTGTAGTTTATATTGCCTAGTAAAAGGGGGATGCGTTATGAAATTATCAAATAAAATTTTATTACCTATAATTGTTATAATAACATTGTGCCTAGGTATTTCAGGTACATACACTTATTTTCAAACTAGAGATAATTTAGTGGTAAATATGGTTAATTCAAGTTTGGATAGTCAGATGAATACCTTGATTGATTCTATAAATGGAAATAACGAGACTAGAAAAATAGTAGAAGATGAGTTAAATAGTAAAAATATCGCTTTATCCAAATCAATTGCTGAATTAATTGCTGTAGATAAATCTATTTTGAGTACTGATAAGATGCTAGAATTAGCAAATAAACTTAAAGTTTCAGAAATTCATGTTACAGATGATAAAGGGATTTTAACAAATGGATCCATTAAAGGATTTATAGGGTTTGATTTTAATTCTTCAGATCAGACTAAACCATTTTTAAAGATAATAAATGATAAGGAATTAACTATTGCACAAGAGCCATCATTAAGAGGAACTGATAAAACTTTGTTTCAATATATCGGTGTCTCAAGAATTGATAAGCCAGGAATTGTGCAAGTGGGAATAGAACCTAAAACCATACAAAAATTAATGAACAAAATGGAATTACAAAATCTAATTGATAAAATCCATATTGGTAGTTCTGGATATGCATATAGTGTTAATAAAAAAGGAATTATATTATCACATAAAGATAAAGCTCAAATTGGTAAGAGTATTATAAAGGAGACTTGGAGTAAGGAGATTTTATCAAATATTGAAGGTAAGTTTACTTACAGTTACGATGGATCTTTGAATTATGCTTCTTTCAAAAATGTGGGGGATAATATTGTTATACTTGTTTACCCTCAGACTGAATTTATATCTCAACTTAATGCTTTGCGATTTACCAATATAATCACTATATTAATATCAATACTTATACTGATTTTTTGTATTGGTTTAATTATTAAATTTCAAATTACAAAACGGCTAGATGCACTTATGGCGGCTATGAAAAAAGCTGGTAATGGAGAATTAAATACCAGTGTAGTTGTAAAATCTAAGGATGAAGTAGGAGAATTATATAACGATTTTAATAAAATGGTATTTAATATGAAAAACTTAATACTTGAAATAAAAGGTAATTCTGAAACTATTGCTAAGAGTACGGATGGCTTATCTGCAATTTCGGAGGAGATGTCTTCCTCTGCTACAGAGGTTTCAAGTGCAATTCAAAGTATGGCAAGTGGTACGAGTTCTCAAGCAGAAAACTTATTAGAGATGTCGGCTAGTATTAATAAATTTGGGGTCAGCTTAGAACAGATTGTATTATTAACTGAAAAAACAAATACTAATGCTTTAAATATAAATGATCAAGCTAAAATAAATAGTGAAAATATGGGATCAGTAAATCTTTCTATTGCTAGTATAAGTGATTCTTTTAAACAAGTTAGTAATAAGATTAATGATTTAGGAACAAATATCAACAAAATAAATGATATTACAATAATGATTAAAAGCATTGCAGACCAAACAAATTTGCTAGCTTTAAATGCTGCTATAGAAGCGGCTAGAGCAGGTGAATTTGGGAAAGGATTTGCAGTAGTGGCCGATGAAATTAGAAAACTCGCTGAGCAATCTAAAATATCATCAGAAGATATAAGTAACCTTGTATCGGCTATTTCAAAAGAGACATATGCAGTTGTTAATACAACTGAAGTAGTTAATGATGAATTGGATAATCAAGTAAGCATTATTGAAGTTTCAATAAGCTCATTTAAGGAGATCATAATATCAATAGAAGATATTATACCTCAGATTCAGGAAATAAATAAAGAGGCTCTTGATATAAGTAAAGAGAAGGATAGTATTATCAAAAGGGTAGATACTTCGTCTAATGTAGCTGAGGGTAATTCTGCTATTTCACAGCAAATCGCAGCATCATCACAAGAACTTGATGCTTCTTCACAAGAGGTAGCTTCTACTGCGAGTAAATTGGATGATATGAGTAAGGATATGATAAAATCAATAGACAAGTTCAATATTTAAATAATAGCAAAGAAGAACGCAAATCAATTGATTTGGGTTCTTCTTTGCTATTATTTGTTAGTGTGAGCAAGTAGTAATTATAATATTAAATATCTATAGAAGAAAAATATGATATAATATTATTATAAGTACTAAATAGCTTAGTGTAATAATAGAAAAAATATAGGTTTTGTGGTTTAATCATAATAGTATATTTAAAAGGAGAGAACTAATGATTAATATCCGCCCAAAACATAAACACAAACACAAACTAAAAACTAAATACTTAATTAGAAGATTAGTCACTGTTTCGGTATTTTTACTTTTAATACTGATGATCAGTTCTTTATTTGTAAAAAATGGAAGTAAGAATGAGGCAAAAGGGGTTTATAATGAACTTGATATAAGTAAGACTGGAAGTATTGCCTTTGTAGAAAATGAATTCTATAAAAAGTATACTATAAATTGTACTGAAATTATAAATGAGATTAACTCTAAAGAAGATAAGAGTAAGTTTCAAATTACAATAAATAAATCTGAAATATCAGATATTGATATTAAAAAAGTAGCCAAAGATAGTTTAGGTGAAATTAATATCGAAGAAAATAAAGACCTTATTATAATTAATTTTAAAAAGTTAACAGAGGTCGATAACTATGTACATTTAGATTACAAAAATCACAGTAAAGTAATTATCTTTATAAAAAAGAATAAAATTCCTTTTAAATATAATGTAGTAGTAGATCCCGGACATGGAGGGGTTGATGTTGGTACATATTACGGTAAGTTATTCGAAAAGGATCTAACTCTAAAAATTTCTAAATATATGGTGGATAATTTGAGATATAACGGATGTAATGTTACTTTTACAAGAAGCACAGATGTTTTATTGGACAAGCTAGTTAAACAAGATTTAATTAAAAGATCTAATTTGGCAAATGATGAAAAGGCAGATGTATTTGTGTCTGTACATATTAATTCAAATACAGAAAATGAGTATAACGGTGTATCAACCTATTACTATGGTGAGGCTAGTAATCAACAAACGGAGAGGGCTAAACTTGCTCAAGCTATTCAAAAGGAGATGTTAAGGAACGATGCATGGAAAAACATAAGCACACATGGAGATGATTTATCAGTTTTAAGAAACACTAAAATGCCAAGTGTACTTGTGGAATGTGGCTTCATTAGTAATTCTTTAGATAGAAAAAAACTTTCTAATGAGACGACTTTAGTGAACTTTGGTCAAAATATCTCTAATGGGATAATAAAATATTTAGCTGATGCCGAAATTGAAAATAATAACACAAAATAATGTTATTGCATATATCTAAAACCCCAATTAAAAATGCCACTAGCAGAGTAATCTTGCTAATGGCATTTTTTATACAATTTTTACTGGTGTTCCTATAGGTACTAAATTGTAAAGCTCAATATCAATTGTGAAGATGTCGTGGAAGATATTATATTAAAGTTTAATCCAAGGAGAATGAAACAAGTGTCTATAGCTTTATGCAGTCTTTGTAATAATACTTATTGTCAGAAAATGTTGAAATATGCATATATATATGGTAAGGTATGTATGTAACATTCTGAATTTTAAGAATATTATAACAACGCACTGGATAACATAGGTTTATTAAAATAACTTCTTTGAGAGTATTTACGATAGTTAATTTCAGGAATGGAGGAGGAAGTTATGATTGAAAAGTTAACCAATTCTATTTTATTTAAGTATACTCAGCAACTAATATGTAGGTATAAAAATGATGATTTACCTTCACTAAGTGCACAAATAACATATTACTTAATTTTAGCATTTTTCCCTTTTTTACTTTTTTTAATTAATTTAGTAAGTTTTACGCCTTTTTCAAGTGAAATATTGATAACAAACTTTAATACATTTCTTCCTGATGAAACAGGTATTTTAGTTAAGGATATAATAGTACAAACATTACAAGCTAAAAGCAAAACTATGCTAATTATAGGTATGTTAGGAAGTCTTTGGGCGGCGTCTAAAGGTATATCTGCTATTACAAGAGGGCTTAATAAGGCTTACAATATAAAGGAAAATAGGAACTTTGTTAAACTAAACTTACTGGCTATTGGTTCGATTATTGGAATAACGATTATGATAATATTTTCATTTACTATGATTGTATTTGGGAAGATTATAGGAACTTATGTTTTCGGCTTAGTGGGGGCTAAGAATTTGTTTAATATTATTTGGTCAATATTAAGATATTGTATCCCACTTACAATAATGCTTATTACATTCTCTTTGATATATCAATATGTGCCTAACAGAAGGTTAAAGTTTAATAATGTTATAGTAGGTACTATTTTTACAACTGTTGGATGGGTTACTACCTCTTTACTATTTTCTTTTTACGTAAATAGTTTTGCAAATTATGAAAAGGTATATGGAAGTTTAGGTGGGGTAATTGCTTTAATAAGTTGGCTATATATAAGTACCTTAATAATTCTAATTGGTGGAGAATTAAACTCTATTAATTTCTCTTTTAAAAATATAGGAAAAATTAAAAAAAATGATTCTACTAAATTAAATAAGGAGGCAAAGACAATGAGTATGATTATTATGAAGGATGGTACGCAGATTTATTACAAGGACTGGGGAACTGGGCAACCAGTTTTATTTAGTCATGGTTGGCCACTGAATTCTGATAGTTGGGAGGCTCAAATGTTGTTCCTTTCTGCAAAAGGGTATAGATGTATTGCACATGACCGCCGTGGTCATGGACGTTCAAGTCAGCCATATGAGGGCAATAATATGGATACATATGCAGATGATTTATCAGAGATTATCGAAACATTAGACCTAAAGAATATTGTTTTAGTTGGATTTTCGGCTGGTGGTGGTGAAGTTGCTAGGTATATAGGAAGACACGGTACAAAACGGGTGGCTAAAACAGCACTTATATCAGCTGTAACTCCACTTATGATAAAAACACCTTCTAATCCAAATGGGTTATCAATAGATGTGTTTGATGGAATTCGTGAAGGATCAAGAAAGGATCGTTCACAGTTTTATAAGGACCTAGCGAGTGGGCCGTTCTTTGGCGCAAACAGACCAGATTCCAAAGTATCACAGGGAATGATTGACTCATTTTGGCTTCAGGGTATGCAGGCAGGTGGAAAGAATACATTTGACTGTATCAAGGCGTTCTCGGAGACTGATTTCACACAGGACCTTAAGAAGTTTGATATTCCTACACTTATTGTTCATGGTGACGATGACCAAATTGTACCGATAGTTGCAGCGGGACTACAAGCATCTAAGCTTATAAAAGGTTCGATTTTGAAAGTATATCCTGGTGCACCTCATGGAATTGCTTATACACATAAAGATAAGCTTAACGATGATTTGCTCGAATTTATTAAAAAATCATTATAATACAATAAAGAAGCATCTTATACGTAATATGTATTAGATGCTTCTTTTTACATTGCAATTATAATAAGATATCATTGTCAATTAATAATAGTTATAATAAAGTATAGACAAAAGGAGGGCAAGAAAATGGCTGAAGCTTTAAAGAATATGTATAATAAAGAATTTTTAAATCAGTTTGCTCAAAAGGTTCGTCTTGTCTACAAACCTTTTGATATTGGAGGATTTATAGGATCTACGATAGATGATACTTGGGATGAACTTAAACTAATGGACAGGATGAGAAAAATTACAAATAGCCTTGCGGCATATTTGCCACAAGACTACGCCAATGCGCTGAAAATTTTGTTTTTAATTGATGAGACATGTGTTGGATTTCCGTATTTATTCTTTCCAAATTTTGTGGCAGTTTATGGTCAATCAGATGAGAATTGGGAGCTTTCAATGAAAGCACTTGAAAGATTTACTATAAGGTCATCATCAGAATTTGCTGTAAGACCATTTATAAAACGTAATCCTCAAAGGATGATAGAACAGATGATAGAATGGTCAAAAAATGACAACGAGCATGTAAGAAGGCTTTCAAGTGAAGGATGTCGTCCCCGCCTGCCATGGGGGGATGCACTAGCTATGTTTAAGAATGATCCAGGGCCTGTGCTTTTGGTTCTAGAGCAATTAAAAGAAGATCAGTCCATTTATGTACGCAAAAGTGTTGCTAATAACTTGAATGACATCTCTAAGGATAATCCATTGATGGTTGTTGAAATAGTAAGGCGACTAAAAGGATTGAATAATTATACTGATTGGATATTAAGGAAGGGATGCCGGACTTTAATACGAAGTGCGAATCCTGAGGTGATGAGTTTATTTGGGTATGGTGAATCTGTAGATAGACCCATTACTACAAGTGCGATTCTGTCAGTAGATCCTCTCGAGCTAAAAATTGGTGAGAGTTGTAATCTTAAGTATAAGCTTTGCATACGCCAAGGTGAACCTATACATATAAGAATTGAATATGGAATTTATTTTGTTAAATCTAGGGGGAAGACGTCTCGTAAATTATTTTTATTATCAGATAAAATAGTGCCCGGTGGAAAGTGTATCATTGGAACTAAAACGCATAGATGGGTAGAACTTACAACAAGACGCCATTATACAGGAGAACATAAAATAGTAATATTAATTAATGGTTGTGAAGTAGCATCTACATTAATGAAGTTGAACTTGTAACTATAATATGATTTCTAAAATAACAAAAGGGTTATCTTAAAATAAAATCATTATTTTAAGATAACCTTTAAAAATATAAAAAATGTAATTATATTTTATAATTGATGATTATTTAGCGTACTGTTCTTTTGAGAAAGTCTTCAGCATTTACTATGTATCTTGTATGAGTTCCTTGACCTATTTTACCCAAATCATCGTATGCTTCAATCTTAAAGAATAGTTTTTTGCCTTCTACCTTTTCAAGTAATGCTTCGGCTCTAACTACAACACCAATAGGAGTTGCTTTTATATGTTTAACACTAATTTCCGTACCAACAGTTGTAAAGCCATCAGGAAGACCCTTTAAAACACAGTTTCTTGCTGCATTCTCCATAAGTGCTGTCATACCTGGGGTTGCATAAACATCTAGATCTCCAGATCCGTATGAATTTGCTGTATCCTCATTTTTTACAGTTATCTCCATAGAGAATTTTAAGTCTTTATCAAAATTAAATTCCAATTAAATCACTCCAGTCTGTATATTATTTTTTAAACTTCTAATAATTATTATACTATACTAACACCGTTATTGGAATTAATTAAGTAATTTAACAATGATGATTTAGACATCAGACATCTCCCTTGAAAAAAAACAAATTTTATTATATGATATAAGAATAGTAAAAGGGGGTTAACTTATGATAAGGAAAGAAAAGAGTTTATCTCAAAGTGTTGCTGATGATATCCTTGCGATGATTAATATAGATAAAAGATTTGATATTGGAGACAAACTACCAAATGAAAACGAGCTATCTAGGCAGTTAAAAGTAAGTAGAACTACTCTTAGGGAAGGAATACGTATTCTAACTGCTCATAATATACTTGAAATTAGGAGAGGCAAAGGAACATTTGTAGCAAATCATGAAAAACTTAATGGTGGGTTTGGGTTAGAAGAGTTTTCTACATTAAAAATGAATGTGAAAGATCTATATGAAATGAGATTAATATTTGAACCACAAACTGCCTATTATGCTGCAAAACGTGCGACAGATAAGGAACTGGAGAGAATATTATACTACGGTAAATTAGAGGAAGAAAAAATTCTGAAAAAAGTGGATCGTACTGAGGCTGAGCAAGCTTTTCATAAATCAATTGCAAAAGCGACCCATAATGAATTCATGAATAAGTTAATGCCCATATTATATAAGGCCATTGATAAGGGGGTAATTTTATCCTATGAAAATGAAACTATAATTCAGGATACGCTAAATGATCACCATATGATTATGGAATTTTTAGAAGCTAGGGATGCAGAGGGTGCAAAAACAGCAATGAAACTTCACATTTTAAGGGCTATGCGAGGGCTTGGAATATCTAATGAATAAAATTAAGTGCTAATTTCTTATATGATAAGAGTTAGCATTTATTTTTAAATAGTATATTATAATATTGACAACAGACATCATACAACGTACAATTAAAACAAACAACTCTATATTAAAATATAAAGGTGGTAATGTTATGAGAAGTGATGTAGTAAAAAAAGGGACAAGCAGAGCACCTCAACGTGCATTGTTTAATGCTTTAGGTTTTACAAAAGAAGAAATTGAAAGACCTCTAATTGGTATTGTTAGTTCGAAGAATGATATCGTACCAGGTCATATGAATTTAGATAAAATTGTAGAAGCTGTAAAGATTGGTGTAGCAATGGCTGGAGGTACTCCAATCGTTTTTCCTGCAATTGCCGTATGTGATGGAATTGCTATGGGACACCAAGGGATGAAGTATTCACTTGCTACAAGAGATTTAATAGCAGATTCCACAGAAGCAATGGCAATGGCACATGCTTTTGATGCATTAGTAATGGTTCCTAACTGTGATAAAAATGTACCAGGACTATTGATGGCAGCAGCAAGAGTTAATGTACCAACTATTTTTGTAAGTGGTGGACCAATGCTTGCTGGAAAGATTGATGGATGTAAAACAAGCTTTTCAAGCATAGCTGAGGCAGTTGGTGAGTTTAATGTTGGTAAAATTACTGAGGATAAGTTAGAAGAATTTGAGAATAAATGTTGCCCTACCTGTGGCTCTTGCTCAGGTATGTATACAGCAAATAGTATGAATTGTTTAACGGAAGTTCTTGGAATGGGACTTGGTGGTAATGGGACCATCCCAGCAGTTTACTCTGAGCGAATAAGACTTGCAAAACATGCTGGCATGAAAATTATGGAGTTAATTGAAAAGGATATAAGGCCAAGAGACATTATGACGGAAGGTGCATTTATAAACGCTTTAACTATGGATATGGCACTTGGATGTAGTACAAATAGTATGCTTCATTTGCCAGCAATTGCACATGAGGTTGGAATTGATCTAAATGTGGATATGGCAAATGCTATTAGTGATAAAACGCCAAATCTTTGTCACCTTGCACCTGCAGGACATACCTATGTTGAAGATTTAAATGAGGCAGGCGGCGTTTACGCTGTTATGAACGAGATAAATAAATTAAATTTATTAAATACGGATTTGATTACATGCACAGGCCAAACTGTTGCAGAAAATATTAAAGGATGCGAAATCAAAAATACAGAGGTTATTAGAACAATAACTAATCCTTATAGCACTACAGGTGGTATTGCTGTTCTTAAGGGTAACCTTGCTCCAGATTCATGTGTTGTAAAACGTTCTGCAGTTTCACAAGAAATGCTAAAACATGAAGGACCAGCAAGAGTATTTGATTGCGAAGAAGATGCGCTAGGTGCTATAAATTCAGATAAAATTATACCGGGAGATGTAATTGTTATTCGCTATGAAGGGCCAAAGGGTGGACCTGGAATGAGAGAAATGCTTAATCCAACATCTGCAATTATGGGAAGAGGTTTAGGCAATAGTGTTGCTCTTATAACGGATGGACGTTTTAGTGGCGCAACCCGTGGTGCTGCAATTGGTCATGTTTCTCCAGAAGCAGCAGTTGGTGGAAATATTGCATTAATTCAAGAAGGAGATATTATATCAATAGATATTAATGCAAATTCTATTAATTTTAATGTTAGTGATGAAGAACTTAAAATAAGAAAAGCAAATTGGAAACCAAGACAACCGAGTATTACTACAGGTTACCTTGCTAGATATGCTGCATTAGTTTCATCAGGCAACAAGGGTGCTATTTTAGAAATACCTAAATTTTAAAAATAACCCTCATCTTAAAATTAAGATGAGGGTTATTTTTAATTCTATACATTTAAGCTTAGTGCCATACATTTTGCAGCATTTCTTATGGTAGTTAGCTTGTACTCTTTGTTTCTTTGGGTTACTCCTATAAAATCATATTTTACACCTTTAACATGGTCTACAAATCTTTCAAATGAGGCAAGAGTAGAAATGCATCCATTACCAGTTCCTCCAGGAGCTGCAACACATATAAAAGGTTTGCCTACTAAGTTATTTTCAATCCCTTTAGTTGCCTCACATCTTCTGAGTCTATCAATAAATGATTTTAAGGATTCACTCATTTCACCCCAGTAAACAGGTGTGATAATTATGTAAGCATCAGCTTTGGATATTTCTCCATGTAGTTTTTGAAAATCATCTTGAACTTGGCAATCATGTTTAGTTGCACATGTACCCCATGCATTTCCACAAGCATTACAGGCTGGAATATTTAATGAGTTAAGACTAGTTATTGATGCGTTAGCAGAACCCATTTCTACGCCTAACTTTGCCTCTTTTCCACAAGCAGCAGTTAAACCATCAGTGTTAGGACTTGAAGTAATTATCATTATTTTCATTTTGACCCCTCCATAATTAGATTGATAGTGAAAAATATCTTTGTTTTATACTTCTTTTACATTTTTATTTTAATACATTATACTATTAGTAGCAAATTAAGCCCCATATGAATCAAATTTATATTGTTGTTTTTTTTATGTGTTCCATATATAATTGAAATGGATTATAGTTAACTTTTATTTGGAAGGAGATCTGTATGCAAACAAATCAATCAGAAAATAGTGAAGAAAAAACACCACAGAAAAAGACCAATATGTTAGTGGCATCTTTTGTATTATTTGTTTTCCCAATAGCGGCTGTGTTTATAGGAGTGTTTTTAGGACAATATTCAGGGAAATTAATCGGAGCCCCTATTCAGATTTCTCGAATTATTGGAGGAATAATAGCATTTGGATTAGCTATTGTATTAATCAAATTATTTGATAAACATGCTGTGATAGATGTTAAAGAAGAGAGGCTTCATTGGGAAGATTTGTAGGTCTTAATTAAAATAATGAATATTATAGATAGATATATATTTTTCAAATTAATTCAAGGAAGTGTTAATAATGTTGGGAAAAAGATTATGCTTAGGGAACACTATTGGGCTTATTTCTCCCGCTAGCCCAGAAAATGCATTAGCAATAAAAAATGCAATTTTATTTTTACAAAATCAAGGGTTTAATGTATTAGAGGGAAAACACTTATATGATAAGTGGGGATACCTTGCAGGCTCGGATAAAGACAGAGCAACCGATGTTATGGACATGTTTGAAAATAACAAAGTTGATATGATACTCTGCGTAAGAGGTGGATATGGTTCAAGCAGAATACTTCCCTATATTGATTTTGATGTAATTAAAAAACACCCAAAGATATTTGCAGGATTTAGTGATATAACAGTTTTTCTAAATAGTTTTTATGAAAAATGCGGGCTTACTACATTTCATAGCCCTATGGGGACTTCAAATCTAGAAGATACTCAGACATTAAAAAGTTTTATGTTTACACTTATGCATGGAGATAAACCACATACTATTAAAAATCCATTAGGATATCTAACTAAATGCATAAATAGTGGCACGGCAGAGGGCAACCTTATAGGTGGTAATCTTAGTTTGATGTGTAATTCACTTGGAACTGCCTACGAAACTAATATGAGAGATAAAATACTCTTTATTGAAGAGGTTGGTGAGGCACCTTATAGGGTTGATAGAATGCTAACTCAACTTTTATTATCTAATAAACTTCAACAATGTGCGGGTATTATTTTAGGGCAATTTAAAGATTGTGATTTACCCCATTATGAAAGAAGTCTCACCCTAGAAGAAGTTCTAAATGATAGATTATATAATTTGGATATCCCTATATTTTCAGGGTTTTGCTCAGGACACGATTACCCGAAACTCACGTTGCCAATTGGGGCAAGGGTAAATATGAATGCAGATTGCGGAACTATAAATGTATTGGAATCAGTAGTAGAATAAGTAAAAGACTTGTAAATATTAAATTTACAGGTCTTTTACTAAGTTCTTATGCATCTAATATACAATATTTATAAATTATAATAGATTTATATTAATAGTTTAATGTCGCTATTTGGCATAATAAGAATATTGTAAAATGTAACACAATGTGGTAAAATGTTACAAGAAACCATGACTTACAATTATTGTATAGAATACATTTTTTTTTAGTGAAAACCATTACTATGTATTTGCTGCAACTATTATTTTTATTGTGGTAGAATTTTTTTGTGAAGTGAGGATAGTTATTATGAGAAAATGTGGAAATAATAGTAGACAAGTCATGATGTTGGGATATATATCAATTAGACTTTTATCGCTAGTTATAATGGTATTTAGTATTTGTAGTATAAATAAAGTACGCAGAGATTCGGATTTTATTATCACAACAATACTTCCAGCAAGAATATTTTCAATGGAGATTTTAACGTCACTAATTAATCAGGAAACAGGTATTAGGGCTTACATAATTTCACAGGATAAAACTTTTTTAGAACCTTATTATTTAGAGGAAAATAGGATGCAAGGTTATTACGATTCATTGAAAGAGTTAAAAGATACAGGATTAAATGTCGAGACTACTAATCAACTCAGCCAGCAGATGATAACAATTCAAAATTTTTTTGATCAACAAATAGCTTTAGTTGATAATAGTAATATATATGAGGCAAAAATGAATTTAAATCAAGGTAAAATATTGGTTGATAAATTTAGGATAATTAATAAGGTGCTACTCAATAAAATTGAGTTAGATGTAAACAGTTCACGAGAAAAAGTTGAAAATACTCAATTAATTCATCAGCATGTGTTAATTTTTTTAGGTGTTATACTTATTTTTGTTAACTTTATATTTATTAGGTTTATTTGGAATGACAGACATGATGAGGTTAGAAAAAAAGATCAAGTTAACAGAGAATTGGAAAAATTACTGCTTACACAAGAAGAGTTTATTGCAAATATATCACATGAACTAAAAACACCTTTAAATGTGATTTTTTCAGCTGTTCAGTTATTTCAATTATACTGTTATAATGGGTCGTTAGATGAAAAGCGTGAAATGATAATTGAATATATTGAATCAATGAAACTAAATTCATATAGGTTATCGAAACTTGTAAATAACATTGTTGATTCATCAAAAATTAAAGCAGGGGTTTTTGAACTTAACTTATCAAATAATAATATAGTGTTAGTTGTTGAAGGCATAGTTATGTCTGTATCTGATTTTACTAAAAGTAAAGGATTAAATATCATTTTTGATACTGAGATAGAAGAAAAAATGATTGCATGTGATCCTGAAAATATCGAAAGGGTATTATTAAACCTTATTTCTAATGCAATTAAGTTTTCAGAAAAAGGCAAAGAAATATTTATTAATATTCATGAAAAAAAAGAATTTGTGGAAATATCAGTTAAAGATAATGGAATAGGTATTGAAGAAAGTTACATTGATGTAATTTTCGATAGGTTTAAACAAGTAAATAAATCATTATCGAGAAGTGCTGAAGGAACAGGAATTGGCCTAAATTTAACTAAGTCTATTATTGAACTACATGGGGGAGAGATATTTGTTGAAAGTGAAGTCGGTATTGGGAGCAAATTCACATTCACTATTCCATCCAAACTAGTAATGGATGAGAAAGCGTTAGTTAATAATATTTTTAAAAATAAAAATGAACATGTACAACTGGAACTTTCAGATATTTATAGATAATATTCATTATGAATGTTAAATTACAAAAATTAATATGAAAAAGGCCAGACTTTGATGTCGACCTTTTTATTTAATCATTTATATAAGTTTTTCATTGAAAACATTAGTTAAATTTAAATTTTCTACTTTATCCTTTATCTCTTTTATATTCAAAGTGTAAAGACCAAGATCCTGCATTCTTTTAAAATATGATGCTCCCGCAAAGGTGAATCGTATTCTTCTTCCTTCACTAGATTTCATTGTTTCATTTGCAGTTGCTATTATATCACCAGCGGCAAGGGACCTTGGTAATATTAGTAGAGGGTCTCCAAGGTAGCTTTTAACAGCATTATATCCTGCCAAGGCACCGGTTACCATAGCTTCAGTATGACCAATAAATAGACCGGACTTTTCGCCAGCGCAGAACAAATTGTCTAAATCTACAACCTTCATACTATCAGTTCTTGGAGCTATAGACAGGTATCTTATTGAGTTACCTATACCTCCAGAATATGGGTCTACATATTTTGCGTTTTTAAACCCCTTAATTTTCCTTAGTTTTTCTAATGGATAAAATGGAGTCATAAGCTTAACGTCACCTGTGTCTATCAGAATTACATTTTCGGCAAATTCTTTTAGAGCATACTGCTGGCACACCTTTTGTTTAAGTTTATCTAAATTAACATCTTCATCTGGAACTTTTACTATAACAACACCGGTTTCATCCAGTTGTTTTGTAATACCTTCATCTAAAGAACCTTTGGCCAATTTACAAGAACCACTAAAAGCCCCATATACGCCGTCATCACGTTCTCCTTTTAAGTCTTCAATACCAGCTTTATTGCTTATACTTACCCGTCCACCAAAAGAAGGACACCTTAGAACACACATTGCACAGCCGTTTCCATACTTTACACAATTATTCATAGGCCCTGTTGAACCTGTAGTTTCTATAAATACATCACCTTCAACATAACTCTTATCAGATAAATATATTCCTTTTATTTTATTTCCTTCTTTTTTAATATCAACTACTCTAGTTATCATATTTACGTCTATATCCATTGCTTTTAAATGTTCTGCAACTGCTGGCTCAATTTTGTTTGTATTATAAAGCCAGGCATGTTTATGCCCCGGGAAATCAATATTTTTATGTTTGGTATTTTCATCAGTAATGTGTATAAAATCCCCTGCACCCAATGCTATAAGTTCTTCTGCTGCAGTATATCTCCCGTTATTTCTCATTATACCGCCTACATTACCAAGACCTAAAAGCATGTCTGTTTTTTCATATAATATTACCTCTGCACCAGCTTTTTTTGCTGTAATTGCCGCAGTGCAACCAGCCCATCCACCACCAATTACTATAACTTTCAAAATATTACCCCCTCTATCTTTAAAACATCAATTACTTTATTTTTGACTCCTTTTAATTCTATTGCAAAAGTCGTAGTATTATTACTTGTATTTTTGATTTAGAATTTATATTTACGCTAATAAAACATACTTCCAACAAATAAGTTGGAAGTATGTTTTATTAATTTATAATTAAATATATTTAATTATTACTTCTGTCAATTTCAATTGTAGGGAATTTTAAAGCTTTATATTTAACAAATTTCTCTTTAACAGTTGATAAATTTTCCTTTGTATAAAAACCACCTTGTGTATGACTAATTTCTCTAACATGGTGAGTTCTACCTTCCACAGTAGTACGATCACGGCATAATCCATCCTCGGCTATAACAAATTTCCATTTACCCTCTGATGTTTTTTCTAGGTTTCCACCAGCACCACAAACTTGACATTCAATTGGGAATTGTAATCCATCCCATTGAACTTCTCCTAAGATTAGAGCGTTAGAATGGCAATTTGGACACCATCCCATATTTTCATCACCTAACCATTCTCTTTTTTCTACTGGTGTATTTAATGATTTTATAATGTTATTCCCAATTATGTGTGCTCTATCTATCATATCATCATGTAGTAGACATTGTTTTGGTGCTGGTACACGAGTAGCTAAATACATATCAATAATTTTAAAATCATTTGTAAAAGCAGTTGCCTGAATAGATTCTAATGCCATTGACTGCCATGAACGAGTTGAACCACCAACAGCAATTAGAGCTCCTACCCTATCCTTATGCTCAATTGCACCAATAGATTCTAAAAATGCAGATTCATAACTTAAGTTTCTATGCATAAATTTTAAAAATGTTGCATTTGCCATTAAATCATAGGTGGGTACTGCAAAAATAACAGCATCTTGAGCTAGCATAACTTCCATAATTGCTTTTTTATCATCTTTTTTATCTAATGTACAACCAACATATTTACCACTCGTCATACCATGTGTACATGCTGTACAGCCTGTACAGTCAAGAATGTTGTAGTCTCTTAGATTAATCATGGTGATTTCTGCACCTTGATCTTTGCAAGCTAGTAGTGATTCTTTTAATAAAATTTCAGAATTGGAATCTTTTCTTCCTGATGTTACACCCATTACTTTAAAACTCATCTTAATATCTCCCTTTATGATCGCATATGTATTAGTCAATTATTGCTAATTAATAATAATATGATTATTTTAATATACATTTTTATATTAAAATATATATTTTGCTAAATCATTAAATCAATCTATTTAATGTTATCATAGACAAATAGAATATTCATCAGAAAAAAATATGAAAAATATATAATTATATGATGTTATATTAGAAATTTTTCTGAATAAAATGAGGAGGAGATTTTTTGATAACGGTAAAAAGATTAATGGATTTTATTGAAAAAGGCACTAATAATAAAATTTCAGGTAAATATAATCATGATTTAATTATTGATGAAGTGTTATTTTTAGATGATGATAAGCCACTTTCTCGCAGTGCTCTATATCTGACAACACAGATTGAAAAAGCTTTATTAATTAAGGAAGATAATGTTTTAGTTGTTGTAGATACAACGAAGGAGAACGTTCAGGTGCTCCAGTTAGAAACTAGAAAAAGCATTGATGAAATATATAAAGTGATTTGTAAATTTATGTTTAAAGAGTATAAATTATACGAGAAAAAATGCAATATTTATAATGAACTTTATAATAGTGATGATATTAATAAAATTTTAAATATAAGTGAAGCATATTTAAATAATCCAATATTCATTTTAGACACTAGCTATCATATTATAAGTCGTTCAGATCTTGCAAGTTCAATTACATCTTCTATAGATAAGTATAATGACGAATCTTATTTAGTCATTGATATTATAAATATTATGAAAAAGGATAAATGTATAGATAACATATATAATTCAAGTACAGCCTTCTTTCACTTTTCTGATCAAAACCTTATATTTTGTGGTGTTCGTATTAATAATATTACAATATCATATATATGTGTTTTGAAGGAATATCGAGATTTTATTGAAGAAGATTTGGAACTAACAAACACTTTAGCACAAACTATTTCTCTGCAAATGCAGAGGGATAACTTGTTTATCAACAGTTCAGGACTTGAAGAAGAATATTATCTAATGGATTTATTGATGAATCGAATTGAAAATCTTGAGTATATAGAAAAGAGACTACAGAACATAGACTTTAAATTAAATAAAAATATATTACTAATAGTAATCCCTTTTTATCAAATTTATCAAAATTATCGTCATAATTTTGCTTTAAACCAATTGATTAATGATGTTAAAAAAATATTTGGAAATTGTATTTCTGCATATTATGAAGATAAAATTATATTTATGATAAGTAAAGAAGAGGATGAAGTTATTTCCGAAAACACAAAAGAAAATTTTCTTGATTTTTTAAAACTTAACAACTTGATGGCTGGAATTAGTTTTATATTTGAAAATCCATCTGAAACGCCAAAATTTTATAGTCAAGCAATGTATGCATTGGAATTATCAGAAAAATTGAACATTAAAGGTCATATGTTTTATTTCGAAGATTATTTAGAATATTATTTATTTTTTGCAAACCAAAATACTGACAAAAATTCTAAAAGAATCGAATTGGATTTATTGATTCATCCATTAATTAATAAACTTTTAGAGTCAGATAAAAAAAAAAATACTGAATTACTAAAAACATTAAGGACTTATTTAGAAAATAATAGAAATGCAAATAACACTGCTAAGAAGTTAAACATTCATTGTAGTACATTCTTTTATCGTTATCATAAAATAGAAGGGTTGTTAAATATATCTTTAAATGATAGCGATATATTGTTTAAGCTAGAATTATCATTAAAGATTTTAAAATATAAAAAGCATAGATAAGTATTAGGAGAGTATAGACTTTAATAATGATATTTTTTAAAAACTTATGTAAAGAAAATAATAGTTTGGACGATAATAAATTATTGGATTATGCAAAAATTTAATTAATAACCTAAAATAATATTCATAAAACTTGTACAACTGGAGTTGTATGAGGTGAAAAAAACAATAGTTATTCAGGTACAAATATAAATCATAACTACAAATATTTATAATGGTTGTGGTTGTGATTTATGAAATATCTGATAAATTAAGTGCGCCAAGAAAAAAATCAAAATGGATTCATTAACAAATAGGAGGAATTAATATGTTTAAAAATATTAAAATATTACAAAAGTTAATTGCAATTAGTATAATAAGTTCCGTATTTTTAATTATTGTAGGTATTGGTGGATTAAATGGAATATCTATTATCCATAACAATGGTCAATACATTTATGATAATAGTCTAATTAGGTTAAAATATATGTACACGGTTCAAGGTAATAGTTATAAGCAAAAAATAGACATAGAGCATATACTTAATGCTAAATTTAAAGATGTACAATCCAAAGATGGTGACATGGCTAGTATAAAAGACAAAGTTGATGATATGGCGAATTTAGAAATAGAGAATGATAAGTTATTTGCGTTATATGAGAAAATACCATTTGCGAGTGCAGAAGAAAAAGTAGATTATGAAAAATTAAAGGCAACTATTCCTAAGTATGAAGAGTCGATAGATAAAATAGTGCTCTTAGTAAATGATGCTAAGTATGAAGAAGCTACAAAAGAATATATTGGTGAATATTCAACACTCCGTCTACCGCTAAAAGAGGGTCTAACAGCAATAATAAATCAAAATTTAGATTCGGCTAAAACCAAATCTGATTCTAATAAGGTTGTTTATAAAAATACCTTTATAATTTCAATATCACTTATCGTAGTTGGGTTATTAGTTAGCTTCTCGATAGGAATAAAAATGGCGGTGTGGCTTGCTAAAAGAATAAAGAAGGTAGTGGAGTTTGCAGCTAAACTAAAAAATGGGGATCTATCACAGCAAATTACGATTACTATAAATGATGAATTGGGTAAAATGGAAACTTCTTTAAATGAGGCAACTTCTAATATGAGGGTTGTAATTTCAGAGATTATTTCGGGAACTGAAGACATGAATGCATCTAGTGAAGAATTAACAGCTACCATGGAAGAAGTTTCTGCAACTGTGATGAATATAGAGGAAGCAACTAAAGAAATTTCACAAGGAAACTCAGAGTTAAGTGATTCTACAGAGGAAGTAAGTGCAACTGCAGAACAAATAGGCAATCTTACTGGAGAGTTATATAACAAAGCAATAAATGGGGACAAGGCTTCTGAGGAAATAATGGAAAGAGCATTAAATATAAAAAACAATGCGCAGGTATCATCAACTAATGCGAATAAGTTATATGATGAAAAAGAAATTAAAATTAGAAAAGCGATAGAAGACATAAAAATAGTTGAAGAAATTGGTAATATGGCTGAATCTATAGGTCAAATAGCAGATCAAACTAATTTATTAGCACTTAATGCGTCTATTGAGGCTGCACGTGCAGGTGAGGCAGGTAGAGGATTTACTGTAGTAGCGGAAGAGGTAAGAAAATTAGCGGAGCAATCCGGAGATACAGTAACAAATATTAGAAGAATAGTGGGCGATGCCAATAATGCTATTAAAAACTTAGTGGATAACACTAATGACATATTAGGATTTATAGATACTCAAGTAAAACCTGATTATGAAATGATAAAGGCTGCAGGAAGTCAATATCAAGAAGATGCTGAGTTCTTAAGTAATATGTCAAAAGAAATATCGACATCAGCAAATGTTATAGCTAGTAGTGTTTCGCAGGTAAATACTTCAATGATAACAGTGTCTGCAACAACGGAGCAGGCAGCCGCAAGTTCAGAAGAAATACTATCAAGTATTTCTGAGACTGGGCGAGCTATTGAAGAGGTATCAAGGCAAGCTCAAAGTACTTCAGCTCTTGCTGAAAAACTATCTATGTTAACGCAAAAATTTAAAATCTAGTATTTTTTTGATAGACTTATATGGGGAATGATCGCGAGTGATACTTAATTATTGACTTTGACAATAGAGTAAGTATAAAATATAATAAAATACCCTATTTAGGGAGGTCATAAAAATGGAAAAAGATTTCGCGCTAACGCCTCTAGAGGTTGCAGAGTTACTTAAGATTTCAAAAAATACAGTTTATGAAATGGTAAAAAGGGGAGAAATTAATTCTTACAGAGTTGGTAACAAAGTAAGAATAGAGATGAAGGATATAGAAGAGTATAAGAATAAGTCTAAAAAACTTCAAAATATTAAACAAGGTAATGTAGAGCAGAAGAATTCTTATACGCCAATATTAAGTCCATATGAATCAGAAAAAATACAAAAAAGTTATGGATTTGTAATTTGTGGCCAGGATATTATGCTTGATATATTATCAAGGCATCTACAACAACACACAAATGGGTTTCAGGCTCTTAGGTCATATGTTGGAAGTTATGATGGTTTGTATGCTCTTTACCACGGTAATGTACAGATTGCTACAGCTCATTTATGGGATGGTGAAACAGGTCAATATAATATCCCTTATGTAAAAAGAATGCTTCCAGGAATACCGGCGATTATAGTTCATCTTGCGAACAGAAAACAAGGGTTTTATGTTCAAAAAGGTAATCCTAAAGGGATAAAAGGCTGGGAAGATTTAAAGCGCACTGGTATTACTATAATAAACCGTGAAATCGGAAGTGGTACAAGAATATTATTAGATGAACATTTGAAAAAAAATGGTTTAACTGGTAATAGTATAGATGGATATGAAAGAGAATGTTTTTCACATCTGGCTGTTGCCAGTACTGTTGCAAGGGGTGGAGCTGATATTGCAATTGGAAATGAAAAAGCTAGTGAGCAAGTTAAGGGAATTGATTTTATTCCATTACAAACTGAAAGTTATGAGTTAGTTATTAAAAAAGAAGATATTGATAAACCTCAGTTTCAGGCAGTGCTTCAAATTCTTAGATCTCAGGAATTTAAGCTTGAACTTGAGGGTATTGGCGGGTATGATTTGAAAAAATTAGGCGAAATAACTGCAGAAACATAATAGTAGAAGTGATCTAAAGTAATATTTAGATTGCTTTTTTTTATTATTATGAACTATTAAGTTAAAAAAGAGTTGATATTTATAAAAAATTAAGATACAATAAAAAACAATAAAACATAACAAAACATAACAAAACATAACAGCTAATGAAATTTATTTAAGAGTAGATGAGTTTTATTGTGTTTTGAACAAGAAAACAAATAAAATTAAAGAGGGAAAAAAATGAAGGAAAAGAAAATGAAGAAAAAGGCATGTTTTTTATTAGGTATGTTTTTAATAACAACGACACTTGCAATGGCGGGTTGCGGTAAGGAGGTTAAAACTTCTGAAACTGAAAAGTCTGCAACTGAAAAATCAGTTACATTAACAATTTCAGCTGCTGCAAGCTTAACAGAAGCTATGGGTGAAATTAAAACACTTTATAAAGATTATAATCCAAATGTCACTATAAATTACAACTTTGGTTCTTCAGGAACATTGCAACAACAAATAGAACAAGGTGCTAATGTCGATTTATTTTTTTCGGCAGCTACAAAGCAGATGACAACACTTGCGGATAAAGGATTATTAATAGATGGTACCAAAGTTAATCTTTTAGGAAATACTGTAGTGCTTATTACTAAGGTTGATTCTAAATTAGACATTAAGGGTTTTGAAGATTTGGAAAGCAATGATATAAAAAAAATTGCTTTGGGAGAGCCAAAAACTGTTCCTGTAGGACAATACTCTGAGGAAATATTGACATCATTAAAGATTCTTGATAAAGTAAAAGGAAAAGCTGTTTATGGCAAAGATGTTAAGGAAGTTTTAACGTGGGTTGAATCAGGAGATGTTGAAGTGGGGATTGTTTATGGTAGTGATGCTAAGACTTCTAAAAAAGTGAAAGTCCTAGCAGAAGCTGGAACGGAATTATATAAGAAACCAGTGGTTTATCCAGTCGCTGTAATTAAAGCTAGTGAAAATATAGAAGATACTAAAGCCTTTTTAAAATATTTGTCTAGTGATAAGGCAAAAGCAGTATTTGTAAAGTATGGTTTTAGTTTTATTGTAAAATAAGTTAGGAGTTGGATTGTATGTCAGAACTTTCACCGTTATGGATATCTATAAAAACCTCTTTTGCAGCTACTATTATAGTATTTTTTATTGGGATTGCAGTAGCTTGGTTTATGGCTAGCTATAAAGGACGCGCCAGAGGAATTATAGATGGCATTCTGACATTACCGATGGTGCTTCCTCCAACAGTTGTGGGTTTTATATTACTTCTAATTATTGGCAAGAATTTTCCGCTGGGAAAGTGGCTAAGTGGTTTTGGAGTTACATTGATATTTACCTGGTACGCAACGGTTATAGCTGCAACTGTGGTTTCTTTTCCACTAATGTATAGGACTTGCGTGGGTGCTTTTCGGCAAATTGATGTTAATGTTATTAATGCAGCGAGAACACTAGGAGCAAGTGAGTGGAGAATATTTTGGAAAGTTGCGGTGCCAATGGCTTGGCCAGGAATTGCTGCAGGAACGGTGCTATCATTTGCAAGGGCTCTTGGAGAGTTTGGCGCAACAATAATGATTGCTGGGAGCATTCCTGGTAAAACGCAAACTATCCCAATTGCAATCTATTTTGCGGTTGTGGCAGGAGAGAATGATAATGCGATTAAATGGGTTATATTAATATTTATAATATCTTTAACAGTTATGGTAGCTAGCGATAAATGGGCTGAGAAGCAAATGTTTTTAGTGACCTCTGCAAGGAGGAAATAATTATGAGTTTAGAAGTTAATATTACAAAAAACCTACCAGGGTTTAAACTTAAAGTTGAGTTTAAGGCTGATAATTATACTTTAGGATTCTTAGGGGCTTCTGGATCTGGGAAAAGCATGACTCTCAGATGCATAGCAGGAATTGAAACGCCTGATTCGGGCAAAATAGTATTAAATGGACGAGTATTATTTGATTCTGAAAATAATATCAATATTCCTATTAGAGAGAGGAAAGTAGGGTTCCTTTTTCAAAATTATGCACTATTTCCTAATATGACAGTAGAACAAAATATTGGTTTTGGACTGGATAAAAGCATTCCTAAAATTGAAAGAAGTAAGATAATTAATAAGAAGATTATGGATTTGCAGCTTAGGGGTATGGAAAAAAGATACCCATATCAATTATCAGGTGGACAGCAGCAAAGGGTTGCACTTGCAAGAGCTCTTGTAGTGGATCCGGAAATTATACTTCTCGACGAACCTTTCTCAGCACTGGATGAGCACCTTAGAAATAATATGATGTTGCAACTTAAAGAGGATCTTAAAGATTTTAAGAAAACTTCTATTTTTGTTACTCATAACATCGAAGAGGCATATCAACTATGCAATGATATAATAATAATAGCAGAGGGTCGTATTGATGCTTCGGGCCATAAAAATGATATATTTAATAACCCACCAACACTTTATGCAATGAAATTAACAGGTTGTAAAAATATTTCAAAAGCTAAAAAAATAGGAAATAATATATCAGGAATTACAGTAATTAAGGCTATTGACTGGGGATGTAGAATTACTTTTAATTCTGAATTAGAAGACAATATAACAGACATCGGAATTAGGGCCCATTATTTAGAGCTTAATGAAGATGGTTCTGATGTAAATACATTTAATTGCTGGATTGTATCTACTGGTGAGACCTTATTTAGAACAATGGTATATCTTAAATTTAGTGAACCTACAGCGAATAACAAAGATTACCATATAATTTGGGATATATCAAAGGAAGAGTGGGATTTAATTAAAAATATACCACTTCCTTTAAAAATAAGAATAAATCCAGATAAAGTAATAAAAATTAATGGAAAATAATAAAATAAAAAGTATGTTTAATGAAAAAATCATTTAAACATACTTTTTTCTAATTCATTGATAAGTTCTTCTTCGACCAAGTCTATATTTGTTTTTCCTATATAACCAAATTTTATTTGGTGAGTTCTTATAAAGCTCATAGACTTATAATAAGTAGCATGATTCATAAAACCTGAGTAGAAAAACACATAATCATAACTTGCTAAAACACTAGAATCAAAATTCTCATTGAAACCATGCAAGGATCTAATTTCAGGATATTTAGTTCTAAACCTTCTTCTCCATTCTTTAGTTCCACCTATGATTATAATCTTGTTATTTGTTAAATAATCATCTAATGTCTTTGTTTTAACTATAGGAATGGAATCACTGTTTTCTTTAAATATGTATTCACGTAAACCATTTAATTCATTTCTATATATTTTCTCTTGTGATAATTGTTTTTCGAGGTCGTTAATTTTAATTTGCATTTCAACTAATTGTGAAGTGTGCGATTTGTTTATTTTATTTATTTTGTTGTTTAATGTTTCTTCAAATCCTACATTTTCTATATTTAAATTATTAAGTTTAGCTGAGGTTTCTTTGTTTAATTTTATAGAATCGTTTAAATTTTCCTCAAGAGAAGAAATTTTAAAAAGTAATGTTTCTTGATTATTTTCAAAATATAAGTCCCTAGACTGTTTATAATCGTTAAGGAGAGACTTTATAAAAATACCATTTACAAGGGTTTGAAGTACTATTTCAGGTTCTATCGCATTATATCCCATTTTTATATAGGATAAGAGTATATCATCAATATTTAAAAAATTTGAATCTGAAAAAAGATGATTTATGTCAAGTTTATTAATAATGAACATATTTTCTAAAATACTACCTGCTTCTTGGATTGAATCAATACTACAGTTTAAAATATCTTTATAGCTATTAAATTTACCATACTCTCTCCTTAGCATAATTTTAATTTCTTGAATTTCAGATTTATGTATTAACAATTCTTCATCTATATTTCTTGTAATAGGATTATAGAATTCGAACATTTTTATATCATCTATAATTGACTTGAAAAAACCTTGATCAACTCTTTCTTCACTTCGGTATATACCAAAATAAAAATACACAGCAGCATCTAATCTTGCCTCAGTTATTCTAGTGACTTCATCCATTTGAAGATATCTTTTAGTTAAATCCCTTTTATCGTGTTTTTTAACTGCATTAAAAACTATAGGATAGTACTTTCGCAGGAGCTTAATTATAATGTTTCTTAAATTATAATCCTTCTCAGCGATCAAAAGAATACCTAGTGCCTTTCTTCCCTCAATTTCTTGATTGAGCGTACCCTCACTCATAATAATATGATTAGTACATAAAGAAATTTTAACCGCATTATAATACTTGAGGTTATCTAGAAGGTATAATTTATTAATATCTTTTTTCATTTGGGAATTTCTAACCATTGCAATACTTACATTTGCTAATATATAGTTTTCAAGGATATTTGGAGATACATTCCATGTTTCACATATCAGTTTTGAGAAAGTTGCTATATTAAAGTTTGAATTATCTAAGTTACCATTAACTAGTTCCATTTTAGGGTGTCTCCTTATGTAGTTTTTAAACTTTATTTATCTTTTTTTTATTATACAGTGGATAGTTAAAGGGAATGAGTTTGTGTATAGATATATTATAATGCTGATGATAATACAAATCAATAATGAAATTTTATAGATAGTCTAAATATTAAAATAAGTGAATTAACATGACGAAAAAAAATCATTTATTGATGGAAAAGTATGACATCGGTTTCAAAAAAAACGCATAAAAATGACATCGATTTCAAAGGTAAAAGCAATAAAAATGCAATAAAAACAAAACAAATATTGCAAAAACACTTGACTATATAACTAAAAAACAGTAATATTAATAAAAATAATCAATTACAAAAAAACAAATTATGACTAAATAATTTTAAACAACATTCAATTTTAATACAATTTAAAATAAATTTATTGATTTAAGGTAGTTTTAATTTAAATTTTATACTAAAAATGAATAAATATAATTATAAATAGTCATTTTTTATTTAAATGATGAATAGTATTATAAAATATCAATTTTAATATAAATGAATTAATTAATTATTAAAAATCATTTTACACTAATTTGCTAAATACTTTACCACAATTAAAGATGGTAAAGATTTATATATAAATATGAGGAGGGCTTTAAAATGAGACAAGTAGCTATATACGGAAAAGGTGGTATTGGAAAATCAACCACAACTCAAAACCTTACAGCAGGTCTTGCTGAAATGGGAAAACAAATCATGGTGGTTGGATGTGATCCAAAAGCTGATTCAACTAGACTTCTTTTAGGTGGTCTTGCACAGAAAAGTGTTCTTGATACATTAAGAGAAGAGGGTGATGATGTTGATCTTGAATCAATATTAAAGCCTGGTTACAGAAATATAAGATGTGTTGAATCAGGTGGTCCTGAACCAGGTGTTGGTTGCGCAGGGCGTGGAATTATTACTTCAATTAATATGCTAGAAAGTTTAGGAGCATATACAGATGATTTAGATTATGTATTTTATGATGTTTTAGGTGATGTTGTTTGTGGTGGATTTGCAATGCCAATGCGTGAAGGAAAAGCTCAAGAAATATATATAGTTGCAAGTGGTGAAATGATGGCATTATATGCAGCAAACAATATTGCAAAGGGTGTACTTAAATATGCAAATAGTTCTGGAATAAGACTTGGTGGTATTATCTGTAACAGTAGAAATGTTGATAAGGAAATAGATCTTTTAAAAGCATTCGCAGCAGAACTTGGAAGTCAGTTAATATATTTTGTACCAAGAGACAACATGGTTCAAAGAGCTGAAATACACAAACAAACTGTAATAGAATTTGATCCAGAAGCAGGACAGGCTCAAGAATACAGAAATCTTGCTCAGGCAATTGATCAAAATAAAATGTTTGTGATTCCAACACCAATGGAACAAGACAGACTAGAAGAAATATTAATGGAACATGGATTAATGGATATCTAAAAGTCAACTCACAAATATCCATACTTAATATATCAAATAGATAGGGGGAGTCAAGCAATGTTAATGATTAAGGCGATAATTAGACCAGAAAAAGTAGGTATAGTTCTCTCAGAGTTATGTGATGCAGGTTTTCCGGCAGTTACAAAGTTAGATGTAGTAGGACGTGGTAAGCAAAGAGGAGTTAAGGTTGGAGAGGTGCATTACGATGAACTTCCAAAGGAAATGCTAATGCTAGTAGTTAATGATGAAGATAAAGATGATGTTGTAAAAATTATAGTAAGAAGTTCAAAAACTGGAGTAAAGGGTGCTTTTGGTGATGGAAAGATTTTTGTTAGTGTTGTAGATGAAGTTTATACCATAAGTTCTGGAAATTCTGGATTATAAGGAGGGGCAATATTATGAAGGAAATAACAGCTATTATTCGAATGGATATGGTTAATAAAACGAAAGAAGCTCTTCTTAAGATAGTGTTAACTAACCTATGAAAAAAACACCTATTGGTAAAATTAGGATATAAGTTCTAAATTGGAAACTGGAAAATGATTTAGCTACAGAAAATATTAGTAGGAGTATC
>NZ_JAHLEB010000040.1 GCF_018861735.1 Clostridium lacusfryxellense | reverse complement strand
ATACGAAATGGAAGAAGAGACCCTCGCAAAGTCAGAACCAAATCGTCAGTTAGCTTCTTATATAGAGTAGCATAAAGAATCACTAATAAAAATATTTTTTGACGGAGAAATATCTCTGTCTTATTTGCATGCCCAAAAATAATAGTTGTAAAAGAAAAAGGCCAATTAAAAGCATACATACTTTCAATTGGCTATAATTCTATTTGTCACAAGATGGTTAACTTAATGACATTGCCCACTAGGGGGCCCTTAAACATACTTTTTCATGTGTTTTAATGCATTCTTTTCTACTCTAGATACCTGTGCTTGTGATATACCTATTTCATCAGCTACTTCCATTTGAGTTCTTCCTTGGAAGAATCTTAAATTTAATATTAATTTTTCTCTATCTTTTAATTTGTCCATTCCATCTTTAATTGATATGTTTTCAAGCCAACTATCATCTAAGTTTTTAGTGTCCCTTATCTGATCCATTACGTAAACTTCATCTCCACCATCATGATAAATCGGTTGGAATAAAGATACAGGCTCTTGCATAGCATCTAGTGCGAATACTACATCTTCCCTTGGTAATTCTAGTTCTTTAGCTATTTGCTCAACAGTAGGCTCTCTATTATTCTCATTGACTAGCCTATCTCTTACTTGTAATGCTCTATATGCAATATCACGCAGAGATCTACTTACTCTTATTGAATTATTATCTCTTAAATATCTTCTTATTTCACCGATAATCATAGGAACCGCATATGTTGAAAACCTAACATTTAGACTTAAATCAAAATTATCAATGGATTTCATTAACCCAATGCATCCTACTTGAAATAAATCGTCTACGTTTTCTCCTCGATTATTAAACCTCCTCAAAACACTTAGAACCAATTTTAAGTTTCCTTCAATAAATTTTTCGCGACACTCGTGCTCTCCGTTTTGTATCCTATATAATAATTCTTTCATTTCCTTTTCTTTTAATACTGGTAGTTTTGAAGTATTTACTCCACTTATTTCTACTTTATTGAACATCATAAGGTAATCACTCCCTTCAAGCATTGTTGCTTTAACATTGTGTCCTTATAATTTGTCTTTTATACTACGAACAAGCCTACAATATTTTAATAAGCTTGGTCATAACTAAGACCCATATTTATATTCGTATATGTCATATTCATCTATGTGATATAATAAAAAAGTTAGTATGTGTTATTAGGAGATGGTCAAATGATAAAAGAAAATAAGAACGATTATAATTTAAGTAGTGAGATAATAAAAGCAATTAATTTGTTGAATTTTAAAGATTTCACTTTAGTTCAAAAACAAGTTATACCAGCAGTGTTGGCGCAAAAGGATGTAGTAGTAAAGTCACAAACTGGAAGTGGTAAAACTGCTGCTTATGCCATTCCTATTTGCGAATTAGTTGATTGGGAAGAAAATAAGCCTCAAGCATTAGTGCTTACACCAACAAGAGAACTTGCTATTCAAGTCAAAGAGGATATTTTTAATATAGGTAGATTTAAAAGACTAAAGGTAGCTGCACTTTATGGTCAGTCCCCTTTCTATGACCAAAAGAAAGAACTTAAACAAAAAACACATGTAGTAGTTGGTACCCCTGGACGAATAATAGATCATTTAGATAAAGGTACATTTGATACATCAAATATAAAGTATCTTGTAATAGATGAAGCCGATGAAATGCTTAATATGGGATTTATAGATCAGATAGAAATAATAATAAGAAGTTTACATAAAGATCGACTTACTATGTTATTGTCAGCAACAATGCCTAAAGATATAGAATCTTTATGCCACAATTACATGAAAAATCCAATCCATATTGAAATAGAGCAGCAAAATAAATCAGATGACAATATATATCAAGTACGATATAACGTGCACGAATTGGATAAAATAGATCTTTTAAAAGATATAACAACAGTTGAAAATCCTGATAGTTGTATAATTTTTTGTAATACAAAGCTAAAGGTAGATTCAGTTTATAATCAACTTTCAAGGTTCGATTATACTTGCAAAAAAATCCATGGTGGAATGGAACAACCTGATAGATTAAGAGTGATGAATGATTTTAAAAAGGGTTACTTTAGATATCTGGTAGCTACAGATGTTGCCGCTAGAGGTATTGACATAGATAACATTAGCCTAGTTATTAATTATGATATACCAAATGATAAGGAAAGTTATGTTCATAGGATAGGAAGAACTGGCCGCATTGGCAAAATGGGCCGTGCAATTACTTTTGTAACTCAACATGAATCTAGATTTTTAGATGACATAGAGCGCTATATCGGTAAAGATATTCTTTTAAAAGAAATTCCAGATTCCAAAATAGTAAGTAGTGCTAAAGAAGGATTTGTAGATAAAATGAATACCAGACCTGTTGTTAAAGAATCAAAAGGTGCGGAGCTAGACAAAGAAATTTTGAAATTACATATTAACGCAGGTAAAAAAACAAAAATGCGAGCTATGGACATCGTAGGCACACTTTGCAGTATTGATGGAATGACTAAGGATGATATAGGAATCATCAATATAGTCGATATATCTACATTTGTAGAAATATTAAATAATAAGGGTGAGTTGGTTTTTAATGAGTTACAAGATAGACCTATTAAAGGCAGACTTCGCACAGTAAGTAAGGTGGAATTATAAAAACAAAAACACATCATAGGATTTAATCCATGATGTGTTTTTGTTTTTATAATTTATTTTACCTTTGAGACGCCTCATAACTAAAACATACAGGCGCTCCGTTACTGTCATCTATCATAATCCTTGCATCTATTTGGAAAACTTCTTTTAAAACTTCTGTCGTAATAACTTCAATTGGAGTTCCAATCTTAACTATTTTCCCTTTCTTCATAGCTACTATTTCATGTGAAAACCTTGCTGCATGATTAATATCATGAAGTACCATAACAATGGTCTTTTTTTGCTCTTTATTTAATTTCTCATTCCGAATATGGCAAGGTGTACTGGTGACAATCCATTCGGTATCATTGACCCAAAACCAAATACAATTCCAGCTCCAAGTGCCGAACCTACCATTGAATAAAAAATCATATGATAAGATGTCATGCCTGGATCTATTACCATGCACAGTGTAATAAGAAAAGCTGCACCATCTCTCACTCCCATAATAGAAGGGGATGCAAGATAATTTCTTGTCATCCCCTGCATAAGTGCTCCTGATATGGAAAGATACACTCCAACAAGAAGTGCTCCTATTACTATTGGAAGACGTGAGATCCTAATAATATTATGATCTACATTTCCTGGTTCAAAGTGAAATAGCGCATTCCTTATGGAAGTTCTCAATTTGAAACGTGTAGGTATTGATGACGTGTTCTTTGACCTAGGAGAGTGAAATTGGAGTTGATGTAGAAGAAATTCTCCCTTATGATTTATAAATGGCAAAAGGACTTTTTACCAATGAAGAATATCACTATTTACTAAGCAAGAAAGAAGATGGGAATGCTGCTTTTTATGATATATGGACTTCAAAAGAAAGTTATGTCAAAGCGGAAGGTAGAGGACTTTCTATACCTTTAGATTCATTTAATGTAGAAATGCATTCCAATTACATTAAATTAACTTATATGCACACAGGAAATATAATTTGTGATTTTACTTGTAAGGGGTATAATATTGATAGTAATTATAGTCTCTGCGTTTGTGTTAATCATGGAGATATCTCTCAATTTAAAGAGTTACCTATTTTACTATCTTTTAATGAAATATGTAGTTCTTTAGGAATTTAATTATAAAAATAATAATTTAAAATACACTAAATAAAAGGCGGTACTATAATGAGCAATTACGAATTAGATGAATTAAGAACAAAGGTCGACAACTTAAATCTGGCGTTATTAAAATTAATTAATGATAGAGCAAAACTTGTTCAAGAAATAGGAACTGCCAAGAAATCTCAAGGCGTTCATCGTTATGATCCTGTTAGGGAAAGAGAAATGCTTAATAGTATCAATGAACATAATAATGGTCCTTTTGAAAAAGCTACCATTGAGCATGTTTTCAAAGAAATATTTAAAGCGGGACTCGAACTTCAAAAGGATGACCATAGCAGAACTCTACTTGTATCTCGAAAACATAAGCCAGAAAACACAATCATAGATATTAAAGGTGTAAAAATTGGCGATGGTAAACAACATTTCGTATTTGGTCCGTGTGCTGTAGAATCTTACGAACAAGTTGCAATAGTTGCGAAAGCGATGAAAGAAAAGGGTCTCAAAATCCTAAGAGGTGGAGCTTATAAGCCACGATCTTCTCCATATGATTTTCAAGGTTTGGGAGTTGAAGGCTTAAAAATTCTAAAACGTGTTGCAGATGAATACGACCTTGCTGTAATTAGTGAAATAATCAGCGCAAATGATCTGGAAATGGCTGCAGATTACATTGATGTTATTCAAATTGGGGCTAGAAATATGCAAAACTACGATTTGTTAAAGGCAGCAGGAAGGATGGATAAACCTATACTTTTGAAACGAGGCATATCGGCTACTATTGAAGAATTTATATACGCAGCAGAATATATAATGTCACAAGGAAATGGTAAGATTATTCTTTGCGAACGAGGAATTAGGACCTATGAAACATCCACAAGAAATACATTAGATATCACTGCTGTTCCAATATTAAAACAAGAAACACACTTACCGGTATTTGTTGATGTAACTCATTCAACAGGTAGACGTGACTTACTACTTCCTGCAGCTAAAGCTGCAATGGCAATTGGAGCAGATGGAATTATGGCAGAAGTACATCCAGACCCAGCTGTAGCACTATCTGATTCTGCTCAGCAAATGGACCTAAAACAGTTTGATCATTTCTTTAGTGAACTTACATCTTCTAACTTTAGAAGAATCTAACTTGGAGGTGTTTTAAATGGAAAAGACTCGCTATAAGCGTTGTGATGGATGACATATTGATGAAATTAGCTCAGGTCCAAAGAGCAGAAAATGAGTTTTAAATGTGCAATAAGCATCGGAATGACAATGGAAGAACTTATGGGAGTTGTTATTCACTGCGCAGTTTATGCAGGTTTTCCTAATGCTATAAATGCTTTAAATATATTGAAAAACGTTTCCGAGCTGGAATATCTTAAAACAAGCTAGTATAAAAAATGCCCCCTAAATACCATCTAGAAATAGATGGTCTTTTTTGGTTCAACATAATTATTTTCCTTCGAATCAATAATCTATTTCAATTAATTCGAATTATCATTTTATTGACAATATCATTTGTAAATGATATTGTATATCAGTAAGAATTAAATCGGTATTCAAAATATAAAGTAGGGTGAGTGTATTATGTTATTATCAAAAGGAAAGATCGGTCAAACTTATAATATTAAACACGTTGATGGTAAAGAAAAGATTATAAAATTTCTTTTTACTCTAGGATGTTTTGAAGGAGAAGAGATTACTCTTATTTCTAAGCTTGCAGGGAATTATGTAGTTAATATTAAAGACAGTAGATATGCACTTGATGAAGGTATGGCAAAATCTATTGAGATAGAATTATAATTTTAGTTAGTTTTTTGTACTTATATTATTTCCACGATATGCTAGAATTTGTAGCATATTATATTTGCTCAGGCATTGATAATGATTATTATTACTAAATGGGTTTTATTACTAAATTAATTTTCAAAAGGGGGATTTACAATGAGAATAGCGTTAGCGGGTAATCCGAATTCGGGAAAAACAACACTATATAATGGGATTACAGGAAAGGCAGAGCATGTAGGCAATTGGTCTGGTGTTACAGTATCAAAAAAAGAGGCAGACCTTAAGAAAAAGTATAATTTAAAGGGACTCGATGTTAGAATTGTTGATCTTCCTGGTACATACTCCATTTCACCATTTACTGGTGAAGAAGCAATAACTAGAGACTTTATCTTAGACGAATCTCCGGATGTAATTATTAATATCGTTGATGGAGCCAACGTTAGTAGAAGTTTATTCTTTACAACTCAGCTTCTTGAACTGGGAGTTCCAGTAGTCATTGCACTTAACAAAAATGATATTATATCCAAAAGAGGAGATTCAATGGATATAAGTGCTTTAAGCAAAGCACTTAATTGTAAGGTTGTTGCAACTACTGCCACATCGGAAGATGGGTTATTAAATTTAATTACTGAAGCGATTAAATTAGGACAAGCTAATGGGCCTCAAGTTGCACCGAATTTTGAAGAAAAAGATTCTGATATTGCAAGACAAAAATTCGTAGATAGCATTGTCCTTAAGTGTCAAGTTAAGAAGAGAGATGCTAGTAAAATCACTTTATCTGATAAAGTGGATAGAATTGTAGCTGATAAGTGGCTGGGCATACCTATATTTCTTTTGATTATGTGGGGAGTATTCGCATTTTCTATTGAAGGCCTAGGTGGATTTTTATCTGGATACTTTAATGATGTAGTGTTTGGAGAAATTATTCCAAATGCTGCAAATGGATTTTTAGGAGGACTCGGAATTAGTCCGCTATTGCAAGCACTTATAGTAGATGGTGCAATTGGCGGTGTTGGTGCTGTTGTAGGATTTTTACCTTTAGTTATGGTATTATTCTTTTGCTTATCACTGCTTGAAGATTGTGGATATATGGCTAGAGTAGCAGTAGTAATGGATAGATTTTTCAAAAAAATAGGTCTATCTGGTAAATCAATTATTCCTATGATCGTAGGTTCTGGTTGTGCAATTCCAGGTGTTATGGCAACGAGAACAATAGAAGATATAAATGAGAGGAGAATGACTACAATTCTTACTCCCTTTGTACCTTGTGGTGCTAAGCTCCCAATTATTGCGTTGTTTGTAGCTGTATTTTTCCCAAAAAATTCTTGGGTAGGACCTAGTATGTATCTTATTGCAATTGTAATGATTGTAATTGGAGGACTTTTACTAAAGAAAATTTTTGTATGGGACAACACTTCCCAATTTATTATGGAGCTTCCAGAGTATAAGTTGCCTAGTTTAAAGTATGCTTTTAATCAAATGATTGAAAAAGCAAAAGCTTTTATTTATAAAGCTGCAACCATTGTACTTGTGTGTAATACTCTAGTATGGTTTGCACAGGCATATAGCTGGAGTTTTAGTCCCGTAACAGATCAAAGTACAAGTATACTTGCTACAATTGGATCGGTAATTTCTCCTATTTTTATTCCGCTTGGATTTGTCGGATGGCAACTTGCAGCGGCAGCAATAACAGGTTTTATTGCCAAAGAAAATATTGTTGCTACATTTGCAGTGCTTTTAGCTGTAACTTCAGAAGAAGCGTTACATTTGCCTGGAGGTGCATTAACTCATTATTTCACTCCAGTGACAGCTTTTGCATATCTTGTATTTAATTTATTTACTCCACCTTGTTTTGCGGCAATTGGAGCTATGAATTCGGAAATGGGTTCAAAAAAATGGTTATTTAAAGCTCTAGGTTTCCAGTTTAGTGTTGGATATATTTTAGCAATGCTCGTAACACAAATTGGCTCACTTATAGTATATGGTACACCAGCGGTAGGGTTCGTGCCTGCTATAATTATAGCTATTATCGCCATAATTTACCTTGTTATTACTATTAGAAAAGCTGATTCTAAACGTATTGAGTTAGGAGTTGAAGTTTAATGCTTGCGAATATAATAGTCGGTTTAGTTTTTGCTATTATTTTAATATTTGCTGCAAAGAAGGTTTATACTGATACCAAAAATAAAAAATGCAGTTGTGGTAGCAGTTGTTCTGGAAAAAGCAAATGCAACAAAGCTAAATAATATTAGTCTATAAAAAAGGTTATACATCATTAAAAACGATGCATAACCTTTTTTATATTTTATATCTATAGAATAAATAAAAACTATAATAATGAATGCCTATGATTTAAATATACATACAGGTTTGACTATTCCACTATTAAATGGTATATTCTAAATAGCAATTAGTTTTAATAATGATTATCATTATCGTTCATTGCTATTTATAGAGAACTTAAATACATAAAATTACCACGAGGATTAAAATGAAAAGAAGTTTATAAATTAATTAATTTTCTTCCCTGTATTCTAAAATATCGCCTGGTTGGCACTGAAGTGCTTTGCATATAGCCTCTAAAGTTGAAAACCTTATTGCCTTTGCTTTATTGGTTTTTAATATAGATAAATTAGAATTTGTAATTCCTACTTTAATTGCTAGTTCAGATAAAGAAACCTTTCTTTTAGCCATCATTACATCTAAATTCACTATTATTGCCATGTTTTTCACCTCAACTTACTTATATAACTCTATTATTTATACTGTAAAGTCATTTTCTTCTTTAACTTCAATCGCCTGTTTAAAAACCTTGGAAAGAACTAATGTAAAACAACCTGCAAAGAAGAAAATTATAAACTCAATGTCTGTATGTATACCTTTAGCATCAATTTCTATTAACTTAAAATTCAAATATTGATTATTAATAAAAAAATTAACCACGTAACAACCAGAGATAATAAAACATGAAGTTGCAACACTTTTTAAACTTTCAACATTCTGATTTATAAAAGGTGTTGATTTAACTAATGAATTCATAATACATCTTAGATAATACATTATGCAAAGAAGTGCAAATCCACCTAAGACAAACAGGATGCAGGTAGTAATATTTTTAGGGTTAAGTAAGTTTACCTTTTGAGAAACCAAGGCTTTTTTCAATATTAATAAATATACAATAAATCCTATAACTATTAAACTATCCAGCATTAACTTTAACAAAGAAGACAAAGAAGTTTTCCCATAATATTTCATAAAAATATCCTCCATAACTTATAATTATATAATTTGATTGTTTGAAATCAAAGATTATATTACATGTTTAAAACAATTTTATCACTTTTTTTTCCTTTTTACAATATATAATGATTGTTTATCAATAATCATTATATAAATCAACTATAACTTAAGGAATGCAAATCCAAAAAACAAAAGTAGCCCCATATCGCTAGATATGGGGCTACTACTTCAATTTCAATGATGTTAAAGACGATTAATATGTGAAATTAAGTAGTACCTTTATGCGCTGCTGAATGTTCCTTTAACTTATTTTTTTCTTCTTCTGTAGCATCACCAGGCCCACTAGTCATATTAGGCATATTATACATTCTAGTAACATCAGAATTTGAGGCATTATTTTTATTACTATTTTCTTTTTTTGTTTCATCTAAATTATATTTATTCATGTATATTCTCCCTTCAAATATAGATAATACATATATATATTATAGTTTACCCACTTTGTTATAAATTATTATTTGAAAATATTTTAATATGTGTTAGAGTAAATATAATAATTCATTTTTACGAAAGGAGACATAATAATGATTAAAGAAGGAGATTTGGCACCTAATTTCACATTAAAAAACGAACAAGATCAGGCTATAACTTTAGGAGATTTTAAAGGTAAAAAGGTAGTTCTATATTTTTATCCCAAAGACAATACCCCTGGTTGTACGAAAGAAGCATGTAGTTTTAGAGATGTATATGATGACATATTGGACGCGGGAGCTGTTGTCATTGGGGTTAGTAAGGATAGTTCTAGTTTACATAAAAAATTTAAAGAAAAGCACAATTTGCCTTTTTACTTGTTAAGTGATCCTGACCATAATGTTATAGAATCTTATGGATCATGGCAAGAAAAAAAGATGTTTGGTAAAACCTCTATGGGAATTGTACGTTCAACATTTATTATTGATGAAAATGGCATAATAATTAAAACTTATGAGAAAGTTAAACCAGATCAGCATGGTGAAGAAGTGCTCAAAATACTAAGAGAGTAACAATATAAATATAAATACACTCTCATAAGTAGTATATATAATATGCTAGTGTATTTATATTATAGTATTTATTTTTCAGCAATTATTTTTATACTTTTTATTAATTCTCCAATTTGACTTTCTGCATGAGAGCAAGATTATTCATCTGGATGACCCTTTTGCGTCCACGTAAATTTGGTTTTCTTAGAATCTATAGTTACTAGATTATAAATTATAAGGGAATAGTTTTCAGGTTTGTTTTCTGATCCAGAAAAACTAGACCAAAAGCTATAACTTAATAATTCCTGTAAAACATTTTCCTTAATCACGCCCATGTCACAATATTTTTGCCCATTAAACTCGCCCATAAACTTTATTTCATTTCCAATTTTCCAATCTGTTATTGTTTGGGTCCCATAAAGATATTCTCCGATAAATTTAGGGTTTGTCAAAACATCCCACACTTTAGATCTCTCTGTATTTATTTCAATTGATTTCGATGCTATTAGATCATATTTTATTCCTCCTTATATCTTGTTTAATATGAAAATATACTATTATTTTATTATTAATAGTATATCATTTGCATAGAAAAAATTATATATACATAATTTCATATATTATGCTTGGTTTTGGTGGAATGACAGAAAATGAGATTTCCGAAGGTATAATGTTACTTAATGATGTTTGGTTTAAAAAAGATGCCTTAGCTAACGAAATATAGTGAATATTCCCAACGTATTGTTTATAATAAGAATACACGGAGGTGAAGTCATGAAAAGAAGGTCCACAATAATTTTCACTAGAATATTTTTAATAATTATTCTTTTTACTCTAACTACATTAGGGCAAAAGGTGTATGCATCAGATACTAAAACCTATAATTTATCTGGATATGATATTAATATATTGGTAAATAATGATGGTTCAGCTAACTTTGAAGAGCGGCTTACTTATAATTTTGATGGTAAGTTTAACGGGATTACTAGAGATGTACTGTGACACAGATGGAACCTTAAATTCTACATTACTATTATCTAATATGGAAGATTCGCCTTCAAGTGGACCATGAGCAAAAACTTTTAACTCTTCTTTTGTAGCACCGCTAGGAAGTGTTATTTTTATTTTTATGTTATCCAATCTAGTTTGCCAATAAGTGTCAACTACCTTCCTGTTAAATGCTGCAACGTCCGTGTATTTTGTAACGATATCCATTAATTTATACTTTATAACAAAAGTTTTTTCTTCATTTTTTGATGATTCGAAAATTTTAAGTCTTCCTAAATTATCTTCCGCTTCATAGTTATAAGTACCTGGATCACCTGAATCATCAAGAGAATTACCAGAATTTAATGTGAGTTCTTTTAAAGTATTGTTTTCTAATACATAAACTTTTTTGTCTTTTAAGCCTTTTGTAAGTGAAAAATCACCATAGCCATGAATTCTGAATTAGTAGGTTTTCCTTTTTCATTGCAAGTAGTATACCCAAAAATATTATTAATATATTCTACCTGTCCACTAGTCCACGTAACCTCTATTGCATGTCTTATCGCTCTCTCTACCCTACTAGCGGTAGTATTAAATTTCTCGCTTATTAATGGATATAATCCCTTTGTAACTGATGATAAAAGGTCAATATCGAATACTAGCATATTTATTGCCTCTCTTATATACATATAACCTTTTAAATTAGCAGGGATTCCAATCTGGTGAATAATATCTGTTATTTGAATGAACATATCCATTGGCTCGCTTTTAGCTACTTCACTTTCAGTATTTTCCAAGTAAATTATTTCTTTCTTTACCTCACAACCATATATATTATGATTTGCCACTTGTCTAATTGTTCTTATAAATTGTTCCATATTAAAAGGTTTCAGAACATAATAATCTGCTCCTAACGATAGAGCTCTTTGCGTTATTTTATCTTGGCCAACCGCTGATAAAACTATTACTCGAGGTTTTGGCTCTAACTCCATAGCATTTAAACCCTCTAGTACACCCAACCCATCTAGCATAGGCATAATTATATCAAGTACTATTAAATCAGGTTTCTTTTCTCCAATTAATTTTAATGCCTCTAATCCATTCTCCGCGATACCAGTAACAACCATATCTCGTTGCATTAATAGATATTCATAAAGAATATTACAGAACTCCTTGTTGTCATCAGCAATGACTATGTTAACTTTTGGCACATCCATATTTTTAGTCCCCTTTATGTTTTATTTTCATACAATATTATATATATTCGACAAATTATTGTAAAATCCTTTTATTCTGAATAAATAATTTGAAATTTTGTACAAATAAGTAATTTTAGAGGTAATTTCATTCCAATTTACTTCTTATTTCGACATTTAGAGATTATTAAATGCAGAAAAACTTTTTCAAGATATAAAAAAGAAGCATAACAATTAATTGCTAAACTTCTCTTTATATCTTTTCTTATTCTATTAAAAATCTCCATACACTTCAATTAGCAAGTTACTTTTATTTAATAATAAGACCTAGTATGGATGAAATAGAAATTGCTTGAATTGTAGTAACTCTTGCACCCCTTATATCGGCTATATTTATTCCCATACCTTCGATATCACAACTTGTAAAATCTACTCCCTTAAGATTTGTAAAATTCATCTGGGCCTGAGTAAGATTAGATTCACGAAATTCAACCTTTAAAAATTTTGAATTTTGAAAATCTGAAGAACGTAATTGACACTCTATAAATGCAACTTGCTTACAATTTGAATAACTAAAAAAAGCAAATTCACCAATACAATTTTCAAAAATAACTTCTCTAAACGTGCTTTCACTTAAATTAACGCCAATGATTTTACAATTCACAAATTCTACCCTATGTAATGACGCCTCATTAAAATCCACATTTGACAAATCACAATTTTCAAATCTCACATCCGTCATTTCTATACGCCTAAAAGTTATTTTATTAAAAATAACCTTTTTAAATATCACTTGTTTAAAATTCACTCTATCTGCTTCATGGTTTTCTAATGAACATTCGCTAACCGTTCCATAAGAAAATATGCTTTCATCCTCAATATTTTCTTTAGCTAGCTCTATGACATCTAAATCACTATCGAATTTAGGTCGTGCGATCTTTGTTTTTATCTTCTTGTCTTCCATGTATTTACCTCCATTTATCTTTAAAAGAAATAACCTTTAATTACTAATATAATTATAACATTCTTTAATAAATAAATGCATGTTGAAAATAGTTTAAAGTTATACATTACATGCATTCAAAGCTTTACATTAAATAGTATGTCCTTAGGTTAAGTCTAATGACTAAATATATCGTTTGATGATTTATAATGTAAAATGATATACTTAGTCTTGGAAAATATACTAAACAATTAGATCATGGAGGTTAATATGAGTGGAAATGCAGCAAATGTAACAGAGAATTTAATGACACTACTAGCAATTTTAATATTTACGGGAGTTATTTGTGTGAAGATAATCCAACATATTCCGATTCCAGACGTTGTATTATTTATTTTCGCAGGAATATTTTTAGGGCCTTCATTTCTTAATATTTTAAATTTTGATCAATACACTACTGGCAATCATTTGATACTTACATTTGGTGCCGCATATATTTTGTATGATGGTGGGCGAGAAGTACAATTACATGTTTTAAATAAGGTAAAAACATCGGTATTCACATTATCTACAGTTGGTGTTTTAGTATCCTCTTTCATAACTGCTTTCTTTGCATATAAAATACTAAATATAGATTTTATGTCTGCACTATTATTAGGATCAGTTATTGCATCAACAGATCCTTCTGTACTAGTTCCTTTGTTTAAAACAATAAATATAAGCAATAAGGTAAAGCAAACAATAATTTCTGAATCAGCATTTAATGATGCTGCAGGTGCTATTATAACTTTTGCAATAATAGGAATAATTCAAGGTGGAAATTTCAGTCTAGGCAACAGCGTTATAAAACTTATAACAACAGCTGGTGGTGGTATCTTAATTGGATTATTAGTTGGCTATTCAATTACTGTTCTACTTTCAGATAAAAAATATAATTTCTTACAAGGCCATTCTGCTGAAGTTGCAATTGCCTCTATTTTAGGCGCATATGTTCTAGCAGAGCGTTTAGGGTTTAGTGGTTTTATGGCTACTTTTATGGTAGGAATGGTTTGTGGAAATAAGCAGATATTTAATCTTAAGATGGCTAAAGAAAATTTAAGTTTACATGTTAACTTTAAAGATACATTTATTTCTTTACTCAGAATTATGATATTTATTACTTTAGGAACACAAATTGACTTTGTTTTATTAGGACAATATTGGGTACAAGCTTTAATTATTATTTTATTATTTATGTTTATAGCTAGACCAGTTTCCGTATTTATTTCGGTGATGTTTGATAAAAAAGCTGAATGGAAATTAAATGAGTTATTGTACCTTATGTGGACTCGCGAAACTGGTGTTATACCAGCGGCACTCGCAGGCATGATTATAAGTTTAAAAATTAATAATGCACCAATAATTTCAGCTGTTACCTTTATGGCAATAATCATAACTTTAACTTTTCAAGCAAGTACTGCCAAATATGTTGCAAAACTTCTGAAACTTGAAGAAGCTGTAATTAAAGAAAATATAATTACGGTAAAAGATGAAGTCTCTGCAAATTAATTTAAAAATGCCCAGTATTGTTTTTATACAGTACTGGGCATTTTTAAATTTATATAACATTACAAATTCCAACAAGCTACTCGATGTCCTCCACCTAAATCTTCAAATTTTGGTTCCTCTTTGCTACAAATCTCTGTACACTTAAAACATCTAGTATGAAAACTGCATCCCGAAGGTGGATTAATTGGACTAGGTACATCTCCTGTTAGTATGATTCTATTTTTCTTTTTAGTTGGATCTGGAATTGGGATAGCTGATAATAGTGCTTGTGAATATGGGTGTCTAGGTTCACGATAAAGTAAATCTCCATCCGCAAGTTCAACCATCTTCCCTAAATACATTACACCAACTCTCGTACTTACATGTTTAACTACGTTTAGTCCATGTGCAATGAATAGATATGTTAAATCAAATTCCTTTTGCAAATCATGAAGCAAATTTAATACCTGGGCCTGTATAGACACATCTAATGCTGATACTGCTTCATCACAAACTATAAGCTTAGGGTTTAAAGAAAGGGCTCTAGCAATACCTACCCTTTGTCTTTGACCACCACTAAATTCGTGTGGATATCTATTTCTATGAAAACTAGCAAGCCCTACACAATTTAAAAGTGAAAGAACCCTTTTTTCTATATCTTCTTTTCTTTCTGTTTTATTCACCTTCATAGGCTCCGCTATTATATCTCCAATGCTCATCCTTGGATTAAGAGAAGAGTAAGGGTCTTGAAATATAATTTGTATGTTTTTTCTCATACTCTTTTGCTCTTTTTTTGATAATTTAGCTACATCTCTTCCCTCAAAGATTACTTGACCAGATGTTGGCGCTAACAAATTAACAAGCATTCTACCGGTAGTTGATTTACCACAACCAGATTCTCCAACTAATCCTAAAGTTTCACCCTTATAAATATTAAATGATACACCATCAACAGCCTTAACAAAATCTGTTGTTTTACCAAATATACCGGATTGTACAGGAAAATACTTTTTTAAATCTTTAACTTGTAATAATGGCTCCATATCTACACCTGTCCTTCCTGTTTATCATTGTATAGAAAACAACGAACTTTTCTACCCTCGTAGTCAACAAGTTCTGGCTGTTTTTGTATGCATACATCCATACATTTACTACACCTGTCACTAAATGCACATCCCTTTGGCATATTTAAGGGGTTTGGTACCATTCCTGGAATCATAAATAATTGATCTACTTTTTCATCCACCTTAGGTATTGAAAGAAGTAATCCCTCAGTATAAGGATGTAGTGGCTTTTTGAAAAGTTCAAGTGAAGTTGCTTTTTCAACTATCTTACCACAATACATTACTACAACCTTATCTGCTGTTTCTGCGACTACACCAAGATCATGGGTAATTAAAAGAATCGCAGTATTAAATTTATTTTTTAGACTTATAAGTAGTTCCAATATTTGAGCTTGTATAGTAACATCAAGGGCAGTTGTAGGCTCATCCGCAATAAGTAATTCTGGATTACAAGAAAGTGCTATAGCAATCATTACTCTTTGCCTCATACCACCACTTAATTGATGAGGATAATCGTTTATTCTTTTCTCTGGAGTTGGAATTCCTACTAATTCAAGCATCTTAACTGCCTCAGCAGTAGCTTCTTTCTTTTTCAGATTTTTATGACGAGTTATAGTTTCTGCTATTTGTTTTCCTATAGTAACCACAGGATTTAAAGACGTCATAGGTTCTTGAAATATCATTGATATTTTATCCCCTCTTATATCTTGCATTTCCTTCTTACTTTTCTTTAACAAATCTTCACCTTTAAATAGAATTTCACCGCCTATAATTTTCCCAGGAGGACTCGGTATAAGGCTTAAAACTGAAAGTGAAGTTACGCTTTTACCACTACCAGACTCACCAACAATAGCGAGTATCTCACCTTTCTCTACTTCAAAATCCACACCATCTACAGCATTAACTAATCCGCCCTTAACCCTAAACTGAGTTTGTAAATTTTTAACTTCTAATAACATTATGTTATCCCCCTTATTGATGAAGTTTTGGATCTAGTGCATCGCGTAGTCCATCACCAAATAGATTGAAAGCAAGTACAGTTATAGTTATAGCAATACCCGGAAAAAGAATTATATGAGGAGCATTATAAAAATATCCACGTCCAGCTCCCAGCATACTTCCCCATTCCGCTTGTGGAGGCTGTACTCCAAGTCCTAAAAACCCGAGAGCAGCAGTATCTAAAATAGCATTTGATACTCCTAGAGTCGCACGAACTATTATCGGAGAAATTACGTTAGGCAGTATATGTTTAAATATTATAGCCGCATCACTATTTCCAATAACTCTTGCTGCTTGGACATATTCACTATCTTTAATTGACAATATAGACCCTCTAACAATTCTAGCGTATTCAGGAATTGTAACAATACTTATTGCAATTATTGCGTTGTCAATACCTTTTCCTAGCACACTCATAAAAGCAATTGCCAGTAATAATGATGGAAAGGCAAGCATGATATCCATAAATCTCATTATTAACATATCTACTTTACCACCGTAATACCCTGCTAGAGATCCTACAACAATACCTATAGACAAAGCTACTGCAACAGCTGTAATACCAACCCTTAAAGAAATCTTAGTACCATCTATTATCCTACTTAGAATATCGCGCCCCTGCTCATCAGTTCCAAACCAATGGGCAATAGAAGGTTTTTGAAGGCTTTGTGATAGTTCTCCTATATTCGCATTATAAGGCATAAGTAATGGTCCAAAAATAGCGACTATCAAAAGAACTATTATTATTATAAGTCCTACTAGTGCTGCTTTATTTTTCTTAAGCATATACCATGCGTTTCCAAGTTTAGATTCTTCCTTAGGAGCTTTTTGCAATTTAACTTCATCATTTTCATCTAATTTTTTATTTGTCATTATTTCACTCCCTTAAGAATATTTAATTCTTGGATCTATAACTGCATAAATTATATCTACGATCAAGTTAACAAGCACAAATATAACTGCCATCATCATAACAGTACCTTGAACCACTGGATAATCTGTTACTAAAATTGCCTCTACTACGTATTTACCAACGCCTGGCCATGAAAATACAGTTTCTGTTAGTACTGCTCCACCAAGTAATGTACCCAGTTGAAGTCCTATTACTGTTATAATTGGAATTAGTGCATTTTTTAGTGCATGTCCAAAAATAATTGGTCTTTCTAATAACCCCTTTGCCCTAGCAGTCCTTATATAATCCTGCCTCACAACCTCAAGCATTGTAGACCTAGTCATTCTTGCGATAATAGCAGTAGATGCTGACCCAAGGGCTACTGCTGGCATAATTAGATGTCTTACAGTGCTATAAAATGCAGGCATATTACCTGTAACTAGAGAATCTATTAAGTATAGTCCTGTAATTTTAATTGGTTCAAGACCTATATCTATTCTACCCGATACTGGCAACCACTGAAGTTGCACTGCAAAAACTAATATAAAAATTAAACCTAACCAAAATATAGGCATAGATACTCCAAGTAAAGATATTACCATACATATATAATCAATAATTGAGTTTTGTTTTATTGCAGAAATAACCCCCATAAATACCCCAAAAATAGAAGCAAATATAACCGCAGCTAATGCAAGCTCAATCGTAGCTGGAAAACGAGCCATTATTTCATCCCATACTGGTGTTTTTGTCATAAGTGAATTCCCCAAATCCCCATGAGATAATCCTCTTAAAAAATCCCAGTACTGAACATAAATAGGTTTATTAAGTCCAAGTTGTTCCCTTAGTGCTGCAATCTGATCTTGCTTTGCGTGCTGCCCAAGAATTGTGGCAGCTGGGTCCGTAGTAAACATGTGCATTACTAAAAATACAAGTATTGATACTCCAATAATAACTGGTATAAGTAAAAGCAGTCGTTTAATAATATATTTAACCATAGTTACCCTCCTTCCTAAATCTTAAAAAAGTGGAAAATCGCTTAATGCGATGTTCCACCTAAAAACACTTCTAAAATAAAATTATTTATCTACCCCTTCAAAGAATACTGATCCTGTTGGATGAACTGAAAAACCAGTAACCTTAGGTGAATATGCAGCAAGAACTTGTGAATGAGATAGTGGAAGCCATGCTGCATCCTTTGAAACTATCTCTTGAAGATCTTTATAAACTTTATTTCGTTCTTCTCCATTTGCTAATTCTCTACCTTTTACAAGTAGCGCATCAACTGCTGGATTTGAATATTTAGCTGAATTCAAAGTAGATTTAATTTCATGTGAATCGAATAGTGAAAGGAAATTATCTGCATCCCCATTATCACCAGTCCAACCATAGAAGAATATATCTCCTTCTCCATTAGCAACCTTTGTTTTATAATCAGTCCAATTATAAGAGTCAATTGTTGCAGTTACACCAATTTTTGCTAAATAATTTTGCACTGATTCTGCAAGTTTTTGTCCGCCAACTGAATTATAAGGTCTTGGATTTGAATAAGTAATAATCTTAACCTTTAAATCTGATTTACCAACTTCTTTAAGCAATTGTTTTGCTTTTTCTACATCATAGTTATATGGTTGTACATCCTTGTCATAACCAGGTATAAAAGATGGAAGTGGGCTGTTTGCTACACTTGCATATCCTTGATATAAATATTTAATTAATTCATCACGATTTATAGCATGAGATATAGCCTCGCGAAGTTTAGGATCATTAAATGGTGCTCTTGCACAATTAAATGCCATATAATTAATATTCATTCCATCTGATTTATATATTTTCATCTTACTAGATTCTAATTTTGCAATATCATTAGGATCTACTCCATCAATTATATCTGTTCCACCTGTCATTAAATCACTGGCACGAACTGAATTTTCCTTAGTAAACTTAAATACTACGTTATCAGCCTTTGGTTTACTACCCCAGTATCCATCATATTTTTTAAGCTTCAATGATTGATTTTTATCCCAAGATACAAACGTATATGGACCTGTTCCAACTGGATTCTCCATTAGTTTACCTTTGTATTTTTCAATTGCTGTTGGGCTTAAAACTGGAGCAGCCAGTGTCATTGCAAGATTCGCAAGAAATGGTGTATACTTGCTTTTTAATGTAAATTTAACTGATAAATCACTTACTTTTTCAATTTTAACAACTGGTCCATAAGTAAAGGATGCATATGGCATATCCTCTGTAGCCTTTGGAGCAATCTGTCTTTCTACATTAAATACAACAGCATCTGCATTAAAAGGAGTTCCGTCTTGGAACTTAACGTCCTTTCTTAAATTGAAGGTATATTCTTTTCCATCATCACTAATTTTCCAATCTGTAGCAAGACTCGGCGCTATTTCTGTTGATCCATCTTTGTATTTAACTAGTCCTTCATAAATATTACACATAACTTTTGCTGATTCACCATCATCTACATAAGCTGGGTCAAGACCTCTAGGATCCGCTCCTTGAGAAAAAATTAACGTTTTTGGTGTTGCTGTTTTTGTTGTTTTTGAACCGCCTGCGCAACCTGTTAGTGCCACACTTAGTACAAGTACTCCCGTCAGCATAATAGCAAGATATTTTCTTTTCATAATTTATTTGCCCCCCCGAATTGTCTAACTTTCTTAGTTTTCTTTTCTATATATTTCATATTTTTAACCACAATAAACTTTAAAGCATTACGTATTTATTTAGTTATTTTATCATCATAGTTTTAAAAATGCAAGTTTTATTTTAAAAGTTTCAATTAATTGTTTATTGAGTCCGTATATAGTATATATGTCATAAGATCTTTTTTTATGCAAAATTTATTTTATTCTACTTTAAAATAAGCGCACATCTATTTTGAATAGATGTACGCTTATTAACAAATCAGAATATAGGTCCTTCTTAGAACGCATTTTCAAGATGACTTTAAAGTATCTTCTTTTATAGCTTTAAATACAAGTTTACCTGCTTTAATTGGCCTTTCTAATATAAACAAATGTCCATAATCTTTTAAAGATATAAATGTTCTATTTTTAAAATTTTTAATCGTTTTACGCATCTCTTCTTCGCTAAAGAAAAAATCATTTTCACCTAAAAATGCGATAATTCTCTTGTTATTTTCTATCATTAGTTCATTTTTTGAAATTTCATTCATGCTATCACATTGTAGAAAGTCAGCATAACAAGTAGTTGATAAAACGGATATCATGTTTGGGTTTAGATATTTAATATACCAAGGCGTTTTGTTTGTACAATTCTTCTCAATTAGTGATTTTGTATTAAATGTTTTAGTTTCTTTATTGAATAACCCTTTAATAACTTCATTATCATGTCTTGTAAATCTTGCGCTAGCAAATAACAAACAAAGGAATACATTCTCATCTAATAGTTTTCTATTAATAATGTTTAGAAGTGTCATTCCACCAATAGAGTAACCAAGCAGTGTAATTTTACACGAGCAACGCTTTTCCTTAATTAACTGTTTAATTACATTCACTTGAAAATCGACCAAATCATTTCCATCGGTTAATGCTTCTCCCTGCGTTAATGATTTACCAAATCCATGTCCAGGAGTATTAATTATAATAACTTCGGTTTCCTTAAATTGCTTTGCAAATATAGCATAATTTGTGGCCTGTGTGCCTGCCCCAGTGAGAATAATAACTGTATTATATTTTGGATTACGCTCAACCTTTTTTAAACAAATAACTTTTTTATTATTTATTATTAAATTAATCTTCTTCAACCAAAATCCCACAAATCTTCACCTCTTTAATATTTCATTTACTCTACTCACTATTTTATCTACTTCTTTCTGAGGACCCGCCCACCAATCCTTACTCCAAATTCTAATGATATTCCACCCTCTACTTTCAAGATATCTCTGCCTAAAAATATCTCTTTCTCTTGCAGATCTGGATGAATGATATGCTGCCCCATCACATTCAATCCCTAAAATATATTTAGAACTTGACATGTCATATATCGCAAGATCTATCTTATAACCAGATACTCCAATTTGAGTATCAACAATAAGCCCTTCTTTTTTAAGGGCATCATGAACTTGATTTTCAAAATCTGAATCATAATGAATCACCTCATTACGCGAAATTTTCGAATCACATACACTATTCAGTATTCCTCTAGCTAATTCATTATTACCTTCTGAAACCGCCCTTACATATTGAAGATACTTTTTAAATAACTTAGGCCCTCTGTTTTTAGAATCATCTACATTTAAGTCCTCTGGCTCAATAGATGTAACAAGATAAACCTTTTTCTTAGCCCTACTGATAGCAACATTTAATCTATTTTCACCACCATCTTGAGATAAAGAGCCAAAACTAGCTGTTACTCTTCCATTTTCATTTTTTGCGTAAGCAGTAGAGAAAATTATAATATCTCTCTCATCTCCTTGAACATTTTCAATGTTCTTTACAAACAGGCTAAAATCCTCATTGTTTTCTACTCTATCACTTTCTGCGAAATACTGCTTGGCAAATTCAGGGTCCTTACCTGCTTCTATCTCTAATAAGTCATCTATTAAATCTCTTTGAGTAATATTAAAAGTGATTATACCAACAGTTTCATTTTCTTTCCTACTATTAAAAATATTTTTAATTAACTCAACGACCTCGATTGCCTCCTGCTCATTTGTTCTATCAATCCATTTTCCGCAAACTTTAATTCTTTCTATAGGAGATACCCCTTCATTCTCCGTCTTACAGGTATTTGGCGAAACCTCTAGTTTCCCATCATAGAAGGCATAATTAGAAAAATTAATTAGTTCATCATATTTAGATCTATAGTGATAATAGAGTGACGTTGCATTAAAGCTATATTTTGCTAAATCTAAAAGACTTTCTTCTTCAAGCGCTGCATCAGTTTCTATATCTCCCCCTTCTTCCTCCTCATCATATTTGCTACTAAAAGTTGATGAAGGCCTTAACTGCTTATCATCGCCTGCAACTATTACCTTTTTACCTCTATACACTGTTGGAACAGCAGCTTCAATGAATATCTGAGAAGCTTCGTCAAATATAATTACATCAAATAGGCCATCTACTAAGGGTAAAACCTCTGAAACCGACTCAGGTGATAGTAACCAACAGGGGTAAAGCTGAAAAATACTTTCAGAAAATCTTGAAACAAACTCCCTAACATGAAGGAGTTGACTCTTTTTAGTACATTGTCTGTACATCTCCTTCCAAAGTTTTTCGTTGTGAATTTTATTTTCTAAAGCGATATTATCCCACTTCTGATTTATATACAACGGCACAGCTTTTCTCTTGTTAACCATCGCACACATAATTTCTTTCCTAATCGTTTCAAAATTATCTATTCCCTCAAGTTCTCTGGCATATTGACGTTGCAACTCTGAAATATTAACCTGCGCCGCTAATGCTGGTAATTTAGTTAATAAATCATATGCTTTTTCAAAATTACCTTGTTTAAAAAAAACATATTCTAATACTAATAATTGATTTTCCTTAATATCATTAACTGTACCTTTTAATGAACTTATTTCATCATATTTATTTAAGACATTTAGTATTAAACTTAAGCTCCCTAAAGTGACTTCACTATTATCAAAGTTTTGGATTAATTTATCAAACTCATCTGAAATTAATACTACCTTTAAAAATTCAAGCTTTTTAGTTATCTCTTTTATACCGGAGATTTCTGCTTCAAGTATTTCAACAATCTCCTTTTGCTTTTCTTCAAATAGACATAGATTTTGTTTCTCCAGTTCTTTATTTTTCTTTAAGTTTAACCAATAACTTATTCTAAATTTTGAACCACTTGTTAGCTTTTCTAGTAGCTTTCCATTCTGGTCTTTATTTATCCTCATGGCACCTTCAATTATGGATGCATTTTTGATAGCTAAGTCCTTTGAAAACGATAAATACTTAATGTTACTTTTTAACCCCTTTAAACTATCCTCATATATTTCTAATAAATTTTCTGTCTCATGTATGGCATCTTCTAAGTCATAAATATCAATATTATCTTTTATATACAGTGAATATTTGTTATCCCCTGCTATATCCTTTAGCCTGTAAAACTTGTGAGCTTTTTTATCCACGAGTAATGAATCACATATATTAACTAACTCTTTATATTCTATCCCTTTAAATGGATATGTTTTTCTAAATCCCCTGAAGAACTTATCTAAATCATCCTCTTTTTTCATTATAATTCTATTAGTGTTATACATCTCCTGCAACGTTAATCCAAAATTTTGATCTTTAGTTAATACATCTCCTAGTGCTGTAAGCTTTTCTAATTTATGATCTACAATAGTTGCCATAGATGATATCTCATTAGTGTTTAATTCCTTTATCTCTAGTGATTCAATTCTTCTAGCAATAGTTGAATATAACTGTTTTTTATCTACATCTTTATTAAACATTATCATCTTTGAATTAATTTTAGCGCAACGATTGTGAATTACATCTAAAGCTGCTTTCTTTTGAGAAACCATAAGTACCTTTTTACCTTGACTTAAATATTGTGAAATTATATTTACTATGGTCTGGGATTTGCCTGTTCCTGGTGGACCATAAATAACTAGTTCTGAGTTCTCTTCTGCTTTTTTAACTGCAATTTCTTGACTATAGTCCAAATCAGAAATAAAATAGTAGTTTTTTTCTAATATATCTTTTCTTTCACTTTTATCATTTATAACTGAATCTTCACAATTTTTGTCGTTATCTTCATTTTTAAGTAACTTACGTAATAAATCATTACTTAACTCTTTGCTCTCCATCTCCTTATAATCATTATAAATAGAGCTCGCTATACTAAAATGTCCCATTACAATATTATTTTTAATTACGAGTTCCCCTAACCTGTAATTAAGCTCAGTGTCTTTTGCAATCTCTTTAAATTTTATAACCTCAGATTTTTCCATAGATATTATCACATTAACTTTTTTTAATTCTTCAATCACACCACTTATTAAGTCATCCCCAAAGCTCAACAAATCATCATATTCAGTTTGAATATTTGCTATCTTTTCTTCATTAAACTTTGCATATCCTATTAAAAATACCTTATTTAAAATCACTAGAGATTCCACTTTGTTTTTTAAATACCATTTGTCTCCCCTTTTATTAACCTCTATAGGAAATAAAAATATTGGTGCTTTTGTAAACGTCTTATCTTTAAAATACCCTTCTACAAAAGGGTATCCTATATATAACTCATACCTTCCCGTTTCTTTTTCTGTACTTTTGATTTCTTTTATAAGTGCCTTAATGCTACCAGAATACACTGCATACCTTTCTTGTTTTTTTATTAACACCTCATTTGATTCATGAAACATACTTTCAAGTTTTTTCTCAAGTTCACTTAATTTTAGCTGCGAAAAATTTTCTAGTTCTGTTATCTTTTTAATTTCATCCTCACTAATTTTCTTGTTCTCTTCCTTTAACTTTTTTAATTCGTTGGTATACCATTCGCATGGGTCCTCTGATATCTGTATCTCCCCAATACTTCTACAACTTATGAATTTTATTAATTTATCACTGATTTTTTCATTAAATTCATTAAGTCTCGTAATATCAAAGGCTCTTTTTTTATAGAGCTTTTTAAGTACTAGACTTCTGTTTCTACCACTAACATTAACTAACCTTGTACTATATTTTTCTAATATTTCCTTCATATTATCTCCTATTTTATACTCAGTTTATTTGTCTATATTTTCATTTAATTTTATATCTTAAGCATGCTAATTGCAAGGACTTACCGTCTCTAAAAGTGGATAATCAATAATCAACAAATTTAAATAACAAAAATCTATATTCTACCATATACTATATTGTAAATACTTTTAGGAGCTAATTTAATGTATATTGATGACGATGGTATTAAAATTTATAATCCAACGTATACTTATGAACTTGAAACCGAAGATTTCCCATTATCATGTCCTTACTACAGACAAATGTCCCCTTTTCCATTTTTCCCACAAGGAGGGCCTCAAAGTGGACCTCCGGGTAGACCACCAGGCGGACCTCAAGGTGGACCCCCTTCTTCGCCTCCAAACTTTACACCATCTCAGCCTAAAGTACAACAATTTGGAGCTACACCTCTAGCAATAGACCAGGGTGCAATAAGGCCTTGCCGCTTTAGATCGGTATATATATGGCCAAGAAGAGGTGACAGCTTCTGGGCATGGCTTACATTTGTGGGCCCTAAATCTATAGCAGGCTTTCGATGGAATAGAAATGCTTGGAGATATTTTGGAATGGATCTTAGAGAAATTAGTAGTTTTCAATGTTTTTAAAATAGTTATAAAGGATTGAGGGATAAAATGAAAAAATTTCAGCCTTTTAGTGGCACGGTTACAATGATTAACGACTTCTTAATAGACGAATCTGGAGAGGGATTAGGATGTTATAAACTAATGTCTGTAAAAAATAATTATGGAAATTTAGTGAATTTTGTTGTGGAGCCAGATACTTACTTTGTAGACCATGTAATGGTGTCACGTGGTGACATCGTAACTGGATTTTATGATATAAATTCACCCGTTCCTCTTATTTTCCCACCACAATTTAGAGCAATTGTTATGGCAAAAAATTCACTATATCAAAATGTGAAAGTAGACTATTTTAACAATCAATTAGTTAGTAGTGATAATTCTTTAAAATTAAATATAGCACCTTGGACTCAAATAACCCTAAAAAACGGGCAATCATTTACCGGAAACCCATCAAACCGAAATCTAATTGTTGTCTATGGTGCTACAACAAAGAGTATACCCGCTCAAACTAGTCCTTATAAAATTATAGTTATGTGTTAGAATATTAAAATACTCGTATTACCTGTCGATGCAACAGGTAATACGAGTATTTATTTATATAGATGAAAGATTTATTTATATACCTGAAACATCAATTACATTGTGATTCAAGTCAAGAATCCCAACTATACCAGTTATTACAGAACCATCATATGTTCCTGCGTTGTTATTTATAGTTCCTGTATTTGATATACTATTAACCCCATCACCTAAGAATATACGTGACCCAGATAATAAATTTAGTGTTCCATTTACCACAAGTTTACCACCTGTAGGATCTACACTTAAAACTGGCTGTACATTCTCAAAGTCTGTATCTGTAGCTGCTGCAACATTGAGTGTTGCTCCATTTGCAACTATAAATGTTTCATTTTCTGCAACTACAAACGGATTAGTATTTTGTTGTTGAACTGTTGCTTCGCCACTTAGTGTATATGCCAAAACTTTATCATTTACATTCCCATCAATAGTAAAAGTTGCATTATTTTTAAGTTTTAGCTTTGCGTTACTATTTTCACTTCCAACTATTAAATTATTTACTATCCCAGTCCCAACTCTTAAACTTCCGCCTTCTTTTACTACTATTTTATTTCCAAACCCAATTTTATAATAATCCCTAAGTACAGTTCCTGAAGGGATAATAACAGTGCTCATACCTGTAGGAATTGAACTAGCAATTGTAATATCTTTTATACCTGCAGCTAATGCCATTTGTAATTCTTCCATTGTAGTTACCGATGATGCTTCAACATTCTCATCCGGAGCCACCACTGTACTTTTTATCAAAGTAACTGCTGTCTGTGCTAGCAATCTGCCATTTATCGATGCATTCGCTCCCAATGCAACATTTGTCTTTCCTAATATTGTGCCTTCAAAATGTGCATCTGATTTAATTTTAACAGTTTGTGCCACTTGCCAGAATATGTTTTTGCCTTGCACACCACCTGCTAGGATAATCTTAGTACCACTCGCTTGAGTAATTCCTTTGGCTATCTGAAAAATGAAAACATCATTTGCTCCACCACTTAGAGTGACATCAGAATTTATTAAGACACCAGTACCCCACTTATAAACACCAGATGTAAGTGTTTGACCGCTAATGTCTCCAGTATACAGTTCTGTATAACCAGGAGCTCTTCCAGCGGCATCGGTATACGCTGTTTCCATGTTACTTACCGCTGTAGTAAGATTGCTTGGAGTTGGAGACGCATAGTCTGGTGCGTATGCCTTTCCAACAATTTGAGTTGAACGTGAAAACTCAGTAGTCGAATCCGCTATTAGAGAAAACCCAGTAATTGAAGTTGAATCAATTGGACTAACCCCTATGTTCCCAGTAACGACAGAATTAGGCACAGTAGAAATCCCTGTCTTAGCTAAAACCGCATAATTACCAGCCGTACCTAGGTTTACTGGAGTCGTTCTTACTGATGGTGTTTGACTTGCAGTATTAGAATACATACTTTCCTCTTCTGTATTTGTCGCAGATGTTTTAAAATAATACAATTTACCATTTGTTAACCCAGTAACATTGTAACCTGTTGTAGTTATCGTATCAGGAACACTAATTAAGTTATATGCTAACCCATCTTGAGATATAAAAACATTATAATAAGTAGCTCCCTGAACTGACGACCAAGATAAATTGATTTGTGAATCTCCAGCAGTAGCAACAAGATTTGCTGGTGATGCAATAATTGGAAGTGTTTCTGCCTTCACAGTTCCGAACGTTGAGCTAAATGAAAGTAATACCATAATCGTAGTTAAAAAAAATGTTAATAAATTTTTGAATGATTTGTTTTTCATAATTTTCCCCCTAATTGTTTTATTATAAAATTGTAAAACTAGGTAACACCACTCTACTCCTCTCATCTTAGATTTGAATAAATATTAGACTTTATTTAAAACTAAACCGTTAAATTTTCAATAGAATTTTTTTCTTTAAATTTTTGGACAACAAAAAAAACTCTAGCTCGGTAACTGGCTGCCATTCAAATGAAAGGCCCTATAGCTTTGCGTCCTTATCTTTCGATAAGTTTGCTATTGATCGGAAAAGTTTTCCAATAAAATTAATACTCTCTTAAATATAGAATATGTTGGAGTAAAATGCAATATATATTTGTAATGTTAATATTTTTTAACTTTACAAATACATTGCTTTAATTATAATTTAAATCAATTAAGTAATAACTATACATTATATATAATTTTTTAACAATTATATATATAAATAAAAACACTTCCAACGCATATTATTATCATTGGAAATGTTTTATATTTTTGTGTACTGACTTGTTAAGAACTTACCCTTTTAAAGAACCACTGAGCATACCTTGGATAAAATTTTTCTGAAAAAATAAAAATAAAATAAGTACTGGAACCAATGCCATAACGGTTCCAATCATAATAGCACCATAATCTACTATGTTACCACCTGCCCTCATTAACGCTAAAACTAGTGGGATAGTAAACGATTCTTTAGTATTTAGAACAATTAGAGGCCATAAATAATTTCCCCATTGTTGAACAAATGACAAAATAGCTAATGATGTAAATGCGGGTTTCATAGTCGGTGTTACAATTTGGAAAAATACCCTAAAATCATTTGCTCCGTCAATACGAGCAGATTCCATAAGTTCATCCGGGAACGCCATAAGGTTCTGACGCATTAGGAATACTCCGAAAATACTAGCTAGTGCCGGCAATATAACTGCTGAGGGACTGCTAATTAAATTCATTGCTGAGAGCTGTATGAACAGCGGTACTAATGTAACTTGCTGCGGTATGAACATAGAACATACGCAAATAAAGAAAAGAGCATCCCTTCCTTTAAATTTGTATTTAGAAAATGCAAAAGCAGCCATAGAATCAATTATACAGACCAAAACCGTATATACTGTAGCAATAAAAATACTATTAAACAAGTTCCTCCAAATATTAGAGAACGCCATGAGATTAATGTAGTTTTTAACTGAGTTGCTTCCAATAACAAATGCTTTAGAACTCTGAAAAATTTGAGTATTTGTATGTGATGATGCGATAATAGTCCATATAAATGGGAAGAAACATACTATAGCTACAATTGTTAATGTAACATATATAATTTCTGACCCTTTTACCCTTTTACCTTTCTTTATCTGAGACATAATTTAATCCCCCTTCGTCACTTTCATCTGAATAAAGGTTAAAATAGCAATCATAACCGCAAGAATATATGCTCCTGCAGATGAAACCCCATAGTTAAATGAAACAAACCCTGTATTGTACAAATACTGTACAATTGTTAAAGTCCCATCTACAGGACCGCCCCTAGTAATCAAATTTGTCTCAGTAAATAGCTGAAGTATTCCATTTACAGATAAAACTACCGAAAACACGAGCACCGGCCTTACTCCTGGTAAAGTTATTGAAAAAAACTGTCTTATTTTAGTAGCACCATCAATTGCTGCCGCCTCATATAAATCAGCAGCTATGTTTTGAAGTCCACTCAAGATGATAATAGCATTATAACCTGTCCATCTCCAAGTTACTGCTGTAATAATTATGATCTTTGAAAGCGTGGCTACATTCATCCATTCTAATGCTGACCCACCTAGCATAATGATTAAACTATTAATTAAACCATCTGCACTATTGCTAAAAAACAGTAAAAATACAATAGAATAACTTACTGTATCAATAAGCACAGGCATAAATACGAACATTCTGAAAAATCCTTTTAATTTTAAATGCTTACTATTTAAAAAATTTGCTATTACAAGTGCAAGTATAGTTTGAATTGGTACTTGAATAATCAAAATTGTAAATGTATTTCTAATTGCCTTTAGAAATGTAGGATCTGTTAAAACAAATTTAAAGTTAGATAATCCAGCAGGAACGAATTCACCGCCTCTGTATTTTGTAAAACTAATCGCTATTGAATAAAAGATTGGATATACCATAAAAGTTAAAAATATTAATAAAAATGGTGCTAAGAACATCCATGGTATTATTTTTTTTTTAGTATTCTCTTTCAAAAGACACACCTTCCCTTCTTATTATGGAAGTTTTAAAAATAAAAGCTTTATACCTATGTAACGGTACAAAGCTTTCATTATATATAAATGAAAGTTTTATGCTTCGATAAAACTATTTAGCATTTATTGTATTCTGCGAAGCTTTTGTTGCCTCATCTAAAGCTTTTTTAGGATCCATTTTGTTAGCTAAGATATTACCTGCAGCAGTTTTTAATCCAGCTGCAACATCTGTAAAGTAAGGACCCCAAGTAGTTGCTTTAGCACCAGTTAATTCTGAAAAAATAGTTCCCACTGCTAGTCCACCATAATAATCATTTTTAGATTTAAAATATTCTGTATCATATGCAGGTTTGTATGAAGGGAACTCTCCAAACTTCATGTTGATATCATTACCTTCGTTAGTTTTCATTGCATATGCCAAGAACTCTTTTGCTAGTGGTAAATTTACAGTTTTAGAAGAAACAGCTAGTACAGATCCTCCAGCATTAGCATAAGTGTTTCCACCTTCTTCAAATGCAGGCATTTTGATGATACCCCATTTGCCTGCTGTAGTTGCACATGAATTTTTCATTGTTCCCATATACCATGCTGGAAATGCAAACGATACCAATTTATTATCGTTAATAGCTTTAATTCTATCATCCCATGCATTGGGAATATCCATAGCAACCTTTGCATCTACCATTTTATTCATTAAATTTGAGGCTTTAACCATTTCGTCAGATGCTAAGTTTACTTTGCCATCCTTATCATAATATTGTCCTCCCAATTGATTTAAATAAATCAAAAATTCATCTTGAGAAGTAGACCCATTAAAATTATATGCTTCTACATAATAATCACCTTTTGCTTTTATTTTTTTACCTGCTTCAATATATTTATCCCAAGTTGTTAATGTAGTAACATCAATTCCGGCATCTTTAAATATATCAGTTCTATAGTATAGGGCAACTGGTCCGATATCCCATGGAATGGAATAGTATTTACCATCTTCTGCTTTACATGTCTCTAATGCAAAATCTACCCATTTATCAGCATCTGGTTTAACAATATCAGTTATATCAGCGAATGACTTTAACCCATAATTGTTATAAAATGCAGGTATATCACGGTTTTGAGTTTGAAAAATATCAGGTACTCCACTACCCGAGGCAAGTGTAGGTTTAAGTTTTGAATAGTCACTATCAGCGTAATCAATAATCACCTTGCCACTAGTGCCATGTGCTTGATTGAAAGCTTTTGCAATCTCAGTTAAATTATCCGCTGCATTATTCCATGAAGCAATGTGTATATCCTTTCCTGTACTTTCAGTACTTTTTTTCGTAGTCTCATCTGTTGATTTTCCAGTTGATCCACTACATGCAGATAGACTTGCAACCATAACTCCTGTTAATAAAAGACAGAACATTTTTTTCATTTTCATCGTTTACATCCCTCTTTCTTTTTTAAATTTTATTTGATTTAAAATAGTAGGATTTTGTAACGGAAAGATATTCTTCTTTAAAATTATAAACATTGATAGGTTGTGGTAACGTTTACTTAATTTTTATACATTTACTGGAATAATTCATAAACATTATATATTATGTTTAATATTATATTCTTATATTACCTCTATATGTTAATTTTGTATATAATAATAAGATTAGATTTTTCAATTTTTTTCAAATATTTTCTTACTACTAATTAAAGAAAATCTTCGTTATAAACAAAGATTTTCTAATGCCTTTCTTAAATATATCATAATATTTATTTAATCTTATTTAAGCTTTCTATTAATTTGTTAAAATTATTTTTACCTACTATTTCTCTCTCTTTTATGTTTCTAATTTCCTCTTTATCAAAATCTCCATTATTATTTAAATTCACCAAAGCTTCTATTATAGTGCCCTTAAAACTTGGAATCATGTCTATTATCTTTTTTACACCATAAACATATTCATCATCATAAAGCTTAAAACATTGAAATAAACCCGATGTAAGCCTTCCATCAGAAAACATATAAATATATCTATCACTCATCTCACTTGATAAATCTACTTCAACCTTATGCTTATAAAGCCTAAAGATAACTTCATTTTTCTCAACAAACACTGGAAATATCATAGAAAATAGTACCATTGATTTCTCTTCTTCTTCAACCAAACCAGAGAAATCATATTCATTAAGTCTATCTACTATTTCGCCTGTAAAAATACACTTACGTATTTCTTTTCCCAATTTTATTCTTAATTTTTGCTCTTTCTCATCTGATAACAAATTATCTATTGAATTAAATAATTTATCTATTGGTCCCATTTCTTCATCCTTTTTCACTAAAAAAACCTCCTTAAATAAACATACACTATATTCATAGATTTATTTAAATACAGTATAAAATAAAGTATATTCCGGAAACTTATTGTATAAAACCAATAACTACTTTCCATAATAATGGGTATAAAAGAACAGCTACAATTCCTGAAATAGCCATAGTTAAGCCACTCAATGCTCCCTCGGTTTCACCTATTTCCATCGCCCTTGCTGTTCCCAGAGCATGCGCTGAAGCTCCCATAGCAATTCCTAGAGCAACTTCATCCTTAATTTTGAAAGTTTTATATAAAAGTGGACCAGCAATTGAACCTATGATTCCTGTCATTATTATAGCTACAACAGTAATTGATGAGAGTCCCCCTAACTGCTTGGACAATGCTATTCCTATAGGTGTCGTTATCGACTTAGGTATTAAAGATTCTATAAGTACATCTGTAAATCCAAATAATTTTGAAAGAAACACTACACATACAAACCCCACAATGGCGCCACTAAAAATCCCTATGAGTATTGCAGCCGCATTTTCTTTAAATAATGCAAATTTCTTATACATTGGAAGTGCTAATGCCACTGTGGCAGGATATAAGAAAAATGAAATTATTTGACCTCCATTATTATAGTCTTCATATTTAATATTGAATTTTGTAAGGAAACTTATTAATATAATAATAGCTAACATAAGTGGATTAAATATTGAAAGTCTCCCTTTTTTCTTTATGTAAATTCCTACCTCATAAGCAATGAGGGATGCTAGTACACCAAAAACTGGTGAAATAATTAAGTCATTCATTTTGACATCCTTTCCTTAAAAATTTAACTACAAATGCGGTTACAATCCAAACTAAACATGTAGAAATAACAACTATAATTATAAACGGTATCCATTTCCCTTTCAAAACACCAAAAGCTGTCATTAAGCCTACTCCAGCAGGAATAAAGAAAAAAGACATGTTTGATAGGAGAAATTCGCAGACATCCTCTATCATGTAAGCTTTAACTATTCCAATTTGTAATGCTAAAAACAGCAAAATAAGACCAATGACCGCTCCTGGAATTGGCAAATTGAATAGTAATTGTAATATGGTTCCAATGAGATATGGAATCAAAATAATCATTATTTGTCTTAAGTACTTCATTCTTTTCACCTACTCGTCATAAATTTTATTATTTATACATGTAATCTCTTGATAGCGGTAACCCATTATTAAAATATTAATAATCAGTCTCCTTAGGTATACCATTTTTAAAATAAACAGTCAAAACAAGTTCATAGATGATTAGAGCCTCGTAAACGGTAATCATATTTTAATTGATCTTAAAAACTCTAATTTGCTTTCTTTTTTAACTAAAGCTCAATTTATATATAGAATAAACTACAAATCATTAAGAGCATCTCAAGCAATAGCTTAAGATGCTCTTAGTGCTAGTTGTAATTACAGTCCTTTAGCTTTGGGAGTCATATCTTTTAAAAGTTACATTCCTATTCTAAAAAGGCATTATAAATGTCTTTCCTGTTTTAGGATTTTTAGTTATGTAAACATCCAATCCATAAACCTTTTTAATTATCTCTTCTGTTAGTACTTCCTCTGGTCTCCCATCTTTGTAAACTTCTTTATCAAACATTAATATCATATGATCACTGTACGCTGCTGCAATGTTTAAATCATGAAGCACTGCAATAATTGTAATGTTTTTGTTTTGATTCAACTGTTTTAATTGATTCATAATTTCAATTTGGTGATGAATATCTAAATGAGAAATAGGCTCATCTAAAAGAATTATGCCTGTTTCTTGCGCTATAGCTCTTGCCACTACTACCCTTTGTCTTTCTCCACCACTGAGTTCGTTAATACTTTTATTTCTTAGCTCCCAAGTATTTGTCATTTTCATAGCATTCATTGCTATTTCTATATCTTTATCACTTTCTGAGCAAAATCTAGAAATATGAGGAGTTCTTCCCATAAGAACAATACCTTGAACTGAAAAATCAAATTCAATTTCTGTGTTTTGAGATACCACAGACATTTCCTTTGCTAATCGCTTTGGTTTTATCTTGGTTAATTCCTTTTCATCAATAAAAATATCACCTTTATAAATATTGAGAGATTTAGATAATATCCTTAAAAGAGTAGTTTTACCTGACCCATTTGGTCCTAAAATAGTATAAATTTTTCCTCTTTCTATATTTATATTAATATCCCTTAATACTTCTTGATCAAAAGAAAAACTTAAATTATTTATCTCTATCAATCAAATCGCCTTCTTCTTAGTTTTATATAATAAATAAACGAAAAATGGGACTCCAAAAATCGAAGTGATAATTCCAACTGGTATTTCTGAAGGTGGTACTATTACCCTTGCTAGGGTATCGCAAATTATTAAAAACATAGCTCCGAAAATTGCTGAAAACGGTACTACTATTCTATTATCGGATCCAAATATCATTCTAATAGCGTGAGGTACTATAAGCCCAACGAAACCGATTATTCCACTTACAGATACAACTGCTGCCACCATTAAAGTGCTTAATACAAATATATATTTTTTAAATCCATTAACATCTATTCCAAGGCTTCTTGCACTATCCTCTCCAAGCATCATGACATTTAGATCTCTTGAAAATGTAGCTATAAATAAAATCGAGGGAACTACTATAATAAATAGTAAAATTACTTCATTCCAGCCACTTGTTGAGAAACTGCCCATAGTCCACATAATTATTTCCTCAATATTGTCTCTATTGAATGTCATAATTAATGAAATAATAGATGATAATAAGTAATTTATAGCAACACCTGCAAGTAGTAGGGTAGTAACAGGAACTTTTGTGCCCACCCTCGCAATGTTATAAACCAGAAACGTAGTTATGATAGCACCCATGAAAGCACTCATTGCTATTATACTCATTCCAAACAATTGACTTTCTTTAAAAAACACCATTGTTATAGTAGCCCCAAGCGCCGCACCAGATGAAACTCCCAATACAAATGGATCTGCCATAGGATTCTTAAAAATACCTTGAAAAGAAGTACCCACCACCGAAAGTGCCGCTCCTACCAGGCAGGATAAAAGTATTCTCGGTAGCCTTAGATTCAGCAATATAATTACAGATGTAGCCTTAATACCTTCTAAGGATACAAAGTTATTCACTATTGGGATTTTGCTCATTACAATTAAAACAGTCTGATTAAAAGAAATATTTGCCACTCCAAAGTTTGCTGCAGCAATTATTACAATTATAAGTAAAAATAAACCTACCGCAAAAATTCTTATATAATGATTTTTCCTTTCAATAAAAGTCATGTTCCCCATCCCCTTTATTTGAATAGCTCAGGATGAATTAATTTAGCCATTTCTTCAAGACCATCTGCAAGTCTTGGTCCTTGCCTAACAATAATATTTTCATCAACTTCTAGTAATTTACCACTCTTTACTGCCGTCAATTCTTTGTAGCCATTGGTAACTTCTATGCCTTTTTTCGAGTTATATAACTTAGAGCATATTAGTATATCTGGATTTTTATCTAGAAGTTTTTCTATGCTGTATTTCCAACCAACTACGTCCTTTGCAGCATTTTCTCCACCAGCCATCTCTATCATATTCCCTATAAATGTATCTTTTCCCGCGGTAAAATCTCCACTTTTACCAAACCCTACTACATAATAAACTATTGGCTTTTTTGCAGTTTTTACCTTGTCAGTTATTTCTGCAACTTTATTTTTCATATCCGATACTATTTCTAAAGATTTCTCACTAGCATTCACAACCTTTCCAAGTTTCTCCATAGTATCATATACCCCAGTAAAATTTTCCTGTCCATATAAAACTATTACCTTTATATTAAGGGTTTCTAATTTTTTAATAACGTCCTTACTAAAAAGAGTTGATGCTATAACTAAATCAGGTTTTAATTCAGCAATCTTTTCTATATTTGGTTCAAGTAAGCTACCAACGGATGGAACTTTGAGTGCTTGAACTGGGTAATCATCATAATCACTTCTCCCAACAAGACTCGAACCTTTACCAAGGGCATATATCCCCTCTGTTATATCTGGTGAAATTGTAATAATTCTTTTAGGTTCTTTGTCAATTTTAACGGTTCTATTATATGCATCAACCACCTCTAGCGGATATATCACAACATTTGATCCACTTTCAGTAGAACTCTTAGCCTTGCTATTTTTATTATCGTTATTCTCAACCTTATTTCCACATGCACTAAGCACTAAACAAAGAACTACAGTTAAAACAATACTTATAATACTTTTCCTTTTAAACATATTAACCTCCGCTAATTAGGATTTTATAATTTTATAATTTTCTATTTTATTTTAATTTGAATACCGCAAACCACCATATATACTTCCTGTGCTCTTGAAGCGATATATTGATTTACCCTACCTGCAATGTCTCTAAAAACTCTAGCCATCTTATTTTCCGGCACAATTCCTGATCCAAGCTCGTTAGTTACAATAATTATTTCTTTTGAGCTTTTTTCTGCTTCACCTAAAAAATCAGATATCTCTTGTAAAATTCCTTCCTCCATTTTATCTATCTCTTTATCACCAAGATCATCGAAATTTTCAAAGGAATTCTCAAACATAAGATTTGTAACCATTATTGTTATACAATCAAGTAATATTGCATCAAATTGTATTTCATGGTTATAAAATACCTGTTTTAAGTCCTTGTAACCTTCAAAAGTCTTCCATGTATCAGGTCTTCGTTCTTTATGTTTTTTTACCCTATCCTTCATTTCATCATCGAATGGAATTGAAGTCGCAATATAAAGTACTCTGCCTTTAGCTTCCGTCGCTAACTTCTCAGCATATGTACTTTTACCGCTCCTTGCTCCACCTGTTATAAGAACAATCTTTCCCATAGTATTCCCCTTTTTATTTTAATATTAAACTTTTAATCTAAAATTCTCTAACAATAAAAAAAAACCGCATCTCAAGGATGTGGAATAATGCAATTAATTGTTTCTTATTGGATAACCCAATATTATTTTTAACTCACGCATTTTTATCCTCCCTCCGAAGATTAAAATTTGAGCTTTAGGCAGGTTTACTGGCTTAATCATCATCTTACTTTCCAACCTTCTCAGTTTCCCAATGGTTTTTTGGATTTCATCCTTAATACAGTAGCGGTGGGCTGCAGTGGATTTTAACCACTTTCCCTTTTAACCCCATTTACAAGGCACCTATAACTATTATTCAATTTTTATTAAATTCATAATATTAATTGTACCATCAAAAAAATATTATAGCAATAATGTAAGACTTCGAAATATTTTTTTAAAAGTGTCTCCACTAAAGGTCACTAATCATAATATAATAATACAATTACTTTTTATAAATAAAGAAAAAGGAGTTTTGTTATGCCAATAACATATATTTTTAAGATATTTTTGAAGAAAAATAAACTCCCATTAGATTTAACAGGACTTTCAATAACCCTTATAATTTTCAAATCAGATACTAAACTTTTAATAGCTTCAGATTACATTGCAGTTACCGATGTTTTAAATGGAGAACTGCTTATAAGATTACCTTCTCAAAAATTAACATCAATTTATGATTGTAATGCACAGATATCTTTAAATAGTATAAATACTAACGAAATTATTTTCCCCGAATTTACATTTAAATCTGCAATTGATAATGTTGTCAAATCAAGTAAATTACAACTTTCAAATAGAGAAGTCCCAGCTAACTCAGTAACACCTTCGATTAACGCTGTTACCAACAATATATCTAAAGGACTTTTACAAGTTATATGTAATCAACCGGGTTATGATGATTTCAAACAAAATGCATCACTTAATATTGACCTTCAACAATACGTTATTAATGATATTGGAAGAACTCAGGCCAAAGTAGCTGATATTAGTTCTAATGACACAATACAATTTGCTTTTGCAACAGACCTACATGCTGATGATTATTTGAATTATTACGATCAAATTCAAACTCATTTAAAGGCTGTTATAGAAATTCAAAAGTATGGAATATTAGATTTTATTGCAATAGGTGGTGACTTGCATTCGGGCGTTTATCCTGATAAAGAAAACCCAAAAGGTAAATTAAGTGAACTCGCAAAGACATTAAAGGCTTCTAGAATACCTGTGCTTGTACTTCATGGAAATCATGATGACAATAGCTATTATGTCTCCGAACCTGCTAACCCTGTTTTATCTAACATAATAACAAAAAAAGAATGGTTTAATAGAGTGATTAGACCTTTTAAGAATGGAGAAATACATGATACTGAGGATAGTATGAGCCTTTATTATTATAAGGATTTTTATGATAAGAAAATCAGAGTGATATGTTTAGATTCAACAGATTATCCAATAATTATAAATAGTGATGGTACTATGAAATGGCATGGACAAAATTTTTGGGGATATGGTGCAAGGCAAGTACAATGGCTACAATCTGAAGCTCTTAATACTTTAACTAGAACTGATTGGTCAGTTATAGTACTATCTCATATGGCTACAAGAAATACAGATTTAATGTTTAATAAATATAATCCATATAACGGGAATCTAATAGAAGGTTTACTTAAAGCATTTATGAATGGTACGGATTTTTCCAGCAGTACTTCTGGCGATTATGGTGTTTCAATTAATGCAAATTTTAAAAGCCAGGGTCCAAGAAAAATATTATGTTATGTATATGGACACACTCACACAGATCAAACCAACAAGCCCATCGACCTTGGCTGGAACTTCATTAATACATCTTGTTGTTATAGTGCAGGAATTAAGGCGAGGACTAAAAATACAACTAAAGAAGACTTATGGGATGTCATAACTTGTGATAAATCCACTGGAATAGTTGATTGTACCAGGTATGGGTATGGCGAGGATAGGCATTTATTATAATTATAATAAACATATAAGGAGATGATTCGTTTGGATTCCACAATTATTTTATTATTAATTCTTGCTGCTGCTATATTGGGAAAAGCTAATTCAGTTGCTATAGCTACATGTATGTTACTTATGCTAAAACTCTTAAGATTAGATAAATATATATACCCGACTATAGAAAAAAGTGGCATGACCTTTGGGCTAATACTTCTGATTGCCGCAATAATGATACCTATTGCAAATGGACAAATTACATTTATAAATATAAAAAGCGTATTTGCATCTTGGATAGGCATAACAGCTTTAATTCTTTCGTTTTTAACAACATATTTAAGCGGTCAGGGCTTGAACTATCTCACCGTTCAAGGTCATAGTGACATTATGCCTGCAATGATTGTAGGCGCAGTTGCTGCTGCTGCCTTTTTAGGAGGAGTTCCTGTGGGCCCTCTTATTACGTCTGGAATGCTTGCAATATTTACAAAAATAATTCATAAATAATTTAATTGTGCCATTTTTGCCTAATTAATATAAATTGTTAACAATATTGACACCTAAATGAAGTAATTATATAGTAATATGTTATTAGGCTAGCCTTTAATGGCAGAAATGGGGCAAATTTAGTATGAAAAATGAAAACAAAAATATATCTGAAATGTCTAAAAACACTTCTATTTTTATTACCCTGTGTGTTGTCGCTTGTGTTCTAGCAATTGTTGGTGTTAAAATAGTTTTAACCACTATGTAACCATAGTGGTTAATTTTTTTAAATACTCTTACTAATTATATTATTAGCTTGACTCGAATTGGTTAAACTACCATCAGTAGCACTTGTATCCCCTTGCTCTTGCACTAAAGTCTGTAACAATTGTGTTAAGTCATTGCTATTTGAACTTGAGAAAAGACTTTCTGAGCTATCATCACTTTCAACACTTCCAATACTTGAACTACTAGTCGCATTTTGAGTTGACATCATCTGCATCATCTGCTGCATTACCACTTGTTGAAGCTGCTCTGCCTTTTGGGATTGCAACGTTATGTTGCTGAGCCCATTAACTTTATTGTCAGTACTCGTAACACTTGCGGAAGCGTTATTTAAAGTTTGATCTTGAGAATTATTAACTATTTGATTGAGCAAGTCTTCAAAACTAGAACTAGCCGCTACACTTGAATCATCACCTGAAATCCCTGTCGCTTTCTGTGATATTCCAGTTGAAATACTTTTAAATAGTTGTGATAGTTGATTAACCTCCAAAATTACTCCTCCTTTATCTAATACTAATTTTTTATATTTTATATTATGTATATTTTTTATTCTACTCTTTATTATGATAATTATCTATTCTTTTTTATTTATACCACATCATGAAAAATAAATAAATTTCTGCAAGGTTGTCTCTAGTATAATAACTAAATCATAAGGGCATAATTTTAAAACAGTTACTCTGAAGGGAATGATGACCTTATGATGTTCAATAAAGTAGAAATATGTGGAGTAAATACTTCAAAATTACCAGTATTAAAAGAAAAAGAAATGAAGGAGTTATTGTTTAGGATACAAAATGGCGAATATGCATGTAGAGATAAGTTTATTAAAAGCAACTTAAGATTGGTCTTAAGTGTCATAAAACGCTTTAATAATAGAGGAGAAAATGTAGATGATTTATTTCAAGTTGGATGTATTGGTTTAATGAAGTCCATTGATAATTTTGATTTAAGTCTAAATGTCAGATTTTCAACATATGCAGTCCCTATGATTATTGGAGAAATAAGAAGATACCTACGAGACAATAACTCTATAAGAGTTAGCAGGTCTCTGCGTGATATTGCATATAGAGCATTGCAAGTTAGAGATAGATTGGTAAATGAGAACAATAAAGAGCCTACAGTTACTCAAATAGCAAAAGAATTAGAACTTGCAAGGGAGGACGTAGTATTTGCATTAGATGCTATACAAGATCCTGTATCTCTATTTCAACCAATTTATCATGATGGTGGAGATGAAATTTATGTAATGGACCAAATAAAAGACACTAAAAACTCAGATGATAGTTGGCTTGAAAACATATCAATTAAAGAAGGCATGAAAAGATTAAAAGAAAGAGAAAAACTAATTTTAAATATGAGGTTTTTCGATGGAAAAACTCAGATGGAAGTGGCTGATGAGATAGGAATATCTCAAGCCCAAGTTTCTCGAGTAGAAAAAACTGCATTAAAACATATGAGGAAGTATGTTTAGGGGCCTTAATTAGGCCCTTTTTCGTCGTTATGAATTTATTGTTATTATATTTAATTTATGGTTAATATGGTATGATTATTTATATCCAACTATGCATATACGAATTTTAAAATTAAGGATGGTGTATTCTACATGAAAAGTATTTTTGTAAATAAAAACTCCAAGTTGAGATCTGGTTGGAAAATCGCATCAACTTTCGTTTCGTTTTTTATCGCTAATATCATAATTTCTATGATTGCTATAATTATTCTTACCGCTATTGTTGTTGCAAAAAAGCAGGTATCGCTTAATGATTTAGAACCGTATATTAATAGCTTAACTAAGATCAATACTAGCTTTGGTATTTTTTTAGCCTTCATCCAATGCATATGTATGATACTAGCAGTTTGGCTGTTTTGGAAATTATTCGACAAGAAACCCATAAGAGAAATTGGACTTATTAGTATTAAGAAGGGTTATAAAGATTTATTTAAAGGCTTAGCCTTTGGAGCACTTTCTATGACTTTAGTTTTTATAATTTTAGTTGCCAGTGGGAATATATCCATGCAAAGCCCTTTGAGTAGACCAAATTTTAATATTTCTTTATTAATTCAATTGGTATTTTTTGTATTTGTGGGAATAAACGAAGAGATGTTTTCAAGAGGTTACTGCATGACTGTACTTAAACAAACAGGCAATACATGGATTGTTCTTATAGTCTCCTCAATTATATTTTCAGTAATGCATTCTTTAAACCCTAGCATGAGTATAATAAGTTATGTAAATCTTTTTCTAGTTGGACTACTATTCGCCTATATGTTCCTTAGATCGAATAACCTCTGGCTACCTATTGGCTATCATATTACCTGGAATTACTTTCAAGGTAATATATTTGGATTTCAAGTTAGTGGACTGTCAACAGAAAGCTTATATAAATTAAATACTCCTGTAAATAACATTATAACTGGTGGGGGATTCGGCCCGGAAGGTGGCCTTGTTGTTACCTTTATTATAATAGTAGGTTTTATTTATATGTCGAAGTTTTACAAACCACAGTTACTTGGAGTTTCAAAAAATCAGAACTTTATAGAAAAGATTTAGTGCTTAATTTAATGCTTATATTTTAGCATTTTAAAAGAATATAAATTAATTTTCATAAATAGGCACTTTTGATTAAATAAATCATATTATATTAATAAGCACTATTAGGAGGACATCTGTGTTTTTCATGAATTGTTTATTTGATATGATTGGAAATGTTACGTTTTTAACAGGTTATATAACTGGGAGTATTTCATTCCCCCAACCACTATGTGAAGAAGATGAAAAATCCTATTTACTTAAATTAAAGGAAGGCGATTTGCTAGCGAAAGGAATACTCGTTGAACGAAATCTAAGACTAGTTGCACATATAGTAAAAAAATATTCCTATCCCGGAAAGGATGTAGATGACCTCATATCTATTGGAACTGTGGGGCTTATTAAAGCTATTGACTCCTTTGATATAAGTAAAGGAACAAGACTTGCTACATATGCGGCAAGGTGCATAGAAAATGAAATACTTATGCTAATTCGTAATACTAAGAAAACCAAAGGGGAGTTGTATTTGCAAGACCCTATTGGAACTGACAAAGAGGGCAATGATATATCTCTCCTCGACGTATTAAGTAGTGATGATGATTCTATTATTGATATAGTAGAAAGTAAAATACAAATCAAAAAACTTTATAGTAAGATAAACGTGGCTTTAATGGATAGGGAAAAAATTATAATTCAAATGCGTTATGGTTTACTTGATGGTAACCCTAGAACTCAAAGAGAAATTGCATTAATATTAGGCATTTCTAGATCTTATGTTTCTAGGATAGAAAAGAAAGTCCTAAAGAAACTCAATAAGGAACTAAATAGTTCGAACCTTTCTAATCATTTGTAAAGAAATATGGGAACACAAAGCGAAGGGGCACAGCTACGCTCTTTTCGCTTTTTGCAATTAGTTAATTATGAAAATAACATTATTCAACTTACAAAACAAATGGGTAAATACATAACCCACTTATACCTGCCCCCAGCATTACAAATATAGGATTTACCTTCCATTTTCTAAGAATAATTATTGAAACCGTAAATATTGTCACCGATATAACATCTATATTTTCAGTCTTAATCGATATACCCTTACCATTCCAGAATGCTAATATTAACAAAGTTAATCCTGCTGATCCTATCATCGCAATAACAGCTGGTCTTAGTCCATTCAAACACCCTTTAACTATGGATAACCTTTTATATTTGTAATATAAATATGCCAATAAGAGCACAATAATACAAGATGGGAAAACACATCCTATCGTCGCCACAATAGCACCTGGCATCCCTGCAATACGTGTACCTACAAATGTAGCACAATTAATAGCTATTGGCCCAGGCGTCATCTGAGATATTGTTATAACATCTGCAAATTCGTTCATCGATAACCAAGTGTGAATACTAACAACTTGGTTTTGAATTAATGGCATAGCAGCATAACCACCACCAATACTAAATAATCCAATTTGAAAAAAGCTCCAAAATATTTTTAGGTATATCATTTTAAATCAACACCCTTTTCTACGTATTTGGAATAATAAGTAGAAATAGCACCAATTATACCGCTTGTTAAAATTATTATAATAACATTGATCTTTAGAATAAATGTAGCTATAAAAGCACCTATCATAATCATAATAGGTAATAATTTTTTTTCTTTATAAAGAGAAATAGCCATACTAATTACTACATCAATAATAACCGCTGCAACTCCAGCTTGCATTCCCCTTAGTATATATTTAACAATTAAACTATCTCTAAATTCTGTGTATGCAACCGATATGATTGATAATATAATTAATGGTGGTAATACCGTGCCTAAAATTGTTATCATAGCCCCTAATACTCCCGCCAATCGATAACCTACAATTATTGCTGCATTTACTGCTATTGCACCAGGTGCTGATTGTGCAATAGCGGCTAAATCAAGCATTTCTTTCTCTTCAATCCATTTATATTCATCCACAAATTTCTTTTTCATTAGAGGAATAATAACAAATCCTCCTCCAAAAGTGAATGCACTTAAATATAATGTTGAAGAAAATAGCTTTAAATAGAATTTCACATCTTTTTTCATTTAATTACCCCCCCTAATAATTATAGTGCTTGCAATACTATACGTAAAATACTATTATATAATCATATCCATAACCATTTGGTTATGGATGTATTTTTTTATGGATATATAAAGGAGATTTAATAATGAACTTAAGACATATGAAAATATTTGTTGTTGTTTGTCAAGAGAATAGCATTACAATAGCTTCTAAGAAAATGTATATTTCTCAACCTGCAATCAGCACTGCAATAAAAGAAATGGAAAATTATTATGGTGTTAAACTTTTTGATCGCCTATCTAAAAAGATATACCTAACCGAGGTCGGAAAAGTAGTATTAAGTTATGCTCTTCACATAACATCCCTCTTTGATGAATTAGAAACAACTATTCGAAATTCAGATACAATTGGGACCCTTAGAATAGGCTCTAGCTTTACTATTGGCACCCATCTAATGCCAAAATATATCAAACAATTTTCATCTAAATATCCAAGTATTCAAACCTTTGTAACTATAAATAATTCTGATATTATTGAAAATTTGGTAATAGACAACAAATTAGATTTCGCTCTCATTGAGGGGTTAGTTCACTCAGAGAATCTTATCTCCAAAAGTTTTTTTAATGATGAACTTGTAGTTGTTTGTAGCTTAAGTAATCCTCTTTTAAAAAAACACTCCGTTTCAATTAAGGATTTGAAAACTCAAGATTTTCTAATGAGAGAAAAAAACAGCGGTACACGTGAACTTGCTGATTCGATTCTGCTTCTTCATGGTTTTTCGGTGCTACCAATATGGGAAAGTGCAAGCACAGACGCTATCCTTAGCGGCGTTGCAAGTGGAATAGGTATCTCGATACTCCCTCTACTACTAGTTCAAAATTACATAGACGATGGTGTTATAGGTAAACTAAATGTAATTGATATTAATTTAAAACGTCAATTCTATATTATTTACCATAAAAATAAATTTCTCACACCTTCATCTTTAGAGTTCTTGAAACTATGCAGAGAATGAACATATATAATTGAAAAGTTATATGATATAATAGAATCATTATAATTAGATATATAGATATACTTAGAGGAGAGTGTTTAGATGCATAAATTTAATATTAAAAGTTTATACAAATTAGATAATCCAAAACGAAGACAACAAATGCCCCCTGAAGAAACCTTAAAAAAATTTAATTTTAATAAGGTCGGAACCTTACTTGATATAGGTTGCGGCATAGGGTATTTTAGTATTCCTGCTGCTACTATAATGAATCAAGGAAAGGTAATTGGACTAGACATAATGCCTGAAATGATTAATATTGCAAAACAAAAGGCTAATAATCTCACTAATATAGATTTCCTAAAAAGTGAAGAATATTCTTTCCCAATTGATGATAATTCAATTGATTATGTCTTTATAAGTAATGTTATTCACGAAATAGAAGATAAACCTAAATATTTCAATGAAATAAGGAGAGTTTTAAAAACTGATGGTCTGCTCTGCATTATTGACTGGGAGAAAAAAGAAACTGAAATGGGGCCCTCTATTAATGACCGAATATCAAAAGAAGATATGATTAAAATTTGCGCTAGTGCTAATTTTACACATCTTGAGGATGTAGATATAAATATGGATCATTATGGATTAAAATTTCAGTTATTATAATTTTAAAAAAGTATGGATTATAAATTAAACTGGTACCTATAGGAAGGACACTTAAAAAAAAGTGTTTGGATTATAGGTGCTTTTTTTGTATAATTTATATATAGATAGGATGGTGGCAAATGAGTAAAATATTATT
>NZ_JAHLEB010000039.1 GCF_018861735.1 Clostridium lacusfryxellense | reverse complement strand
CACGTCACCATGGACACCCTTGTCTTAAGCTATGCACTTGGCACTATTAACCCGTGCTAGGGACTTTCACCCATTAGATTGCGCCCATGCTGGGCGCACCAAAAAAAATAAATCCACCTAGTTCATAGGTGGATTTATAACTTTAAAAATTTTATTTTAATTTGTGTTCCTATATTTATTTGACTTTCTATTTCAAGCTGGCAATTTAAGATCTTAATTAGATGTTTAGCAATAGAAATACCTAATCCTGTACCTTTCGCTGAGTATTCTCTTGCCTTATCTGCTTTATAAAATCTTTCCCCAATAAAAGGAATATCATCTTTGCTAATTCCTATCCCATGGTCAATTATTGTAATTGAAACAGTTTCCAAAAAATTTATAACTAGATGTATTTTACTACTTTGCGGAGAAAACTTAATGGCATTGTCTATAAAAATTATTAATAACTGCTTAAGTTTATCATAATCACTCCAAACCGCCGGCAAGTCCTTCTCATCAATTAACTCTAGTTCTATGTTTTTTGCTTTAGTTATTGGTTTTAATACCCGAGTTATATCCAAAAGTATTGTTTTGATGTCAATGTTTTGAAAATTCAATACTACCTTCCCAGATTCTAGTTGACTTAAACTAAGCAAATCCGCTACCAGGGCCTCAAGTCTTTTTGTCTCTTTAATTAATATAAAATAATTTTCATGAACCTCCTGCGTTGGTATTACTTCGTCATACAGTCCTTCAAGATTTCCTCTTATTATAGTTAGAGGCGTTCTAAATTCATGGGACACATTTGCTACAAAATCCTTGCGCATCTGTTCTAGTTTTTTTTGCTGCCCAATGTTATATTCGAGCCTTGCTGATAATATATCGAAGGAAGTTGATAACTCCCCAATCTCATCTTTTTGGTATATATTTGTTTTAACATTAAAATTTCGTCCTGTCATTTGCATAGCTGCCTCATTAATTATTTTAATAGGTTTTGTTATATTTTTAGAAAAATAGAAACTTAATAAACCCGCAATTGCAATTTCACCTAGAAGTGCAGCAATCAGATAAATAAAAAATTCGTCCATAGAACTTGATAAATCGAAAGTAGAAGAATGAACGATGATTACCCCAATTACTTTATTATTACTATTTGTAATAGGAACTGAAATACTCATCATATTCTCTTCATAATAAGTATTATATCCTTGCAACGATTTTGAGCTACCGCTAATTGCACTTGTAATAATCTCTGAATAGACGCTTTGAACTTCTGAGTTTTTCTCTAAGGCTTTTTCATCATTTTCATAAATCGTTCTAATCTCACCCTCTAAGCTAACTAGCCATACTTTTGTGTTATCAAATGAACTAACTCCCTTTATGATATCTTTATACTCCTTTGTTTCCATATCATTTTCAATATAGGGTTCTATTACAGTTGCTAATTTTTTAGCATGTAGAGTAATATTTTTTTCTTTCATATTAAATATACTATTCTTAAATATATTTATTGCAATTATGCCTATACATAAGGTGGATATTAGTACTATTAATACAAACCCTGCTGTTAGTTTAGTACTTATACTTCTTTTAATCATAATTAACCTCAAATTTATATCCAAGCGACCATACAGTTTTAATGTTCCAGCTATATTGATTTTCTAGTTTAAGCTTTGCCCTTAGTCTCTTAATATGAGTGTCTACAGTTCTTGGATCTCCAAAATACTCAGTTCCCCATATATTATCCAGCAGATCATCCCTTGAAAGAATTTTATTAGGTGAATTTGCAAGCATCCATAACACTTCTATTTCTTTTTTTGTTAAATTTACAGTACTATCGTCTATCTTAACAGAATAATTCCCTATATCAATTTTAAGGCAATTATATTTAATTACAGTTATCTTTTCTTTTTCACTTGTAACTATTCTTCTAAGAACAGCTTTAACTCTCGCGACAACTTCTCCCGGGCTAAAAGGTTTTACTATATAATCATCAGCTCCAGTATCTAAAGCCATTATCTTATCACCATCATCACTTCTTGCAGTAATCATTATTATAGGTACATTTGAAGTTTTTCTTATTTCGGCGCAAACCTCTAACCCATTTCTGCGGGGCATCATAATATCCAAAAGAATAAGCGACGGATTATATTCTGTATTTTTAACTAAAGCTTCATTTCCGTCATATGCAGTTATTACCTCAAAACCTTCTTTAATAAGATAAGGTTTTATAATTTTTATAATCTCTTCATTATCATCTGCAACTAGTATCTTCTTACCCATAACTTCCCCTCCAGTAATCATTTATTAAATTATACCATTTATCAACTAGTGGATTGTGTACTAATTGTGGCAAAATAATAAATTTTATTTAATATAAATGACACAAAAATAACACTTTTCAAAACTATAATTTCGTTATGATATACGTATACCAAACAAAAAAATGATTCAAGGAGGAATAAAAATGAAAAGCAAAAAAATAGCAATCGCATTGACTTTAACACTAATACTCGGAGCTACAGGTACAGTATTTGCCGCAGAAACCTCTGGTGATACTAAACAGGCAACAATTCACCAAGCTTTAGGAATGGCAAGAGCTACGGGACTTAGAGGATATGACTACGTAACCTCTGTTCTTAAAGATAAACTAGGATTAACAAGCGCTCAGATAACAGACGAACTTAATTCTGGAAAAACTGTATATGAACTTGCAAAAGGCAAAGGAATGAGTGAAGAAGCCTTTCAGGCTGCACTACTGGCAGAGAAATCCAAAGCAGTAGACACTGCTATAACAAAAGGCACTATAACTAAAGAAGAAGGTGCTATTTTAAAGGAAAACTTAAAAACTAATGCAGAGTCTTGTACAGGTAATTTTGGTGAAGGGAACAAAAATTCAAATGGAAGAGGAAATGCTCATGGAAGTGGTGGTGGAATGATGGGCGGTGGCAGGGGATTTTCTAAATAAAACTACTAATAGTATTATATAATCTAAACATGGAACATGCTAACTTTATTGATAGCATGTTTTCTTCATGTTTTAAACAATATCATTTGACATTAATGATATTAGGATGTAAAATTTTATTAGCATAAGCCACAAATAAATATCATTTATGAAAAGCAAGGAGAATATCAATGGCTAGACCAGTGAAAAACAGAAAAGTGGAAAATCTACCCCAATATACATATTTCACACCCGCAGGAAGGCGAAAATGTGAAATTGAAGACATTCTTATAAAAGTTGAAGAGTTTGAGGCAATGAGGCTTAAGGATGTTGAAGATCTAAATCAGGAAGAGTGTGCAAAAAAAATGTTAGTTTCAAGACAAACTTTTCAGAATATAATTGATAGTGCACGAAAAAAGATTGCTATAGCCTTAATAGAGGGAAAAGCAATAAATATAAGCGGTGGTAACTATACACGAAATGTATGTGAATTCAAATGTATATCTTGCTCTAATACTTATGAAATAAAATATGAAGAAGATAGAAAAATTTGCCCCTCTTGTGGTTCCAAGCAAGTGACTTGTAATAAACGAAGTAGTTTTTGTCTTAGGTCATGTAATAAAAATACTATTTCCGAAAAATAGTTTATTGGCATTTGACAATAAACTATAATAGTATTATACTTTAAATGGCATATGACAAATAAAAGAGGTGATATATTATGAAAATAGCAATACCTAATAAAGGTAGTTTGGTGAATCAACACTTTGGAATGAGCAAAAGTTTTGTTATTGCAACTATTGAAGATAAAAAAGTTCTAAGCTTTGAAGAAATATCTGCAACTGAGCTTTCACACCAGCATCAAGGATTGGCAGACCTACTCAAAAACCAGGGAGCGACAGTCGTTATTACTGGTGGAATTGGCGGAGGTGCAATTAGTGGTTTAGAACAAAATGGTCTCCAAGTAATAAAAGGAGCATCAGGAGAATATAAAAAGGTACTTGACGAATATATTAATGGAACGCTTGAAAATAAAGATGTAACTTGTAATCATCATGGCGAACATCATCACCAATAAATAAAAAGGAGCTCATGCTCCTTTTTATTTTATTTCAATAATAATTATAAGTTATTTCTTTAGATTTCCATTAAAACTCGAAAGTCCATGATTCATATGATATATTGGACCAAACTTGTTTTTTAATAATACATTAACTGCTTTAGGACTTCTACCTCCCGATGCACAGTGTACTAAAATTGGCTTGCCACGGAATTTTTCTAGTTCTGTAATCCTTGAAGCCATTTCAGAAACGGGCATTAGTTTCGAACCATTTATATGTCCTGTTTGGTATTCGCCTTTACTTCTCACATCTATAACAATAAGATCCTTTTTTTCTCTTATAAGCTTAACAGCTTCCTCTCCAGAAATATTTTCAACATTCTTATTAAACTTAATCATTATTTTAGGATAGATCATGTATGCTATTACAATAATTGCTATTATGGTAATTATATTATTCATTTTTATCTCCTTTTAATTTTATATTTTTAATAGCTATATCTGATATTGTATTTACAGGACATATCGTGCACCAGGTTCTAGGCCTATATATAAAGCCAAGAATGAGCCCTATAGCTGTGGTTGTAAGCATCATAGAATATGCTCTAAATGATAAGTGTACTGCCCAATTTGGTATAGAGCTTATGTTTAAAAGTTGAGGCATGTTCATCGGAATTTGAAATGCAAGCATAAACCTTACATTTTCCATGGCCTCTATTCTTCCTCTAAATACCATTAAGGTTGACATAAATAATATTAATAAGTTAAAACTAAAATAAATTTGCTCTAGGGCAATAATTTTGGCACCATGTCTTCTTACCATATTTTGCTAATAATACAAACGGAATAATCATGCATACAAACCCAATCCATGCAAAAATAATATTTAAAAATCCAAGAGCGAAAAATAGTATTGTTACTATGTACAAATTACTTGTCCATTTTTTCTTCATGGCATTTACACCTTCTTCTTAAACATATTCAGAAAATCTCTGTATTTGTTCCTTTAATTCTAAAAAATTAATATATCTAACTTGTCTTAATATTTCCTTCTCCTCTAAAAATAAAATGATTGTGGGAATTGTAAATACACCAAAAACACTAGCCACGGATGGTAAATTTTGAACCTCTACATGTCCACTCATAACTTTTGAATGTTTTTTAAGTAATCCTTCAATCATAGGTAAAATATCATCGCAAACTTTACACCCATCTGATGAAAAATATAACATAACAAACTTATTTTCTTTTATAAAATACTTTATATCATCTATAGAATTTAAGCTATTCATTATCCTACTCCCTCTTTATACTTTTTATAAAACACCCTTATTCATTATTAATAATATCCTCTACGGGTATTACTTATTTTTCAACATCATATGGCCAATCATTTATTCCTCCTAAATTATATACCTTATTGTATCCTTGTTTTATTAATATATTAGCTGCTTTTAAACTTCTACTCCCACTTCTACAATATACGAATATAGGCATACCCTTATCTTTAAGACTATTTTCCGATTCTTTTTTAAGGTTATCTACAGGAATTAATGTAGAACCTTTTATGTGGCCAGCTTCATACTCTTCAATCGTTCTTACATCTAAAAGTATAATTTTTTCTTCACTATCAAGTCTCTTCTTGGCATCTTGGGGAATTATATTAGTGAAGCTAACTTTTGACCCTTGAGTTGTAGCCTCTTTATTCATTCCATTGCTATCATTGCTACATCCTGAAGTTATCCCTATAAAAAAAATCATAACTATTATTCCAATAATATTTCTAGTTTTTAATATTTCACCCACTGATAATCCTCCTTCTCATAATTAATTATAATTTTTTCATTTAGAACAAAAATGTCAGAGGGATAGTGCTATCCCCCTGGACCAAACCGTTATGATATTGAATTAAACATAATTTATACCTAACTTAAAATTTATTTTGATTTATATTATTATATTATTTAAGTCACTTTATATTTGTATATCTTAATATTACAATTTAATAATATAATAACACATATAGAATAAAAAGCAACATAAATTTTATTTTATTTCGGACATTTATCATAAATTTTCTTCCAAGTATTCTACAATATAATCATTTAGTAATATAGCATTTGTAGTAATTTGTTGTTATTGTAAATTTAAAATTCTTATTGTATTGTTTTTCTATACTTCTTGCATAACTAACGGTTTTTTTAATAATATTCATATTTAAAATAGATTCTTAGCAATGTGCTCATATTTATCCTTAGAAAATTCATCAATTATGTCATATATGATTTTATCTACGACATGAATGACACCAGAACTCACATCCAACATAAAATATTCATCATCTCTTCTAAATTTATGTATATCATTCATTAGTTAATTTCCCTCTCTATATTTGTTTTTAGTTATTAAAAAATATCATATCCAATATTATGATATGATATTAACTAGGTATATTTAAGCCTTATAAAAGCTCCCTCACTAAATAGTCTATATACCTTTTTCGTCTAATAATGATTTACTAGTGTGTACATATTCAATTTTGCCATTGGTTGAAGGCATGATTTGATATTTTCCTAAACTTTATTCATAATAATCTTCATTTTCAAATTAATACTTATATATACTTTGTTTTAATCATTGTTATGTCCATCACACCATTTTGCGCAAAAATCTATTTTTTTGCTGCAAATAATATTTTCAGAACCACAAACAGGACATATATGCTTGTCCTGTTCATAATTTATTTCAAATATACTGTCACAATTAAAGCATCTAGATTTGCAAAATGTTGCTCTATAATTTCCACCATTTATTCTTATAGAATTTCCTTCGGTCAAAGCAATAGCTATTTTTTTTCTTGCACTATCTATAACATTTTGAAATGTTTGCCTTGATACTTGCATTCTTTGCGCACATTCTTCTTGATTTAATTCTTCAATATCCTTTAGCCGCATTGCCTCAAGTTCCTCTACTTTTAGAATCATTTCTTTAATTTCACATTTAGGTTTCCCCCAAGGAACAAAATAGGTGTCCTCTGGGAAAAACTCTACTCTTCTACATTTTATTGGTCTTCCCATTTTAATTCCTCCATGGATTATTCTTCGCAGTGTCCTTCATGTTCATGCTCCGTACAAACACTTCCTGTTGACTTTAATTCACCATCTATATATTTTTTTACAACATCATTACAAAGACCCTGGACACCTACTACAACCTCAATACCATTTTCATTAAATAACTTTTGCGCTGTCTCTCCCATGCCACCTGCAATAATAATATTTACATTTAATCCTTTCAAAAACACCGGTAAATATCCTGGCTTATGACCTGGATTTTTAACAAATTCTTTATTTGATCCCGTGGCTTTTTCTACATCATATATAGTAAATCCTTCACAAAAACCAAAATGTCCGCTTACATTATGCCCTTCACTTGCTACTGCAATTTTCATATTGACAACCTCCTTAAAATTAACAAAATCAATTACTTTTTGAGTCAAACTTTTAAATTTGCCATCTAATTCTTTACTTATGCTATTGTTTTTATTATTGATAACATCTATTATTTCTTTACTCATTGGCAGTTCTCCAATAAGTTCTATATCCATTTTACTTAAAAAGTCTTGTGTATTACTGTTACCAAACATCCTTATTTCTGTTTTACAATCAGGACAAACAATGTAGCTCATATTCTCTACTAGTCCTATTACTTTAATATTCATCTTCCTTGTCATATTAATAGCCTTTGCAACTATCATAGAAACTAAATCTTGAGGTATTGATACCATTACTATGCCATCAATTGGGAATGACTGCATAGCTGTAAGGGCTACATCTCCAGTACCAGGTGGCATATCAATAATCAAATAATCAAGTTCTTCCCATAGTACATTTGTCCAAAACTGCTTAACTGTACCTGCTATAACAGGACCTCTCCATATTACTGGTTGCTCTTCGTCTTCAATTAACAAATTAAGAGACATCACCTTAATACCATCTTCTGTTGTTACTGGCATAATAAATTGTTCCGTTTGCTCCGCTCTTGCATTACCTAAATTCAATAATTTTGGTATGCTTGGGCCTGTAATATCAGCGTCTAGTATACCTACTTTATACCCTTTTTTATTTAGTTCTTTGGCTAATAACACCGAAATTGTTGATTTACCTACTCCACCTTTTCCACTCATAACACCTATTACTTTCTTAATATTATTAAGTGGATTATTTTCCATCTTAAAAGGATCCTCGTAAGTACATTTTTCGTTTGATTGATTTGAGTTATTATTTGTCATTGAAATTCCTCCTTTATTTTTAATAGATAAGCATTTGTATATTCGTCCACATATCTTCAATAGCTTTTTCTGCTATACTTTCTTTATAATAAGTTATAGGTTTTAACTCATTTATAGATTTCATAACAATGTAATCATATGGAATTTTACCTACTAATCTCATACCTTTATCATTAACAAAATTCTCTATTTCTCTAGCTACTTCTTCATTTATATCATACTTATTTATACAAACCATTGTAAAAACGCCAAAATGTTCGCATAATGTTACTACTCTCATTAGATCACCTAACCCTGATTTTGTAGGTTCTGTAACAACTAATACCGCATCGCTACCTGTAATTGAAGAAATAACAGGGCATCCAATACCGGGGGATCCATCTATTATAGTTAACTTCTCATTATCATTAAACCTTTTACCATTTTTTCTTAACTTAGATATTAGTTTTCCCGACCCATCCGCCCCTATTTTCATTTCAGCCCTGGAAATTATGTCCTTATCTAATTTAGTAATAAATGTATCTGCGGTTTTTTCATTCAAAAGTTTTATAGCGTTTTGTGGACATACTAATGTGCAAGCACCACACCCTTCACAATCAAATGAATTTATTGAGAAATTTCCTATAGCATCAAATTTACATATGGCCTCACATTTACCACACTTAACGCAAAGAGATTCAACTATAACAGCTTTTTTGCCACCAATAAAATCTCTTTTTTCAACATCTAACCCTTCATAAAACATATAAAGATTTGGTGCATCTACATCACAATCTATTTTTATTACATCTTTAGCAAGTTCAGATAGTGCTGCTACAATAGTAGTTTTGCCAGTTCCACCTTTTCCACTTAAAACCACTAATTCCAAAGTAACACCTCCTTTGAAATCTTATCAAATTCAACTTTATGAAGTTTTTCATCGTACAATATTTCTCCCTTAGAATAAAGGATTGCGACATCTTTACTATAGGGTATATTACCTATTATTTTTATTTTTTCTTGTTTGCAATACTTTTTTACCATGTTATCTTTTCCATCATCTTTATTTATAACTATACCAAAAGGTATCTTATACATTTTTACAAGTTCTATAGCCATTTTTAAATCATGAAGTCCAAACTCCGAAGGTTCTGTAACAAGTATTGCTGCATTAGCGTATTTTAAAGCATTTACTACATTACAAGAAGTTCCAGGTGGGCAATCAATTAAATTATTGTTGCTTGATAAATTTTTGAGAATCTCCCTTATAACAGGTACTGCCATTGGCTCCCCTATATTTAAAATTCCTCTGCTACAATTTATCTCTCTTATTTTACCACTTTCAATTTTCCCAGTTTCTCTTTTCTTATAAGTTATAGCATCATATTTACATACAACTTCACAAGCTCCGCATCCATGACATAATTTTTCAAATAATATAATTTCCTTATTTACTTTTGCAAGAGCATTAAATTGACATGCATTTACACAAGCCCCACATGAGGTACATTTATTATCATTTATGAATGGATACTCTACCATAACCTTTTCACGTTTATCTATTATAGGTTTTAAAAATAAAAACCCATTTGGTTCTTCCACATCACAGTCTATATAATTTGACTTTAGTGCAAGGGCAAGATTAGTAGAAACTGTAGTTTTACCTGTTCCGCCTTTACCACTAAGTACCGCTATATTCACTCTCTGCTCATCTCCAATCTAATCATCTTAACTCTTTACTTGTTTGCTCCATGATATGCAGGACCAGACATTTTTATTTCTTCAAGTTCACCCTTATTATATTTTTCAAGTACTAAACTTATAGCTATGTTCCCACACTTATAAGCCTTGATTCCTGATTTTTCAACAAGTTCAAAAGCATTAGGACCTAGATCTCCTGTGATAATAACATCTACTTTTTCTGCGATTAATTGATTAGATGCAACAATACCTGCTCCACCACTAGAGTCTTGCCCTTTATTTTCTAAAATTTTAACCTCTCCCTTTTCAGTATCATGAATCTGGAAATATTCACACCTCCCAAACCTCATATCAATTAAACTATCACTAGTTTCTCCATTTGATGATATAGCTATTTTCATTACTACTCCTCCTTTACATAGTTATTGGCATTTGCTAATTTCATAATACTCCTGTTTTTTGTTATTGTCAAACGCCAATAACAAAAAATATAATTAAATAAATATTGGAGGAATAAATGCATTGAAAATAACTAGTAAATATATTTGATAACCTTATATAAAGGTAGGGGAATGTTCCCCTACCTTTATATAAATGAGTAAATTACTTTTTAATATTCCACTCACATTTCCGTAAAAATACTCTTTAAAAAATCCTCCATCAAATTCAGACATACCACTTTCCTGTACTCAGCGGTAGATCTCTGATCATCTATAGGCACAATAATTTTAGAATAATCTTCTTTGATATCCTCTAAAATATTTTTTAATCCTTCTTTGTTAAGTCCCTTAAGTTTATCTTCCAATTTTTTTGACCTTACAACCATTGGCCCTACTGCTCCAAAAGTCATCCTTATGTCTTTAATTTTTTCATCTTCCAAATCATACATTCCTATAAAAGAGGCTTTAGAAATAGCTGTAGATTTTCTTGTGCCAACTTTCTTATAGTAAAATGATTTAAATTTATTTACCGGAACTCTAATTTCAACCAAAAGTTCCTCTATTCTTAAATCCTTTTCCCCTGGTCCTAGGACAAAGTCTTTTACTTTTACTTCCCGCAAACTACCTAATCTTTCTATTACTAATATAGAGTCTAATGCATATAACAGTGGAAATATATCTCCTGCAGGTGACGCATTGCATATATTCCCTCCTATAGTTGCAATATTTCTTATAGCAGGATTTGCCATAGATATTATAACTTCTTTAAAGTAGAAAGGCATTAATACATTTTCTTGTATCTGTGAAAGTGAACATGCAGCTCCGATCACTAAGTAATTTTCATTGATTTTTATATTTCTAAGCTCTTGCAAATGCCCTATAAATACTACATCATTATCAAAATAAGGTAAACATCCTGGCCAACTTTTTCTTTTAACCATTAAATCTGTGCCACCCGCCAAAATTATACATTTCCTATTATTTAAAAGTCTCAGTACTTCTTCCTTACTTTTAGCTGCAAAAGTTTCTACCATAAGCCATCCCCTTTATTGGAAGCTAGAGAAATTGCTTCTACAATCATATTATATCCTGTACATCTACATAGATTACCTGATATTCCTTCCCTTATATCAGCTTCACTAGGTCTTGGTTTTTTACTTAACAAAACTTCAGTTGCCATTATCATGCCTGGAATACAAAATCCACATTGTACGGCGCCTACTTTCTCGAATGAATTTTTTATTATTTCATATCTATGAGTTTTTCTATATCCATCAATAGTAATTATTTTTGATCCTTCTAGCGTACCTATAGGTACAAGGCAAGAATTTATGAGTTTCCCATCTATAATTACTGAGCACGCACCACATTCACCCTCACCGCAGCCTTCTTTGACCCCAGTAAATTTAAAGTCTTCTCTTAAAACATCTATTAGCCTTTTTATAGAGTCCGTTTCAATATAGACATCTTTATTATTCAAATTAAAATTCACTTTAGTTATCATCTCTCATCACCTCCATTAAATATTCGGGAGTTACAGGAATTTTATTTATATTATGTCCAATAGCATTTTGAACTGCAAGAGCATATGCTGCTGCTGCACCTATAAGTGTTGTTTCCCCTACACCTTTAGCTCCATATGGGCCATCTATATAAGGGTTATTTACAAGTTTACTTTGTATTTTAGGAAAGTCCATAGAAGTAGGAATAATGTAATCCGTGTTAGTCTTTTGAAGTAATTTCCCACCTTTATGCTCCATAACTTCCATACCTGCATATCCAAGTCCTTGCACCATCCCCCCTTCTATTTGACCACGAACAATGAGGTCATCGATTGCTTCTCCTATATCAAACACAACATAAATATCTGTAACAGACACCTCATACGTTATAGGGTTAACTTCAACTTCTACAACGTTTGCTCCCCATGCGTAAGTATTATAAGCATCTCCCTTGAAATTCACATCATCCCATTCAAATCCTTTTGGATGTTTGTATTGTTTTAGTATCTCTAGTTCATCATCATTTCCCATGAGTTCTTTCATTTCTAAAGCCGCATCTTGAAGAAGTTTACCAACAATTGTGGTAGTCCTTGATGCTACTGTTGGCCCTGAATCCGGAACTCTATCCGTATCTGGATTTTCAAACACAACCCTCTCTATTGGTATTTCTAGAGTATAAGCAACTATTTTCTTTAATGTGGTCAAAGCTCCTTGGCCCATTTCTACATTAGATATAAGAATCTCTACAGTTCTATCCACATGTTTTAACAGCTTCACTTTTGCTTTTATAATATCCCGTTCTCCAGATCCCGTGAATCCACATCCATGAAAAATAAGAGAACATCCTATTCCTTTTAGAATCCCTTTCTCTTTAGGCGTTTCTATCTTGTTTTTATACTTAGACATATTTTCTATAGTTTGTATTATTTCTGGGAGCATTATATGTTCTCTAATTACACCACCAGTAGAAGAAAAATCCCCTTGTTTTAAAATATTTAATTTTCTTAGCTCCAAAGCATTTATTCCTTGCTCCTTTGCTACATAATCCATATGCATCTCTAAAGCAAAAAATGCTTGCGGAGCTCCAAAACCCCTAAATCCTCCTCCAATCACCTTATTAGTTGCAAGTGCAACTCCACTTACTTTTATATTTTCAACATTATAAACTCCAATTGCCGCAAACATTGTTCTTTGAAGAACAATGTTTGAAAGCCCAGAATATGCTCCTCCATCAATTTTTATATCTACTTTCATTCCTAGTATTTTATTATCCAAACTTACATAACTTTTAATTTTTATTTTTGTAGGGTGTCTTTTAGTAGTTACTTCAATATCCTCATCTCTATCGAAAATCAGCCTTATAGGTCTTTTTATTTTATAAGCTGCCACTGCTACCTGACCTGCAATTAATGAAGGATACTCCTCTTTTCCACCAAAACCACCACCTGTTGTAGCTTGAATTACTTGAACTCTACTTTCATCAAATCCTAGTGCCTCAACTACAGCATCTTTAATAAAATATGGGCATTGCATCGAACCCCATATTTTAATTTTTTCATCAACATAAGTCGCTACTACTCCTTGAGTTTCCAAATATATATGTTCTTGATAACCTGTACTATACTCTCCCTCATATACTCTAACATCATTCTTTGCTATATCATCAAGATTTCCTTTACTATATGCATACTGTGCATATATATTATTTTCTCCAAATATAGGCACATTAGTATTATCTATTGCCTGCTCCATACTTAATATAGGATCAATTTTCTCATACACAACCTTAATTTTTGATAATATATTTAATATCTCTTCTCTATCAGGTCCTACTACCAGTAAAATAGGCTCACCTATATAATTAACTTCATCCTCCGCAAAAAAGGGCATATCATAAAAGATTATTTTAACCCTATTCCTCCCGGTCACATCACTTTTATCTACAATATAATAGCCCCTCGGAAGTTCTGGAATATCTATAGATACAATCTTACCCCTTGCCACTGTAGACCTAAGAGTTCTAGCATAAAGCATATCCTCAAACTCAATATCTGCTATATACTTAGCTTCGCCCCCAATCTTCTCCCCAGCATCCACTCGCTTAATTGGTTTCCCTATTCTTTCTGGACCACCCATCCTTTTAATAGGTTTCTTTATTTCTGCATTCATATCACCCCGGATCCCCCTTCGCCTTATTTATTTTTTTGATTTTTGTTATTTTGTCTTTTGCTTTTTTATTGTCTTGTTTTAAATCTTTAATTTAATATCCATTCCTTATCCCTCATTCTTTAACTTTTTTCTTCATTCTTTGTTCTTTATTTTTTATTCTTTATTCTTATATCTATTAATTATCATTGAATATTTAAAAATTACATAAATATAATATCTATGATAAGTATGATATTTATCCGTAGCGACTTGCAACAAGAAGCGACAAAACAATTGAAATTCTATTTAGTAATTCTTCTTTTGAAAAAAGAAAATCATCGTGAATGTGCACAGGACGCATAACAATTAATAATTGTTATGTGCCCCTAAGGAATACCCAGAGGAGACATTAGGCAACCTGAGGCAGGACGCCGAATGTTGCCGTCAGATAATTTTTTTTCTTCAAAAGTTAGAATTTCTTAATCGAATTCACTGTTTTTAGTTCTGTTGCAAGTCCGAAGGATAAATTTCATACTTCTACGATGTCACTCTTTAAGATTTCTTCATAATCTTCAATAGTATCTATGTCCATTAAAATACTATTAGAATTAACCTCTACCTTAGTAACCTCTTTTGAAACTATAAATTCTCGCAAATTTGAATATATATTCTCTTCTAATATCCCACTTATATAATTACTATTGATAAGTATTGGGTGACCATTTCTATCTCCATAGGTTGGAATTATAATCTCACCACTTGCCCTTAGCAAAGTTTCATAAACTTCTATAGAAACAAGGGGATAGTCCCCCGGTGTAAAGAAGAATTTTTCTTCTTTAACATGACGAATACCCTCTTTTACAGAACTAAACATTCCCAGTTCATAATCCTTATTAAAAACCACATGTACTTTTTCATATTTTGCTAGTATAGTTGTTATATTTTCTAGCTTGTATCCCCCTACAACTATTATATTCTCGCAAATGTCATACATGCCTTCTATACATCTCTCTATAACTGATTTCCCATGAATATCTAATGCCATTTTATAAGTACCAACTCTACTTGATAACCCGGCTGCAAGCACTACTGCATCAACTGCCATAAGCTATTTCATCTCTTTTAGCGCAATTAGTATTTTCTCTGGAGTTATAGGAAGAGTTTTAATTCTTACACCTGTTGCATTATAAATTGCATTAGCAATCGCTGCAGGTGGTGTATCTATTCCTATTTCACCTACTGACTTTGCTCCATATGGGCCTGTAGGTTCATAACTATCTGCAAATTCCACTGTTATATTATTAATATCTTCCCTTGTAGGTATTGTATACGTCATTAAACTATTTGTTAAAAGTCTACCCGTTTCACTATATTTAACGTTCTCAAACATAGCCATTCCAATACCTTGAACCAATCCACCTTCCACTTGTATTTTAGCAAGATTTGGGTTTATGGTAGTTCCACAATCTACTACTCCTACATAATCTAAAAGCTTAACCCTTCCTGTTCCCAGATCCACCTCTACCTCAGCAAATCCTGCCATATATGGAGGAGGAGACTTTGTGCCTACATATGACTGAGATGCAACTAATTGTTTTTGATTATTATTGTAATACAATTGCTCACATAGTTCTCTAAGTGATATTTTATCTTTAGTTTCTAATGACTTTATATATTTCCCATCAAAAATAACTTCATTTTGTAACAGATTCAATCTTTTTGCACCTTCTTCTTCTATCATTTCTTTCATCTGATTAGCAGTTTTTTTAACTGCTTGCCCTGAAATATATGTAGTACTAGAAGCATATGCACCAGAATCAAAAGGGGTAAGATCTGTATCTGAAGAGTATACGATTATCTTCTTAGTCTCTACCCCTAACGTCTCTGCCGCTATTTGTGCAAGTATAGTATCACTTCCTGTGCCTATATCTGTAGCTCCAACAAGTAGATTAAAGAAACCCTCATCATTAAGCTTTAAAATAGCAGAGCCCATATCCATATAAGGGATTCCAGAACCTTGCATCGCTATTGCCATGCCTACTCCACGAACAATCTCTTTATCTATATCTATTTTTGGGTATTTGTACTTCCAGTTTATAAGTTCCCTTCCACGCTTAATGCAATAATCTAATTTACAACTTTCAATAGACATCTCTATGCCCTCTCCGCCTTCTCCCATAATTTTAAATATTGGGGAGGTTTCACCTTGCATTATCATATTCTTTTCTCTTAGACGTATAGGATCCATCCCTAATTTTTCTGCTAGTTCGTCCATAACAGATTCTAGTGCAAAATTCCCCTGAACAGCTCCATACCCTCTAAAAGCACCTGCTGGAGTGTGATTTGTATACATAACCTTTCCTGCAAAATGTACTGATTCAACTTTATTATATAAGGGTAATGTTTTGGATGCTGCAACCATAAATACAGTAAGCGCATGCTCACCATAAGCCCCTGTATCTGATAGAATTTCCATATCGATGGCTTTTAGGTTTCCACTTTTATCACTACCTACAGTAATGTCAATTCTCATAGCATGCCTACAATAGGTAGATTCGAATACCTCTTTTCTTGTATATATAAGTTTTGATGGTTTTCTTGTTTTAAGCGTTACTGCAGCTACTAAAAATTCCCCGTGGATGGCTTGCTTTCCACCATAAGCTCCTCCAACTCTTGGTTTTATAACTCTAATTGTACTAACAGATATTCCAAAAGCTTCTGCAATTATTCTTCTCATATGAAATGGTGTTTGGGTAGATGATATGATATTAAGTCTTCCTTGGAAATCCAAATACGCTGTTGACGCGTGTGGTTCCATAGCAACATGGGCCTGAGCTTGAGTATAATATCTTTCTTTAACTACTACGTCACATTTACTTAATGTCTCGCCAGAGTTTCCAACATTCATTTCATATGTGCAAGCAATGTTTTTGGATGGATTATAACCCATTGGAAACATTGAATGGCATTCTGGTTCTAGATGCACTGCCCTAGCACTATTTTCTGCAGTTTCAAAGTCTAATACAGCCTCAAAAACTTTATATTTTACTTCAATAAGCTGTAACGCACGTATAGCAATTTTCTCTGTAAGTGCTGCAACAACTGCCACTTCATCCCCTATATAACGTACATACTCATCTAATATAAATTTATCGTGGGGTGATGGTTCTGGATATCCTTGTCCCGCCCTTGTCACTATGTTTCTAGGCACATCTTTATATGTTAAAATACACTCGACCCCAGATAACGTTAAGGCTCTCAAAGTATTTATTTCTATAATTTTTGCAAAGTGATGAGGACTTCGTAATACTTTAATTATTAAAGCATTATTCATTGCAAGGTCATCAGTATAGGCAGGTGCTCCCGTAATAAGTCCAATACCATCTATTTTAGGAACTGATTTATTAACTTCGATCATCTTTTCACCCCCAAGTATTTCTTAATAGCCCTAAGGTGTCCTACATACCCTGAGCATCTACATAAATTCCCTACAAGGTAGTGTTTTATATCTTCTTCTGTCGGATCCACAAGTTCATGCGTCATGCCTATAATCGCTAAAGCAAAACCAGGGCTACAGTATCCACATTGTTCTACCCCTTCACCAACTAGAAATTCTGCTATTTTTAAAGCCTCCTTTTGCACTCCCTCTATAGTTGTTATGTTATGACCACCTGCTTTAGCTGCATAACACGAACATGATGAAATAGGGTACCCATCAAAAAGTACTGTGCATATACCGCAAGAACCCGTGTCACATCCTCTTTTTACGCTTACAAGCCCAATTTTTCTTAAAGTGTCTAGTAACATTTCGCCAGGTTCAATATCTATATTTCTTTGTCCATCATTAATAATCAAGTCAATTTTCACTTCATAACCTCCAATAATCCCCTTTTTACAAGAACACTACAAAGCTCTTTTCTATATTCTTTTGACGCCCTTAAATCTGATTTAAATATAAGTTCATTTAATGCTATTTCCCCAGTTTTTATTAAGTCGTATTCATTTCCTTTTGACGATTCCATATAAGTCATAGCTTTCTTAGCTAAAGCACTAACACCAGGCCTTGCACCAACTGCAATATTATACCCACCATTTTTGGAGCAAACTGCTACATTAATCATAGAAAAATCATTACTAGTATTCCTCATTGATATAAAGGATGCTAGCCTTTCATCCTTTTTAATTATTATTTTTTCTATTATATCCTTATGATCAATTCTTTCCTTTAAAAATTTCTCAAGATAAATTTCTCCTCTTTTATGTAATACTACGCTGCAGTCCAATGCTAATAAAGTAGTGATTAAATCCGAAAATCCATATCTACCTTGAATTGTTCCCCCAACCGTAACTATATTCCTCATTTGTACTCCCATAATATCTTTTACAGTTTTATATATTGCTCCACTATAATAACTCTTTAAAATATCACTTTTCTCTAGTGTCCTAAATGTAGTAGTAGACCCTATCTCAATTGTTTCCTTCTTCTCATCTATAAAGTCAAGACCAGCATTACACATGTCTATAGCTAAATCAATATGTCTTATCCCAAGCCTTACATATGCTCCTCCCCCAATCACCACCGATTTTGGAGTTGAAATAAGCAATTCATAAGCTTCTTTTATGCTACTCGGCTTTTCATATCTATCTATTATCAAAACCTACACCCCCCCCTCTAAAACATTCCACTAATAGCATTTACAGGACACCTGACTTCACAAAGTCCACAACCAAAGCATTTAGCTCTATCTACCTTAGCTTTCTTGTTAACCTTCATAGCAAAATAAGGACATACAGACTCACAAATTTTGCAAGCAATACACCTTTTCAATTGTATTTTAGGGAATTTTGGTTCATAGTTCACCTTACCAATTATAAGTTTCGTATTGATTACATCTTGTATACTATTAAACCCATAATACTCAAGTGTTTTTGGTAGATCACTTATAATCTTTTCATATAAATCCTTTCCTTTAATTATTGCTGAGGATAACATTTGTACTGCATCTGCTCCTGCAAGCAAAAACTCTATAACATCCTGGGCACTTGATACTCCTCCGACTCCAATTATAGTAAAATCTGGTACAGCTTGTTTTATTTTATTTATAATAGCAAGCGCTATAGGCTTAATACTTGGACCTGAAGTCCAAACCTCACCATCAACGTTTCCAACTAATACACTTCTTTTTTCTATATCAATTATCATTGATGGCCCTATTGAATTAATTGCCACTATGCCACTTGCACCGTTTTCTTTTGCCATTCTAGCAAATCCAATAACATCTGGTATATGTGGACTTATTTTCATGAAGAATGGTTTATCTGTATTACTACGAATCGTTTTAACTATTTGTGTTATGACATCTAAGTCTTTGCCTACATAATGAGTAGAAATTTCAAATGCATCTACATATTCATCTATCCTCGGTATCAATATTTCCATATCCTCTTTTGAATAACCTAGACTAGCTATAATAGGTACTTTAGATTCCGCTTTTAATTTAGGAAGTATATCATCTATCCACTTCTCTGGAGTGAACTCAGACCAAAGCTCACTGTTCATTATTTTATTATTATCACCATATATACATGGTCTTGGAACTTGTGCTGCTTTAGTTGATATTGTTTTAGTAACTATGGCCCCAACCCCGAAACTAGATATAGCCATAATTTTCTCAAAATCCCCTACTAGTGGCCCAGATGCTGGCATTAATGGATTTTCTAATATTAAACCGCAAATATTCGTACTTAAATCCATTGTTACCCTCCAATTAATTATTATTTTATGACTTACCTTTAAGGCAATCACTATCATTCTTTGCAACTCTCTCCCATAACCTATCCGCTTCTACTCGTGCTTTTGAATATATATCTGTAATTTCTTCACTTGTGCTATAATTCTTCATTAAGCAGTTACCATCACAATAAACCTCTCGAGGATGGAAGTTATCAAAAACCCCATAAAAAACATGTGCAAATGCATTATCATTATTTACATTTGTTGGAGGATTATAAGGTACAATAATCATATCAGCTTTATAACCCTTCGTAATTCGTCCAAGATTTATCTTCAATATCTTTGAAACATATTTATAACCATTGTCTATAACAACTTTCAAGTCCTCTAATGTAAATCCTGTAGGGCTTTTAAAATTATTTCTCATACCAAAAAACAAGTTTAAATATTCCCTAGTTATATTTGTCCCAAGTCCATCATTACCAACAAAGCAAGGTATATTCATATCTTTTAACAACTTATAATTAGTCATTCCTACAGCGTTGTTCATATTAGAAGTAGGGTTCATAGCAACATAAGCTTTTGCATCTCTTATCATTTTTGCTTCTACCACGTTTATGTGAACGCAGTGAGCTAAAATAGAGTTTTCTTTTAAAAGTCCAAATTTAAATAACCTTTCAATAACAGTGGTTCCATGTTTTTTAAAACAATCATCTTCATCCTCCTGGCTTTCAGCAACATGAATATGAATAGGCAAATCTCCTATTCTTTTAGATATTTCCCCTAAGGTCTTATCACTAAGACTCATAGAGGCATGCATACCAAATAACCCAGCAAATTTCTCCGATCTTTTTAATGCAAAATTAATGTTTTCATCTATACATAAAGTAGTGTTAAATCTATCACTAGTTTCAAAACAAAATATCCCACGTATTTTTGAATCTCCACATACACCCTTTTTTAACTCATCTAAAGTTCCTGTAATATCCGTACCACTGGCATGATGGTCTATTATTGTAGTTACTCCATTATTTATACACTCATATGAGTTAATAACGCCACTATAGTAAGTTGATTTTTTATTTATAGCCTTATCAAGTTTCCACCAATACTTATCTAATATATCTTTAAAATTTTTAGGCTTATATGATAGATTGATCCCTCTTGCAAATGTAGAATAAACATGAGTATGGCAATTTATAAGACCAGGCATTACGATGCATCCACTACAATCTATAACCTGGCAAGATTCATTAAATTCACTCATAGGCCCTACCTCTAATATTTCACTATTAAATAGAATATATTGATTTTCTTTGTAGGAACCTAAATCAAATATATTAGCATTTATTAATGCCTTCATTGATATTTAATCTCACGTGGTACATACTCACCCTCACCACCAACAAAAACACCATCCTTAACAACAAATTTCCCTTTAGCGATAGTAGAGCATACCTTACCAGTTATCTCAATATCTTTATAAATGTTATAATCTACATCTGAATGATTTTCGTTTATAATATACTGCTTATTTTCGTCAAAGATTACTATATCTGCATCTGCTCCTGGAAGCAGAGTTCCTTTCCTTGGATACAGTCCATGCACTATTGCAGGGTTTTTAGTAAACTTATCAATTATTTTTTCACCGAATCTCTCGTACATAAGTGGGAATGAATACTCAACCCCGCCTATTCCCATAGGTATATCATCAATAAATTCTTTATTTTTCTCAATCGAATTGAATGGACAATGATCCGTGCCTATTGTAAATATGTTATCTATTTGATGATTTAATTTCTTCACTTCTCTATCACTTCGAAGTGGCGGGGTCATAGTATACAAATACCCTTCTCTTTGTAAATATTTAGAGCTTGATAAAATAAAGTAATGTGGGCAACTCTCAATTATAAAATCTTTATTGAGAATTGAATTATAGTTTTCTTTAAGCCTCTCGACTGTTGTACCACAATTGGTATGCACAATATACATACGTCCATCTCGATATTTTGTCATCTCAGCTAGCTTTATTACCTCACTTATCTCCGCTATTGCTGGCCTTGCGCTTGCATGTTGCACTACATGTGTTTTTTGCTCATCAAGTATTATTCCATTATTTTCAGCGTGCGCTAGTATCAGGGTTCCTGTCTCCTTAGTAATTGTTAGTAGGTTATCTATAGTTCTATCACTTGTACGTCTATCAAAATTTGAATAGGTAGTAAATAGCTTTATCGTTGGAATTCCTAGTGTTTTTGTATTTTCAACAAATCTAATAGGCTCCTCCTGTAAATCTGCAATTGTTGCGTGAAATGCATAATCAATTACACTATTTTTAGCTAGTGCCATTCTATCATCAAAGGCTTTTTTTAATCCCATATTATTTTTAACCGGGTCAAGAAAATCTATATATGTTGTAATACCACCAAAAGCTGCCGCTCTTGATCCACTATAAAAATCATCAACTGATGTATAATTCCCAAATTGGAGCTTAAAGTGAACATGTGGATCAATAAATCCTGGTAATACCGCCCTGCCCTTTGCATCATATTCCTCTTTAGCTTCTAACAAACCATGAGAAATAGTTGATATCTTATTATCTTTTATATACAAATTCCCCGTGTGCCATTGGCCACCAATATATATTCTTCCATTTATAATTCCTAAATCAAACACATGCATCACCATCCTTTCTATTTATAAATAATACTATTTTAATTTATCTTCCTCCCATAGTGAGTGTCATAACTGCCTTCGCTGTATGAAGTCTATTTTCCGCTTCATCATATACTATAGAATGAGGCCCATCTATAACAGAGTTTTCTACTTCATTACCTCTATCTGCTGGAAGCGCATGCATATACAAAACATCCTTCTTAGCTAAACTCATAATATTCTCAGTGCATTTCCATCCCTTATAAGACTCCAGTAAGTCATCAACAATTGCTGTATCTTTGTTATTTACCCAGCTTCCCCAATTCTTTGGAATAACTACATCCGCTCCTCTATAGGCTTCTTCCATATTGTGAGTTATCTTAAAACTACCACCATGTTTAATTGCATTTTCCTTAGCCTTCCTTATAGCCCAATCAGGCAAATCATAGCCCTCTGGATAAGCCAGCGTAACATCCATACCATATCTAGGAAACAATAAACTTTGGGTTAGAGGCACAGATATTGGTTTTTTATGGCTAGTTGCATAAGCCCAAATAATAGATACTTTAGTTTTTCTTAAATCACCAATTTTTTCTTTCATTGTCATTAAATCTGCAATACCTTGCATTGGATGATATAAATCACACTGAAGATTTATTATTGGAGTGGTAGACCACTTTGCAAGTTCATTCAAATATTTATTGCCCTGCTCCCAAAAACAATTTCTGCAAGCAATTGCATGTCCATATCTAGAAAGAATTATTGCAGTGTCTTTTGCAGATTCTCCATGGGATATTTGCATAGTGCTTGAATCTAAATAGTTCCCATGCCCTCCAAGCTGTGATATACCAGCTTCCATAGAATTTCTCGTCCTTGTTGATTGCTCAAAAAACATAAGAAATATAGTTTGATAAGGTAAATATGGTGTTATTGTTCCCATTGCGAATTTCTTCTTGAGATCAAATGATACTTCAAGAAGTGTATCTATTTCTTCATTAGTCCATTCCTGAAGTGTAATGAAATCTTTTCCTCTAAACAAACTTTGCATAAGACCCGTCCTTTCATATTTTATCTACATATAAGGTAGGAATAACAGCATACATAGCTGCTGCCTTTACTAACTCACTCTTCCAAGTTCGCTCATTTGGGGAATGAGCCTCTTCTTCATGCCCTGGACCAAATCCAATACACGGTATTTCGTATCTACCCATAATTGAAACTCCATTTGTAGAAAACGTCCACTTATCAATTAGAGGTTCCTCGTTAAATAAAGCTTTATAAGAATCAACTAATGTTTCGCAGACTGGATGATCAACATCTAATACCCAAGTTGGAAAATAAGCAGCCGTCGGATATGCAACCCCCTTATATGAAGGTTTTTCATAATCATACATAGAAACTTCAGCACTCATATTTTTAACTGATGGAAGATTTCTTATTTGTTCTAAAGCATCAAAATAAGTTTCTCCATTAGTTAATCTCCTATCAATTGAAATAGTGCAACTATCGGGTACAGCACATCTTGAAGGAGAAGTAAAAAATACTTCTGATACAGTTAATGTTCCTTTTCCTAGAAAATCATCTTTATGCAAAACCTCATTAAGATTTTGTAATTCATTTATTATAGGCGACATTTTATAAATAGCATTTTCTCCACGTTCTGGTGCAGATCCATGACAACTTAGGCCATGTGTAACTACTTTTATCTCCATTCTCCCCCTATGTCCCCTATATATATTGCATGAAGTTGGCTCAGTAATCACAACAAATTCAGGCTCTATTTTATCCTCATTTATCATATACTGCCAACAAAGCCCATCACAATCTTCTTCTTGCACTGTACCTGTTATAAGTAGCGTGTAATCGCCTACCAAATCCAAATCTTTTATGATTTTTGCGCCATATACCATGGAAGCCATACCACCCTCTTGATCACTTCCACCACGTCCTATGATTACATCCATATCCTCATAACCTTTATATGGATCATACTGCCATAAATCTATATCTCCAATCCCTACTGTGTCTATATGAGCATCCATAGCAATAACATGTTTGCCATGCCCTATAGTCCCTATTATATTACCCATTTTATCTATGTTTATCTTGTCAAATCCAACCTTTAGCATTTCATCTCTTATTCTTTCTATTACCTTTGACTCATTTTGACTTTCACTAGGAATAGCAATCATATCGCGTAGAAATCTTGATATCTCCCCTTTATATTCTTCTGCTTTCTGTAAGACCTTTTGAAAATCTACATTCATAGAAAACCCTCCTTCTATTCATCTATTTTTTGAAATTTGCCTTAATTAAAGCTTGGTAGTTCATACAATCCATCCCAAAGTATATTTCGATAATTTTCTTTATCCGTATCTCCTTCAGTACTAAAGAGTAGTACTATAGAGTTTTTATCTAATTTAAGTTTTTCCCTTATATCAGATGCATATTTTTTCTGCATTATAATAGACAATAAACCTATACCAACAGCTCCAGATTCTCCCGAAACAATTTTTGTGTCCTCTCCTATCGGACCCCCAAGAATTCTCATACCTCTTGCAGTTACATAATCAGGACAAGTACAATAACAACTAGCAAAATCTCTTATTATTTCCCACCCCATAGGAATAGGCTCTCCACAAGAGAGTCCTGCCATTATAGATCTAAGTGACCCAGATACCTTATGTGGGCTACCATCATTAATCAATGCGGATTTAAACATACAAGCAGCATTGGTCGGTTCCATAATTGTTATAATAGGAAGGTTTTCCTTAAATAAGTTTGCATATGCACCCAGCACCCCCCCAGCCATTGCTCCTACACCTGCCTGCAAAAACACATGAGTAGGAGTTGGTGCTTCTAAATCCTTAAGCTGCAAGAACGCCTCATATCCCATAGCAGAATAACCCTGCATAATCCACTTAGGTATTTGAGTGTAACCCTCCCAAGATGTATCTTGAACCATTTGCCAACCATTATCCTTGGCCATTTGAATTGCATATCTAACTGTATTATCATAATTTAGGTCTGTTACTATAGCCATCGAGCCTAATTCTCTAATAGCTTGGACCCTTATTAACGATGACCCCAACGGTAAATATACCACTGCTTTAAACCCAAGCTCTTTAGCAGTCCAGGCCAGACCTCTACCGTGATTACCATCTGAACAAGTAACAAATGTAATTTCTCCAATTTTAGCGCGATTTTCAATAGATTTAAGATCTTCAAAACTAGTATCTTCAATATGTATGCCCAACTTTTGACATAGAAATTTGCCAATTGCATAAGATGCTCCTAGCATTTTAAATGAATTTAACTTCAACCTTTTAGATTCATCCTTAATATAAATACTCTTAACACCAAGATGCCTTGCCAAGTACTTTAAATCCACAAGAGGAGTAATATTGTAGTCTTTAATTGTTTCATGATAAGCTTTTACTTTTTCAAGTTCCACTTGATTTAAAAATTCTGGGTAATTTGCCTTTTTACCAATACATGTACCCTTTGAAAAAATGGATTGTATTTTGTCATTATGTGCTAAATCCATAAATATCGCCGCCCCAAGATTTTATTTATTGATATACAAAAGCACTTATAACGAAAAACAATATATATCACTACAAATGTATGAAATATATACTTAAAAAAGTACTAAACAATGTATATTAAAATCTTGCCTTCAAACATATATTATAGAGTCGAACTTAAAGTTTTATACTTAATTTCATGATGAAAACAAGGAGGATAAATTTATGATAAAAAAATTAGTTTGGGGACCTACTTTTGAAGAAATGCTAAATCCTGAAAAAATCCCTAGTGAAATAAGGAAAAAGGCATTAAAAGCAAGAATTGAAACTCCACTAGATCCAATAAATTTGTTTAATATAAATTGGACAAACCATAACGGTGAGATGTGTTATATTGTTATACCTAAAGAACTAACCGGAGTTCGCGCAAATATAATAGTTATGTATAGTAAAAACTTCCCAACAGGTAGTCACAAGGTTGGTGCAACTTATAGCGTAACTATGGAAAAACAATTAGCGGGAGAAATAATTCCTGGCCTTCACACTATAGTTTTCCCCTCCACTGGAAACTATGGTATAGGTGGCTCGTTTACAGGTCCTCGTATGGGTTATGATACAAAAATAGTTCTTCCAGAACTTATGAGCAAAGAGCGTTTTGAAAAGATAGATTATTATGGCGCCTCATATATAAAAACATCAGGCTGTGAAAGCAGTGTTAAAGAAATATATGATAAATGTTGGGAACTTAAAAAAGAAAGCGCAAATAACAAAATTCTAAATCAATTCGAGAGTTTTGGTAATTACTTGTTCCACTATCACGTAACAGGCAATTCAATAAACAAAGTAGTAGGGGAGCTTAAAGGAAAAGGAATTGGCAACGGTAGAATTTCAGCACTAGTATCGTCAATGGGTTCTTCTGGCACTATAGCATCAGGAGATAGGCTTAAACAGCTATATCCTGAAACAAAAATAATTGGTCTAGAACCTGTACAATGTCCAACACTATTCAATAACGGTTTCGGAGATCATGACATACAAGGAATTGGAGACAAACATGTTACTTGGATACATAATGTTATGAATATGGATGCCATGATGTGTGTTGACGATATGGAAAGTAAAAAAGGTTTGCAACTATTAACAAGTGATGTAGGTATAGATTATCTTATAGACGAAGTAGGCATACCGCAAGAAAGCGTGTCTATGCTCTCACAAATTTTAGGTATCTCTGGAGTTTGTAATTTAATTGGGGCTATAAAAACTGCAAAGTATTATGAAATGACTGAAAAAGAAAATATTTTCACTATCTGCACTGATACAATCGATAGATATCATTCAGTTATGGGTAATCTAGATTCCCAATTTGGAACTATGGATAAAACTGAAGCTGCTGTTAGATACAATTGTATTTTTAAAAATATTAAGTTAGATTACATTCAAGAAGGCACTTATGTAACTAGGAAGAGATGGCATAACTTAAAATACTATACTTGGGTTGAGCAGCAGGGTAAAACAGTAGCGGAACTCAATGCTCAAAAATCACAAGATTATTGGATAGAAAAGCAAAGTCAAATTCAGAGTATTGATTTGAGATTAAAAAATGCAAGAGGGTTCTAATCAATTTTAATTGATTAGCAGCGACTCCAGTCGATGAATAGCAACTTTAGTTGATAACAGCAACTTTAGTTGATAACTAGTGAGGTGGTGTAAAAATGAATAAGTTTATGAAACTTGCAATAGATGAGGCAATATCTGGAATGACACTCAATGATGGTGGTCCTTTTGGCGCCGTTATTGTAAAAAATGGTGAAATAATAAGTTTTGCTCATAATGAAGTTGTTAAAACCAATGACCCTACTGCCCATGCTGAGGTTACAGCCCTTAGAAAAGCTTCAAGCAAACTTGGCAGATTTGATTTATCTGATTGTGAAATATACTCCTCTTGTGAACCTTGCCCTATGTGTTTTGCTGCAATTCACTGGGCAAAGATAAAAAAGCTTTATTATGGTTCAACTAGAGAAGATGCCGCAAATATAAACTTCGACGATAAATATATTTATGATGTAATCAAAGGAACCGCAAGCGAGTTGCAGGTTGATGTGATACAAATTCATAGGTTGGAGAGCCTTGAACCATTCCGCCTTTGGAAAATTAAAATTGATAAAACAGAATATTAAATAAGAAACTTAATATGTATAAGAAATAACAAGCACTTCCATCCGTTATGCTGGTTGGAAGTGCTTGTTATTTTTTATGGTGGAGATTACTTATATTATTTTAATACCTCCATATTAACGCAGCTATCTGGCTTTTCGCCACTTAGCACTTTAATAATATTACCAGCTGCAATTAATCCCATATTCGTTCTTGTTTCCATTGTAGCTGATGCAATATGCGGTACAATTACAACGTTGTACATATTTAGAAGTTCTGGCTCTATGTGGGGCTCATTTTCAAATACATCAAGTCCAGCTCCCCATATCTCTCCTTGCTTTAAGGCTTTAACTAATGCTTTTTCATCAATTATAGGACCACTACAAGTATTTACAATCACTGAAGTGTTTTTCATTATTGAAAATTCTTTATCACTTATATAATGAGTAGTAGAGGTTGAAAGCGGTATGTGTAGTGAAACAAAATCCGCTTGCTCAAGCAATGTTTCTTTATCAACATAAATTGCTCCTATTTCTTTTTCCATTTTATAATTTCTAATTAAGTCAGTGTATAACACCCTCATATCAAAAGCTTTAGCTTTTTTTGCAAAGTTAAATCCAATTCTCCCTGCACCTACGAGCCCCAGTGTTGTTCCAGTAATTTTCTTACCAAGAAACATCATAGGATCACAAGACTCAAATGCACCATTTCTTGTAAATTTATCCGCTGCCACGATTCTTCTAGCTACTACCATTAGTAGAGTCCATGCAAGGTCTGCAGTAGCATCATCTAGTACCTCTGGAGTGTTTGTAATTATTATACCCATTTGCGTAGCAAAAGGAATATCAATATTGTTGCAGTCTACGCCGTAATTAGCAAATATCCTACAGCTAGCGCCAGCTGTTTCAATCACATCTTTATCAATGTTATCGGTTAAGAGGCATAAAACTGCATCCTTGCCTTTTACCTTTTCTAGCAATTCTTCTCTTAATAAAACTCTATCACGTGGATTTATTTCTACATCAAAATACTTTTCTAAAAGTTTAATAGCGTCATTTGGAATTCTTCTTGTTACGTATACCTTTTTCTTATCCATATACATCACCTCCTATAATTCTAAGTACATATATTACTAATTTACTTCTTTTAGACTCTTTTTCCCATTATAAATAAAAGCAAAAATTGCTGCTCCTATAATAAGGAATGATCCCATAATACTTAATAAATCTGGGACCTCTGACCAAATCACAAATCCTATAATTCCAGAAAATATTATACTAGTATAATCGTAAATTGAAACCTCTGATGCGGGTGCATATCTATATGCATTTGTTAAAGCAAATTGTGCAATTCCAGCAAAAATCCCTATGCCTATTAAGTACAATAACTGAATCATAGTAGGCTTTTGATAATTAAGCATCATTAGTGGAAACATTACTACTACCGAAACAAACGAAAAATAGAATACAATAGTCGAAGGCTTTTCTCTATCCCTTAAGAATCTAATTATGGTATAGGTTGCACCTGCACACATAGCCGATAGAAATCCTGCTAGTGATGGAACTACTGAAAAATCAAATTGAGGCTTAATAATTAGTAGCGCCCCAATAAACACAATAATTAATACTGGAATCTGTATTTTAGTAAGTTTCTCCTTTAGAAAAAAAATAGCGAATAGAGTCACAAAAAAAGGAGATATTTTATTAAGCATACTTGCATCTGATAGTACTAAATAATTTATAGCATAGAAACTTAAAATCACTCCTAATAACCCAAGTATTGATCTAGAAAATAAATATAACTGATTTTCTTTTTTACCAAAAAAACTAACATTTTTATTTTTTATCATGATAAATGCCATGCCTAAACTTATTAAATTTCTATAAAACACTTTTTCAAATAAGGGAATATCACCAGCTAATTTTACCATGGCTCCCATAATAGCAAATGATAAAGCGGATATTAAAATAAGTATAATTGCTTTTGGTTTGTTATCCATTCTTCACGACCTCTCAAATACAAGTTCATTTTTAATTTTTCCTACTTGACGAATAAGATTCATTTTTTTTAAACAATAGGTAATTTTTCTTGCTTTATATATAGTAACTTTTAATGCCTTAGCTAATAGTTTATTCGTAAAATTTTTATCTAATTCATCTGGTAAAAATATTAGGAAATCTTTTTCTTGTTTAAATGTAACCTTCTGGGTCACCTCTAAAAGTTTTCTATCCTTTATACTTATTCCTTTCCTTCTCCAACTTCCTTTTCCATCTTTGCATCTTATCTCTTCCTCTTTTGTCATTAAAATCTCTAGCATAAAATTATCTTCTGCCATTAAATCTGGAATTCTAATAAGTTCATCGAATAAATCCATTAGTTTCCCCTTTTTAGGTGATTTCCTTCTACTAATTACAACATCTGACTCATCTGTTGTCACTATATACTTCTCAATAGCTATAGGATGTACTAGCATAACTTTATTATACTTAACAAGGTTTCTTAACTTATTACCAATTGCACTAAAATTTTTGGTTTGTATTTCAATTAATGAATCTTCTCTTACTAAATCAATTACATATTTATCAACTTTCACTTCAAACCTGTCTCCTGGGATAACATACCATTGCTTGATTGATGAGTGCAATGACTTCTCATTTTTGATGTTTATACCATTCTGCTCATAAATTAAGACCTTATCTTCTGCTTCTTTCATTTTCTCTCCTAACGCTTTTAAATAAGTTTAAATGTAATTTAGTTATAAAAATACTTACTTATATTTATAGAATAATTATAACAGAAATGCTATGCAATTAAAATCTCTAGTTGTAAATTTTAGGTAATTGAATAATTATTTTGTATCAAAGCATAATATAGAATAATATAATACTAGAAGGTGATGAATTATGAAAATTGCAATATTATCTGATACTCATGCGAAAAAACATAACGATAAACTTTTCCGATTAATAGATACTTTATTTGTTGACGCCGACATGATAGTCCATGCCGGTGATTATATTTCAAGTGATGTAGTATCAAAATTAAGAGAGCATAAAAATTTTGTTGGTGTATGGGGAAATAATGATAAAGGATATATCAGAGATTTATTAAAAGAAAAAGTTATTTTATCTGTGGAAGGTTACAAAATTGGATTGTATCATGGCCATGGCAATAGCAAAAATACTCTACAAACAGCATATGATAAATTTATAGATGATAAGGTAGATGTAATAATCTTTGGACACAGTCATCAGCCACTTGTTTTAACTAAAAACAAAATCCTCATGATAAATCCAGGTTCCCCCTCATATAAAAGACGCGAACCGTGGTATTCATATATTATTTTAGAAATAGTAGATAAAAAAATAAATGTTTCTTTACAATTATTTAAATAATCTTATAAAAAAAAGCCTACCAATATTGGTAGGCTTTTTTGTATTAATCTTCTTCTACTTCTGTAACTTCATATCCTACTTCTTCTATAGCTTCTGTAATATCATTATCTGTTGTTTCATCATCAAACTCCGCTACAGCACATTTTTCCTCTAGATCAACTTTTACTTTAGTAGCACCAAGGTCTAGTAATGCTTCCTTTACATGACTTACACAATGTGAGCAACTCATTCCATCAATATATATCTTTTTCTTCATTTAAAATTCCCCTTTCAATTGTTAATTTATAGTATTATATATTTATATTTTAAATTATATAATCATTAATTTAATTTTATATTAATCCCTTAAATTATTTTTGTCTACAATTTTTTAAAAATATTTAATTTATTTAAGATATTATATCCAAAACAACAAATTAAATTCTTTATTAATTGTACTACAGTTCTATTTTTTTCCTTTTTTGTAACAACAAGCAAATTGTAGCACATTTGTAAGTACTCTACAAGTCTTATAAAAATTTTTTTATTTTAGTTCAAATTTAACTTAATTTGTTAGTAGATTTTTGGCTTATATTCTATTATAATAAATTTAGCAAACTAATTTAAATGTTTATTTACCTTTACAACATAAATATTTAAATCTTTTACAAATGCATGTCATGTAAACGTTGTCTTAAAACTCCATGGTATATATTAAATCGTTAATACGTAATCATTAATAATAAAGGAGGCATATATCAGTGTGTTCTAATTGTTTAAATGAGGAAAACTTTAAAATTTTAGAAAAGTATGTTAATGACCTTCCAAATAAAAAAGGTGCTCTTATTGAAGTTCTTCACAAAGCACAAGGTTTATTTGGTTACTTACCTCAAGAAGTACAAGCTTTTGTTGCAGAAAATTTAAATATTCCCGTTTCTAAAGTATATGGTGTTGTTACTTTTTATTCTTATTTCACTATAAAACCAAGAGGTGAATATGTAATAAATGTTTGTATGGGAACTGCTTGTTTTGTCCGGGGTTCTGGTGATATCCTTGAAGAGTTTCAAAAACAATTAAAAATGAAGAATGGCGAAACTACTGCTGATGGTAAATTCACTTTAGGCTCATTAAGATGTGTAGGCGCCTGTGGTCTTGCCCCAGTAGTAACTATAAATGATAAAGTTTATGGCCATGTTACTGTAGACCAAGTAGATAAAATACTTGCTGAATATAATACACTCCAGTATACAGAGTAGGGGGGGGAAATATATTGAATAAAATTAATTCTTTTGATGAACTTAAAAGTATTCAAAATAAATCGAATACACTACTAGAACTTAGGAAAATTAGCGAAGAAAAAGAACTAGCTTCTGAAGGTACTAGATGTACAAGATATTTATCAGTTTGTGGCGGTACAGGATGTATGTCGGCTCAAAGTGATGAAATATTATTAAACCTTCAAAAAGAAATTGTAGCTGCTGGACTATCTGATGAAGTGACTGCTGCTATAACTGGTTGTTTCGGTTTCTGTGAAAAGGGTCCAATAGTTAAGGTTTCTCCTGATAACGTATTTTATGTTAATGTTAAACCAACTGATGCCGCCGAAATAGTTAAAGAACATTTATTAAAAGGAACAGTTGTTGATAGACTTTTATTTGAAGAACCAAGTGTAAATGTAAAAATAAAAAAACAGGAAGATATGCCCTTCTATAAGAAGCAAGTAAGAATTGCGCTTAGAAACTGCGGACTTATTAACCCTGAAAACATAAAAGAATATATAGCTGAAAATGGTTATTTAGCATTAGGCAACGTAATATCTGGAATGTCTCAAGATGATATTATAAAGATAATAACTGATTCAGGTTTAAGAGGAAGAGGTGGCGGTGGCTTCCCAACAGGTAAGAAATGGTCTTTTGCTAAAATGTACGACGCTGATCAGAAATATATAATTTGTAACGCTGATGAAGGTGACCCTGGTGCTTTTATGGATCGTTCTATCCTTGAAGGTGACCCACATAGTATTCTAGAGGCTATGGCTATAGCAGGTTATAGCATCGGTGCTTCAATTGGTTGTATTTATATACGAGCAGAGTACCCTCTTGCAGTTAGTAGATTAAGAATAGCAATAGGTCAAGCTCGCGAATGTGGCCTTCTTGGGGAAAATATTCTAGGAACTAATTTTAGCTTTGATATAGAAATTAAATATGGCGCTGGTGCCTTCGTATGTGGAGAAGAAACTGCGTTAATTCAGTCTGTTGAAGGTTCACGTGGAGAACCAACTAATAAACCACCATTCCCTGCTCAAAGTGGATTATGGGATAAACCTACTTGCGTTAACAATGTTGAAACACTTGCAAATATTCCAGCTATCGTGATCAAAGGAGCAAAATGGTATAGTTCTATAGGAACGACAACATCTAAAGGAACAAAAGTTTTCGCGCTTGCAGGTAAGATCAATAACGTTGGACTTGTAGAAGTCCCTATGGGTACTACTTTGAGGGAGATCATATATGATATCGGTGGCGGAATTAAAAATGGTCGTAAATTTAAATCTGTTCAAACAGGTGGTCCATCTGGCGGATGTATTACAGCAGAATTTTTAGATACACCTATCGATTATGAATCGCTTGGTGCTATAGGATCCATGATGGGTTCTGGTGGTATGATTGTTATGGATGAGGATAATTGTATGGTTGATATAGCTAAATTCTACTTAGAATTCATCGTAGAAGAATCTTGTGGTAAATGTTCTCCTTGTAGAATAGGCAATAAGCGTCTTCTTGAAATGCTTGAAAAGATTTCTAATGGAAAAGGAACAAAAGAAGACTTAGATAAACTTAACTTATTGGCGGAAACAATTAAAGATACTGCTCTTTGTGGTCTCGGACAAACTTCTTCAAATCCAGTATTAAGCACTATGAAATACTTTAAGAATGAATATGAAGCTCATGTCTATGACAAAACTTGCCCTGCTGGGGTATGTAAGCACTTATTAAGATACAGTATCACGGATAATTGTATCGGTTGTACGAAATGTGCAAAACTCTGTCCTGTTAAATGCATAAGTGGTAAAGTTAAAAACTTGCATGTTATTGACCAAGATAAATGTATTAAGTGTGGTGCTTGCCAAACTGGCTGTCCTGTTAATGCCATTATCAAAAAATAATAAACAATTGTTTTTCATATTAATTAAAAATATAAATAAGAGGTGAACGCTGTGAGTTTAATTACTCTTACAATAAATGACAAGGAAATTAAAGTAGAAAATGGTGTTACTATTCTGCAAGCTGCTAGAATGTTAAATATAACTATTCCTACGTTATGTCATTTAAATATGCATGATGGAAAAACCACTAACCATCCAGGATCTTGTCGCGTGTGCATGGTTGAAGTTACCGGAAGGAGAAACTTAGCTCCTGCTTGCTCCACTCCTGCTACAAATGGAATGATTATTAAAACAAATTCTATTAGAGCTATTAAAGCGCGAAGAACTGTGCTAGAATTAATTCTTTCTGATCATCCACAAGACTGCTTACTATGTGAAAAGAACACTGCTTGTGAATTGCAGAAATTAGCTGCTGAACTAGGTATTCGTGAGATTCACTACAAAGGCGAAATGTCCACTTACCCAATTGACCGTTCGAGTAGTTCTATTGTTAGAAATTTAGATAAATGTATATTATGTAGACGTTGTGAAACTATGTGCAATGAAATTCAAACTGTTGGTGTTTTATCTGGTGTTGGCCGTGGTTTCGAAACTGTTGTATCCCCCGCTTTTGATCTACCACTTATAGAAACAACTTGTACATTCTGTGGACAATGTGTTGCTGTATGCCCAACAGGTGCATTAACAGAGGTTAATAACACTTCTAAAGTTTGGAATGCACTAGGACAATCAGCAAAAATAGTTGTTGTTCAAACAGCACCAGCAGTTAGGGCTGCTTTGGGTGAGGAATTTGGTCTTCCGCTTGGAACATCAGTTACTGGAAAAATGGTTGCTGCGTTAAGAGCTTTAGGATTTACTAAAGTATTTGATACCAATTTTGCGGCAGACTTAACAATAATGGAAGAAGCTAGCGAATTCGCTCATAGGTTACAACATGGTGGAAGACTTCCAATGCTTACAAGCTGTTGCCCCGCTTGGGTTAATTTCTTCGAGCATCAATTTAATGATTTATTAGATATTCCATCTACTTGTAAATCACCACAACAAATGTGGGGTGCTGTTGCTAAAACTTACCTTGCACAAAAAATGAATATCACTGCAAAAGACATGATAGTTGTCTCTGTAATGCCTTGTCTTGCAAAGAAATATGAGGCTGCTAGGGCTGAAATGTCTACAAATGAAGTTCCCGATGTCGATATAGTTATAAGTACAAGGGAACTTGCTAAAATGATAAAAGAAGCTGGCATTGATTTCAATTCATTACCCGATGAAGACTTTGATAATCCATTAGGTGAATCTACTGGTGCTGGAGTCATATTTGGAACATCAGGTGGAGTTATGGAAGCTGCCTTACGTACAGCTTATGAGTGGTTAACAAATGAGACTCTTGAAAATGTGAATTTTGAAGCAGTACGCGGTATGGAAGGCATAAAAGAAGCAAGCGTAAAAATAAACGACATTGATGTTAAAGTTGCTATAGCTAGCGGGCTTGGCAATGCTCGTAAATTATTAGAAGCTATACGAGAAGGCGAATCTACCTATCACTTAATTGAAATCATGGCTTGCCCAGGTGGATGTATTAATGGCGGTGGACAACCATATTCAAATGATTATGAGGATATATTAGCAAAGAGAATGTCTGTTTTGTATAATGAAGATAAAAACAAGGCTATAAGAAAGTCTCATGATAATCCATCTATCAAAAAAATATATGAGGAATTCCTGGGAGAGCCTTATGGAGTTAAAGCTCATGAGCTTCTTCATACACAGTACGTAAAACGTAAATAAATCCCATTAAAGTATAAGAAAGCAGCAGTTATATCTGCTGCTTTCTTATATATAATTAACAATAACACATTTACCTAATTTTTTCATGTATTCTACTAGTTGATCCACAATCTTAAGCTTTGCACTTAAATCTATTGGGAAATCGGGATTTTGATGTGCTGGATTTATAGCCCTCCCTACCCATAAGTTAAAATGAGTACAATCTTCTATTAGCATTTTAACAAGTCTACTAGCTCCATCTTTACCTTCTAGATCAATTGAATTATCCTCATGCGCAAAACTATCTTCATAATTTCTTAACTTTTCCACAGCCTTACTTAAAGTTAGAACGCCTTCAGTTATTAGATCTATTCCATCCATAGTTGCTGTAGGTGGTACATCTTTATCAAAAAAATCTAAATTAACATTTAGAGTGCGTCCTAATTCTCTGCTTGCAATGTTAGAAGTGGTGCCCCCACATATTATCTTTTTTCCGGTTCCAATCATGAATTCTTTAATAACATTACTATCATTACGTTCATCGTTAGGTGGTCCCGTAAATAGATCAATAATCTCCGACCTTCGAGCCTTTACACAGACAACAGTAGTATCATCCCCTGGTCTTCCTCCATATAAATCCCAACAAACCTGAATTAGGTCTCTAGTAATGTTTTTTGAACTTCGCCTGAGTTTTGTATTGCGATTTAAATAATTTTCTACATTGTTCCAGCTCCACCCTAAATTCAATATATTCCCAATACCTGCATGGATACATCCATCACTCACTACCGTAAGAACATCGCCCTCATGTAGTTTAAATTCACTTTCAAGTACCTTTTTCCCATTAATAATACTTTCTTTTTTCTCAATCTTTCTATCATTTCTTATTAAAAAGAAAGGTGGATTATCATATTCTGCAATATATGCCCTTCCATCATTATATATTTTCATGAGTGTAAAAGTACAATAAGCAATATTCCTAACCTTACAAACTGGCAACGTATTCACAATAGTATCTACAGTTTCATAAATGTCTGCACCTTCTTTAAGCATAGTGCTGGCAATTTTAGCTGTTAACGAAGCTAGTATATTTGCTTTGACTCCACTGCCTAGTCCATCTGCCATGACAATTATAGTGCTATCTGCAAGTCTTATTATTTCTACTCTATCGCCACAGAGTTCCTCATCTTTTTTTATTAAACTATTATAAGCTACATCAATAAATAAATCCATTTTACTCACCATCTTCTCCTGCCACTATTTTTTTTAACTTAGTCAAAATAATCTTCGTTTCTGCAGTGGTTTCACCAAGTAAACTTGCTATTTCTTGTGCAACTCTCATTTGCTTTTCAATAACCTCTTGAGCGGCATTTAAAGTATTTTCTTTAACTTTCATTAATTCCTTTTTATTCTTTTCTTCAGCCATAATGTTAATCATGCTAACAAGTACCATGTCTACCCTGGGAAGATATACTATATTAGCTACAAACACTACCCCATACTTTGGATAATAATATTTTTTGCCTATTATATTAACTCTAGTTTCTCTTACATTTTTAAAATCTTCATCATCAATAAGTAGAGATATAGGTTTGCCTATAATATTTTGAGATTGTATTTGGAATATAGACTTAGCAGCTGGATTTATCTCTCGCACGTTCATTTCTCCATCTAACAAAATCAGATTACTAACAGTATTTTCAACTATTTCATTTGCAAGACTCTCTGCCTTACTCCTCATATAATGAAGACACATATTGGTTTCAGCCATACCTTCGAATACAGCTTGAGCCTTTTCTCTACAAGAGTTGTAACCACACACACCACAATTAAGTTCATCCACAAGTTCATATTTCCCCATCTTCTCCATGATAGATATAATTTCTTTTTCTGACGCTATATTCTTTTTAATTATCTTTTTCATAAAAACTCTTTGGAAATTCATATTTTCAGGAATCTTTGTAAATGTTGATTGATTATAGTTTTTACGGCTTTTTATATAGTTTTTAACTTTTTTTAATTTTGCAAAGTAATTTTCACCATTTTTAACCATAACCGGTCCGCCGACACAACTTCCTTTACATGCACTAGCCTCAATAATAACTTCTTTTAAATCACCATCCTTAACACTATTAAAAACCTCCATACAATCTTCCATGCCACTTACTGTAATAACTGTAAGCTTACTTTCTTGTAATTGCTCTCCCATTGCATCGATAATACCCCCACCCATAGGAAATCCTTGGCCTTTACTATATGGATTAATATTGAAATTTTCTTCTTCTATTTCATTTACTTCTATGCCAGAATCGTTAATCCAGCAATTTAATTCATCGAAAGTTAATACTGCATCGATTACATTATGATTTATATAAGTATCAAATTCAGATTTTTTCGCTAGGCATGGTCCTATAAATACAACAAAACTATTATTCCCAAATTTTTTCTTTAGCAATTTTCCATGGGCTATCATTGGAGATACCACCGGAATCAAGTAAGGAATTAGTTCATTAAAATATTTTTCTATCAAATAATTGGCAGATGGACATGCTGTAGTTATATAAACTTCTTGCTTATTATCCTTTATATAATCATTATATAATTCAGCTACTACTTCCGCCCCAACTGCAGTTTCCTCTATTATACTAAATCCTAACCTATTTAGTGCTGACACTACTTTACCCGGCTGTTCATCAAAGAACCCAGCAAAGGATGGTGCAAGGCTGGCTATAACTTTTAGCCCAGAATTCATAGCTTTTTTTATTTTGCCCAAATCGCTTTTAATTTCTCTAGCATTTTGAGGACATACGGTAAGACAATGTCCACATTCTATACATCTTTCTTCATCTATTGCAGCTTGTTGATTCTCAAATTTTATTGCCTTTACAGGACAAGAACGAAGACATTTATAACAGTTTTTACAATTTGCTTTTGAAAAATTTATATTACTCATTTGACACACCTCTCATGATAGTTTCATAGAAAAATGCTCCTACATTATTTTCATTTAATGAGAATAAATCTTTATCATCCACAATTACAGAAACTCCCTCTGTACATCTACCAATACAAAATGCCCCTTTGAGTTCTACAATAACTGGTATTGATGCCTTATTTTTAGCAATCAACTTTTGTAATTCCTCTATTACTTTAGAAGATCCCTTTAAATGACAGGCACTACCAACGCAAACACTAATTGTTATCATATTATCATCCCTTCAATTAAAATTTGTATCAATTAATATTTGTTTCAATTAAATTTCAATTCAATTCAATAAATCTTCATTTATATTCTTTTTATATTTTGCTACACAATCTTTATTTATATTTAAATTTTACACCAACTACTATAAAATTAATATAGGATCTTTAATTTTCATAGACAATTAAATTGTCACAAAACTAAAAAATATCCCCACCCAAGTCTTTTCATTAGTTTTGGTTGTGAATACTTTATCAATAATTTTTCAGCAATAAATTACTGCTTCAATCTATTTTTTTTGGGTACACTAACAAGGACAAAACTAAAGGTGAGTGATAATATGAATTATAAAAATCAAAGTATTTTACTTATTTTTATTTCGGCTATTGTTTCTATATTATTAATTTGTTTGTTGTTAATTAGTAATTACATTATAAATGATCTTAAAATTAATGATGTATTTATACCAATAACTACATCATTAAAGGATGTTGGTGAAATTCCGACTTCTAAATTTGCTTATTTAACTTTTGATGATGGTCCAACGCATGTTGTTACACCAGCCATACTAGATATATTAAAAAAAGAAAATGTAAAAGCTACTTTTTTTGTTGTAGGAAAAGAAATAGAGGGCAGAGAGAATATCTTAAAGAGAATATACACTGAAGGTCACAGCATAGGTCTTCACACCTATAGTCACAACTTCAAGAAAATATATAGAAGTTGTGATGAATTTATTGGTGAAATGAAAAAAACATCCGATAAAGTTAAGGAAGTCACTGGCTTTTCCCCCAAAATTATTCGTTTTCCAGGTGGAAGTTCTAAACGCCTAAATGATTTTACTTTAATTGATATTCATAAAAATAATTACAAGGTGTATGATTGGAATGTTAATATATGTGATGGTATAAATCCTAATTTAAGCGTCTCTGAGCTTATTAAAAACTCACACACCATAAAAGGAAATAAAAATGAGGCAATAATACTAATGCATTGTAATTCTAATAATAAAACCACGGTAAAAGCACTTAGTGGCATCATAAAATATTATCATGATTTAGGTTATACATTTAAGGCTATTACCACATCTACACCCGAATATTATTATAGATTCAAAAATTAGAGACCTCACTATAAAGTAAGGTCTCTCTTATAATTGCATATTAAATTATTTTATTATAATTACATTCCACTTTTAATTATATTTTATTGTTTTTTAAACCTTAATTTACTTATCATTAAATAAGATAATACAACCATTAAAAACATTGTAGGTCCTAAATTGGAAGCTTTATTAAACATAAACAAAGCATATACCGCTAAAAAAGTACCAGTAATTGTTATAGGAATTCCTGAAAAAACTCCATCAAAATCTGAAATATTATATTTTGCAAGTCTATATGCTCCTGCTACTGGGAAAACTAAAACCATCATATACCCAAAATAACCAAGTCCCGCAAAGTTATAAATAGTAAATATCAATATTGAAGGTGCAACACCAAAAGATACTAAATCACATAAAGAATCTAATTCTTTACCTAAATCACCATCTACGTTTAGAAATCTAGCTATTTTCCCATCGTATCTATCAAATATTCCTGCTAAAAGAATAAACATTGCTGCTAATTTATAATTTCCATCAAAACTCATAAGTATAGACAAAATTCCACAAGACATATTGCTTAATGTAAAAATGTTTGGTACAGCATTTTTTATTTTAACCATCTATATCACTCCTATCCCTATAATTATACCATAACACAACTAGTTATTCTTTAGTATTACGGAACATTAATATTAAATCCACCTTAAATTTTTTTCATTATTAGTTTATGCCACGCTCTAAATATTATTCTTTCCTAATTAATATTAAAATATATTATAAATAATTACAGATTTTTTTGTAATTAAAAAAAAACCAGCATATTTTGCTGGTTTTTTTTTTATGATCTTTCTACTATAATCGCAGTTCCTTGTCCGCCACCTATACATAATGTAGCAAGTCCTGTTTTAGAATCTCTTTTTATCATTTCATATATTAATGAAATAAGTATTCTTCCACCTGAAGCTCCTACTGGATGACCTAATGCTAAAGCTCCACCATTAACATTTACTATTTCTGGATTTAAGCCTAAATCTTTAGCTACAGCTAATGATTGAGAAGCAAATGCTTCATTAGCTTCTACTAAGTCTAAATCTGCTACAGTAAGTCCTGCTTTTTCTAATGCTTTTTTACTTGCTGGAACTGGACCATATCCCATTATCTTTGGATCTACTCCTGCTGATGCATAAGATTTAATTGTAACTAGTGGTTTAAGACCTAGTTGATCTGCTTTAGCTCTTGACATTACTACGAACATAACTGCACCATCATTTATTCCTGATGCATTCGCTGCTGTTACAGTACCATCTTTTTTAAATGCAGGTCTTAACTTTCTTAATTTTTCTATAGTTGAACCAAATTTCGGAAATTCATCTTGATCAAATGTTATTGGGTCACCTTTTCTTTGAGGAATTACAACTGGAACGATCTCATCTTTAAATTTGCCACCTTTTATAGCTGCTTCAGCTTTATGTTGACTTTTTAAAGCAAATTGATCTTGATCTTCTCTTGTTATATTCCACTGCTCTGCAATATTTTCTGCTGTTACTCCCATATGATAATCATTAAATGCATCCCATAAAGAATCTTTAATCATAGTATCAACAACTTTGCCGTCTCCCATTCTTGCTCCCCATCTATTGTTTGGAAGTGCATATGGAGCGTTACTCATGCTTTCAGTTCCACCTGCTAAAACAACTTCTGCATCTCCACACATTATAATCTGTGCTGCCAAACTTACAGCTCTAAGTCCTGAACCACAAACCTTATTTATTGTAAGTGCTGAAGATGTAATATCTAATCCAGCATTTATAGCTATTTGCCTAGAAACATTTTGTCCAAGTCCTGCTTGTATTACGTTACCTATAATAGCTTCTTCTACTAATTCTGGTTTAACACCTGATCTTCTTATAGCTTCCTTAGCTGCAACAGTTCCCATTTCCACAGCTGATAATTTTGATAATCCTCCACCAAAAGATCCTATTGCTGTTCTTGCTGCTCCTACTATTACTACTTCTCTCATATTATAACCCTCCATTAATTTATTTCTCTAATATATATAACCATATAATAGGAATTCATCATTTGATTCAATTTTTTCCTATATATACAATACTAGCAATTTATATGCCAACTTCAAAATAGCCCCTAAAGTGCACTATACCAACCGCTCCCAATATTACAAAATAATTTATATCAATAAGTGTAAACTTAGTTTACACTTATCTTTCTATCTAGTTATACATTTAAGGCTTGTTAATATTATAACCTATTTGTTAAATAAATCACTAAAAGTGTTTTCAACGCTTTGATATGAATACCCGTTTAGTTTTTCTTACAATTTGTGTTTAAAATACATGTCCCATTTTTTATATAAAAGCAGTATGTGTATACTTAGTTTACATGTATACTATTATAGATTAGGTGATTTTATTAGATTATAGCGATTTAATTTCTTATATAACCCAGCTCTACTAAGCCCTAATATTTTAGCTGTTTCTTTTTTATTACCACAAGTCTTTTTAATACATTCCATAATGAGATCTTTTTCAACGGTTTCCACTACATCCTTTAAATAATTATTTTCTAAGGAATATTTCTTTATTTTACCATTAATCATCTTTTCTGGCAAATGCTTTGGCATTATATACACAACATCATCAAGCAAATTTATCGCCCTTTCTACTACATTTTCAAGTTCACGTATATTACCCGGCCAACTATAAGATTTCAAGCAATCAATTGCTTCACTAGATATACCCTCAGAGTAAACATTATATTTTTTACATATCTTTTTTCTAAGCTCATTCGCTAGTTCTTCAATATCTTCTAACCTTTCTCTTAATGAAGGTAATTTCAAATGCATAACGTCTAACCTATAATAAAGGTCCTCTCTAAACTTCCCATCTTTAATTAACTGTTTCAAAGACCTATTAGTTGAAGAAATAATTCTTATATCAACTTTTATAACACTATTTCCACCAACCCGAACAAGTTCTTTTTCTTGAATAACCCTGAGTAGCTTGACTTGCATATTCATCGGCATATCACCAATTTCATCTAAAAGAATAGTGCCTCCATCTGCATATTCAAACTTCCCTTTCTTACCAGTTCTTTTAGCACCTGTAAATGCTCCTTCCTCATACCCAAACATTTCCGACTCAAAAAGCTCTGCTGGAATAGCTCCACAATTAATTTTTACAAATGGTTTTAAACATCTTCCACTAGCATTGTGAATAGAATGAGCAAATAGTTCTTTACCAGTTCCACTCTCACCAGTAATTAATACATTTGAATCTATCTTAGCAACTCTCTTTGCAAGATTCATAACCTTTAGGCTTTTATCGCTCGTTCCAATAATATTCTCAAAAGTATATATAGCCTTCCCTTCCGTGCTTAATTCATTTTTACGATTTTCAGCATCTTTCTCGTAATTCATTAATTTATTACTTAATATTTTAAAATTGCTTAAATCCTTAAACATAACTTTCCCAATGGCTCCAACAACTTTACCATCACTTTCTATAGGAATCCTCATAGAAATAATTTTATGACCATTAACCTCCTGGATTTCTCCAAACTCTTTCTCCCCAGTTCTTGATACTATATGTAATTTTGTGTTTTCAATTATCTCTGTTACATGTTTCCCCTCTGGATGTTCGCAATTAAGTAATTCTTTATATTCATTGCTCATCATAGTTATTACACCATTTCCATCTACTACGACAATGCATTCATTTAATGAATCGAAAACAGTACTTAAAATATTCTGATAAGCTATATCCTTATCTTTTGGGTCTATTACTCGATTATTTTGAGTTATTCTATTAAAGATTTCAAATGCACCTATAACTTCACCATTTTGAGTTATCGCTTTCCGGGTAACAATAAATTCACCCTCTTTTTTATCTAACTGTATTTCTCCATTATTCATAACACTTAATAATTCCCCATAAGGAAATACATTTAGAATATATTTTCCAATTATATTTTCCGAATTAACCCTTAACATTTCTTGTGCTGCATTATTAATTATTTTTATGATACCATTTTTATCTATAACAATAACACCTTCATTTATATTGCAAATAATTTGGTTATTGTAGTAATTAATTGTACCCATTGGTCACCTTCTCTCAAGCGTATAACTCAATTATAAAGTTCATAGTTTTTTTTTTCAAGATATAATTAAAGATAGCGAACTTTTATTTCTCGCTATCTTTATTTTTTACACTTTTATTGACATTTAATATTGTTGTATTGATATTCAAGTATGTTTTTTTATTTATTAATCTATGTATATGTTTCCTTAATTATATAGTAATATACTTAACTAAAAAAGTAAGTAACATTTGTTTCGTTTGGGCAAGATAAATATTAAAGGAGTTGATAATATGAATAGTAGAAATATTGAAAATTTAAATTCTATACTTGAAAGTGAATATATGTCTATAAAAAGTTTTAATGCTTTAATTGAACATGCTGATAATACAACTTCTAAAAACGAGTTACTAAAAATACAACAAATTCATAAGCAACACGCATCTCAAATTTCTATTGAAATAGAAAACCTTGGAGGCACTCCGTCAGATACTATAGGAATAGAAGGTGTAGTATCTGAGACTATATCAAACATAAAACATATTGGAACTACTGATAATAATAGTTTTCTTAAAGAAGCCCTGGAAAGTGAAAGTATGAGTATAGAATCTGTTGTTAGATTACTTTCATGCAATATTTCTGCTACTAGCTCACTACTTTTAAATTCTATATTGTCCGAAAATAAGAATAATATTAATTCTTTAAATATTCTTATTAATGATTCATATACCATTCAGTAATATTATCGATTTAATATTTTTGATTTAATATTTTCTAAATATTTTTATTTTTTTATGAAAAATGCATTTTAGCATAAAGATGGCATTATAATTGCTTGTTATATCTATGAGAACAAAAATAGTTGGATAATTTTTTATATCTACCTAGATAATAGTGAGGAGGAAAGTTAATGAATTTTACATTGACAAAAGAACAAGAATTTGTAAAACAGATGGTTAGTGAATTTGCATTAAATGAAGTTAAACCAATCGCAGCGGAAATAGATGTAACTGAAAGATTTCCTAGTGAAACAGTAGAAAAAATGGCTAGATACCATATGATGGGTATTCCAATAGCAACTAAATACGGTGGAGCTGGTGGAAATAATTTATCATATATTATTGCTGTTGAAGAGTTATCAAAAGCATGTGCAACTACAGGAGTTATACTATCAGCTCACACATCTTTATGTGCTGGTCCAATAGATGCTTTTGGAACTGAAGCTCAAAAAATGAAATACTTAGTTCCACTTGCAAATGGATCTAAATTAGGAGCTTTTGGATTAACTGAACCTAATGCAGGAACAGATGCTTCAGGTCAACAAACTACAGCCACTTTAGATGGTGATAATTATATATTAAATGGTTCGAAAATATTTATCACAAATGGTGGAGTAGCAGATACATTTGTAGTTTTTGCTATGACTGATAAAACTCAAGGAACAAGAGGAATTACTGCTTTTATAGTTGAAAAAGAATTCCCTGGTTTCTCAATAGGCAAACATGAAGATAAATTAGGAATAAGAGCATCATCAACTACAGAACTTGTATTTGAAAACTGCATAGTTCCGAAAGAAAACATGCTTGGTAAAGAAGGAAGAGGTTTTGGTATTGCAATGAAAACTCTTGATGGAGGAAGAATTGGAGTAGCAGCTCAAGCTTTAGGAATTGCTGAAGGCGCACTTGAAGAAGCTACTAAATATATGAAAGAAAGAAAACAATTCGGAAAACCATTATCAGCATTCCAAGGTTTACAATGGATGGTTGCAGAACTTGATGTTAAAATTGAAGCTTCTAAACTTTTAATATATAAAGCAGCATTTAATAAAGATAATGGTTTGCCTTATACAGTAGAAGCTGCTAGAGCCAAATTATTTGCATCAGAAACAGCTATGGAAGTTACAACTAAAGCCGTTCAAATTTTCGGTGGATATGGTTACACTAAAGAATATCCATTAGAAAGAATGATGAGAGATGCTAAAATAACTGAGATATATGAAGGA
>NZ_JAHLEB010000038.1 GCF_018861735.1 Clostridium lacusfryxellense | reverse complement strand
ATTATTATAACCACGTTAAATTCGTAAACTAATGAAACGCCTTATACCGAACGGTACGTAGGGTGTTGTGAAAGGGGCGAAACATTTTAATTGTTAGCCTCTATTCGATTGGAGTAGGAATAATAATTTAGACAGAATTAAAGGTAATGTTTTGTGAAATACAAATAGTTGTTTTATGATTACATATAGTTGATTAGCATGATAGTAAAGACTATGAAAACGATATATAATCATATTACAAACAAGGATGCATGTGTAACAGCGGTTATAATGTGGAATCTAGGATTAAATATGAAGGAGGGCGTATATGAATACTTTTATGCAAAAGCCAGTATCATATAGAAAAACTACAACAAAGTCTGGATTTAAAGAATTTATAGCACAGTGGGATTTACAAATTTTAGTGCTACCTGCTATGATTTATATAATAATTTTTTATTATATACCTATGTGGGGTGTCTTGTTTGCCTTTCAAGATTACGATATTTTTAAAGGCTTCTTTAATAGTGACTGGGTTGGATTAAAACATTTTCATGTATTGTTTAATTCTCCTGACTTTTTACTTGTTATGGGGAATACACTTACTATTAGTTTTTTAAAGTTACTTATACTTTTTCCGGCACCTATTTTCTTGGCGCTAATACTAAATGAGGTAAGAAATGAACGTTTTAAACGTATAGTTCAAACTATAACTTATTTACCTCATTTTATATCTTGGGTTATTGTAGCAGGGTTTGTAACTTCAATTTTGGCTGTGGATAATGGAAGTTTAAATTTGCTTTTACAATCCTTGGGGCTAATAAAGGAACCAATAAGTTGGTTATCAATTCCTAAATATTTTAGAACAATACTTATAGGCTCAGGCCTTTGGAAAGAAATAGGGTTTAGTTCCATTATTTATTTGGCTGCAATATCAGGTATAGATACAGCCCAATATGAAGCTGCTGAAGTTGATGGTGCCAGTAGAGTGAAACAAATATTTGCAATAACATTACCTAACATAGCGCCTGTAATTGGTATATTTCTTATTCTTGCAATTGGAAACTTGCTAAATGCTGGTTTTGAAGATATCTTAGTGTTAACAAACAATGGCGCAAATGCAATATTACGAGATACTTCTGAGGTAATAGATACTTATGTATATAAACAAGGGTTAGGTGGAATGAGATATTCATATGCTACATGTGTAGGATTATTTAAATCAGTAATTAATATAATTTTACTTTGCAGTGCAAATCTTTTGGTCAAAAAACTTGGAAGCGAATCTTTGTGGTAAAAAAATTCTTTAAGATTAATTCGATTCTATTTGGAAAGGTGGGTTAATAAATGAAACTATCTAAGGGTGAAAAGGTGGCAAATGGAACTATATATACTTCATTAACAATTCTAGCCTTCTTAACATTATACCCTTTTTGGAATACACTTGTAATATCATTTAATGATGGACTTAACACAACTTTAGGTGGAATTACATTTTGGCCAAGGAAATTTACTATTGAAAATTATAAAGCAGTTCTAAATGATGCTATGTTTATAAAAGCACTTATTGTTACTATTGGTAGAACTGTTATTGGAACTTTTATGGCTATGTTTTTCACATCTATTTATGCTTATGGGTTATCTAAAAAATACTTAAAAGGTAAAAAAATATATATGATTTTTTCAGTAATAACAATGTATTTTTCAGGAGGCCTTATACCCATATATCTTTTAATAAGGTCACTTGGAATGATAAATAGTTATGCAGCTTTAGTTGTGCCATCTTTAGTTGGTGTTTATAACATGATAATATTAAGAACCTTCTTTATGGGAATTCCAGAAGAAATTGAAGAATCTGCGAAATTGGATGGATGTAATCATATTAGAACTTTCTTTAGTATAATATTGCCTATTTCTGGGCCAGCCATGGCTACAATATCACTTTTCACTGCGGTTTATTTTTGGAATGAATGGTTTACAGCTGGTATTTATATTAATGATGCGGCTAAGCTTCCAATACAGAACTACTTAATGAATGTAATGAATTCAAGTAATTATGCAGAACAAATGGCCAAGCTTACTGGAGGAATTGGTAAATTTACAATATCTACAGTTACATCAAGATCCTTACAAGCAGCTACAATTATGGTGGCTACATTACCTATTGTAATGGTTTACCCATTTGTTCAAAAATACTTTGTAAAAGGAGTCTTGGTTGGCTCCGTAAAAGGTTAGAGTTTAATTAAAATGTATTTAATATCACAAGAAATAATGTGATCTAAATAAAGACTTAAGAATAAAAAGGGGGAAATTTTAATGAAAAATAATAAAGTTTTATTAACTGTGTTGTCTTCAATTATGGCTACTAGCATTATTTTCACTGGTTGCCAAGGAACAAAACCTGCTTCAAAGCCGAGTGCTACTGCAGATTCAAGTTGGACTTTTGGTAGTTCGCCATTGGAGTTTAGTTTTTATGTAAACTACGATTGGTATGCACCAAAAGGATATGGATCAACTCAACAAACAAAGTGGCTTATAGACAAAGAAAAGCTTACTGTAAATGAAATTAGCTCAAATGGAAATGCGGCGCAGAAATTTGGTGCCATGGTTGCAGGTAACGAACTACCTGACGTAATTCAAATGGATGGAGGAGCTCAATTTGAATCTCTTGCAAGGTCAGGAAAGCTAGTTGCTTTAGATGATTATGTAAATAATCCTAAATATCCTAGTTATAAGAAGTTAGTGGATGCTAATGCCTCAAACCTTATGAAAGTAGATGGTAAGACATACGGTATTTCTAATTGGTTTGGCAATAAAAAGGCAACTCGTACAAATAATAAAGGGTGGGTTGTTAATAGAAAAATTTACAAGGATTTGGGATCACCAAAGCTTGATACCTTTGAAGATTTGTATTCATATTTAAAGCTAGTTAAGGCAAAATATCCTGACGTAGTACCACTAGATAGTGCAAATACAAATGGTGGAGTTGTTCAAGTTCAAAATATGCTTTATGTAGGAGAAGGTGAGAATAATCAAATTAACTTCTCTAAATCTGACAGTAACTTAGGATTTGCAGTTGCTGATTTAAATAAAAAACAATACACATCAATATTTGAAGATACAGGCTTTAAAGATTCTTATATGTGGACAAATAAATTTTTCAGAGAAAAACTTATGACTCAAGATTTATTTACTCAAAAGTCAGAGCAATTTAAAGAAAAACTAAATAACGGTAAAATTGCAGTTGCTGGATTTTATGATGTCTCTACTATTGGGGACCAAGCAAATAAAATATTACAGGCAAAGGATCCAGAGGCTGGGTATGATTTTATACCATATATTCATAAAGATGGTGTTGACGTAAATAAACTTACAGTAGATACTGGTGGTGCTGTAGGCTGGAATTTTAATTGCATTACAACTAAAGCAAAGGAACCAGAAAAAATATTTGCAGCTTTTGATTGGATGCTAAGTGATGATGGAATTAGAATGTTAACATATGGTCCTAAAGGTGAGTTATGGGATACTTTAGATGCTAAAGGAGCACCAATAGCAAATGATAAATTTAAAAATATGAAAACAGATGAACTTAATGCTTTAAAACTGGGAGACTTTGTTCCAGAAGGCTCTTGGAGAATTATGGAAATGGAAACAGCAAGGGAACTTCAAGCACCAGATACGATTCCTTGGGCAAGAAAAGCAGATTTATTTTATGGCAAGTGGAACAAATTTACTGGGGATGAACTATATAATGTTGGTAATTACAAACAAAATTCAGAAGAAGATGCGGCATACATTGCTATTAAGGATTTAAACACCCAGTATTGCGCAAAAGTGGTTTTTGCTAAAACAGACGTTGAATTTAACAAAATTATGGATGATTGGAAAGCTGCTGTGACTAAAGCAGGTTATGATAAGCTTTTGACAGTACGAAATGCGCAGTGGGCAGCTAACCTTAAAACAGTGGGAACAAAATAAATAAATTGTAATAACTATAAAGGGGATATGTTTATCCCCTTTATTTTAAATTAATATTGAAATATATGTAAAATTTGAACATAAGATATAAAAAAAATTGTCTAATAATTTTTACATTTTTTGTAAACACTGTTACAACAAAAAAATACAAATAAAAGGGGTAATATTATGAAAAAAATTATGTCTTTATTGGTAACCCTATTAATGGTTAACAGCTTATTTTCACCAATAGTTAAGGCATCTACTACAACGCAACCTGTATCCACAGTAGTTAATGTATCTACTGATTGGAATAAAGTTGTGTCAAGTGCTACTAGTTTAAGTTATGGCATAAATGGGTTTCAAGCTTTTAATCCTACTACTGTAAACAATCAGAAGTATCAAGATAATATGAGGTATATGAATGTTGGTATTATAAGATATCACAGCTGGGAAATGGTAGGCGAATCCTCTAATAATAATGGATGGATTAAAACTGTTAATGGAGTACCTACTTGGGATGCCACAAAGATTAAGCTGGCTTTAGATGGAATGAGTTCTGTTTCATCAGAAAAAATGATAGATATTCCAGGAACGAATTCAGAATGGGGATGGCTTGATAGCACTGGATGCCTCAAACCAGAAAAAGTAGCTGATTATGTAAAATTGTGTGCAGACTTAGTTAAAATTGTAAACGTAGACTTAGGGCTTAAGGTAAAGTTATGGGAACCTATGAATGAGTGGGATGATAAATATTATGTACAATTTGCTAATGCTGGTACGCCAGATCGTCTAAATGAAATGATAGATATTTATAATCAATGTTCAAAGGCAATGAAAGCAATTGATCCCACTATTCAAACTGGTGGAGCTTCATTTGCTAGAGGAGATTTATATGATCAAATAAGTAGATTTGTAGACGGGACTTTACCCGAAGGTACTCTTGATTATTTAAGTTATCATTTTTATGGTAGCGGCGATTTAGGTGCCAGCGACCAAACAATATATAATAGAGTAAGTACTCCAGCCGATGCAACTGCAGGAACACTTGAAAAGCATACTAAAGATATAAGGAATATTTTAGATACAAAATCTCCAAACAAACACATACCACTGTGGTGTGATGAGTACAACATAAGTTGGAGTTGGACAAACAATGATCCTAGAATGCAAAATTATAAGGGTGGAGTTTTTGATGCACTTAGTTTGATATATGCAAGTAAAAGTGGTGCAGATTGCACTACTGCTTGGAATGAGTTTGATGGAGTTTATGGTAAAATGGATAATGACATGAACTTGAGACCAAGCGCTAATGTATTCCAGATGTTTAACAATTACATGATAGGAGATGTAGTTGAAAGTACATCAGACCAAGAAGGCAAGATAGTGAGTCTTGCAGTTGAAAATGGAGAGGATAGTTCTATTGCTATTGTTAACAGATCAAATGAGACTCAAATAGTTAAAGTAAATTCAAAAGGTGCAGGCATTAAATCAGGTATTGTAAAACAACATCAACTTAATGAGTATGGTTATTCTATAAAAGATACTTATTGGGCAAATGCAACTATAGAAGGAATTTTAGTACCAGCAAATTCTGTTACTGTAATAACTGATAGTAGCAAAGAACCTACAATAATGCCAGCTACTGTTCCAGAAAAAGCACCAGGAGTGTCTAGTAATCCTACTAATGATGACCAAGTTGACACCACTCCATCGGGTTCTGGAATTAAAAGTAATGTTGCGTTTGGGGACACTGCTAATTTAACTACTTTGGGAAACCTTGATTGGGCTCATTGGGGTGGCAATGTTGCAGACGTGAGTGGAATAAAAACTGCACAAATTATTAGTAATCGCAAGGCAGGAATTACTAATCATATTATTTCAGATCTTGAAGTAACTGGAATAGAGAAACATGCAGTTGTAACAGATAATACTGGTTATAAGGTTAGTTACAGCGATGGTACAGAACCTACATCAGAGGTAGATGATAATAAAGGCTTTTCTTTCGGACCACAGGGAGATGCAGGGGATAATCCAGGCGTAAAATTCACTGTTAAGGCTGGTACTAAACAAAGGACAGTCAGTATTTTAGTGGGGGTTAAGGGTTCAAAAGCTAAATTAACGGCAAAACTAAATGATGGATCTAATGCTGTTTATGAGTCAAATGTAGATGATGCTGTAACTACACCACTTAGTTTAAACAATAGTGGTTGGATTTCAAATTATATAGTTACATTAACCTATAGTGCAGTTGTAGATAATACTACTATGACTATAGAACTAAATAATCAATATAATCACTGGGGTAAATGTATAGATTTATATGGCGCGGCAGTAAGTGAAGCAGACACAACTAAGCCATCAATACCACAAAACCTATCTACAGTTGGAGTTTCTAAAGATGAGGCAGCAATAAAATGGAATTCTTCTACAGATAACATGGGTGTATCAGGTTATAGGGTTTACAGTGGAGGAGAACTTATAGGAACTACTAATAAAGATAATACAAATTTCTATTGGAATGGGCTAAGACCTAATTCTAAATATCTATTTACAGTAAAGGCTATTGATGCTACAGGTAATATTTCAGGGGCCAGTGAAACATTAGCTGTAACTACGAAAGCAGTGCCAACACATAATACCGTAGTATTATCATTGGCGATAAAGAAAGCACAGGCATTGTATGATTCAGCAGAAAAAGGAACAGGAAATGGTAATGCAGTAGGATTAAAAGCTAAATTACAATCAGCAATAACACATGCTAAAACATTAGTAACTAATGCATTAGCGACATCACAAAGAGATATAGATCTAGAAGTAACTACATTAAATGCATCGGCTAAAAAGCTGAGCAAGCATTATATAGTAGATAAGAAAAAGGAAAAGTAAATGGTAATTGTACAGTAAATAACATAGTGATTTGCTAAATAAACAAAACCTTCGAACTCTAAATTTGAGTTCGAAGGTTTTAAAAACATACAAGTGAGGTTGAGTAAATAATTTTATTATTTAATCATAAAGTTGTACACGAGGTTAAAGTTATCATTAAAAGGTAAAAGACTAATTGGAGGTATTTTAATGGAAAACAAAGCAATAAATAATGATACTATATGGAAAGATACCAAAGGAAATGAGATATTAGCTCAAGGTGGAGATATGCTTAAAGTGGGTGATGTTTACTATTGGTTTGGTGCCGAATTTGTAGGTAATTCTAAATTTTGTAATATAAAATGTTATTCCTCAAAGGATCTAATTAACTGGAAGTTTGAGAATAACGTATTAACAAGACAGCCTTCGGGAAATCTTGCAAAGGACCATTGGATTGGAAGGCCTTCTGTTATATACAATTGTACTACTAAAAATTATGTTATGATTTTTGAATGGAATAGTCCTGGCGTTCCAAGAAACAGAGTGGCGTTTGCACAGTGTTCAACAGTAACCGGTGTATATAATTGGGTTGGTAGCGCTATAGCTGAAGGAAGAAGCTTCGGTGATATGGCTGTATACAAGGATACGGATGAAAATGCTTATCTTTTAACTGTTATGGATGAAGGTTTAGATCTAGAGGATGGAAAAGAAGTAAATTATAGCCTTGCAATATTTAAGCTACAGGCAGACTATTGTAGCTTAAAAGGCAAGGTATTTGAAGGCTTTGAGATGTCTAAGCGTGAAGCTACATATATAGTTAAAAAAGATGAAGTATATTATTGGTTTTCCTCAGACATGCGCGGATGGGAGTCCTCTGAAACTAAATACTCTACAGCAGTAAACCTAGCTGGTCCTTGGTCAACTCTAAAAATCGTAGCCAATTGCCCTAATACACATAATTCATATAACTCTCAACATGATTTTATAATTACGGTACAGGGAAGTGATACTACATGTTATATATATTGTGGTGACCGTTACAGCAACTTTCACGGAATCGGGACAGGAAGATATATGTGGACACCACTGACATTTATTGATGGTAAGCCAAAAATACAATGGTTTCCTTCCTGGAACGTTGACGCTACTACGGGAATTTGGACTGAAAGTAATAGAGAACTTTCATGATGAATATAACAAATTAGGCATGTGAAAATGTTTCTTTGTAACATTTAAACTTGCCTAATCTAATCCATTGTAAAAATCATCTAGCTCTAGCTGAAATTCTAAATAAAAATCACTATACTTTTAAAAGTCATTAATGTGATAGTTTTAATATGTATTAAATTAAAGAATGTAGATTATCGAAAGAAAATGCTCAAAATCAACTGATTATTACAATCTGAGGTTATAATAAATATTAAGGATGGAGACAACAATGAAATATATTAATAGTACATCAATAAAAGGGAAAAGGAGAATAAAAAATGTTATATCCGAAACTTAGTAAAACACGAAGTTATATAAATATTCAAATGGTAACTACAAAGTCTATTACAAAAAGTTACTTTTAATTATTGAGGATCTTAGAAAGGAGTTGAATGCTCCAGATATTCCTCTCATTATTGGTGGTTTAGGAGATTTTTTAGGTAAAAAAGGATTTGGAAAAGGCTGTATTGAATATAACCTTATTAATCAAGAGTTACAGAAATTTACTGTTGTACAGGATAATTGTTGATTTGTCACAGCATCACGTTTAACATCAAAGAAAATTTGGGATGCGTTATTTTAAAGCCTTTTCTAATAAGGAACATGTGTTGAAGCCATTAATTAATGAAAATGAGTTGATAAATATTAGTAATGCTAGAACACATACAAAGGCAGAAAAGATATATATAAAAAGTATGGATTTCGCGTTAGGATAAATATCGTATGATGAATTTGAATCTCAATTCATACAAATTAACAATGGTTAAACTTTATAACTACGGAATAACTATTAGCTCAATTTTAATTAAGGATATAAAGAAGGTGTTTTTTTGATGCCATTACTAATTTTAGGTTTATTAAAAGAAAACATAGGTTCCTACGGATACGAATTATTAGCCTTAATGGAAGAGCGACACTATAAATATATAGTAAATTTCACTAAAGGGTCATTCTATTATAATCTTCAGCAATTAGAAGAAAAACAATATATTAAAAAAATTGACCAATAAAAAAATACTAGAGAGACGCGTAATTATATCATTTCTGAATTAGGGCATAAAGAATTTGAAAAATTGATGTATAAGTATGGCTCTAAGACAGATTATATAAACTTACTTTTTATTCAGCAATGCTATTTTCCAATGAATATAAAAGCGAGGCGTTAACAAAGCTAATAGAAGTACAAACTGAACAAACTAAAAAGAAAAATTTTTTATTATAACAATCTCTTGAACATTGTGAAACTATTCCTACTTATTTTAAAAAATGTTGTAAAATTTACTTTCTCATCATATAGTAAATGTTCAATGGTTTGAAGGATTGTTAGAAAATATAAAACCCTATACAATTTAGCGATATTAAATTAATGCCTTTAATAAAAAAGTCGTTAAATTGTATAGAAATCATGGCCCTTAGACATAAGAAAACAACAAGTTTGATACAATGGAAAACCCTTGAATTCAGGGATTTTTATTGTTTTTTGGATAAATTGCTGTGTGGAAATTTTAAGATTTGCAGCATAAATTTTTAATTTATATATCGAATATGCACATATTTATGGATTTTAAAGGTAGAGGTGTGCATTTTTTATAGGGGATGTGCACTATTTAGCGATAATGAATTATTCAAAGCTAAAGAAAATAAAGACATGGATATTACAAGTGTTTAGAATTATAATGAAGTTAATAGTTATAATTTCCTCACACAGGGAATGAGGAGTACTGTCTACTTATGACGCGTTGTTTATAATAATTAGAAATTATACGAAGGGAGATGTGTGTATGAGAAAAATAATTGTGATATCTTTTATAACACTTGATGGTGTGATGCAGGCCCCTGGAGGACCAGAAGAAGATTCAAAAGATTCATTTCTTTATGGAGGTTGGTCTGTTGCCTATTGGGAAGGGATACTTGAAAAAGAAATGGGAAGCCAAATGGAACAAACATTTGAGTTGCTACTTGGAAGAAAGACATATGATATATTTGCGGCAAATTGGCCCGAGATTGATCCAAACAGCATAATTAACTGTGTCAACAAATATGTTGTGACCAGTAAGCCTATTCCAGATGATACTGATGTTTGGAAAAATTCAAAACGGATTGATGGCGATATAGTAGAAAAGGTAAAAGTACTAAAGAATGAAGATGCACCTGACCTACACGTTCACGGTAGCGGTCAACTCATTCAGACCTTATTGAAAAATGATTTGGTGGATGAATTGTGGCTTAAAATTTATCCTATAACTCTTGGAACTGGACAACGTCTATTTGCAGCGGGTACAATTCCAACAGCGTTCAAAGTAAAAGAATGCAAACTTACTTCCAGTGGAGTAATTATAGCTTCCTATGAGAAATCAGGGGATGTCAAGCTAGGTTCATTTTAAATCATTAATAATACCAGTACCGCTAAGGAAACAGTATATATTCACTACATTATAAGGCTTGTAGAAACTTGACACGCTTAAAGCAAATTCTCCACCAGTAAAACCCACAACTATTAAATTAGTTGTGGGTTTTATAATGGTTTAATTTAATTGAGTTACGATGATTATGTACACTTAAAGTTACAAAAATGCAACGTTACTGAAATGTAAATCAATATGTATACATATAAGATTCATATAAAATAATGAATGTAGATAAGAACAAAATGAATGTTATATTGAGGTTAAAAATCTTGTAATAAAATTCTGAGGGGGGAAAATATCAATGAAAACACCACAGATAAGAATGGTGATAAAAATGCTATTGCAACTCATACCTATGTATTCATGAAATGAATTTAATTGGTTGTGATGGCTTAGAGGAAATTACAGCACAGAACTTATCTAAAAATGCTGGGACAATTGCCAGTGAAATGTTAAGTCGGTTAGGAAATAGATTGGAAAGGGTAATTTTATAAATATAAGAATTGTTAATAATGGATTATAATATAGGTGTGTAAATCGCTTTATTGGTTTATAAAATCCGCAATTAATGGTATAATATTCCTAACAAGTACTAATATTTAATTGGTTATGTATGGATAAAAATTAATAAATTTTTAAAGTAATTTTCTAAAACCCTCTAATATATGTTACTATACCTTCTTTCCATTAATTTTAGATTTAACTAGTATAAAGTCCTCATTATCCCATAACCATTACCACCAATGTACATACTAAATATATTTTTAACTATTTCAGCCTCAGAAAGGTATTGATTTTTGTAGTAAAAGTAATATTGTGGTAATAAATCTTTATATAAAGGGGTATATTATAATGAAAAACGTAGTAATAACGGGAAGTACTCGAGGCTTAGGACTTGAAATGGCGAAGGAATTTTTAAGTGCAGGGTGTAATGTGACCATTTCCGGCTCAAAACCTGAATCCTTTGGCAACGCGAGAGAAAAACTTATGGGGTTAGAAGATAAGTTTATATATTTGACCTGTAATGTTAGAAATATAGCTGATATTAGATGCCTGTGGCAAAAATCAGTCGAAAAATGGGGGAGTATAGACATCTGGATTAATAATGCCGGACAAAATTGTCCTCGTGAATCTATATGGGATACACCTGATAATTATATTGATGCAGTTGTGGACACGAATATAAAGGGTGTTATGAACGGCTCCAAGATAGCCGCTGAAAATATGCTTAAACAGGAGAATGGTCAGATTTGGAATATGGAAGGATTAGGTTCTAATAATATGATTATTGAGCAAACTATTTTGTATGGTGCTTCAAAACATGCTCTTACTTATTTCACTAAGGGACTTGCAAAAGAATTAAAGAATTCTCCTGTAAAGGCAGGCAGGCTTTCTCCAGGTATGATGCTTACTGAATTTATTACAAAGTCGCCTACAGGAGAAGTTTCTTCAGTTATACAAGATAAAAAGTTTAAGAAAATTTTTAACACACTTGGAGATGAGCCGCAAACAGTTGCTAAGTTCTTCGTTCCTAGAATACTTAGCAATAAAAAACAGGATGCACATATAGTTTGGCTTACCAATATGAAGTCTTTTAAGAGATTTATGTTTGCTCCTTTAAATAAGAAAAAATTGCTAAAATAAACCAATATTTGTGATTTAATATATGAAAAAGAGTAAATATTAAGTATAAACACACACATTTAATATGTCTTATAATTAATGTAAAAGTAAACATGTAAACTTATTATTATCACTATAAAATTATAAGGGAAAGGTGATTAAAAATGTCAATTATTTTCGAATCTAAACTTTTAAAAATTGGCCACCTACAAGTTATAAGAATACCTCTAGACTCAAGTAAAAAACTCCCTTCGAGGGGTATGGTTATGGTTCGAGGAACAATTAATAATTTGAATTTTAAAGCACCATTAGAGCCAGACGGTAAAGGTAGTCATTGGATAGAGGTAAGTACCTTATTAAGTGAAGAAGCTGGAATGTCTATTGATAAAACTGTATTTTTAAATATAGAACCAATCAATGAATGGATTGAGCCAGAGGTTTCTGAGGACATTATGAATGAAATTATTAATTCAAATGTATTAAACCAATGGAATTCTATTAATGCAAAATCAAGGTGGGAATGGGTTAGATGGATTCGTTCAACTTTAAATCTAGATACTCGAAATAAAAGAATTAATGTAATGTGTTCGAAATTACAAAATGGAGATAAAAAACCGTGTTGTTTTGATACAACTCGTTGTACAGTAACTGATGTATCGAAATCTGGTGTACTATTGTAGAATTTAAATTGCATGAATGTCAACCTATAGTAAAAGAATGTTAGTTTGAAAGTAGAATGTGAAATTTAATAGAGACTAAAATTTATGCCGTCTGGGGTGAAGTAAAGTATTCACCTTAGTTGGCTATTTTTCGTTTATGGTATTCATATTGATGCAATTTCTCAAAGAAAATTTGTTTTACGATATTTTGAGGCCTTTTCTAATAAGCAACATGTGTTGAAGCCATTACTAATTTTAGATTTATTAAAAGAAAACCCAGGTTCCTACGGATACGAATTATTGGCTTTAATGGAGGAGCGACACTATAAATATATAGTAAATTTCACTAAAGGGTCATTTTATTATAATCTTCAACAATTAGAAGAAAAAAAATATATTAAGAAAATTTCTTTATTAGAACAATTTCTTGAACATTGTGAAACTATGCCTACTTATTTTAAAAAAATATTGGAAAATTCACTCTCTCATCATATAGGGAATGTTTCAATGGTTTGAAGGATTGTTAAAAGATATAAAACCCACAACTAATTAATAAATTAGTTGTGGGTTTTCTTATGCGTTGATTTAATGGGATTAGTAGCATAAACTAGTCAGCATAATGTTAGGTAGTTTAATAGTAATCTAATAAATTCACACAAATTAAATAAAAGAAACGTAGGTAATCTTAAGAAACACCTTCGTTTTTTATTATCTTGGTTCTAATACTGCTATAGCCTCCAAGGCTGGAGTTTTTCCAACTAGACCAATTGCATATATAGTATAGTAATTATCTGAACTTAGTTCAATATTAGGAACAGTTAATACTACATTGTTGGTACCAGTAGGGCTGACTTTGAAGGTATATGTTCCTTTAGGAACGTTAACGTAATTTGTAATACCCTTATAAGCAACATTATTGAATACTGTTGTACCATCAGCTAATTTTATATCAACAGCTGGTGCGTTTGGAGAAAGATGAATAAATCTTACACAAGATTTACCAGATGTCTGAGCAGTGATTGGTTCTTGAATTGGGAATAAACTAATATTGGGAAGAACTCCTATTGCGGCTATATTAGTTACAGTATTTTCAGGTATATATAGATTTGTATTTATAACAGGGGTTGTCATTTGTCCTGAAGGGTAAACTTTAATATTGTAATTGCCAGAAGGAACAGGTATATATTGTGATAATTTCCCATAAGTAAGACCTTTTACAATAAGATTTCCGTTTGCATAAACATCTACAGCTGGTGAATTAGGGGAGGCATGGAATACTCTAATATAAGAATTCATTTGCATAGCTCTGTAATAATTATTTGTAATGTTTTCATATGGACAATAAAACATTGATTTTCTCCTTAATATTTTTCTCAATATTATAATATGAAATAGATATTATAATGTTCATAATATTCTTCAAAACTTATCAATAGGTTTCTTTCTATCTGTTATTACTCTTATTTCTGTAGTAGTCTAAGAAACTCAATGGAATTGTTTATATAATACATTATAACTACCAGTAAAACCCACAACTAATTAATTAGTTGTGGGTTTTATTATGTTTAAATTTATTTAGACTATTTCTTGTCAATCTTTATACTACTATATTAAAGGTTAGGATTATATGACTTAATGATTTTTACAGAATTCTGAAATTTTTCATTTTCATCTTCGGTAAGACGTAACTCTACTATTTCCTTTATTCCATTTCGGTTTAGTACCGCAGGAACACCTACATAAGCATCTTTTATGCCATATTCTCCGTTCAGCATAGCAGAAACAGGAATAACTTTATTGGAATCTTTAAAAATACATTTAATTATCTCAGCTGTTGTTGCAGCAATTCCATAATTAGTAGCACCTTTACCATTTACGACCTTGAAAGGAATTTCCAATATGTTTTTTTCTATTTGTTCTAATACAATATGATTTAAGCGTTCTTTATTATCATCAAGAATTTTAAGGAAATTTTTTCCGCCAACTGTGACCATACTCCAAGGAACCATCTGCGAATCTCCATGCTCGCCTAAACAATATGCCTGAACACTTTGAGGATCAACACCCATGACATCTGCTACTGCATTCTGCAGACGAGCAGAATCTAAAGATGTTCCAGTCCCGATCACTTGATTTGCTGGTAGCCCCGATAATTTATGAACATAATAGCTAATTACATCTACTGGATTTGTTACAATAATAAAGATTCCATTAAAACCACTATCCATAATTGGATTTACTATTGATTTTATAATTGAGGATGCTTTTTCTAACATATCTAATCTTGTTTGCCCGGTTATATATGGTGCGGCTGCTGTAATAACAACAATATCTGCATCTCCACAGTCTTCATATTCACCGCTAACAATATTTGTGTTTCGATTCAGATATGAAATACTATGGTTTAAATCCATAGATTCTGCCCAAGCTTTATTTTTATTAATATCTAATATCAAGACATCTTCACAAATATCTTGCATTACTAAAGTATATGCTACAGTTGAACCAACGGCACCAGCTCCAACAATAGCTACTTTTCTTCTTTTTATTGCCATAAATATATCATCCTTTCATTTTGTAGTTGTATGCGTTATTATCAAATTATTTTACTTTTTATATCTTATCATTTATTATAACAAATATATATAGCTTTTTTATAAGCTCTCTCCATCTTAAGAAAGTAAAGACATTGATATTATAAGTATTTAGAATTATAATAATATTAATAGCCATAATTTCCTCACACAGAAATTATACGAAGGTACATCATTTTTGCCTACTTAAGGCTTGTGGAAACGGTCTTGCAGTTAGTTTTAAGAAGTAAGAGGTAAGACAAATATTAAAGGAGTATAACATATGGTTAGATCAATTATGAAAGACATATTCTTTCTTAATCAAAAATCAGAACCTGCTACAAAAGCAGATGTTCAGGTAATACAGGATTTGCTTGATACGCTTAAAGCAAATAAGGAAGGCTGCGTAGGAATGGCAGCTAATATGATTGGTGTCAAAAAAAGAATTATTGTGATCAGTATGGGCGATATAAACGTTCCAATGATTAACCCTATTATAGTGGATAAATTGGGCCAATATATAGCGGAAGAAGGATGTCTTTCACTTATAGGTGTTAGAAAAACTAATAGATTTAAAGAGATAGAAGTAGAGTATTTTGATTCGGGATTTAAGAAGCGAAGAGGAAAATACTCAGGATGGATTGCTCAAATTATTCAACATGAAGTAGACCATTGTGATGGAATAGTCATATAGAAAAAAGGTAAGAGAGCTATTCGTTTGTTTCATATAATACACAAACAAAATTGACTAAATTGTTCCTATATGATATTCTAACGAAGAATATATATATGTAGTTTTTGTAAATATTAAAGCACAAAAGGAGTTATTATGAAATACGAATATAAAACACTCACTGATATTAGACACAAAGTTTTTACGGCCGTAAGTAAGATGGCCTTTGAAGATAATTTAAAAGAAATAGATAATATTCCATATGAAATCATTCCGGGAGATGTGGGTAGGTATAGAGATAGTACATTTCTTGAAAGAGCAATAGTTAGTGAGCGAATCCGGTTGGCAATGGGGCTAAATTTAAGACCAAGTGATAAATCAAGAGCAATTACGGAGGGATTAGAGGGGGCAACAAAACCATCAAAATATTATGAACCGCCACTTGTAAATATTATAAAATTTGCTTGTAATTCTTGTCCAACAAATAGCTATGAAGTTACAAATATGTGCCGTGGATGCCTAGCACACCCTTGTGTAGAAGTCTGTCCTAAAGATGCAGTTAGTATAGTTAAAGGGAAAAGTGTTATTGATCAGGAAAAATGTATAAAGTGTGGTTTATGTGCTAAAGTGTGTCCTTATTCAGCAATAATAAAACATGGTCGACCATGTGCCATGGCATGCGGAGTGGATGCAATATATTCGGATGAATATGGTAGAGCATCAATAGATTATGATAAATGTGTTAGCTGTGGAATGTGTTTGGTAAATTGTCCTTTTGGAGCAATATCTGATAAAAGTCAAATATTTCAACTGATTCAGGCAATTAATCAAAAGGAAGAAGTAATTGCAATTGTAGCTCCATCATATGTGGGGCAGTTTGGTAAAAATGTTGGATTTAATGATTTTAAAAGATCGATGATTTTACTTGGATTTAAAGATGTTGTTGAAGTTGCGATTGGTGCAGATATTTGTACAATTGAGGAGGCAAAAGATTTTATAGAAAATGTACCTGAAAAACTTTCATTTATGGGTACTTCATGTTGTCCTTCATGGTCTGTTATGGCTAAAAAATTATATCCGCAGTATACTGAAAATATTTCAATGACTTTGACTCCAATGGTTTTTGCAGCAAGGCTTGTGAAAGAACAATATAAAGATGCAAAGATTGTTTTTATTGGGCCATGTAGCGCGAAAAAATTAGAAGCTTCCAGAAAAAGTGTAAAAAGTGAAGTTGATTTTGTAATTACATATGAGGAGTTAGCTGGAATGCTAGAGGCCAAAGAAGTAGAAATAATTGGTACAGATATGAGCTTGAGTAATGAAGCAACTGCTTCAGGAAGAGGTTTTGCTGTTGCAGGTGGAGTCGCTAAGGCTGTAGCTGATTTGATAACAAAAGAACATCCAGGGCGAGAAGTGAAGATTAAAGCTGCCAATGGACTGAGAGAATGTAGAGAGATGTGTAATGATGCCATAAAAGGAAAGTATGATGGATATCTCCTTGAAGGAATGGCGTGTCCGGGTGGATGTGTGGCTGGAGCTGGGTGTATTGTCAAACCTAACATGGCTGGTGCGCAGGTTAAACAAGCGGTTAAAAACTCTGAGCTTAAAATTTCAGATGAGTCTAAATATGCTGATAAAGTTTACTTGTTAGATGAAAAAATATAGGGCAAGAATAGAAAATATTATTTATTATATAGAAAACCCACAACTATTAATTAGCTGTGGGTTTTCTAATGCTATGATTTAATTATGTGAGTTATGATTTTAAACTATTTGATATTCCACTGAAGAAATTTCCTATAGAATCACAAACACCTGCGAACCAACTTTTAGTCTTATCACTATCTAATGTATTTTTCATTGTACTAGCTACACCATCAAGTTGGTCTTTTACTTTGCTGTAATCCAAGTTTAATTTATTTACATTTGTCATTAATCCAACAACATTACTTACATCATCTTTAGACAGATTGTAATTATAATTATTTGTTACATTATTTACTATTTTTGTTATGCCGGCATCATCCTTAGGTTTATCTTTTATAACTTCACTCTTTACCTCATTGATTAATCCCGCAGCTTTATCTTGTCCAATCTTTTCACCTAGTTTGCCTGTAACTGCCACCTCTTCATTAGCTGTTTTTTTTGTGCTTTCATCCAATTTCTTACCATCTTTACTATTTTCAAATCCCTTTAGTATGCCAGTCATAGCTGCAGTTCCCGATACAGTGAATGGTGCAGAAACCTTAACATTAGCGTTCTCAATTCCTGCTGTAATTAGAGCGTTCTTTATCATACTAGCATTTACCCAAGTGACATTATTTGTATCCACTACTAAACCACCAGTAGAGGTTGGCTCAATATATGAACATGATATAGCTTTATTACCTAATTGAGATTTAGATACGCTATCTCCTAGATATTTCTTCTCCTCATTAGATGTAACTTCAACAACACTCGCACTATTCCTATTTACATCAAAATACTTTAGCATGTCTTCTTTCTGTTGATTCGTTAAATCATATCCTATAGTAACGCTCTTATATGAATCAGCATATACATTGTTTATAGGTGCTGCAAACAAACTTGCGGCTGTTAATATTACACCTAAGATTAATTTCTTATTCATTAACAAGACCTCCTTATAATATTGAGGGTATAATGCGTTTATACCAACGAAGCTATTTCTTTACGTATTTTTACACCAACAAGGTCGGCATTTCGGCGGCCGCAGTAGGAATAATATTATTGATTTCTAAAATTATTGATCAATGAAAATATAGTAGTATAATTTGAATCCATATGAGGCCTCCTAAAAAGGAAAATATGAATTAATTATAGCATAGGATATAATAAAAAGTATCGCGTTACTTTATAAGTATATTATATAACAAATACAAGCTCGCATTGTATTATTATTAGTCGTTATATGGTATAATTTGTGAAGAATTAGGCTGGAAAGCTAACATATTAATAGCTTAAAGGTCATATAAATTTGATGATGATAGTGGGGAACAAAAATTATGATAGTAATATTTACAATGTATATAACCCTAATCCCTGTGATTTTTGCAGGAATTTTGAATATGGTATGGGTTAAATTACCGTATATGTCTTTATGGACAAGACCAATGGACAATAATAAATGTTTTTATGATGGCAAGAGAATCTTTGGTGATAATAAAACATGGAAGGGCTTTATAGGAATGATTGTATTTGCAATTGTTTCGACTATAATATGGGGATTAATATGCGCCAATCTACAATATTTAAATGATCACAACTATTTATATAGAAATTATGATAACTCATTAAGCTATAACGTCTTTATAGGTTTTTTATTAGGACTAGCGTATGCATTACTTGAACTTCCAAATAGTTTTTTAAAAAGAAGAATAAATATCATTCCAGGAAAGACTAGTGAAGGCATAAAAAGTATATTTTTTGTTTTGCTAGATCAAGCAGACTCAATATTTGGGTGTGTTTTAGTAATATGTCTAGTTTATAAAATGAGTATTAAGTTCTATTTAGCTTATGTGCTTTTAGGTGCATTGACTCATATAGTAATAAACATGCTTTTATACCTTGGGAAATTAAGAAAAAATATGTTTTAGGAGAATTGAAGGATGTTTGATATCAATATGGAATTGTCAGATCAGGTTGGAAATAAAGCTAAATTTTTAATGGAAATGAAGAAAAATGATTTTAATGTACCTAATATGTTTGTTATTAGCAGTGTGATTTACAATGATATAGTTGACTATAATGATAAGAGAAAAAGTATAGAAGATAGTTTGCTAAAATTAAACAAAGATAATATTAATGAAATAAGTTTAGAAATAATTAGTATGTTTTCTAAATTTTTAATACCAGAAAATGTTCTCTCGCAGATAAGTAAAAGATTAGATAAAAACAAGAAGTATGCAATTAGAAGTAGTGCATCCAAAGAGGATTTGGAAGGTTTATCTTTTGCTGGTCAATATAATTCTTTTTTAAATGTTACTGGAATATCAGATGTAACAAAGGCAATAATTGCTTGTTATAAATCAATGTATGAGCAGGCTAGCCTTTCTTACTTAATTGACAATGAGGTAGACTTAAATAATATTGAAATGGCAGTTATTATTCAGGAGATGGTAAATTCAGAAATGAGTGGGATAGCCTTTACATTAAATCCTATTACCGGAAATGACAAAGAAATAGTTGTTGAGATGGCAGAGGGGCAAGGAGAGAATATTGTAAGTGGAAAAGTAAACCCTGAAAGTTATATTTACAATTGGTTTGATGAAAAATATGATTTTGGCATTAGCAATAAGTTGCTTAAAAAAGAACAACTAAATGAGCTTATGGATACGCTACTTAAAATACAAATATTTTTCGGATATCCTTGTGATATTGAATTTTCATATGAAAAGGGTGAATTATACATTTTGCAAGCAAGGCCTATTACAAAGATTTTATACGCTAAGGTGCTTGATCAATGGACAACTGCTAATTTTAAGGACGGTGGAGTTTCAGCAACGGTATGCAAACCATATATGTGGAGCCTTTATGAATATGTGTGGGAGATAATTTTAAAAAGATTTTTGCTGGAAACTAAGCTATTTAAAGATGGGAAACTTAGAAAACTTGGAGAAATGTTTTATGGAAGGCCATATTGGAATTTAAGTGTTGTTAAGGAAGCTATGGCATGTATTCCGGGATACAAAGAAATAGAATTTGATAGTGAATTAGGAGTTAGAATTACATATAAAGGTGAGGGTAGAACTACTGAAATTTCACCTAAATCAATAGCTAAAATAATTCAAGTGGCTTTTGCTCAAAGCAAATTAACAGGAAAGCAAAATAACAATGTATCTAAGTTTACAAAAGAGTTATTTAAAAAATATAATGAATATAATGAAATGGCACTTAGTGATAATGAAAATACAAATAAAAATATCGAAAGTATATGGTATAAATTAATAAAAACGGATTATCTAGAAGGTGAAAGTCGATATTTTTGGCAGATATTCATAAATACAATACAGCAACCGCTTTTTAAACGGAGTTTGCCTAAATATATTACAAGCAGTAATTACTTAGACCTAATCGGTGGACTTAAAAATGTATCTCACCTATTGCCATTTTATGATATTTGGGAAATTAGCAGAAAAATATCTAAAGATAGGACAAGTTTTGATTTTTGGAACAATTCTGATATCGAAGAAATAAAAAGATATTACTGCGAGAATAGAAAAGAATATTTTGTTCCAGAGTTAATAACTCATATTACAAAATACGGGTATCATTCAGACAGTGAACTGGATGTTACGTATCCTTGTTATTTTGAAGATGTAGGAAAAGTTATAAAAATGATAAAGGATACAATTGTTTTAGATGATAGCTTCAGTCCAAGCAGGGACAAAGAGAAGCAATACAATAATTACTGTATACAGCTTGAAGGTATAAAAAAACAAGTGTCGCCTGGAAAATATAAAAAATTATTTAATAAGATAGAGAAAATGAGAGAAATGTTATGGTGGAGAGAAGAACTTAAGGATATTTCAATTAGATTTTATTCTTTGGTGAGAATATACACAATGAAACTTGCTAAAGTTTATCAAGAAAAAGGAATAATAGAGGATTTAGATGACATTTGGTATTTAAAAATTGATGACTTGTTTGAATTTATTGAAAATAAAAAAGATGAATTTAAGTTAAGAGAAATCATAAAAAGAAATAAAAACTATTATACTTCGTTTAGAAATTTTAAAAGTGAAAACGAAATAGGAGCAGTTTTTAAGAAGGAAAATGTTAAGATTAGAAGTAATACGAAGGAAATAGTTGGGGTTGGATGTAATAACGGAATTGTAACTGGCATAGCTAGAGTAGTGGAAAACATTGAAGAAATACATAAGTTACAGGTAGGAGACATATTGGTTACGAAATTTACTGATACAGGGTGGACAAGTAAGTTTGCAATTTTAAAAGGAATAGTTACTGAGTGCGGTGGTGTTTTATGTCATGGGGCTATAGTTGCTAGAGAGTATGGAATTCCTTGTATTGTAAGCTGCTATGATGTTACTAAAAAAATAAAAGATGGCAGTAAAATAACAATAAATGGCGCAACAGGAGAAGTGTTTATATCTGATTAGGAAAGGGGTGTAATATGTTTATAGGTGAATATAATAAATCGGTTATAGTGACGTATATGGGGGTGGTGTTTTCCATACTTGGAATTTATAACGCTCTTAACAATAGTATTAGATTTGGTATGATGTTTTTGATCTTTGCAGGAATATGTGACCTTTTCGATGGTAAATATGCCCGAATGTTGATAAGAACTAAACAGCAAGAAGCGTTTGGGGTTCAAATTGACTCCCTTGCAGATATGATTAATTTCGTTGCAACACCTATTATTTTAGCACTTTGTCTTGGACTTAATAGTTGGTATCATTTAGTAATTTACAGTTTTTATGCACTAGCAGGTATAACAAGGCTAGGTTATTTCAATGTTCAGGTTGAGAATAATATTGATTCAACAATTGCGTTTTATAAAGGACTTCCGGTAACTTATTCCGCACTTATTTTTCCTGTGATGTGGATGTTTTCATTTTGCCTTCTACCCAGCTTTTTTAATATGCTATATGCATTAACTATATTTGTGGTTGCGCTATTGTTTATTATTGATATAAAAATCAAAAAGCCAAGAGGTTATGCTTATTTGTTTTTCATATGTCTAGCTATAGGATTATCAACATTTATTATACTAAAGGGAGTATAAATGGAAACTAAAGTATATAATAGAAAATTAAAAATAATATTTAGTGAAAAACAGTTTAAAAAAGGTTATTTAGATTTCTTATACAAAACAATGATCGGGAGAATATTGCTTAAGATTTTCTTCTCTACAAAATGTTTTTCAAAGCTATATTCTGTTTATATGGACAGTAGAAAGTCTGTAAAAAAAATAGAACCATTTATAGAAAAAAACAGCATTGACATGAGTGATTATAAAGACAGGAACTATAATAGTTTTAATGATTTCTTCGTGAGGGAAATTAAACGGAGTAAAAGACCGTATTCTTTGGAACGGCATACGCTTATTTCAGTTGCGGATGCAAAATTAATGGTTTATAAAATTAATAACGAACTGAAAATGAATATTAAAAACAGTACATATACTATTAGTGAATTATTAAGGGACGATATTCTGGGAAAAGGCTATAATAATGGTACTTGCCTTGTTTTTCGACTTACTGTAGATGATTATCATAGGTATCATTATATTGACAATGGTTATGTAGAGCGGCGAAATATAATAAATGGTGTATTACACACAGTAGGCCCAATATCTTCTCAGAGGCATAATGTTTATATAGAAAATCAGAGAGAAGTTTCGGTTTTGATAACAGAGAACATTGGTGAAATTATTCAAATAGAAGTAGGCGCAATTTTAGTAGGTAAAATAACTAATCACAAAGCAGATGAATTTAAAAGAGGTGATGAGAAAGGTTATTTTTCCTTCGGTGGATCAACAATATTGCTCCTATTTAAAGCGGGAGTAATCAAAGTGGACTCTGATATTTTAAAATTCTCAAAAGAGAATATTGAAACTAAGGTTAGAATGGGTGAGAAAATTGGAGGTATTATAAAATGATTAAAAGGCTAAATATTTATTTAAATGAAATGTATCCTGTAATTCCTCGCTTAATTTTAGGATTTATAATGTTTTTTGAAATTTATTTTTTAGTAATTCTCACAAATGGGTCTTCTATGGGACTAGATATTAATTTACAGGAGATTATTGGCGCAGTGACGGTATTTGGTTTTTTATTATCACTTAGAATTGCGGATGAATTCAAAGATTATGAAACGGATTTAATAATGTTTCCTGAACGTTCATTTCCTTCTGGAAGGGTTAAAAAAAATGATTTAGTAACACTTTTAACTATTGTTTGTGTAGTTGTAATAACACTAAATTTGATTTTCATGAACAACATAATATACTTCGTAATATTAGCAGTATATGGAGTCGTAATGTCAGTATGGTTTTTTAGCAAGACTAAAATACAAAAGAGTTTGCCACTGGCTTTGATTACTCATAATCCAGTTCAGCTCATATTAAATTTATATGTAATTTCATTTACATGTATAAAATATAATATAAATATTTTTACATTAAATAATTTGATAATTTTACTTACATTATATTTTCCAGGACTAATCTGGGAAATTTCAAGAAAAACCAGGGCACCTAAGGATGAGAATGATTATACAACATACTCAAAACTTTTTGGATTCAAAAAAGCAACTAAATTTATAATGATTGTAATGGTTTTTGATATGATCACTAGTTCAATTCTTGTTTATCAAATTTATCCTATTGCAGTTGTTACAGTAATAGGAAGTTATATTTGGTTTCTAAAACAGGGAACAAATTTTATAAAAGATCCTACAAGATTCAAGCTTGTGGATAAGGTTATAGTATATGAATATATTACAGAACTTACTCTTGTTATCATCGAACTTATATATATAGTTACCCGGTGGATTATATGAAAAAATTTATAGTAGATATAGAGAATTTTGAAAATTGCAAAGTGGGAGTAAAAGCGCACAATTTATTTCTGATGCGAAAAAACAAAATTAATACCCCAGATCTTTTTTGTATAGATTCAACATTTCTTGCGTACTATCTAAAAGATTATAGTGTACAAATAGAAGATACAATAAAGAATATTAATTATAATGATGAAAAGAGCTTGGAAAATGCCAGCTTGTACTTTAAAAGCATTGTAAGTGATATTAGGTTTGATGATGAATTTAAAGAGGCAGTGGTAAATTATCTAGAAAAGAAATTTGGGAAAAGTGATTCTTTTTCAGTGCGATCATCTTCAACTGTAGAAGATGGTGATAGTAGCTCTTTTGCAGGACAATTTGATACTTATTTGAATGTTTCAAAGGAAGACATTTTTGACAAAATAAAAGATTGCCTAGGATCACTATTTTCAGCTAATGTGTTAAAATATTGCTTGGACAAAAAGATAAAAATCATTGATTTGAAAATGAGTGTTATATTGCAGAAAATGATTAATGCGGATGCTTCAGGGGTTATTTTTACAGCAAACCCAAGAGGATTATTAAATGAGATGGTAATTGTGGTTGGCGCGGGAACGGGCGATTTGGTTGTAGAAGACAAGGTACCCACCACAACATACTATTATAATACCTTTGATGAAGATTATTATTTGGAAAAACAAGAACATTCAATTGTCTTAGATACAAATACTTTTCAAAGGATAATTGAAACTATAATTATGGTTAAGAACGTATATGGTGAATATTTAGATATTGAGTTCGCGTTATTTAAAGGCGTCATATATATATTGCAGGTAAGACCTATAACAACATTAAAAAGGGACAAAACTATTATTTTTGATAATAGTAATATTGTAGAGAGTTATCCGAATATAACGTTACCACTTTCTGCTTCTTTTGTTAAAGAGGCATATTACGGAGTGTTTTACGGACTATCAAAGAGGATATTATCTAATGAAATGATTATTAAAAAGTATCACAACGTATTAAAAGAAATGGTGGATAGTGTAAACGGAAGAATGTATTACAATATTAATAACTGGTATACGTTAATTAAATTTTTACCGCTTAGCAAAAAAATAATTCCAATATGGCAAGAAATGCTTGGGGTTGCCAGCAAAGAATATAATTCAGAAAAAGTAGATATTAGTATTTCACAAAGGACTAGAACTTATCTAAGTTTTGTAAAACAATTTCTATTTGTTCCAAAAGAAATGGATAAATTAAATAATAAATATATTGAAGTAAGTGATCATTTTAAAATTAAATATAAAAACAATTTGGATAATAAACTTCTTGTAGAGTTATATAATAGTATTTCTGAAAGGGTTTTGAAAGACTGGGATATCACTTTGCTTAATGATCTGTATGCATTTATTTATGTAGGTCTTATAAAGTATCGCTTTAAAAAAATGAAAACAGAAAATTACGAAGCGGATACTAATAAATTTATTTCAGGAATATCAAACATTGAGAGCATGAAACCTATAAAGATGTTAGTAGAACTCGCGAAGATTGTTTTGAAAGAAAATTTATTAGAAGATTTAGTGGGGCTTAAGGACAATAAAATGCTGGCGAACTACTTGGACGGGAACAACTCGAATTTCGCCCAAAGGTTTAAACAGTACATTGATATTTATGGAGATCGTTCCTTTGAAGAGCTAAAGTTAGAAAGTAGTACATTTAGAGTATCGCAAATAACTTTAGTAGAAAAAATATTAGAATATACTGAAGATAAAGAAAAGTTGCTAAATATTAGTAAGTTTTTGGAAAATGAAGATAACAAAAAAATATCAGATGAACTACTTGAAAAGTGCGGCCAAGTTGAACGTAAAATTATACGCTTTTTTAGCTCACGTGCAATGCTGGGAATAAAAAACAGAGAAATTTCAAGACTTAATAGGAGCAGAATATATGGGATGGTTAGAACAATATTTTTAACTATTGGACAAAATTTTTGTAACTCAAAATCAATAGAAATTAGGGAAGATATATTTTATTTAAAAACTACTGAGGTTTTTGATTTTATTGCTGGGCAAGACATTGACTTAAAAGAACTTATTAATATTAGAAAACAGGAATATAAAATGTTTAGTAAATTGCCAAATAGCTCAAGACTTATTTTTAGTAACAAGGTTTTTGAAAAAAAACATTCTAATATAAATTCTGAGGAAATGTTTGAAAATAGAAATGAAATTTTTGGAATTCCATGTTCCAATGGTTTGGTAATTGGAGAAGTAGTAGTTGTGGATGACCCTAAAAAAATTAAAGAGTTCAAAAATAAGATATTAGTAACAAAAATGACTGATCCAGGATGGGTGTTTTTAATAACCTTATCTAAAGGGATAATTGCGGAAAAAGGGTCATTACTATCCCATACTGCAATTATCTCTAGAGAATTAAATATTCCTTCAATTGTAGGAGTGAAAAATATTACAAACATTTTAAGAACTGGTGACATTATAAAAATGAATGGGAATACAGGGGAAATTGAAATAGAAAAGAGAATGAAACAGAAATGGGAATGATAAATGATGTATAAACTTATAACATTTGATAAAGAAGAAAATTATATAAATGATTTCTTAATGATTCCAAGGGACTTATACTCTCCGATGAATATAGTTCAAAATGAAAAGGAAGAACGTGAACTACTTCTCGAAAAGCATTTGCTTAGCAAATATTTTAAAATATATAAACTTATTGTTTATAAAGAAAGGTCAGCATGTGCTAGATGTATAGTAACTATTTATCCAGGCGATGATTATTCATGTATAGGCTTTTTTGAGAGCATTAATGATATTGAGTGCTCTAAGTTGTTGTTTGAAGAGGCGAAGAGAATAACGAGAGCGAATAATTGTAAAAAAATAAAGGGACCTATCGATTGTAGTTTCTGGATAAAATACAGGTTGAAGACTAATAATTTTGACAAAAAACCTTATGTGTCAGAGCCATATAATAAGGAATACTATATGGAGTTATTTTTGGCTGGGGGTTATAGAGTGGCTGAATCTTATGTATCTAATTATTACGAAAAACCACCGATGTTCAATTATATGGATAAGAAATGTATGGAAAGATATAATAAATTCACTAATAAAGGGTACCACATAGTCTCTCTCAAAGAGAAGGACTATGATATTGTAATAAGGGAAATATACAATATGTTAATGGAATTATACAAAGGTTTTCCAGTATTTAAAAGCATTAGTGAGGAGGACTTCCTGCAGCAATTCGGAGCTTATCGACATATATTAGATTTTTCGTTTGTGAAAATAGCATACTATAAGGAAGAAGTTGTGGGATTTGTTATAGGAATGCCTGACTATGGCAATATGTTATATGGAAAATTAGGATTTTTAAAATATATCAAACTATTCCTTAAAAAAATACGTTGTAGCAATTATGTTCTACTTTACATGGGTGTCAAACCAGGACATTATGGATTAGGCAGTGCTATGGCATACCCAATGATTAAGAATGCTAAGAAAAGGAGATCCAGCACAATTGGTGCACTCATTAAGGAAGGCAAAGTAACACAGAGGTATGTTAAGAATAAAATTGATTCAAGTTATACCTATGTTTTATTAGAATGTGATTTGGAGTAAAGAGTAAAGGAAAAAATGAAAAGGTGTACCCTTTGGCTTTTGCTGAAAGGTACATTTTTGTATGTTCCATATTTATCTGGATATAATGATTACACCAATAAAAATAAAGACACCATAATGCCTTAAATTGGGGAATGCGACATATTTCTGAAAAATAATAGAATATTTTGTTAATATATAATATAATATATATGTAAAATGCTATCTAATATAAATTTTAATAAATAAAAATGTCTGTTTAAATATGATAATAAAATTATAAAATCGGGGGATTCAATAATGGGGAAATATGAAAATTTAAATGATTCAATAAGTATTCAAGAATTATTTAACAACCTTGAAAGACAAGGAGAAACAACAATTACTATAAGAATTAAAGAAAATCAATTTCCTGGAACAATGGTATTTAATTACAAAACAGATTATGAGCCTTTAGTAAAATATTCTGAAGAGGTTTATCCTTTTGAAGCTTCAGATAATATCGAAATATCGTTCTTCTACAAAAATACTTTCTTTGTATTTGAAGCACAGATAATTGAAGCATTTGAAAAATCATTTATTATTAGGAAACCTCAATTAGTAAAGGCATCATTTGCTAGAAATAGTACACGCTATAAGATTAAGAAAAATGAAAGTGCATTTTTAAGATTTCAAGAAAGTACAGAGGATTTTAAAATAATTGAAGTTAGTACTACAGGACTTTCTTTTGAAATAAATTCTAAGTCTATATGTGAAAAGCATGTTTTAAGAAATTTACACCTTAATCTTAATGATTCATTATCATTTTATTTTGATGCTGAAGTTAAATATATAAAGCAGTCAAGAAATATATTTGTATGTGGGTTAAGCTTTGTTAACATTGACTGGGCATCTTCACAGGCTTTATTTCACTATATTTTTCAAAAATATTATCCTAACTTAAAATCCCTTACTGATTTGTCAAAAGATGAAATGTCAGAGTTATATAATAAGATAACAAACATTGGACAAAGAGCATTAGATAATGAAAATACTGAGCTTACTTATGAAATTAAAAACATTGATAAAGTTAAAGATAAACCTACTATTTCTGTAAATTTAGTATATGAGAAAAATAATATTATTATGGGGGCTAATTCAGCCTTGCGTATTTATAACCATACTTTTTTGGGGAATCAGCCCGTATTACTGATGGAGACATATCTTAACCCGAAAGTAAATTCAGATATTTTTATAGGACTTTCAGAGCAATTATTAAATCATGTCTATTTTGAAAATTTTATAACTTATACTAATTCGGATACTGAATGGTATATAGGTGTTTTTAAGAATATTAGTCATATTATTAATGACAGTGAAAAAGTGAGCTTTCACAATCAGTTATGTTATGAATATAGTATTGATTATGATATAAAAGAGAAGTTAAGTGAATATAAGACTGAAATGCTTGATAATCCTGATGAATTTATAAAATATTGTGATGAAACCCTAACCTCTCTAGAGAAGGATTGTTTCGATTACCATAAGGATTGCTACAATTTAGATGAAATAAAAGGTATTTACCATACAATTGGTTATTCTGTTGAAAGAAGGTTGCTTCAAACAACAAAAAACAATAAAATTGTAGCTTATTCTGTTGCTGAGTGTTTTTTAGGAGAAACTAATTTTGATAGTATGGATACTATTAAAATTTACCTTCTGGAGGATAAACCAGACTTTGATACAATCATACATTCGATTTTAACTCAGATAACAATGTTCTTTAGGATTAAAAATAAGAATAAATTAAGAATTTACATTCAATCTCCTTTTGATGTTACTGATGATAATTTCACAAGTGAATTTGGGAAAAAACTTTCAATAAACAGGATAATGATGAATAGAGATGGTATGGTAGAATTCGTTAGGCTATTAATGTCAAGTTTTGAACACTATGCAAGGTTTCATAACCTATCGCTGCCTCAGAAGTCTATATGGCAAATAGAAAAATTTTTTCCAGGAACAAGTATAGGAAATGTGGCAGGAACACTAAAAATTACAGAAGAAATTAATTATGAGTTTCTTGAAAAAGCAATAAACATATTTGTAGAGAAAAACGATGCTATGAGAATAAGGGTAATAGAAGAGGAAGGTATTCCTAAACAATATATTCATAATTACAGTTATTTTAAAATTGATTTTTTTGATTTCAGTAATTCTGATATTAGCGAGTTCTATAAGTGGACTGATGAGCAGGCTAAGAAACCTTTCAAAGTTATTGAGTCAACCTTATATTATTTTGCCATCATAAAATTAGGTAAGGATGTTGGCGCATTTTATGCAAATACTCACCATTTAATTTCAGACGCTTGGACAGTGAATCTCCTTGCTGGTCAAATTGTTGGGAATTATCAATGCTTAAAGAATAATCAAAAGATTTCAAATGTCAAAAAACCATCATATATAGACTTCTTAATTGATCAAGATGAATTTAGATATTCTGATAGATTCGTAAAGTCAAAGGAATTCTGGAATAAGAAATATAACGATAAGTTTGAAATTGCTCACTTAAAACCAGTTTCTAAAGGAATTCACTCAACAAAAGCAGATAGAAAAACTATTCTTCTTGACTGTGAGTTAACTACAAATATTTATAAATACTGCGCAAAGCATGAACTGTCAGTATTTTCGTTATTTATGGCTATTTTTTCAATTTATATTAGTAGTAAGACATGTGTTAACGACGTGGTTATAGGGACACCTATTCTTAATAGATCAGGTGCAAAGGAAAAACAGATGACAGGAATGTTTGTAAGTACAATTCCTGTAAGATTGCTTGTGGATGTTAATGGGGATTTTGATTCCTATGCTCATTATGTATCAAAAGAACTGAATGGGTATTTAAGAAATCAAAAATATAGTTATGAATTGATTTTAAAAGATTATAGAGAAAAATATAAAGTTATAGATAAATTTTATGATTGCCTCCTTTCATATCAAAATTCTAAGTATGAAAAAGGTGATCATCCAGATAGCTATGAGATTAGATGGCACTTTAATAAAAATCAGGTCGAATCTTTAATATTACATTTGGACGATAGGGAAGGCAGCGGAAAGTTATTATTGAATGTTGATTATTTAGTTGACCTATTTACTGAAGATGAAATACGTCAAGTAAGTGGTTCTTTAATGAACTTGATTAAGAATGCAATAAGTAATGATGACATAGCTATAAATAAGCTTGAAATGCTCGATGAAGAGGATAAGAATATACTATTGAGCACTATTTCTAAATTTAATGATACTAAAGCTGAATATCCAAAAGATATGACATTGCATCAATTGTTTGAAGAACAGGTTAAGAAAACGCCTAATAGTACTGCATTATTGTTTGAAGACAAGTCACTAACATATGCGCAGTTAAATGAAAAATCAAACCAGCTTGCAAGGAAACTCAGGGACAAGGGTGTAAAACCTGATAGTATAGTTGGTATAATGGTGTATAGATCATTTGAGATGATTATTGGTATAATGGCGATACTAAAGGCTGGCGGTGCTTACTTACCTATAGACCCTGAGTATCCTGAAGGTCGAAAAAAATATATGTTAGAAAATGCCGATGTTAAAATACTACTAACACAAAAAAGAATAAGTGACACGAGTAATAGTAATGTAGAAAAAATACTATTGGACGATTCAGAGTTATATGAAGGAGACTCAACTAATCTTGTAATAATAAATAGACCTAATGATCTTGCCTATGTAATTTATACTTCGGGTTCAACAGGTATGCCTAAAGGAGTAATGATAGAGCACTATTCTGTAATCAATAGGTTGAATTGGATGCAAAAAGAATATCCTTTAAATGAGAGCGATATTATTATTCAAAAGACACCGTATACTTTCGATGTATCCGTATGGGAGCTATTTTGGTGGTCATTCTATGGTGCAAAACTTGTTATACTTTGCCCTGGGGGAGAGAAAGATCCAGCCGAAGTTATTAGTGCAATTGATAAATATAAAATTACTACTATACACTTTGTACCATCCATGATAAGTGTATTTTTAGACTTTCTTCAAAGAGAAACTAGCAATTATAAAGTTAGCAGCCTAAGGCAAGTATTTGCAAGTGGAGAGGCTCTAACGCTGAAACATTTTGAAAGGTTTTATAAAGTTTTTGAAAATCTCGATATAAGTTTAACTAACTTGTATGGACCGACTGAGGCAACTGTTGATGTATCTTATTTTGATTGCATAAAAGGAGAAAATCTAAAAGTACTACCAATAGGGAAACCAATAGATAATATTAGGCTTTATATTTTAAATAATAATCTTCAAGTTCAACCAATTGGAGCTAGCGGTGAACTGTTTATAGCAGGAGATGGATTAGCTAGGGGGTATCTCAATGCGCCAGATATTACGGCTCAAAAATTTATAACAAGTCAATATTTAAATGAAGATAGGATTTACAAAACTGGCGATTTAGCAAGATTGCTTCCAAGTGGTGACATAGAATATTTAGGAAGAATTGATAATCAAGTTAAAATAAGAGGATTAAGGATAGAGCTTGGTGAGATTGAGTATCAATTATTGAGATTCAAATCAATTAAGGAAACTGTAGTAATTGATAGAAAGGATGAAACTAGGAATAGTTACCTATGCGCTTATTATGTTTCAGATTCGGAGCTAACCAATGTTGAAATAAGGGAGTACCTTTCTAAGAATTTACCAATATATATGATACCTTCATATTTTGTAAGAATGGACAAATTGCCACTCTCAGGTAACGGGAAAATTGATAGAAAAAAATTACCTGATCCGTTCCTTAGTATTTCTCTTGATGAAGAATATGTAGAGCCTAGAAATGAGATAGAAAAAAGGATTGCAGGCATTTGGGAGAAAGAACTAAATACAGATAAAATAGGAGTAAAGAGTGATTTTTTCAACATTGGAGGAGATTCATTATTAGCTATCAATGTGTCCCTTAGTATTGGTTGTGGAATTACAATTTCTGATATATATAAATATCCGACTATTGAAGCACTGGCGAAAAAAATTCAGAATAAAAAAGGTATAGATAGTATTTTCTATTCTGTAATGGAGTCTGATGATATTAAAGGAATATCAATATTGGGTATTCCTTACGGCGGAGGAGCTCCAATAGTATATAATGAAATTGGAACTCAGTTGTCCCAAATATCCGACAAGTATTCATTATATTCGGTTATTCTACCTGGACATGATTTTGGAGAGAAAACAGGTGTTTTAAAACCTATTGAGGAAATAGCTTTATTATGTGTTGAAGAGATAAAAAAACTTATAAAAACGGAGATTGTTTTGTATGGACATTGTGTTGGAAGTGCACTTACTATTGAAATAGCTAGATTATTAGAAAAAGAAAAAATAAAAATTAAGGCTATTTTTATAGGTGGCATAATTCCACCAAAGTTTATAAAGTATTATGGAGATGTTGTAGACCCTTATAAATTAAAAAATGATGAAGCGATAATAAAATACCTTAATAAACTTGGTGGGGCTAATTACGCATTTGGAAACAAAGAAATGTCATTAATTATCAAAGCATTTAGGCATGATGTAAGATGTTATATGAAATACTTTCATGATTTTTCTCGAAACAAAAGTAGTAAATTATTAACACCAGTTTATTTAGTAATAGGTGAAAGTGATTCATCTACAAAAAACTATGAGAAGAAATATAAAGAGTGGTTAAATTATTGCGAAAAAATGAGTTTAATTACTTTAAAAGATGCTAATCACTATTTTATAAAATCACATGCGAAGGAACTTGCGAATGTTATTGATGAAATAATTTAACATTTTAAAGGGGGATATTATGATAGGAAAAATTGATATTAGCTTAGTGTTACTTCTTATGTCAACAGTAATTATTATTATTATGGCTTATATGATTTATAAAAATTCAAATAAATCACAGTTAAAGAATGTGTTTATATCAATAATAGTATTGTTATTTATTTGGAATATAGGTACTTTACTAGAATTATGCGTAAGATTAAGATATGGTTATACAGAAATGGTATTTATAAATATATGCTATTTCTCTATTTCCTTTATACCGATTAGTATTCTTCTATTTGGTATTGTATATGCACATACACGAATAAAATTTTCATGGAAATACCTTATGCTTTTTATAATTCCACTGTTATCAACGGTATTAATATGGACTAACAACATGCATAAACTTTTTTTTGTTAAGTACTCTGTTAATAACAAAGATGCAATATATGGAAGTTATTTTTACTTCCATTCAGTTTATTCTTATATTTGCATATTTATTGGGATAAGTTATTTAGTGGTATTTTCAATAAAGAACTCTGGTTATTTTTCAAAACAATCGCTATTTATTGTTATTGGGTTTTTAGTCCCTGTATTTGTAAACATAGCTTTTACACTAAATTTACTCGACTTACCTTTTTTATCAAACTCAATTGCTTTCACCATTTTTGGATTATTTGAAATGATAGCAATTTTTAAATTTAATTTTCTTAATCTCATGCCCATAGCAATGGGAACAATAGTGGATAGAATATCCGATGGTTTTATTGTTATAGATGAAAACTTTCGAATTACTGATTATAATAAGACTATGCAGAATATATTTGATCCCATTGTAAAGATTAAAAGGAAACATTATCTTTTTAACGTTTTAGGCTTTTTCAAATCTCATGAAATGTACCATTTTAAAGAGGTTATAAGAAAAGTAAATGTTATGAAGGAGTCTATCATCTTTGAACACCACTTTTGTGAAGAAAAATTTGACAAATATTTCAATATTGAAATTACACCCATAATATCAGGTGAAAACCACTTAGGTAATATAATTTTATTAAAAGACATAACTCAAAATAAGGTCAACTTGAAGAAGATAAGTGAGCAACAGGAACAAATTATAGAGCAGGAGCGGCTATCATCTCTTGGTATGTTAATGGGAGGGATCTCTCACAATCTAAAAACTCCTATAATGTCAATAGCTGGGTGTATTATAGCTTTAGAGGATCTTACTAAAGAATATAATGAATCTGTGGGCAATACAATTGTGAGTGAGAGTGATCATCACGAGATAGCAGATGAAATGTTAACTAATATTAACGATATTAAAGCGCATTTTTCTTATATGAGTAATGCTTTGACTGCGATAAAGAACCAGGTAGCAAGTTCCGATACTCGTAAAGAAATAAGTTTTACACTAGAAGAGATAATTCAAAATATTGAATTCCTTATGAAGTATGAGGTTAAATCTAATTTTTGTAATTTAATTATTTCAAATGAAACAAAAGAAAATTTTTTAATTAATGGGGATATTGGAACTTTGGTACAAGTTATTGATAATCTTATTTCGAATTCCATTCAGTCTTATGGAAAAATTACTCACACTACTTCCGCTGATGCGTCTTCTAGGAATATAGAGTTTATAATATTTGAAAAGGGAGACTACATAATCTTTAAAGTTAAAGATTATGGAAGAGGTGTAACACAGGAAATTAAAGATAAACTTTTTAAAGAGATGGTTACAACCAAAGGAAAAGAAGGAAGCGGAATTGGACTTTATCTTTCTTATTCCAAAATAAAGGTAATGTTCCAAGGTGATATGTGGCTTGAATCTGAAGAGGAAAAAGGAGTGAGTTTCTATATTAAAGTTCATAAGAATTTGATATAATAGGTGTAAAAGTGCGGGGCATTTTGATTTGATTGGAGGTGGGAAATAAAGTGAGGATTTCTAATATAAAAAAAGTTGAATTAATAAACAAAAGAGAAAAGTTTAAAATAATAGCTATTGATGATGAAATAGGAATAATTAAAACTTTGAGGGTTATTCTTGAGAAGTATGGTTACGAATTTGAAGGATATACAGATCATGAAGAAGGAATTGAGAAAATTAAAAATAATCATTATGATTTATTGATTCTTGATTATATGCTTAATAACATTAATGGAACACAAGTAGTTGAGATAATAAGGAAATTTGACAAAGAATTATATATATTGTTTTTAACTGGTTATTCAGAGTCTGCACCACCTTTAGAGACGCTTGAAAAAAATGATATACAAGGTTATTGTAGTAAATCGAATGATCAAAGTCAACTTTTGCTTCTGGTCAAATCAGCTTACAAGGTCGTAGCTATGATGAATGAAATTAAGCTGACACGAAACGGACTTAATAGCATTTTGGAGTCAGTTCCCAAGATATATCAACTGCAGCCTATAGACGTGATACTTGAAGAGGTACTTAGAAATCTTCTTAAAATAGTTAAGTCAACTAATGCTTTTATTTTCGCTGATAATATTTTTGGCCATGAAGGCATTTTAACGGAAAGCTTTTTTAAAGGCATTGGAAAGTTTGATACTGATGTAAATACATTTACAAGGATGTTTAACCCATCCCTTATGGTATATGCAGGTTCAGCTAGAATGCAAAAGAAAAAGGTGCGATATGAAGAAGGTGTATTCTTTCCGCTTATTAATGATAAATCAGAGTGTATGGGAGTTATTTATGTGGAACTTAGCGATGATAAAAACATAAGTTTATTGGAGATATTTGCAAAACACGCAGCAAGCTCTATAAATAACGCATTCTTGCATTCATTACTTAATATACAAAATGATGAACTCAATAAAACTTATGAAATAATCAAGGCCGGATATGAAGAGACTATAGATACTTTAAGACTTACAGTTGATGCAAAGGACGATTATACAAGTGGACATTCAGACAGAGTTTCAAAATATGCTGTAGAAATCGGGAAATGTTTTAATCATTTAAATGAAAAAGATTTAGACTTGTTAAGGGTAGCAGGAATATTCCATGATATAGGCAAAATAGGTACTGCAGATGATATACTTTTGTCAGGTAAAAAGTTAAGTGAACTAGAATTTGAAGAGATAAGGAAACATCCTTTAACAGGGGCTAATATACTTTCTGCATTATCGATGTTTAAAGATATTGTTCCTCTTGTAATGTTCCATCATGAACGAGTGGACGGAAAGGGTTATCCTAACGGTTTAAAAGGAGATGAAATTCCATTCCTAGCAAAAATTTTGGCAATAGCAGATTCTTTTGATGCAATGACTACAAATAGACTATATAGGCGGAAGCTCTCCCTTGATGATGCTATAGTTCAATTAATAAAAGGATCTGGAAGTCAGTTTGAACCAGAAATTGTGGAGCGATTTGTTAGACTACTTAAAAGCGGGGTTGTGCAATTAGATGATTTGTAAACTAACTACGGTTTCCTAAACCCCGTAAGAAAACCCTCGACTAATTAATAAATTGGTCGGGGGTTTTCTTATATGGTCGTCTTTTTTGCTATACCAACATATAAATATTCTAAGTATTCAGTATCAACATCTTCGTTTTTTAACATGTCTATTCTACTTTTAGCCTTACTTAAACCTTCATTTGCTTCCTCAAAATCCTTTTGTTTTATGCATCGGCTTGCATATTCTAAGAGATAATCAACTTTAATCACCGCTTTTGCCAGAGCTTCTTTATCCTGGTTTACTAGATTAATTAATAAGGAATAGATTTGTGGAGAAGCGGTCGCTTTAGAATTATATAAAAGATCGTTATTTCTACTGTTTTTTTTTGCCATATTTAATACCTCGCTATATTTTGTTGATTATATAATTAATATTATATAATAGTTTTTGATTAAACAACAGAATTTTGATTTTTTTTATTTTAAATGGTATTCTATTTTTATAGATAGTAAATTAGTTGAAAAAGGAAGGGTATAATGGGATATAGAATTGAAAAGGATTTACTTGGCGAGATAAAGATAGATGATAAATTTTATTATGGAATCAATACTCAAAGGGCAATTGAAAACTTTCCATTAGAAAATAAGAGCGTAAATTTAAAATTGATATATGAAATTGCAATTATTAAAAAAGCAGCAGCGGGTGTAAATAAGAATCTTAAAAAACTTGATCATGAAAAAGCAAATGCTATTATAAAAGCAAGTGAAGATGTAATTTGCGGAGAACTTGATTATAACTTTGTGGTTAGTGCTTTTCAAGGTGGAGCAGGAACTTCAACTAATATGAATGTAAATGAAGTAATTGCCAATAGAGCAATTGAAATCCTTGGAGGAAATAAGGGAGAATATGATTTAATACATCCTTTAAATGATGTTAACATGTCTCAATCTACAAATGATGTTTATCCAACTGCACTTAGAATTGCAGCAATCCATCTTATAAGGAAGTTAAGTAAATCTTTGTCAGAGCTTCAGCAGTCGTTTCAAGAGAAAGAAAATGAATTTGCAGATATGATAAAGCTAGGGAGAACTCAACTTATGGATGCACTTCCTATGATGGTAGGTCAAGGATTTGGCGCCTATGCAAAGGCAATAGAGAGAGATCGTTGGAGAATTTATAAGGTAGAAGAACGGTTAAGACAAATAAATATGGGTGCTACAGCTATTGGGACGGGACTCAATGCTACAAATAAATTTATATATATGATAACGGATTCCCTTCAAGATTTAACAAAGCTAGGCCTGGCTAGGTCTGATTATCCAATGGATATAACTCAAAACTGTGATGTGTATGTGGAGGTGTCCGGATTACTCAAGTCTTGTAGTGTTAACCTTTTAAAAATATCAAATGATTTAAGGTTATTAAATTCTGGACCAAAGGGTGGTTTTGGGGAGATAAATTTACCAGAAATGCAAGCAGGTTCTACAATAATGCCTGGAAAAGTTAACCCTGTGATTCCGGAGATGGTGGCTCAGGTTTCTATGAGAGTTATTGCAAATGATGGAGCTATAACTATGGCGAGTTCAATGGGACAATTGGAACTTAACTCTTTTACACCACTTATTACAGAGAGTTTGCTTGAATCCCTTGAGCTTTTAAACAGATGCGTTATAATATTTAGAGAAAAATGTATTGAAGGCATTAGTGTAAATGAAAAAAAATGTAAAGAAAATCTTGAAAAATCTACAGCTTTAGTTACTGCATTAGTTCATCATATAGGATATGATAAGGCTAGTAGCGTAGCAAAAAAAGCTTTAAAAGAGGATAAGACCATTAGGGATATACTACTCTCAGAGAAAATACTTAGCAATGTAAAAATAGAGGAAATATTAAATCCGTATGAATTAACGAAACCAGGAATACCCGGGTTAAAATAAGGAGGAATGAAAATTGAGTTTAAATGATACACCTCGCTCAGAAAGAGTCCATATAGCGTTATTTGGAATGAGGAACGCAGGAAAATCTAGCATAATAAACGCTTTAACAAATCAGGAAACAGCTATTGTGTCAGATATGAAAGGAACAACTACCGATCCGGTATACAAGGCTATGGAAATATTGCCAATTGGGCCTTGCGTAATAATTGATACCGCAGGGCTAGACGATGTTGGAGAGCTTGGAGAATTAAGAAAAAAGAAGACACTTGAGGTTTTAAATAAAACAAATATTGCTTTAGTGGTTATTGATGCCTCTATTGGATTAACTGACTATGATAAATATATTATAGATCAAGTAAAAAGTAAAAAGATACCAGTAATAGCGGTTTTAAATAAGGCTGATATAGCTACCGTAAATGAAGAGCTCATTAGTAAAATAAATAATGGACTAGATATTCCTTCTGTTTCTGTTTCAGCAGTTACAAAACAAGGAGTAAAGCAACTTAAAGATAAAATTATAAGTATGATCCCAGAAGAGGAAGAAAAATTTAAAATTATAGGAGACCTTATTAGTCCGGGTGATTTTGTAGTATTAGTTACGCCTATAGATAAGGCAGCCCCAAAGGGACGATTAATACTTCCTCAGCAACAGACCATTAGAGATATTCTTGAAAGTGATGCAATTGCAATAGTTACTAAAGAACATGAATTACGGGAAACTTTAGAGAATCTAGGTAAGAAACCTAGAATTGTTATTACAGATTCACAAGTGTTTTTAAAAGTAGCAGCAGATACACCTAAGGACATTCCTATGACCTCTTTTTCAATTTTATTTGCAAGATATAAAGGGGATTTAGTCCAGCTTATAAGGGGAGTTAAGGCAGTTGAAAAGCTTAAGGATGGAGATAAAGTACTAGTTTCAGAAGGATGTACACATCATAAGCAAGCTGATGACATAGGAAGAGTTAAAATTCCTAGATGGCTTAGGCAAATTACGGGTAAACAGATAGATTTCGAATACACTTCAGGGGTTACTTTCACAGAGGATGTTAAAAGATATGCACTAATAATACATTGTGGCGCTTGCATGTTAAATAGAGCTGCGATGCTCAATAGAATTGAGTCAGCAAAAGAATTTGATGTACCTATGGTTAATTATGGGATTTTAATTGCCTATGTTCAAGGTATATTAGATCGAGCTCTAGAACCTTTTCCATTGGCAAAAATGATATGGGATGAAGAATAAATTAGTAAGTAAAACCCTTGACTAATTAATTTTTAGTTAAGGGTTTTCTTATACTTTGATTTTAATTTAGTTGAATCAGAGTGACAATTCTATTTTAAGTAAGATTTCCTTTATTTGAAAACAAAGCCCCAATAGCCATTATAATAGTAAAAATAATTAGATACCCAACAACTGCTATTTTATGGGAAAAACAGGCGGCAACTATCATAAATATGCATCCTGCTAACGAAACAATAGGCATTATGAATCTTTTAGATGAGTTTAAATCCTTCTCTTTTTTCATAATCATAATAAAAATAGGAATATATAATGCATAAATAGTAACTATAGGTAATTCTGATGAATCGAAACAAAAGAATCCAAACCAAGGTTTTGTTAAGTTAGCGCCATAGAAGTATAATAACCATATAGCACAAAGAAGTAGTCCGAGTATAGATGAATTTGTTGGCATATTAGTTTCGCTATCTATTTGTTTAAATATATTTGGTTTTGGTCCAAAGCCCCTTGCTGCTAATGAATAAATACCACGAGTACATCCGAGCATTAATCCGTTTAAAGTTCCGAGGCAAGAAATAATAACAAATACAAATATTAGAGTGCCACCAGCAGAGGAGAATATTTTTTGAAATGCCAGTTTAGCTCCAGCTTCCCCACCTTTCATCATAACTTCATTTGTTACAGCTCCAGCTAGTCCTATATAGTAAAGAATATAAACAGCCATAATTATAAACGTGCCACCAACTAGAGCAAGTGGAAGCGTTTTCTTTGCGTTCTTTAATTCAGCATTAATACTTGTAGCAATAATCCAACCCTCATATGCAAAAGCTGTTGCAACAACTGCTGTAAATAATGCATTCGCAGTACTTACTTTTTTTACTACTGTTGTGAAATTAATCATAGTCATACCACTATTGATACCCACTATTGTTCCAATTATAGCCATTAAAATAAGTGGAATTAGTTTTATTATAGTTGTACTAACTTGAAATTTGCCAGCTAAAACTGGTGATAATGCGTTTATTGCATAGCTACCTATCAAATATAGACAGGCAATAGTCATACACTCTCCACCTGTAATTGAAAATCCAAATAATACGCAGGTGTATCTAGCTGAAACCCATGCTAAAACTGACGTCAATGTTGGATAGTAAATAAGTGCCATAAACCAGCCAACATAATAACCATATTTTTCGCCCATAGTAGCTTCTGCATAATCTACTATACCATTTACTTTCTCGTACTTAGTTGCCATTACAGCAAAAGTATAGGCACAAGAAATCATAATAATACCACCAATAACCCAAGCCAAAATACCTAGTGTAAGATTCCCGCCAGTTGCAGTTAATACTTTTTCTGCCTTAAAAAAAACGCCACTGCCTATTACAATGCCGACAACCATTGCTATCGCAGTAATAAGACCAAACTTTTTTTCTAATTTCGTTTCCATAATCAAACCATTCCTTTCGCGATTTATAATTTTTAACAAATTTATTATATCATTACAATTCATTGCTTTACAAGGATAAAGTCAAAGGAAACACTTTATTAATTATAAATTACTCTTCATTATTCTTATGTTGGAGGAATGCATTTACGTTTGAACGTTTAGACTTTTTGCTTCTATTTAATAGTATCATTAAAATAATAAAAGCAATTATTAAACCTATAAATAGACCCAATATTCCTAATGTCACAGTGAGGTATATTTCTAAAATTATCATTAATATTAATACTATTATCATTATTATTTTTATTGGTTTTATTTTCAAATCTGATTTTTCACTATTCCTTTTCCACATTTTAATTTCTCTCCTCCTCTTCTATATAGATTTAAATAGGTAATATTAGACAACAACAACCTACATATAATAAAATATATGCTAATTACCTTTTAAATAAGACAATACTATGATATATATCAATGTGTTGACTGTGAAAATGATTTGTTGATATAATTGTATTAATAAAGTTATTTTATTGCGTTTAGAGTAACGGCAAAACTAAGGAGTTGTATTTGATTGGCTAAAGATAAAAAAGTTTATATTTGTAAAGACTGTGGGTCACAATCTCCAAAATGGATGGGTAAGTGTAGCGATTGTGGTGCCTGGAATACATATGAAGAAAAAATAGTTAAGGCAAGCGACCTTAAATCTAAATCAAGTAGAATGGTAATAACAACTAATCCAACAAAACTAAGAGCAGTTGTACAATCTAACAGCGATAGGATAGTTACAGGAGTTTCAGAATTTGATAGAGTTATGGGCGGCGGAATAGTTAGAGATAGTATAAGCATAATTTCAGCACCTCCTGGAATGGGCAAGTCAACTCTTTTACTGCAACTCGCAAATGCTCTGTCTTTAAAAGGATTTAAAATTTTATATGCATCTGGAGAGGAAAGTAATAGTCAAATTAAAAATAGAGCTGACCGTACAGTAAAAGAACTAGCTGATAATTTTTGGGTAGTTTCTGATACTAAGCTAGATGAGATATTACAACATATAGAAACAGTTGATGCAGACTTAATAATACTTGATAGCATTCAAACATTTACTTTAGAAGAATATTCAAGTTCAAGAGCGGGATCGCCTACTCAAGTAATTGAATGTGCTACAGCTTTAAAGGATAAAGCAAAAAATCCGGATAGACCAAGAGCTGTATTTCTCGTTGGGCAAATGACAAAGGCTGATGAGATGGCGGGGCCTCGAATACTAGAACATTTAGTGGACACCGTGTTGTACATAGAAGGAGAAGATGGAGAAGAACTGAAACATTTAATTAGCAAAAAAAACAGATATGGTGACACTTCTGAAAGTGGACTATTTCGTATGTCAGAGATAGGAATGGAAGAAATAACTGACCCGTCGGAGTTTTTTATGACCAAAAGGGAAGAGTTAGTTCCGGGCAGTGCTTTAGCCGTTATAAAGGACGGTACAAGACCAATTGTTGTAGAGGTAGAGAGTCTTGTATCTAAATCTTTTACTCCTTATCCAAGTAGATTAAGTGAGTGTTTCGCAAGGAAGGAACAATTAGGGACTCTTATCTCAATTCTTGAGGAAAGGGGAGGGATAGGGCTTTATGATAAGAATGTTATTATAAAAGCAACAGGTGGTCTTAAGTTAACTGAAACATCAGTAAATCTTGCTGTAGTGATGAGTATTGCATCCTCCGCATTAAACCATGGAATATCTACTGATACAGTCTTTATAGGAGAACTTGGCCTTACTGGTGAATTAAAAAAAGTACCATCGCTCGAGCAAAGGCTAAAAGAAGTAGATAGAATGGGTTTTAAAAAGGCATATATACCTATGAATTGTTTAAAAACAGGTATTAAATTTAAGAATATAAAGATCATTCCTTGTAAAAAACTAACAGATGTTATTGAAAAGGAATTCAAATAATGGGAATGAAATATTATTTAGCACCCATGGAAGGAATTACGGGATACGTATATAGAAATTCTTATGAAAAGTTTTTTAATAATATTGATAAATACTTTACACCTTTTATTGTTACAAATAAAAGTAGAAGTCTTAAGTCTAAAGAATTAAGAGATATTTTGCCTGAAAATAATAAAGGTATGAACATAGTTCCACAAATACTTACGAGCGATGCAGAAGGTTTTATTACTACTGCTAGAAAATTACAACAATTAGGTTATAACGAGGTAAATTTAAATTTAGGATGTCCCGCTGGAACGGTTGTTTCAAAAAATAAAGGCTCAGGATTTTTAGCCAAAAGGGAAGAGCTTGATATATTTTTAGATAAAATATTTAAGATAGATAATATGAAAATTTCTATAAAAACTAGAATAGGAAAAGATAGTCCAGAAGAATTTTATGAGCTAATAAAAATTTACAATAAATATCCTTTAGAAGAATTAATTATTCATCCAAGAATACAAAAAGATTTTTATGGAAACAAACCTAATTTAGAGGTGTTTAAAGATGCATTATCTTTAAGCATAAGTCCAGTATGTTATAATGGGGATATTTTCACTGTCGATGATCATAATAAATTAATAAAAGCTTTTCCAGAAGTTAAAACAGTTATGCTAGGAAGAGGTATTATAGCTAATCCAGGGTTGATGAATAAGATAAACCATAATACTAATATAGATAAAAAAGTATTAAAAGATTTTCATGATGAAATGTTGTATAAATATATAGAAATATTTGATGAAGAAAGAAATGCAATATTTAGAATGAAAGAACTATGGGGCTATATGATTTACATATTTTCAGATAATAAAAAATATGCTAAAAGGATAAAAAAGTCGCAAAATTTAAATGAGTATAATGAAGCTGTTTTAAGTTTATTTATGGAACAGGAAATCGTAGAAGGGGCTGGATTATTTAATAATCAACATTAAAAATGCTAAGTATATATTATAAAAATAAAAGAACCTTTAGGAAGGAAAATGCCGAAGGTTCTTTTTGCGTCATGCTTTAAATTTACAATTAAATCATATAGGAATTAGAAAATAGTTAGGATAGAATTAAAATAGGTGCTAAAACTAGAATAAAGGGAGTGTGAATTATATGTTATCAATAATTGGTGGAATTGTTGTTGTAATTATAATACTTAAATTTCTCAATATTATTTAGCAATTCAAAAAGAATAACTATCTAATTAGTTATTCTTTTTTATGTTTTTAGCTACTGTATAATATTAGTGTTTTAAATTGATATTTTAAAAACATTAGAATATAATAAAAATATATGTAATTATAGAATTTAAAAGATTAAAAATATTTTGAGGAGATGTTATTATGTCATGGTGTCCAAAATGTAAATGTGAATACCGCACGGGATTTATAAAGTGTAGCGACTGTGGATGTGATTTAGTAGAAGTGCTTGAAACTACAAAAGTGGATTCAGTAGAAGAATATGACACTGAGGCTTTTCTTATATCAGTTAGTGATGATTTTGAAGCAAAGTTAATTGAATCAAAACTAAATGCTTTTGATATACCGTCGTTAAAAAAAACCGCAGGAATTAACGGCATTTATGGTTTCCCAGGTAATTGTGAAATCAGTATATACGTACCTTCTAAGTTGCTTGATAATGCAAAAGACATAATTGATATTCAAATTAAATAAATAAAAAAAGGCTATGCGAAAACATAGTCTTTAATTTTCTGTAAGTATTACTGTAAATTCTGTTCCAATGCCGCACTCGCTGTTAAGCTTAATTGCTCATCCAAAGAATAAGTATGTACAGTTATTCAATTGCCAGCTTACTAAAGTGAAAAAATACTTGACTTAGAGTGGACTCCAAGTGTTATACTTTTTACATAGTCCACAGAGGGTTAAAATAACAAGTATCATTCAATCTTCGGATACATTGCGTTATTATGAGCGTATAAAATAGGCGGATATGAAGAGGCAGAAGTGACAGGCGTTTTGCCTTGGGATAAGTAGAATAATGATGGTAATCATATAAAGTATATTTAGGTGAGAGGTGGAAAAATAAATGATAAACAATGAAAAGTATAATGAATTAATTAAATATATTAAAGGATTAGGAAAAGTAGTCTTAGCATTTTCAGGTGGAGTAGATAGTACTTTTTTACTTAGAGTAGCAAAAGAGGCCCTTGGGGACAATGTAAAGGCAGTAACAATTATGTCTCCATATATTCCAAAGTGGGAAATAGTAGAAGCAAAGGAACTAGCTAAAAAATTAGGAGTACAGCATGAGATTATAGAAGCTCCAATCATTGATTCAATTAAATTTAATCCAGAAGATAGATGTTATCTTTGTAAAACGGCAGTGTTTGGCATGATATTAGCTGTTGCTAAGGATCAGGATTATAACTATGTAATAGATGGAACTAACTTTGATGATATAAGTGATTATAGACCAGGTCTTAAAGCATTAAAGGAATTAGAAATAAAGAGTCCACTTTTAGAATGCAAGGTAACTAAGGCAGAAATAAGAGCTTTTTCCAAAGAATTAGGACTTAATACTTGGGATATAAGCCAGCATACGCATGTCTTTTAACAAGAATACCTTATGGAAATGAATTAAAAATAGAAGATTTCGAGAAGATCGAAAATGCAGAAAAATATATGATGAGCATAGGGTTTAGAGCTGTTAGAGTGAGATGCCATGGAGACTTAGCAAGGATTGAAGTAAGTAAAAATGACAGGAGTAAATTATTTGATGAAAAACTTTTAGATACTATTGCTGAAAAGATAAAAGAATGTGGGTTTAAATATGTAACTTTAGACTTGCAAGGATATAGAGTAGGGAGCTTCAATGAAACTATAATAAAAAATTAAGTTTAAAAATAAGAATAAATGGAGGAGTGTGTTAATATCCCTGGATGTTTCACTTTTTATAATAATTATCATATGTTTGGTAAAGAGGAGAATTATGACCGTTTTCTTGCACCTAAGCAAAAGGCATCGAGTTGCGTAGAATGTGGCAAATGTGAGACTCATTGTCCACAAGGCATTCCAATACGCGAGGAGTTGAAAAAAGTTAAAGCGTTATTTGAATAATAATTGAGTGTTTTAAATTGTTTAGTTATAACTCAGATGCACCCAATAATGGGTGCATTTTTGCTTGTAAAACTAAGATGTTATTATTTATACTTTAGTATATAATTATAAGTAATTTAGTAGAATAGGAGCAATATTATGAATATAGATGATTTAATTATATACAATAAAACAATCTTGAAAAGAGAAGCAAAGAATGTCGATTTTCCGAGTACGCTTTCGGTGGAATTATGTGGGTACCTTTCTAAAAATGGGATTACAAAACTATATTGTCATCAGGCAGAGATGTTTGAAAAAGCAATGGAAGGTCATAATATTGTAATAACCACATCTACAGCTAGTGGAAAAACACTTAGCTTTTTGCTGCCGGTTCTTCAAGAAATTTTATCGAATCCTCTTGCAAGAGCAATTTTTATATACCCTACAAAAGCATTAGCAAGCGATCAGTATCGTGCTATAATGCCTTATTTAGAATATTTCGGGGAAAACAGAATTTCAGCAGGTGTATATGATGGAGATACTCCTGTAAATGAAAGAAGTAGAATCAGAAAAAGTGCAAATATTATTTTAACTAATCCTGAAATGATAAATGCTGCATTTTTACCGAATCACAGTAAATTTGGATTTGATTTTATATTTTCTAATCTGAAATATGTGGTAATTGATGAACTGCATACGTACAGAGGAGCATTTGGTTCCCATGTGGCAAATGTTTTTCGAAGATTAGGGAGAGTATGCAGATATTATAATTCATCACCTCAATATCTATGCAGCTCAGCAACTATAGCAAATCCTGTTGAATTAGTAGAAGATATATGTGGGCAAAAATTCATTCAAATTGATAAGGATGGTTCGCCAGCAGTGAAAAGAAAATATGTGCTTGTTCAACCGCCAAAGATTATGGGGGCCGATAAAAAATATTATGGTCAAGTACAGACAACCTCAGTTGCTGCTGATTTAATACCTGATTTGGTAGAAAATGATAATAGTTTTATTGCATTCACCAAATCAAGAAAAAACGTTGAAGTAGTATTAAAAGAATCAAGAGATAAATTAGAATCAGAGAGTTTCTTTGGAGCATCATTAACGGATAAAATATCTGGATATAGGGGAGGGTATACACCTCTGGAACGTAAAGAAATTGAAAATAAAATGATTACAGGTGTTTTGCGAGGCATTATATCTACCAATGCTTTAGAACTTGGTATTGATATTGGAAAGATTGACACAACAGTACTTGTTGGATATCCCGGAACGAGGGCATCTTTCTGGCAACAAACAGGGAGAGCAGGTAGAAGTGGGAAAGAATGTACAAACTATTTAATTCTTGATAACCTGCCCTTTGATCAGTATATTGGGATTAATCCAGACTGGCTCTTTAAAAATGGAAGTGAAAATGCAGTAATTGATAAAAATAATCTTTTGATAGAGTGTAGTGCGTCAAAATATAGCTTTATGAAACTGCATTCCTAAGTCAAATTATAACTATAATACTAATTATTATCTAGTGGTTATTTGCTTTTTTACTAAGCAGATTATT
>NZ_JAHLEB010000037.1 GCF_018861735.1 Clostridium lacusfryxellense | reverse complement strand
AATAGAAATCGAGCCTGAAAATGGGCAAGGTGAAACCTCTCCAAATAAGATGAATCACTAAAAACATGTGAGATAATTCCAGTTCATAAAATTGTATATTAGCTTCACAAACTTAAAAATCTAGCTCAAGACATAACATTCATACTCATAGTAAAAAGGTATAAAAATAGAACTAAGGTAACTCACTCCTTAGTTCTATCATTATTCTATCTTAGCGATTGGTATAGTTATCTACAATTTCTTCTCTATCCTCACAACGCACTCCACATGCGCCGTCTGCGGAAACATATCCACTGGCTGAATTTCTAAAGTTTTATATCCTAGTTCATCTAAAATCCCTAAATCACGAGCTAAAGTACCAGGATCACAAGAAACGTAAACTATATTTTTTGGGTTCATACTACAAATAGCTTCCAAAAGAGATTTATCACAACCCTTTCTTGGTGGATCAACTACCACTACATCAGCCTTTACGCCTTTATCTATAAGTTCTGGGATGATTTTTTCTGCATCTCCTACTATAAATTCCGCATTGTCTATCTTATTTTCTTTAGCATTTTTTATAGCATTCTCTATAGCCTGAGGTACTATTTCTACACCATACACTTTTTTAGCTTTCTGCGATAAAAATAATGATATAGTTCCTGTACCACAATAAACATCAAGCACCGCTTCTCCACCACTTAAATTTGCATATTCTAGTGCCTTATTATAGAGTACCTCTGTTTGAATTGAATTAACTTGGAAAAATGACAATGGCGAAACTTCAAATTTAAAATCACTTATGTAATCAGTTATAGTATCTTTTCCCCAAAGCGTTAAACATTGCGCCCCAAGTATTACATTTGTCTTATCAGTATTAATATTTTGTACTATACTAACAAGCCCTTTAATCTTTTTACAAATCAATGTTATAAATTCTTCTTTATGAGGAAGATTATTACCATTTGTAACTAGTACAACCATAACTTCTCCTGTTTTAATACCTTTTCTAATCATAATATGTCTTAGAATTCCTTGGTGATTTTCCTCATTATAACTTTCAATATTAAATTCTTTTATCCACATTCTCGTAAGTTTTACTACAAGATCTGCAACTGAATCCTGGATATGACAATTTTCCATATTTATAATATCATGACTTCTTGCCGCATAAAACCCAATCCTTACTTCGCCATTCATATTGCTTGCTGGTAATTGAACCTTATTTCTATAATTATATGGAGATTCCATTCCTATTGTAGGGTGAACTATCACGTCATCTAATTTCCCTATTCTATTTATAACTTGTATTACCCTATTAGTTTTAAAATCTAATTGTGCATCATAATCTATATGTTGAATATTGCATCCGCCACAGTTTTTATATATATTACAGACTGGCTCTACTCTATCTATAGATTTCTCAATAATCTCAAGTAATTTTCCAAAAGCAAACTTTTTAGAAACCTTAACAATTTTAACAATTACCCTTTCTCCTATAATTGCACCAGCTACAAAAATGGTAAAGTTGTCTATCTTACCTACGCCCTCACCATCATATCCCATATTATCTATAGTCATTTCATAATCTTCATTTTTTTTAACAGGAATAACATAATTTTCGATTTCTGTTTTTCCTTCAGTTTCTCTTTTCATCGTTTTGCTTCTACTTTTCATAATTTCTCCTCCTAAGCTTATCTATGCCAATCTTTTATGCATACGCCACTCTTTTAGGCATACGCCACTCTTTTAGGCACACGCCACTCTTTTAGGCACACGCCACTCTCTTAGGCATACGCCACTTCTTTATATAAGGCACATAGAAACAAATAACTATGCAAAAATGCCAGTATATTTATCACCATGTGCCTAACTAATTGTAATAAAAAATTTATTACTTGTAATAAAAATTTACTAATCCAAATTTTATAATTTTAAAATATTAAATATTGCATAATTTTTTCTTAAAAATTATTGTTCATCGAAGGTTTCACATTGTGTTTTCTCGATACACAAAGGTGTTTTATCAATACATGAACCCTCTAATACATCCACCAATATATTTTTTGCTAAACATAATTCTTCTTCATTGTGTTTACAATTAATCGCTTCACATCTAATTCTTGGACTCATCTCTATAGAATCATTATCAAATACTTGCTTAAACTGACCAATCACATTCATATTAAGTACATTAGATAACGAATTCTTTAATCCCTTTTCATCAAATGTCTCGCATTGTGTTTCTTCACTTCTATGAGCATCGACTCCTGAAACATGGATAGTACTAGCTGAGCATATTCCAGACATATTATTAACACATACTGTTGCACTACAACTTAGAATTCCCCTCATGTTAATCCCTCCGCAAACTTATTTTCAATAAAAAACATAATATTAATTATAATACATTACTTTTAATTATAATTCCTAGCATCTGCTTTCATTATACTACAGATAAAAAAAAAGCACCATATAGATGCTAATAAAGAATCAGTCGCCAATTATTTGCTTGTACTTTTAATTATAACCTTAATTACATTAATTATACATAGATTTATTTTATATTTAGAATTTTTTTAATAATAAAAAAGATTGCCAGTAATAAACTGACAATCTTTTTTGCTCTAATCCGTTTTTTAAATTAGTTTTTTACGTTAGCTCTTCCACTATAAACAAGACCTCTAGTTGCATCCATTGTTATAAATGAACCAGTTTTAATAATTCCTATTGCTCCTGTTGCATTGAATATTATTGGAACTGCTTTCGAAGTACCTTCTATAACAACATTTGAAGTTACTGCATCTTCTTCTACAATAATTCCAGAAACTCTATCTAATATATCAGTGTAGTCAGCATCTAATGTTTTAACTACTAATATATCTCCATCTTGCATAGTATCACTAGCTTCTTGCGCATTAGCAGCATAAAAAGCTGTACCACAAGCTGATGCACTTATGTTTCCTTTACCTTGAAGTAATATATCTCCAACAATATGAACCTTCATCATATTTGTACTACCTACAAAATTGGCAGGGATTCCAGCAGCAATAACTACTAAATCACCTTTTTGTACATAACCTGATTGTAACGCAATAGCAACAGAATTATCTATAAGATCATCTGTAGATTCTACCTTATCTGCACATATTGAAATTACGCCCCAGTTTAATGCTAAACTTCTAGCTACTCTTTCATAAGGAGTAACAGCGATAACTGGACATTCTGGTCTATATGTTGAAACCTTTTTAGCAGTATTACCACTTTGAGTTGCAGTAATAATAGCTGAAGCTTTAAGTTCCATAGCTGTACTACATGTAGCTAAACTAATAGCATTTGGTACGTTTGGAACATGAGATTTTCTCTTCTTCTTTAATTTCTCTTCATAATTAAGAGCATTTTCAGCGGTTTGTGCTATTTTAGACATTATGCTTACAGCTTCTAAAGGATATTTACCATTAGCAGTTTCACCACTTAGCATTATAGCATCTGTACCATCAAATATTGCATTTGCAACGTCTGAAGACTCTGCTCTAGTTGGCCTTGGGTTTCTCATCATAGAATCAAGCATCTGAGTAGCTGTTATAACAGCTTTTCCAGCAGCATTACATTTTTGTATAATCATTTTTTGAACTATTGGAACTTCTTCAGTTGGAATTTCTACTCCTAAATCTCCTCTGGCAACCATAACGGCATCAGAAAATTTAACAATATCATCGATATTATTAACGCCTTCTCTGTTTTCTACCTTAGATATTATTTGTATTTTTTCTCCACCATTTTCATTAAGAACACGTCTTATATGAAGTACATCTGATGCTTTTCTTATGAAAGATGCTGCAACAAAATCAACGCCTTGTGCACATCCGAATTTCAAATCTTCTATATCTCTAGCTGTAAGTGCAGGTAGATTTATTGAAACTCCAGGAACATTAACTCCTTTGTGATTGCCTATCATACCAGTGTTTGCAACTATACATAGGACTTTTTTGCCTACCACTTCTTGTACTTTTAGTCCAACTAAACCATCATCTATTAATATAATATCGTTAGGTTTAACATCTTGATATAAATTATCATATGTTACTGAGCAGATAGTTTCATCTCCAATAACTTCCTCACCACAAACAACAGTAAATTTAGCGCCTTCTTGTAATTCAACTTTACCAGCTGCAAAATTTCCTGTTCTTATTTCTGGTCCCTTAGTATCGAGTATTATAGCAATATGTTTATTAAGTTCTACTCTAAGCTCTTTTACTAAATCCATTCTTATTTTATGTTCTGCATGATCACCATGAGAAAAGTTATGTCTTGACGCATCCATGCCTGCATTGATTAAGCTTTTTATAGTTTCGCTATTATCACTTGCTGGTCCTACTGTACATATAATTTTAGTTTTTTTCATAAATTACTCCTCTTATTGTATATTATTTTAAATTCATTTGATTAATATATAATCTTTCTTTTTAAATTATCAATTATAATTTTAATAATGATTTAGTAAGAAAGAATTTTTGATATATGATATAGACTTTCGTTGAATTCTCTAGGTACTGCTATTGCCTCATTTATGTCTTGATCCATTATTTGGCCATCTTTCATTCCTATAGCTCTTCCTGATTTGCCATCTATAAGCACTTCAACTGCTGCTACTCCCATTTTAGAAGCAAGCATTCTATCAAATGCACTTGGACTTCCACCTCTTTGAATATGTCCAAGAATTGTAGCTCTTGATTCAATACCTGTTATTTCTTCAACTTGCTCGGCAAGCTCATTCGCTCCACCAACGCCCTCAGCAAGAATTATAAGATTATGCATTTTACCTCTAAGCTTTCCTTCAAAGATAGTTTTGCATAACTCATCCATTTCATAACCTTTTTCTGGAACAATTACTTCTTCAGCTCCTCCACCTATACCAGCGTACAAAGCTATATCTCCACAATTTCTTCCCATTACTTCAATTACACTAATTCGTTCATGAGAACTTGATGTATCTCTTATTTTATTTATTGCATCAAGTACTGTATTGAGAGCTGTGTCAAATCCTATAGAATATTCACTGTAAGGTAAATCATTATCAATAGTTCCAGGTATACCAACAGTTGAGATGCCCATTTCAGATAGAAGTTGTGCACCTTTAAAAGATCCATCTCCTCCAATTACAACTAGGCCATCAATGCCAAATACTCTTAGTACGTTAGCTGCTTTTTTTCGTCCAGCTTCGGTTCTAAATTCCTCACAACGTGCAGTTCTAAGAATAGTTCCACCTCTATGAACTATATCCGATACTGAATGTCTATCCATTTCAACAATTTCACCGTTTATAAGCCCACTATATCCTCTTTGAACGCCCATAACTCGTATGCCTTTATATATACCCATTCTAACTACAGCTCTAATGGCGGCATTCATTCCTGGTGCGTCTCCTCCACTCGTAAGTACAGCAATTGTTTTCATAAAATTCCTCCTTGTAGTTCTTTAGGGCATAAAACAATATTTTCCTTTGTAGTTCTCTGGATCATTAGACCATGCATTGGACAATTATTAATTGTTTTTTCTTTGTGGTTCTATAGTTGTACCAGCGGGACATATAAAGTCCCACTATAGTTGTGATTAGTTCATGTCCTAAAACAAAACCTTACTACTTATTAAAAATACCCTTTATATTATAATATTATACATTATTCTCGAAATATTCAACGTTTTATCCGAAAAAAAATTTATTTATTTTTTAGATATTGACTTTAACTAAGGTTACCATAAGTAATTTTTTACCTATGGCAACTAATTATATAATGTTATACAAACTTTATTGTATTTTTATATTACTTTCTCCAAATATACTTCTAAGAATTTCCATAGTGTCTATTTCCTCACTTAGCCATAAGCCCTTATCTACAGCATACATTTTTCTTGGTTGTTTTGTACAAAGATATACAGGTGTATTCCCTCGATAAATAACAAGATTTGTTTTTAATTTTTTTAACGCATCCTTCATCATATCTTCATTTTCTACCAATATATAGATTTTTTCACTGTTTATCTTTAAAAGTGGTTTAATATCTTCACATAATATCTTAGGCTGCTCTTCTTCTCTAATGCTAACTCTACCTTTTAATATTACTATCTCATCCTCTTCTATAAGAGTTTTATATTTTTCAAAAGTCTTTGGAAAAACTATTACTTCTACACTGGCATATAAATCCTCTAGATTAATAAAAGCCATCATGTCATTATTTTTAGTAACTTTTTTATTAACAGATGATATAATGCCTCCGATAATAACTTTGTCACCATCTTGAAGTTTAAAGCTATCACCTAAAAGTTCATTTCCATCTTCTAAGCTTTCATCCACTACAATATCAGATATTCTAGTATTAGTTTGTATTTTAAGCGTCTCTTCATATTCATCTAGTGGATGACCAGATAAATATATTCCTGTCATTTCCTTTTCCATAGCTAAAAGATGTTTCTTTTTAAATTCCTGAATGTTCGGATACTCTATTTCAAAATTATCATACTCATTATCAAAATCCAAAAATAAATTGATTTGTCCTGAAATATTTCTCTTCCTATCATTGTTCACTCCATCTAATACTTTTTCATATATTGCTAGGAGTTGTGACCTATGGATCTTAAAATCATCAAAAGCTCCTGACTTAATAAGGCTTTCTACTGCTCTTTTACTAACGCAGGCTGTATCTATTTTATTGCAAAAATCCATAAAGCTCGAGAAATTTCCTTTTTCTCTCCTATTGCGAACAATGCTCTCTATTACATTTACCCCTACATTTTTAAGTGCAGATAGACCAAATCGTATAGTATCACCTTTTACAGTAAATCCAGCGAAACTTTCATTAATATTTGGAGGTAAGACTCCAATATTAATTTGAACTGCATACCTAGTATAAAAGGCTATTTTCTCACTATTACCCTTTACACTATTAAGCATAGCAGCTATAAACTCAGTAGGATAATAACACATCAAATATGCTGTCTCATATCCAACAACAGCATAAGCTGCTGCATGAGATTTATTAAACGCATATGACGCAAAATCCATCATTTGATCAAATATACGGTTTGCTGCTTTTTCAGTAATTCCATTTCTAAGGCAACCCTCAACTTCTATATTTCCATCAGTACCTACTATTCCATGGATAAAGTTATAACGTTCCTCTTCCATAACCTTGTGTTTCTTTTTAGACATGGCACGACGTACAAGATCGGATCTACCCATAGAATATCCAGCAAGTTTTCTAACAATATCCATAACTTGTTCTTGATACACCATTACCCCATACGTAACTCCTAGAATTTCTTCAAGCTCTGGCGTTTCATATTCAATCTTGTCTCCACTATTTTTATTTCTTATATAACGTGGAATTTCAGCCATTGGGCCTGGTCTGTACAAACTTATACCGGCGATAATATCCTCTAAATTGTCAGGTCTAAGTTCCTTCATAAAGCTAGTCATTCCAGCAGATTCTAGTTGAAATATCCCTACAGTTTTACCTTCTCCTATCATCTTATAAACCTTATGATCTTCAATGTTTAGATCATCTATATCAATATCTACATTTCTATTTTGTTTTACGAACTTTACGCAATCTCTCATTACTGTAAGGGTACGAAGCCCAAGGAAATCCATCTTTAAAAGACCAAGTTCCTCAAGGGTTCCCATAGGAAACTGCGTTACTATCATTTCATCATTTTTCTGAAGTGGAACATAGCTAACTAGAGGTTTTGACGCAATAACTACTCCTGCTGCATGAGTAGAACTGTGCCTTGGAAGTCCTTCTAGTGCCTTTGCAATATCAATTAAAGCTTCAACCCTTGTATCATCCTCATATAATGTTCTAAGCTCTGCATTCATCTCAATAGCCTTATCTATAGTTATATTAAGGACACCTGGTATCATCTTAGCAATCCTGTCTACCTCTGCGTAAGAATAATTCATAGCCCTTCCCACATCTCGTATACAAGCTCTAGGGGCCATTGTTCCAAAGGTTATGATTTGCGATACATTATCCGATCCATACTTATCTACAACGTAATCAATAACTGCTTGGCGCCCCTCGTAACAGAAATCAGAATCTATATCTGGCATAGATACCCTTTCCGGATTAAGGAAACGTTCAAAAACAAGACTATATTTAATAGGGTCTATTTTAGTTATATCTAATGTATAAGCAAGTATTGAACCCGCAGCAGATCCACGCCCTGGCCCTGTTGGAATACCACTATCTACTGCGAACTTTATAAAATCCCATACTATAAGAAAATAATCTACGAACCCCATCTGTTTTATTATATTAAGTTCAAATTCGAGTCTATCTATATACATCTTAGCTTGGTCATTACCAGCAGCTATTTCATTTATATATTCTATAGAAAAATTCTCACCAGTGGCATCACTAAATTCATGATACCTTGGTGCCAATCCCGCGTAACAAAGTTCTCTTAAGAATTCATAAGGGTCTACCCCCTCAGGTAGTGGAAACCTTGGAAGTTTTGATACATGAAATTCATAATCGAAGTTACACATCTGAGCTATTTTAACTGTATTGCTAAGCGCCTCTGGAACATATGCAAAAGTCTTCTCCATCTCACTTGAAGATTTTAAGTAAAACTGGTCTGATGGATATCTCATTCTATTTTCATCATCAACAGTTTTCGCTGTTTGAATGCATAGTAATACATCATGAGCTTTTGAATCTTCTTGCAATATATAATGAGTATCATTAGTACAAATTAGAGGGATTCCAGTTTCCTTAGATAACTTTACTAAAAGTTCATTAACCTTAAACTGGTCCTGCATACCATGATATTGTAATTCTAAGTAAAAACCATCTTTAAATATTTCATTATATTTAAGTGCTATTTCCTTGGCTTTTTCATAATTATCACGAAGCAATAGGCTTTGAATTTCGCCACCAAGACAAGCACTACTAGCAATTATTCCTTCGCTATGCTTTGATAAAAATTCAAAATCAACCCTTGGTTTATAATAGAAACCCTTAATTGAAGCTGCTGAAACTATTTTCATCAAATTATCATAGCCCAATGAATTCTTAACTAAAAGCACTAAATGATGAGTCTTATTTTCCCTATCTGGTGCCTTAATGTCCATTGATTTAGCTGCCACATATATTTCACAACCAATAATAGGTTTAATTCCCTGCTCTTTTGCCTGTTTATAAAATTCCACGCATCCATACATTACTCCGTGGTCAGTTATAGCAATGCTCTTCATACCAAGTTCCTTGGTTTTAGCAAGTAGCTCTTTAATTTTTCCGGAACCATCCAAAAGACTATACTCAGTATGTACATGAAGGTGCACAAAACTTCCAAGGTCTTCTTTTTCTATATTTTCTTCAATTTCTTTTTTTATCTGTAGTTCTTTGTGCACACTTTATCCCTCCCCTTGTAACCATATAATTATCCACAGATGGTTTAATTAATAATCTAGCTCATCATATTATGATTTAACTCTCATAATCCACAGATTTAGAACTTTCCAGCATTGGTTTTAAATATTTTATTACTTCATTTACATGATACTCATGTACTGCATATGTATTCATATCCTCAAAAGTTTCAAACCTAGTAATAAGCGCCAAATCATAAGAACGCTCTGAATGCACAACATCAATTCCTACCTCAATCTCCTTAAGTTCTGATATCTTTCCCTCCATACTAAGTAAAAGATTCCTAGCTTCAATTGTTTGATTTTTATTTTTCAATTTAAAAAATATTATGTGTGTAAACATTTCATTACCTCCTTATAATCATTAATATAAAAGAATATTATTTACTAAATATTTTAGCAGAAATCATAGCTTTTGCAACAGGTTCCTTAAGTCTATTAAACATACTTATCTCTACCTTAGAAAAACTTCTACCTTTATCGATAACTTCTGCATATATATCTATATCACTACCCATTTGAACAGGTTTCATAAAATATGCTGTAATACTATCTACTGAAATATTGATATTGTTATTTTGCCTTAATGCCATTATTCCCATAGTCGATAATAACATATTGAGTGAGCTCCAAGATGCCGTACCAAAAGGATCTAACATTTGGGGTATAATTTGACCATTAAAATGCAAACTATCTCCCTCGTGTATACAACTAAAATTCATTAAAACAAGATCTTCTATAGTTTCAGCAACTTGTGGTTGCCTTAAGGCAAACTCCATTGCTTTCATAACATCTTGTATACTTAGTACCCCTACAAGCTTCTTCTTATTAACTACAGGACAAAGTTTTTTCCCATCCCACCCCATAATATGAGCAGCATAAGCTACCGTTGTTTTTGGTGTTACACTTATAAGTTCCCTATTCATAACCTTATGTATTGATTCATTTTCATCATGTCCTTGTAAATCTCTTAAAGTAATCATGCCAACAAGCTTCATATTCTCATCTACCACAGGATATCTCTCATGATTAGTTTCAGCCATTAATATTCTATAACTTGCAATAGTATCCGTACTTCTCAGAAATTTAGCATCACTTTCCATAACATCTTCAACTAAAATAATTTCCTTTTTAATCATACTGTCATAAATAGCTTTATTTATCATACTTGCTACTGTAAAGCTATCATATGTTGATGATAATAGTGGGATACCTTTTTCATTCGCAAGGGCTTTTATTTTTTCACTACAATCAAACCCTCCTGTAATGAGTACTGCCGCTTCAGTTTCAAGAGCAAGTTCTTGTGCTTCTTCGCGATTACCAACAATAAGCAAATACCCTGGTCTCAGATACTTACTTATTGATTCAACAGCCATCGCGCCTATAATAAATTTATTTAAAGTTCTATTTATACCTTCTTTTCCACCTAAAATAGTTGCATCAAGTATACTTACAACCTCAGTATAGGTAAGTGCTTCAATATTTTTTTTATATACTTTTTCAACTCTTATTGTCCCAACCCTAGGCACAGTTTTAACAATACCCATATTTTCTGCTTCTTTCATAGCTCTATAGGACGTACCATCGCTAAGCCCTAGTTCTGAGCTTATACCTCTTACCGATATTTTAGCTCCAATTTGCAGTGAAAGAATATAATTAATAACTTCTTCGCGCTTTGACATTACATGTTTTACCTTCCTTCGCTTCTTAATTCTTCTGCAATCTTCTCTATTCTTCTTAATCTATGGTTAATTCCAGATTTACCTACAGGAGGTTCAAGTATAGCACCAAGTTCCTTTAGTGATTCATCTGGATATTCAAGCCTAAGTTCTGCTATTTCCCTTAAATTTTTAGGAAGCCTTTGAAATCCGATTGACTGTTGTATAAGCTTAATACTTTCAACTTGTCTTACTGACGCATTTACTGTTTTACTAAGATTTGCTGTTTCACAGTTCACAAGTCTATTAACATTGTTTCTCATTTCCTTCATTATTCTTACATTTTCCAAAAACAATAATGAATTATGTGCACCTATTATATTAAGGAGATCTACAATCTGTTCACCCTCTTTAATATAAATTACGAAACTACTTTTCCGCTGAATTATCTTTGAGTATAAACCATAACTATTTATAAGTGTCCTTAGCTCCTCTGCATAGTCACTATCATGTGTAACAAACTCCACATGGTAGTTCTTTTCAGGATTACTAATACTTCCGCCCCCTAAGAAGGCCCCTCTTATATATTTACGTTTGCATTCCTCAGCATCAATTAACCTCTCAGGTATAGTATAATCTATTGAAAAAAAGTTATCATTTTCAAGTACAGCCACTTGTTTTAATAATTCTTTAACTCCCATTTCTTCGGTAATTATAACTACATAAACATTCTTTTTCTTAAGAGAATTACTTCTCTTAACTAATAACCTAGGATGAATTCCAAAATGTTCTTTTAATAATTTAAATATTAGTCTTGCTATTGCAGGATTTTCAGTGGTTATTTGGAAATTCATTTGTTTATTTGACCCAAGTCCAATAGTTCCACTAACCTTCATTATAGCCGCTAGTTCAGCCATTGCTTCATTTTTGCTCATTTCTGTGAATCTACAAATTTCATTTTTAACCTTCGATGAAAATGACATTACTTTACTCCTTATTTCTTTTATTTTCTTTTAGTCTTTGTGATAAATAAAAGTATTCTACTAATTTCTTTTTATCATATAATAATTTTTTCTCCATAATTGTTTCTACAAGAGTTACTGCAAGCTTATCTGTATCATGTCTTACATATCCTTTTCCAATTTTAACAAAATCACTCTTAATAATTCCTATTCCAAGCTTTGTAATTTCATTTTCATTTATACTAACTAAGGTAGATTTATCTTTAAAATATTTTTCTTCTAGTTCGTCACTTATTTCTCCTGTGTTCACTACCACATAGTCAACAACCTTACATTTAGCATGTTTATTAATAGCCTTTATATGGTCATTAACACCATAGTTATCAGACTCTCCTGGTTGAGTCATTATATTGGACACATAAATTCTTACGGCTTTAGTTTTAGCTAAAGCATTTCTTATTTCCTTCACTAATAAATTGGGAATAATACTGGTATAAAGACTTCCTGGCCCAAGTATCACTGCATCTGCTTCATTTATAGCAATTAGTGCTTCCTTCATTGCCTTAGCATCATTAGGCTCTATAAAAACCTCATCAATAGCACTATCATTGTCAATTACACCTCTTGGTATATTGGACTCCCCATCGATTATTATCCCATTTTTAAGTTTTGCCTTTAATATCATATTATCTAAAGTAACTGGGATAACTCTGCCCGTCACTGCCAGGACTGAACTCATTTTCTGCACAGCTTCTTCAAAATTATTTGAAATTCCATCCATGGCAGCTAAAAATAAGTTACCAAAACTTTGATCCTTAAGCCGTCCATCTTTAAATCTATATTGTAGTAATTCTTCCATTAATGGCTCCGTATCAGCCAATGCTAAAATGCAATTTCTAATATCACCAGGTGGTAGAATTCCTAAATCTTCTCTTAAAACTCCTGATCCACCACCATCATCCGCCACAGTAACTATTGCAGTTATATTGTTAGTGTATTTTTTTAATCCGCGGAGCATAGTTGATAAACCAGTTCCTCCTCCGATTACTACAATTTTAGGCCCTTTTATAAGTACCCTCTTTTCATAGATCAGATCTCCGAGTTTCTTTGAATTTATAGCTACATCCATATTACCTGTATTTAAAATAATAAAAAACTTAATAATTTGAACTACTGCTACATATATTATTACAACTCCAAGAAGTATAATAATTACCATGAGCCCAATATTTCTTGGTGAATAATTTTGCATATTTATAAGTTGCATTATTCCAAAAGCTAAAAGGAAAATACCAATAATACCTAGAAGCACCCACTTCTTTATATTGATTCCAGGCGCAAGTAACTTACGTGGCATCATAGCTTAACATCACTTCTAGTCACATCTTCATTTACATCTCTGTGATCTATATTAACGTTATACCCAGTGTGTTCAAGTATTTCGTAAATCCTATTAGCAATAGCTACAGATCTATGTCTTCCCCCTGTGCATCCTATAGAAACTATGAGCTGTCTTTTTCCCTCTGCCTTATAATTTGGAATTAGAAAAACTAACATATCTTGAAGTTTCTCTATAAACGTTTTAGTGCCCTCAAACTCTAATACATAATCCCGAACAGGTTTATCATTACCAGAATACGGCTTAAGTTCTGGTATATAGTATGGATTTGGCAAAAACCTAACATCAAATACTAAATCTGAATCCATAGGTATTCCATACTTAAACCCAAAAGAAAGCACAGTTATAACAAGTTTCGTTTCTATCTGACCTTCCTCACCATAAATATTATTTATTTCTTCTGTAAGTTCTCTCGCCGAAAGCCTTGTTGTATTAATTATGTGGTCAGCACGCTCACGTACATCCTTAAGCTTTCGCCTTTCAGTATCGATTCCGTTTAAAACTCTTCCCTCTGGTGCAAGCGGATGTTTTCGTCTTGACTCTTTATATCTTTTTATAAGTGTCTTATCTGAAGCCTCTAAAAATAAAATCTCATACTTATATCCTTCTTCTTTTAGGTATGCTAAGCTTTCAAATAAATCATCAAAAAACTTTCCACCTCGAATGTCTATAACTAAAGCAATTCTATCTATATTTCCGTTAGATTGATAACATGCCTCTGCAAATTTTGGAATTAATACTGGTGGCAAATTGTCCACACAAAAAAATCCCAAATCCTCAAGGTTTCGTACCGTTTGTGTTTTTCCAGCGCCTGATAACCCTGTCAATATAACAAATCTCATTTAAAACCCCCCTTTAATAAAAATCCAGAATTTCTATTACTATGAATATATATAATATTCCTAATGATTTCTTTTCAGTTGTTTTTATATATCATTTTATTAATCTGTTTCACTTTTTATTATAACACATGAATTCATATTTTTAGATATCTAAGCGCAAAAAAATACACAGCAACTTAACCGGCTGTGCATTTAAATTTATATGTTTTTTCTAAGTATTTCATTAAACAATTGATTATGCTTTTTTATTAGGCTTCTTTAGCTAATAACAGGTCTTCTCCCCAAATCTTAACTTCTGTGCTAAGTTGTACACCATATTTTTCTTCCACTTGTTGTTGCACAAGACTTATAAGGTCTAGAATGTCTTTTGCACTTGCATTTTTTTTATTAATAATAAAACCAGAATGTTTTTCAGACACCTGAGCATCTCCAACTGAGGTTCCCTTTAAGTTGCAATCCTGTATAAGCACACTTGCATAATGACCCTCAGGTCTTTTAAACGTACTGCCTGCTGATGGATATTCTAGTGGTTGTTTATCATTTCTTTTTTTCCAAAGATCATCCATTCTTGCCTTTATAACAGCTCGGTCTCCTGGTTCAAGAGCTAACGTGACACTTATTACTGTATATCCATGTTTTAAAATTGCACTACTTCTATAAGAAAGTTCTAGTTCATCTTTAGTTAAAGTTAATAATTCACCGTTGTTATCAATAACTAATGTACTCTCAAGTACCATACACATTTCTCCATTATAGGCTCCTGCATTCATTGCTGCTGCGCCACCAATACTTCCTGGAATACCATTTGCAAACTCAACGCCTTTAAGCCCCTTGTCTAATGCCACCATTGTAACGTCATATAAACTAGCTCCACTTTGAGCAGTTATTTTATTTCCTTCTACCTCTATTTTGTTAAGTTTACATAGTTTTATAACAACGCCACGAATTCCACCATCACGCACAAGTAAATTAGATCCCTTACCTATTAAGTAATAATCCACTTTATTTTCTTTACATATTTTTATTATTGACTGAACTTCCATAGCATTTTCTGGAGTAACCAAAACATCAGCTGGTCCCCCTACCTTGAAAGAAGTATGATTTTCCATTAGTTCATTTATTTTTATATTCTCTTTAGAAGTTACTTTATTTATTTGTTTAATTATCTTCTCATATTGCATCATATTCTACTCCTTGAAATTATTAAGTATTTATACGCTTCCATATAATGTATTTAATTGTTTATGTTATGGAAGTTATAGTCCCTATAGTTTAACCGTTTTGTTAATAAATTTCAACAATTTAAGCCATTATTATCTATTATTAATCTCTATGACACATTTAATTAATATTTTTTCATACTATTTTCCAATTTTAAAATATTCGATAACGCTTTGCGCTGCCTTACTATCTATGGATGGTGTATCCATTAATTCTGCACTACTTGCCTTTTTTATATTATCGATACTTCCAAACTTTTTAAGTAACTCTATCCTTCTCTTTTGCCCTATATTAGGTATATTATCCAATATAGAATATAAAGTTCTTTTATCTCTCAAAGTTCTGTGATAAGTAATAGCAAATCTATGCACCTCATCTTGTATTCTAGTAATTAAGTGCATACTTTGAGAATTACTTCTCATATTAAGCTCTATATTATTATATATTAAACCTCTTGTTTTGTGCTTATCATCCTTAACCATTCCACATACAGGTATATTAATATTAAGACTGTTTAAAACCTCAAGAGCAACATTAACCTGTCCTTTACCACCATCCATCAAAATTAAATCTGGAAATATACAAAACTTACCTTTACTTAATTCTAAATTTCTAGCTTTTATTTTCTCTACTTCTTCCAATCCATGAATAAATCTTCGCTCTAAAATTTCGCGCATACTGTCATAATCATTAGCCCCTATTACTGATTTAATTTTAAATCTTCTGTAATCGCTAGTTTTAGGTTTTCCATCCTCAAAAACAACCATACTACCTACAGAATCTACTCCCATTATATTAGAAATATCATACGACTCTATCCTCTGCGGTACTTCATCAAGTTCCAGTAATTCTACAATTTCATTAAGCGCAAACTTGTGGACTTCCTTATCTTGTTTGTCCTTTATTTTAAAATTCTCAAGAGTTATCTTAGCATTGTTTTCAACCATCTCTAAAGTCTTTTTCTTTTCTCCCTTTTGTGGAACCTTAATTGTAACTTTTGATTCTTTCCTAGCGCTAAGCCACTGCTCTAAAATATCAAACTCATTTATAAAAGGCACATAAATTGTTTTGGGAATAAATGCTGCTCCTCCATAAAATCTTTTAATAAATTCTTCTATGAGCTCTGCTGGCACTTGCTCCGCTTCATCATTTAAAATAAAGTGTTCACGCCCTACTATCATACCATCACGAAGGAAAAACACCTGAATGCAAACATCTTTATCATCTATATATAAACTTATAAAATCTTCATTTTCGCAATTTCCTATTACTATCTTTTGCTTTTCATTTATTTTATCTATTGCCATGATCTTATCGCGAAAAACAACTGCTTTTTCAAATTCTAAAGACTCTGATGCACTCTCCATCTTCTTCTTTAAATCATCCTTTATAGCCTTATCTTTTCCTGTTAATAGTTCAATAGCGGATTTTATGATTTCACCATATTCTTCTTTATTAATGTATCCCGCACAAGGTGCTTTGCATAGTCCAATATGATAATTCAAACATGGCCTAGTAGGCGGTAACCCCTCTTTAATACTTCTCCTGCATGTCCTAAGCGGAAATACTTGTTTTATAAGTTCAATAGTACTATAAACAGCTGCTGAATCTGTGTATGGTCCAAAATATTTGCCTCCATCATTTGCTATGTTACGAGTTACAAATACTCTTGGAAATTCCTCATTTATAGTTATCTTTATAAAGGGATAATGCTTATCGTCCTTAAGCAAAATATTGTATCTAGGACTATATTTTTTAATAAGATTACACTCAAGTATTAGTGCTTCCATTTCTGAATCCGTTACTATATATTCAAACTCAGCTATATTTTTCACCATAGCTAAAACTTTTACAGAATGGTTTTTAGAACTTTTAAAATATTGCCTTACTCTATTTTTTAATATTTTGGCTTTTCCAACATATATTACCGCGCCAAGGTTATTCCTCATAAGATATACTCCAGGTGCATCTGGAAGAGTCTTTAGCTGATATTCAAAATCAAACACGATAGGTCACCTCCTCTTTTTTATATTTTAACTGCTACATATATAGCCACAATTGTATCTTAATTGTTAAATTTCCTGGGCAATATAAAACATAATAGCGATAATATCAAAACAAAGTCAAATATTGTTACAATATTTGACTTTATAAATTAACATTATATTGATACATCTTATTTATTTTAAATAAGTTTTAATAAGTTCACTAGTTATTTTAGCGGCACGTCCACCACCAACTCCACCTTCTTCTACAATTACAGCTATAGCAATTGTAGGATTATCATAAGGTGCAAAGGAAGTAAACCAAGAATGAGCAGCATTTTGGGCACTAGAGTCCGCTTTATGATCTGCAGTTCCTGTTTTACCACTAACTTCAATACCACTGACTGCAGCACTCCCACCTGTACCGCCAGTTACTACTGCCCTCATTAACTCCTTCATGATGGTAGCAGTTTCCGTAGTCATTACTTGACCTAATTGTTTAGGCTCCGTTGTTTCGAGCGACTTACCTTTGCTATTTAATATCTCTTTAACAAGCATTGGCTCCATCATAACACCATTGTTAGCAACACTACTCACAACTAATGCCATTTGCATCGGAGTAACTAAAACCCCAGCCTGACCTATAGCACTTTGCGCTATATTACCTTTTTCATTGCTTTTATACGCTGGAAATTGACTAGGATCTATTGTTATCCCTGTAGCATTAATATCCTTATTAAAGTAAAACTTTTCTGCAGTTTCCTTTAAAGCTTTATTTCCTAAATCAATGCCCAGTGATCCGAAAAACACATTACTAGAATGCATATAAGCAGATTTAAAGTCGATATTACCAAAAACCTCACCATCATAATTCTTCAATAATTGCGTTCCATTTACCACAAGTTTACCATTATCATGAAATCCCTTATTGAAAACACCAGAAATGTTTTCTAAAGCACTAACTGCAGTAACGGTTTTAAATACAGATCCTGGTGGATATAAACCAGACACCGCCCTATTAAGAAGCGGAACATCCTTATTTGCATTTAGACCACTCATATCATTTTTTAAATTATTCGGATCATAAGAAGGATTAGACACCATAGCTAAAATTTCTCCTGTTTTTGGATTTATTGCTACTATAGCACCTTTACGATCTGTTGCCTTTAAAAGGTCATAAGCTTTCTTTTGAAGTTTAGAATCTAGCGTAGTTCTTAATCCGTTACCAACCTTTTCTTCATTGTCTTTATTAAAGAAAACGAACTTTGAAATTAGAGGTTCTGATGAATCCATAAGTTCTGTATCATATTTTTTTTCAAGGCCTGCAAGTCCATATATAACATCCATATATCCTATAGCATGTGAGAAAACTGCACCTTGTTTATATTTTAATTTTTGAGAAGTTTCATTTATTTTCGTACTTTCAGTAAGGGCTGTCATATCTCTATCGTAAATCGTTCCTCTTAATACCTTGTTTCTCTCTACCCAAAGTCTCTTATTAAAAGTACTAGCTAATGTTTTTTCACTAGTAAACATAAATGAATAAGTTATGTAGGAAATTAAAACAATAAAAAGTATTAAAAACACCAACATTACCTTTTTTATATTATTAACGAAATCATTCATAACTTTGACCGTCCTCCGAAATTTTTTGAAGTATCCCAAGCGAAAAGAATGTTATTATCATAGAACTTCCTCCATAACTAACTAGTGGGAGCGTGATTCCCGTTAGTGGAATAGCTCCAACTACTCCACCTACTATAACCAATGCTTGAGCGGCTATCATTGTACTATACCCAACTGCCAGAAGCCTTGTAAAGTTATCCTTGCTGTAAATTGGAACTCTCATGCATCTATAAAACATTAAAAAATATAAAATTAAAATAGCAAACCCAGTAAGTAGTCCCATTTCTTCAGAAATAGCTGAAAAAATAAAATCCGATTCTCTTACAGGTACCATTTTAGGATTTCCTAGTCCAAGACCTGTTCCAAAGAGCCCGCCTGAGGCTATTGAAATCAATGATTGTACCACCTGATGCCCTTCGTTATTGCCATATTTCCATGGATCACCCCAGATCATAAACCTTAAGCGCACATGTCCAAAAAGCTGATAACTTATAAATCCACCTATAATGAAAAGCCCTAAACATACTATTACATATTTTAAATTTGAAGTAGCTATATATAACATTGTTATTGAAATAGCAAAAAATATTAGTGCTGACCCTAAATCCTTTTGAAGTACCATAAACCCAAGGGATGTCATAACAACAACTCCAGGCTCAATTAACGCTTTAATTTTTATTAGTTCCGTCTTATCCTGAAAATTCTTTCCATAATACTGAAGCGAAGCTGCTAAATAGGCAACCAAGGATAATTTTCCGAACTCTGTTGGCTGAAAAGTAAATCCAGCTATACTTATCCAATTTTTAGATCCATTAACTTCTTTTCCAAGAATACTTCCCAGAGACATAAGTATAATAGTGCATACTAAATAAAAATATTTATACTTTCCAAACTTAGATAGACTTGGCATTAGCACCACCACTAAAATAAATATGGCAATCCCAACGGTATACCATATAAGTTGTTTTAGTGCCATGGGCGAGTCTAACCTATATAACATACCCATACCAATAACCGCTAACACATTTGAAAACAGCAATATGTACTTATCGCCATCAGGAAAAAATCTTCTAATTATAAAATGAGAATACGCGAAAATAAAACATACTATAACACCCATTATTAATGCGCCATTATCAAATCCATCCTTGCCAATAAAAAACATATTAAAAAATAATACTATACATAAAAGATAAGTATACCTCAGAAGTTTTTTCTCTTCCTTTATACTGTCCATACTATCACCCCACTTAGACTTATAATTTATCCTATAACCTTAAATACCGAGGTTCCTATTTTAATTTCGTCACCTTTTTTTATAACTACTTTATCAGTTACTTTTTTGTTATTCCTTAATGTACCATTAGTACTTCTCATATCTTCCAAAATATAATCCGTGTTTTTTAAATATATCTTCGCATGCTGAGATGACACATATTGATCACCTAGAATTAGAAGATTATCTGCTTTTCTTCCTATGGTAAGTTCATCATTTAGAGGAATAACCGCACCAGCTCTTAAATTAAAATTCTCTCCTCTTTCTATAACCTCAAGTCCCATAGTTTTTCTTATCATCGGTTTCTTCTTTGGGCCACCTTTAATGTCTTTATACATTATTTTCAAAGCAAATATTATTATAATGTAAATAATCGCTATAATTGCATATCTCATAATTAAACTTATTTCAGCCATAACTCACTTTCTCCTCACTAAAAAATAATAAAAAGCTAGCATAGTGTCATGCTAGCCTTATATGAATTATAACATTTTTTTAAGATATTGTCCTGTATATGAATTTACATTTAGAGATATTTCTTTTGGCGTTCCTGTACACAAAATAGTACCTCCCTTGTCTCCACCCTCAGGTCCCAAATCTATAACATAATCCGCGCATTTTATAACATCTAAATTATGCTCAATTACAACTACACTATTCCCTGCATCTACTAGTCTTTGCAATATCTTAATAAGTTTGCTAACATCATCAATATGAAGCCCTGTAGTTGGTTCATCTAAAATATAAAATGTCTTACCAGTACTCCTCTTAGATAATTCTGAGGCAAGTTTAATTCTTTGAGCCTCTCCACCAGATAACTGAGTTGATGGTTGACCTAGCCTTACATACCCAAGTCCTACATCCATAAGTGTTTGTAATTTGCTATAAATTCTTGGAATGTTTTCAAAGAATTTTACAGCTTGTTCCACAGTCATCGTCAAAATTTCATCAATATTTTTGCCTTTATACTTAACCTCTAAAGTTTCTCTATTATATCTTTTCCCTTTACAAACCTCACAAGGCACATAAACATCAGATAAAAATTGCATTTCTATCTTAATTATTCCATCACCACGGCATGCCTCACATCTTCCACCCTTTACATTAAAACTAAATCTACCTGGCTTATATCCACGTATCTTCGATTCTGAGCTCATAGAAAAAACATCACGAATCACATCAAATACACCTGTATATGTAGCTGGATTTGATCTTGGAGTACGACCTATAGGCCCTTGATCTATGTTTATAATTTTATCTATGTTCTCAGCGCCTGTTATATCTTTATGAAGTCCTGCATTTTTTTTAGACTTATTAACCTTTTTATTAAGGCCTTTAAATAAAATTTCATTAACTAAAGTACTTTTTCCAGAACCCGAAACACCAGTGACTGCAGTAAGTACCCCTAGTGGAAATTCTACACTAACATTCTTAAGATTATTCTGCCTAGCATTAAGTATTTTAATACTATTACCATTAGAAACTCTTGTTTTTTCTGGAATAGCAATCTTCTTTTTACCACTTAAATATTGCCCTGTAATTGATCTTTCACAGTTTTTTACGTCCTCAATTGTTCCTGCAACCACAATTTCTCCACCATGTTCTCCAGCCTCAGGCCCAACATCTACAATAAAATCTGCTGCCTTCATAGTATCTTCATCATGTTCTACAACTATAACTGAATTACCTATATCTCTTAAGTGTTTTAATGTCTTAATAAGTTTATCATTATCTCTTTGATGAAGACCAATACTAGGCTCATCTAAAATGTATAAAACCCCCATCAAACTAGAACCGATCTGAGTAGCTAGTCTTATTCTCTGAGCTTCTCCACCAGACAAAGTTCCTGCTGATCTAGCTAAATTTAGATAATCCAGTCCCACATCTTTCAAGAAATTAAGTCTATCATTAATTTCTTTGAAAATTTGATTAGCTATAATCTTGTTTTTCTCTGATAATTCTATATCTTGTAGAAATAAGACTTCATCAATGATAGATAATTGGCAAAAGTCACTTATATTTTTGCCTCCAACTGTTACAGCTAGTGCTTCTGGACTTAACCTTGCACCTTTGCACTTAGGACATGCATTGTCTCCCATATACTGTTCTACATCTCTTTTTATATAATCAGAAGAAGTTTCAAAATATCTGCGTTTTAGGTTATTTATAATACCTTCATAAGAATGATTAAAAGTACCTGATCTATATTCCTTAACATACTCAACCTTAACTTTTTCTCCATTAGTTCCGTATAATAACATCTTAAGAATTTCTGGCTCATAATCTTCTATAGGTGTGTCTAAACTAAATTTATATTTCAAGCTTAATGCACGAAGTACCGAAAAAGTCCAAGAATCTTCCTTAAGGCTACCTTCTCCGAAAGACAAAACGGCTCCTCCCTTAATACTTTTACTTCTATCAGGTATAATTAAATCTTCGTCAATTTCCATAAGTGTACCAAGACCATCGCAAGTATCACACTTACCAAATGGCGAGTTAAATGAAAACATTCTAGGCGCTAATTCTCCAAGACTAATTCCACAATCTATGCAAGCAAAATGCTCACTAAAAAGTATATCTTCTCCGTCAGAGATACTAGCTATCGCAGTTCCCTCAGAAAGTTTTAAAGCACTCTCTAAAGATTCTGCAAGCCTTCCCCTAACTTCTTCTTTTACAGAAATCCTATCTATTACTATTTCTATACTATGTTTTTTGGTTTTCGTTAGCTTTATATCTTCTTCCATTAGCTCTATAGTATTACCATCTATTCTTGCACGAACAAACCCATTTTTCTTGATATTTTCTATAACCTTAGTGTGTTCACCTTTTTTCCCTCTTATAACAGGTGCTAAAATAGAAATCTTTGTTTTCTCAGGCATTGAAAGTATTCTATCTACCATTTGGTCAACAGTCTGCTGAGTAATCTCCTTACCACATTTAGGACAATGAGGTGTCCCAACTTTAGCATAAAGAAGCCTCAAATAATCATAAATTTCAGTTACTGTTCCCACTGTAGATCGTGGATTTCTATTAGTAGTTTTCTGATCTATAGAAATAGCAGGTGATAACCCTTCTATATACTCAACATCTGGCTTATCCATATTCCCTAAGAATTGCCTAGCATAAGCTGAAAGTGATTCAACATACCTTCTTTGTCCCTCTGCATATAATGTATCAAAAGCAAGTGATGATTTACCCGATCCCGAAAGCCCAGTGAACACAACGAACTTATCTCTTGGTATCTCCAAATCAACATTTTTTAAATTGTGAACCTTAGCGCCCTTTATAAAAATTTTATCTCTCATGTTATCTCCTCTGCATTCTGATAGTTAGATATCTAATTATTAACTATTGTAATAACTAGTTACTCTAATAGTTAGACTTCTTTAATCTGTTTCTTAAGTTTATAAAGTATATCTCTAATCTGAGCAGCTCTTTCAAAATGTAAATCCTTGGCTGCTTGTTTCATTTCATTTTCATATTTATCCATTAACTTTTTAGTTTCATCATAATTTGCGCCCATAGCAGCTTCAAGAGTTTCATATACAACCTCATCCTCTGCTACCATAATAGCTCCGATTACATCTCTAATATCTTTTACAATAGTAGTTGGTACTATGTCATGCTCTTCATTATATTCCATTTGAATTATTCTACGCCTTGATGTTTCATCTATACATTTCTTCATAGATTTTGTAATCCTATCTGCATACATTATTACCTTACTCTCGGAATTTCTTGCAGCTCTTCCCACTGTTTGAATTAATGATGTTTCAGAACGGAGGAATCCTTCTTTATCTGCGTCAAGTATTGCAACAAGGGCTACTTCTGGAATATCTAACCCTTCCCTTAAAAGATTTATACCAACAAGCACATCAAATGTACCTAGTCTTAAATCTTGAATAATCTTCATTCTTTCTATAGTATCAATATCAGAATGTAAATAAGTTATTTTCATATTCATTTCTCTGAAATATTTAGTCAAATCCTCTGACATTTTTTTAGTAAGGGTTGTAACTAAAACTCTAAAACCCATTCCTATTGTTTCCTGAATACTTGCATATAAATCATCTATTTGTCCTTTAACAGGTCTTATAACTATTTCTGGGTCAAGTAGCCCAGTAGGCCTTATTACCTGCTCAGCTACATTTTCACTATGCTCTGCCTCATAAGTATTTGGCGTTGCACTTACGAAAACCGTTTGATTTAAACTATTTTCAAACTCTGGAAAAGTTAGTGGTCTATTGTCATATGCGGATGGAAGTCTAAACCCATATTCTATTAAATTAGTCTTCCTGGATCTATCTCCACCATACATAGCCCTAACCTGTGGTAACATTACGTGACTCTCATCTATAAACATTAAATAATCATCTGGAAAATAGTGCATCAATGTTTGGGGTGCTGTTCCAGCAGGCCTACCATCTAAAATTCTAGAATAATTCTCAATACCAGTGCAGTAACCAACCTCACGCATCATTTCAATATCATAGTTTGTTCTTTGCTTAAGCCTTTGCGCTTCTAAAGCTTTATCTTGGCCAATAAGTTCCTTTAATCTTTCTTCCAGTTCCTGCTCTATTTGAGCTATACCAATTTCTAATTTGTCTTTGGAGGTAGCAAAATGGGAAGCTGGAAAAATAGAAACATGTTTTCTATTGCCAATAATTTCTCCTGTAAGTGAATCAAATGATCTTATTTTTTCTATCTCATCTCCAAAAAACTCTACCCTAATTCCCTCGCTTGAAGACGATGCAGGGAATATATCAATAATGTCGCCCCGAACTCTAAAAGTTCCTCTAATAAAATTGATATCGTTTCTTTCATACTGTATATCTACTAAATGTCTTATTACTTCATTTCTATCCTTTTCCATACCAACCCTTAAGGACACTGTAAGTTTTTTATACTCCTCAGGATTACCAAGTCCATATATACATGAAACAGACGCCACAACAATAACATCATTACGCTCAAGTAATGCTGATGTAGCTGAATGTCTTAATTTATCAATATCATCATTAACCGATGAATCTTTCTCTATAAATGTATCCGTCTGAGCTATATAAGCCTCAGGCTGATAATAATCATAATATGACACAAAATACTCAACGCAGTTATCAGGAAAAAACTCTCTGAACTCCGAGCAAAGCTGTGCTGCTAAGATTTTATTATGAGCAAGTACCAATGTAGGTTTTTGAACTCTTTCAATAATATTAGCCATAGTAAATGTCTTACCTGAACCAGTTACCCCTAAAAGAGTCTGAAACTTCTTCCCCTCCTCAATACCTTGCACTAGACTATCAATAGCCTGAGGTTGGTCTCCAGTAGGTTTAAACTTTGAATGTATCTTAAACTCATGCATAAAATCACCGCCTTATTTTCCTTTTTCTGAACGTTTGTTCGCTATATACATTTTATCAATAAGTTTTTAATATGTCAATATACCGCATAAATAATCTCATGCCATTTACTATCATAACATCATTAAGTATTATTTTAGGGTTTATATTAAATATTCTTTCTAGTAATTATTTACTGTATTTTATTTATTTTACAACAATACTAAATATCAGTCAATAATAATTATCTTTTATATATAAAAAGGCTACCCATGAAAAAGGTAGCCAATTATAAAAAATAACATTAGTAAAATCTATATCGATTACTTTATAATCTGCTTAAAACTAAACTTTATACTATTAAGCAATTCTGAAAATAGTTATTGTTCCAATAGGACCCGTTAATATGCAGCATTATTTTCAGGCGTATTACTAATCCTCCTAGGTATTATTGAATTTCTTAACTAAAAAATAGAGTTATGAAATTAATCATAACTCTATTTTTTTATTCTTATCGATTAGAAATGACCTTATCTAGTTTAGTTAATTTTAGAACGGGCTCACGTTTAACTTGATTAATAAATAATGAATAAATTCTATTTGGAGAATTATATCCTATGGCTAAATAAGATTTCCCATATTCTGATGCTATTGTTATGCCCTCACTCTCGCCTCTTTTATTAAGATGATATTGAGCAATTTTTAAACCATCATAATTATAAACTGTAACTTTATTATTTGTATATAAATAAATATATTTTCCATCTGATTCTAATCCTTGTGGAATACCTTCTCTAGCCAAATTAAAAGACTTTAATATCTTCATATTTGATAAACTAATAATAGTAAATCTTGGATTTCCAACATCACCTCTCTTTAAAACAGTATGTAATATTAAATAATCATTAACATTATCTATGGCAAGTAAAGCTGATGTTCCCAAATTTCCGTAGTTTAAATCATTTAATATAATACTTTTATCATAATCAACAACATAAACATGTGTTAGATTATGACCTCCACCATTAGTAATATACATCTTATTAGTTTTAGCTCTATATCCAATGTCAGCACAATGCCCTACACGCATAGGACTTGATTCAGATATTATTTTTCCTGACATATTATATTTTACTATCTTCCCATTTCCACCACCAACATCAAAACCACAATATATGTTTCTATTAAAAAAAGTAATTCCTTGAAGCTTATTCTTATCTTTTATATTAAATAACAAATCATATTCAGGCAAAGCTGATTTTTCGATTTTCTCATTGGAAGTATCCCTGTAATTTATTGGAACTATCTTCTTAGCTTTTGTTCGCGTTGTGGCGGCTTTTGCGACTTCTTTAGGCGTATTAGAATATCCTCCTATACTAAAAAATAAAACCAACATAAAAAAGCATAAACAAATCTTAAACGACTTCAATTAAAGACACTTCCTTCTACTTCAAATTATATTCGAAAATCCAAACTACCCTTAATCATTTACAGTAAGTAGATGTCTACAAATATAATATGACCATTTTAAAAGGAAGCTAAACAGGTTTTGTTTATATTAATATTTAAACATACAATCTTAATTCCAATTAAAGAAAAAATTCTATATATTTTATTATCGTATAAAACATTATAAAGTGAATACAAATATACAATTATATTTTATATTTAAATGCAATAAAAATGGTTTTAAAAATAGGGCCCTAAGCCCCTATTTTTAAACTCTTATTAATTTATTAATATTGAACAATATAAATTTTAACTGTTTTTCAACTTAAAATCTAAAACTCGTGATAACTTATTTATATTCCCCTTAAAAGGGTAGCAAAGTAATTTTTTTTCGCTATCAAAAATAATAAAAAATGGCACATCTTTTTCTGGGACTATTATATAAACATCATCTACAAGTGTATTAATACATTTACCCTGTATCTTAACAGGGGGATCAAGTGGTACTCTAATTGCATACCCATCATTTGTAATAGGGTCACTTTTACCATAGATATCATCCACATCATTTATCCAGCTAGCAACCATGTCATGAATTTCTCCATTTAGCTGAACTAATTTAACTACCTCATCTTTCTTTGGATCAAAAATTTCGACGTATTTAAATCCTTCAGCAAAAACGACCGTTGAATGTAAAATCATAATAAATAATAACATAACTACAAGAATTTTTTTCTTCATACGCATCACCTATTATTACTGTTCCCATAATGAATTATAGTTATGTTACTTAGATAAATTTAATATCAAGAATTGCGACCTATGAATTCCTCCTGCGTGGCACCAAATAAGAGTTTGAAACGTGAAATTCTATTAAGAAATTCTAATCTTTTGCCAACATAAAATTCCCTATCACTCACATTCGGCGTGCGCCGGTTCGCTAGCCTTCCTTCCAGTCAGGCTCACGAGAATTTTATATTTGCAAAAGAAGAATTTTAAATAGAATTTCAATGTTTCTGCTCTTCTTATTTGGTGCCACTCCCAGAGAAATTCATACTATGTCATATTTACACTTAGATGCATCTAGAATATTCTAGCCGATAGGCTGCAGCTTAATATTAATAATAAGTGTGAAATCTCTATAGTGACTTACAATAAGAAGTAAATAGCTAACCTAAACTACAATTAACAGTTTCATAATATAAATTACAATATTGACTTAAAAAAACTCTTAACACGACATCCTACGGGCTGAAAGATCTTAAGGATTTAGGATATTATGCTTTTTTCTTAGAAAATGCTAACAGAAGTATATTTTGCATAGAATGCGTTCAAACAAGCCTTAATGTATCTTCAATTAAACACTTAATATAAATAATAGTATGAAATCTCTCCAGAGCGACTTGAAATAAGAACCGATAAAACATTATAACTAAATAGTACGCTACGCTAAACTAGAAACAATTTGTTACATTATATAAATTACAATCTTTCTCTTTTAATCACTCTTAACACGACTGCCTACCGGCTGAAAGATCTTAAGGATTTAGGATATTTTGCTTTTTTCTTAGAGAATGCTAACAGAAGTATATTTTGCATAGAATGCGTTCGAACACATCTTAGATGTTTCTTTAATTAAACACTTAATATAAATAAAAGTATGAAATCTCTCCAGATCGGCTTGAAATAAGAAGCGATAAAACATCATAACTAAATAGTACGCTACGCTAGACTAGAAACAATTTGTTACATTATATAAAATACAATCCTTCTCTTTTAATCACTCTTAACACGAAAGCCTACGGCTAAAAAATCTTTAGGGATTTTGGACATTATATATTTTTCTTAGAGAATGCTAACAGAAGTATATTTTGCGTAGAATGCGTTCGAACAAGCCTTAGTAATTCTTAATTTATTTTATTTTCAGTTGCGTAAAGAAAAATGAATGTCTGAGCGATAGCGAGTTTTCATTTTTTAGCAACTGAAAATATAATTAATTTTAGAATTACTTGGCAAAGTGAGCGCATTTTAGCAATATATACTTCCCGTTATAGCATTCTCTAAGAAAATAGAATACCTTCTTTACTATTTATCTAGACTTTTAATCTCTTTTAATTCTTTTATAAGTTCCTTATATTCTAAATCCAATAGTTCCACATTATCTTTTTTAGTTGGCATCGAAATCTTCCCTAAAACTCCTGAAATTTTATTTTCAACAATCATCCTTCGATTCTTTAAATCCTGAAATTGTGAGTTTTCATTTTCCTTTTGTAAATATTCATCATATCCCCCACTAAAGGACTCAATTTTATTATTGTTTATTATCATTAAATGATCTGCCACTTCACTTATAAATTTTCTATCATGGGAGACAAATAACAATGGACCGTTAAATTCTTTTAAAGCAGTCTCAATTGCTTCCGCAGAATAAATATCAAGATAATTTGTGGGCTCATCTAGAATCAGCATGTTTATATCGCCAGCAAAAATTTTAGCAAAGGATACCTTTACTCTTTCTCCTCCACTTAAGCAGTTAACTTTTTTATGAATATCCTCACTTCTAAATAAAAGCCTCGCTAAGAATATTCGTGTTAAAGTCTCATCATAAACACTTTCTTCCATAACATTTTCAAGCACACTTTTTTCTTCATCAAGTATACTCAAATCTTGATTAAAGTACCCTATTCTTAAAGTACTAGAACTACTAATATTAGAATCTTTATCTATTATCATTCGTAAAAGTGTACTTTTACCACAACCATTATGTCCAATTAAAGCGACCTTCCAACCATTGCTTATTTGGAAATTCGCCTTATCAAATATCTTTCTACTTCCAAAATTTTTATCAACATTATTTCCTTTAATTAAAATCTTGCTGTGTAATTTCTCAGTCTTTTGTATGTCGACCTTTGTTTTATAAATATCTAACGGTTTATCCTTTATTTCTAATTTCTCTAGCCTGGATTTAAGAGACTTTACGCCATTATCTACATTTTTTTCTGCTTTTTGATTCCCTAGTCTATGAAGTCTTGCTTCAGAATTACCCATACGCTTAGGGGTTTTTCTCATATTAGACTTATAATGTTTCTTATCTACAATAGATTCCTCTAAACCTCTCTTCTCCTTAACAAACTGTGAATACTCAAAGTTTTGCCTTTCCCGCTCTAATTGCTTCTGGTTTTTATAGAAATTATAGTTTCCATTATATATTTTAATCTTTCCATTTTCTAATTCAATTATTTTAGTACACAACTTATCTAAAAAAAATCTATCATGAGAAATCAAAACTAACGCACCTTTATGGGATAGTAATTTTTCCTCTAAAAGCTTAATACCTTCTATATCTAAATTTGATGTAGGTTCATCTGCAAAAATTAGATTTGTCATTTCACTTAAGCTATTAGCAATTTTAAGCCTTGTCTTTTCTCCCCCACTCATAAATTCACCCTGATTTACAGGCACTTTAAATAACCTAGACACCTGCGTCAAAGGTTTCTCATTAATGCTATAATCTAGTTGAGTTATATATGAATAACTCCCATATACTTTAACGGTACCTTCATCTGGAGATAGCCTCTTTGAAAGAATATCCATTAAGGTCGTTTTCCCAACTCCATTAAGTCCTACTATTCCTATTTTATCCTCAGAATCAATCGCTAAATTCTCTATATCTAAAAGTAATCTATCACCAAAACTCTTTTTAATATTTCTCATTTCTAAAAACAACATAAAAAACCTCTCCTTTTTTAATATGGAGAGGATAAAATTTGCACTTAAAAAAAGCATAGACCCCATGCATATCCTACCCTATCCAAAACTATAAAATTCCACATCAAAAACAAACCTATCTAAAGGCTTAAATTTTCATGTAAACAAATTAGTTCATATAGATAAGATTAGATTCTCATTTCGGTCCACCATTTTCCTTTATTTAATATTATAATTTCATTTAATTATACAATTGAATTTTTACCTTGTCAATATATGTTATTATTAATTAGAGGTGGTGGTTTAGATTAATAATAAGAAAATGAAATGGATAAAGGCATTGTTTTCAGTAATAATATTAATATTTTGCGTAAGTAATTTGTTGGGTTTAATTCCTGGTAAAATTGCTAATCCAATAATTTTTACCTTTGCAGGGTGTTGGTTATTGTTCAAAGGATTTAATTCAAAATCAAAAAATAAATATACAAAAAAGCTTTCAATTTCCTTTGGTATATTGCTTATTATAATTACAGTATTCGTTGCAATTCCGGTATATTATTTTTAATAAGTTAGTGCGCATATTTCTTATAAATCAAAAGAATTCACTTAAGGATCTTTAGATATGACTTTAATTGAAAGTAATTGTATTGGGTTATGCAACTCATTTACTAGCTCTTAACACGATAGCCTACCGGCTAAAAGACCTTAAAGATTTTGGACATTATGATTTTTTTCTTAGAGAATGCTAACAGAAATATATATTGCGTAGAATGCATTTGACAAGCCTTATATCTAGATAAATTAAATAAACAACAGGAATAATTTTCTCTGAAGTACTTGCAATAAGAAGTAAAAAACATTAGAACTACATAGCTACGCTAAATTAGAAACCACTTGTTTATAATATAAAATATTATCTTTCTCTTTAAACTAATCTTAACATGATAGCCTAACGGCTAAAAGACCTTAAGTAATTTGGACGTTATGATTTTTTTCTTAGAGAATGCTAACAGAAGTATATATTGCGTAGAATGCATTTGACAAGCCTTATATCTAGATAAATTAAATAAACAACAGGAATGATTTTTTTCTGGAGTACTTGAAATAAGAAGTGAAAAACATTAGAACTACACAGCTACGCTAAATTAGAACCTACTTGTTTATAATATAAAATATTATCTTTCTCTTTAAACTAATCTTAACATGATAGCCTACCGGCTAAAAGACCTTAAGGATTTTGGACATTATGATTTTTTCTTAGAGAATGCTAACAGAAGTATATATTGCGTAGAATGCGTTCGATCAAGCCTTAGTAATTCTTAATTTACTTTAAGTTGCATTTTCAGCAATATACTCTTACATCAAAAGCATCTCCGGAGTACTTGCAATAAGAAGTGAAAAACATTAGAACTAAGTAGGTATGCTAAATTAGAAACCACTTGTTTATAATATAAAATATTATCTTTCTCTTTAAACAACTCTTAACACGATAGCCTACCGGCTAAAAGACCTTAAAGATTTTGGACATTATGATTTTTTTCTTAGAGAATGCTAACAGAAGTATATTTTGCGTAGAATGCGTTCGAACAAGCCTTAATAATTCTTAATTTACTTTAAGTTGCATTTTCAGCAATATACTCTTACATCAAAAATAAAGTATGAAATCTCTCCAGAGTAACTTGCGATAAGAAGCGCAGTAACATTGAAATTTCATTTAGTAATTCTTGTTTTTCGATTACAAAATTCTCGTAAACCTGCCAGGACGGCAGGTTAGCGAACCTGAGCCAGGACGGCGAATGTGAGCGCTAGAGAATTATGTGTGAGAAAAACACTAGAATTTCTTAATGAAATTTTACGTTTCAAGTTCATATTGCAAGGTATGCAGGAGAAATTTCATACTTTCCTTACTCTTTATCTTTGTCTCTAATTTTGTCCATTATATCTTTAAATGTTTCTTCATTAACATTTACAACAGTAGTATCTCTAGGTACTTCCCTAGGTACAATTACTATCCCCAGTCTTTTTCTCTTAGCCATATTATCATAAGTAATGTCCTTTAATTCCCCAGATGCTTTCTTAATTTTCATTGATAAAGAATTAAAATTCCCTTTAATAACATTAAAAATTTCTTCTTCGACCTCTATCTTTTTATCATTGAGCAACAAAATTAAATCTCCACTTTCAATACCCATTTGAAAAGCGGGAGATTCCGGAGCTACCGCGAGTACCATAATTCCCTCGTCACTACTTACATATTTAGGTTTTGAAGTAAGCTCCACATGTTTTTCTATTCGCAACATAGCTTCATGAGAAACCGCAGCAAATATTAAAATAAATAATTGAAACCACACACCGAATACCGCGAGTTGCGATATTGCTGTTAAAATTACACCATACCCAACTATTAAACCACCCGAAGTAAGCTTCTTTCGCGTTTTACTCTTAGTAAACGTAATACTGCCATATCCTATAACTCCGTACAAAGCAATAGTAGCTATAACTGAATTTTTCAGAATTTTATCTATTATGTCCCCTTTTAATAAATGTCTCCACTCAGGAATCATTACGCTTTGTCCAACCATTGCATCTGAAGTAGTTGCACTTAAAAGTATAAGTAAAGCAATTGGCAATGCCCAATATCTTTTTAAAGAGAACCCACCAATAATTTTATCATCTCTATTAGTAAATACAGGAATAGCTCCTCTTGAACCATCTATCATTACTAAACTTCCTTCTATAATGTGCAATATTCCAACAAGCATCATTAAGGTTAAGATATCTATTTTAATAATATCTAATTGTGGCATATGTAAAACACTAGCTGCATATTTAAACAATAGGCTAGCAATTCCTAAAACTGCACCAGAATAAGAAAAACAAATATATCTAGGTTTAAATGCCATGAAGAATAATGACACCATAAACAATAAATAGATATTTGAACTTTCATCAAAAACTAATCCTGAATATGTAAATATAAGACTCGCTATAGCACCAGCAAAAATCCCTATAACAATTTGAGATATAGTAAGCTCGAAAGCTGAATCTAAAGTTTCCCCCATTATCATTTTCTGCATAGCCGCAATCTTCTTGTTTTTATTATAAAAAATCAATGCAATCATTATCAAAATAAACGCATTTGAAGGATCTACAATTGCAAAAGCAACTGCTCTTAAAGTATGTATTGCGATTTCCATCGGATTAAAATCTCCTCCCTGAGCATTATCAAACACATTACATTATAACATAGACTATGTTCCACAGCTAAGTAATCACGTACAAAATCAAGCATCCACCAAATTTATTGGTAGATACTTGTTATTTATTAAACTGTATCTTTATGATATTACTTAATTTTATCTTTAGCGAGTTCTAAAGCTTTTATAAATTGTGGATCTGTTTTTTTATCATATGTTTTTGTTTTAAGTGCTGCTGGGTAAGTAACTGCAACTTCTGGTTTAATTCCAACATGATGGATATTCTCACCATTTGGAGTATAATATTTAGAAATAGTTACCTTTAATGCAGTACCATCATCAAAACCATCTTGGCTTCTTGAAAGCATAGTTTGAACAACACCTTTACCAAAGGTTTTTTCTCCCACTAAAGTACCAACTTTATAGTCTCTTATAGCACCTGCGAAAATTTCTGAGGCACTAGCGCTTCCTGCATCTGTTAATACTGTTAATGGCATACCTATAGCAATGCCTCCAGTAGATTTATATTCTGTTTTTTTCTTATTCTTATCTATTGTATAAACTATGTTCTTTCCTTTTGCAACAAAATTAGAAGTTAAAGATACAACTTGATCTAGAAGACCACCAGGATTTCCTCTTACATCAACAATCAGACTCTTCATACCCTTCTGCTCGAGCTCTGTTAATTTCTTTTCAAAGTTTTTAGAAGTATGTTCATCAAACATCGTAAGCTGAATATATCCAACATTATTTTCTAGCATTTCACCTTTAACTGTTACTAAATCTATTTGGGCACGTTTCATGCTAACATCAAAGTTACCTTTTCCTTCTCTATTGATAGTTAGAGTAACCTCTTCACCAACTTTGCCTTTCATCATTGTAACAGCCTTATCTAGTTCTTTTCCTGTAACTTCTGTTTTATTAACCTTTTCTATAACATCTCCGGATATTAAACCTGCTTTTTTAGCTGGTGAGCCATCAAAAGGAGCAATTACAACTATATTATCTTCTTTCACTCCAACCTGTAGACCAAGACCAGTATAAGCTCCCTCAGTTTGAGAATTAAAGTCTGTATACTCTTTTTTGTTCATGAAAGTTGTATAAGGATCTTTTAGAGAATCCGTCATACCCTTTATAGCACCTTCTACAAGAACATCATCAGTAATCTTACCATCATAGTACTCATACAATTTATTTCTCACTAAAAACAGTTTTTGAAATTTTAATACCTGATCATAAGCTTCTCTACCAATCATAACTTTACCATTTGGTAATCCTAGAGAAATCCTATTTGAGACAAACAAGGTTATGGAATTAGTAACCACAAGCAATACTATTATCCATGTTACCCATTTTCTCTTTCTGAATTTATTTCTTTCATTACCATTATCTACGATTTTAAATTTATTTTCATCGCCCATTTAATACACCTCTTCGCAATTCTCTATATATTATTATGTAAATTTAATAATTTTATAACAATAATATTAAATATATATATATTTAATAACTTTATCAAATATTACATAAATTCACTTAATACTAAACGACCAAGAATTTTCTTATTGAGAGAGAACTTCCGAGTGCCCCAATAACTAAGCCACCAATCACAAACTGCCATAAAAAAGTGCCTAATATAATATGAGGATTCATTAACGTAATTCCGAGTAATGAACTTGTATATTTTACGAAAACTATTTTATATGCATAATATAATACTCCAGTAGAGAGAAGCGCTCCTGTTATTCCAAGCATCATACCTTCAATAATAAATGGCCATCTTATAAACCAATCAGTAGCTCCAACGAATTTCATAATACCTATTTCTCTTTTTCTCGAATATACTGTAAGTTTAATTGTGTTTGCTATTAAGAATAACGAAACACTTATTAAAATTGCAAATAATACTGCTCCTACTATTTTAAGAGTATTAGTTATGCTTATAATTTTGTCAACTACTTCTCTAACATCCTTAATCTTATCTACACCTTTTAGCCCCGCTGCTCCCTTAACTACATCGTCTACAACTTTAGGGTTTGACACTTTAACAACATATGCATTTGGAAAAGGGTTTGTCTTTTCAAATCCTTGTACTAATGATTCACTATCCTCTCCAAATTGTTTCTTTACATTGTTTAGTGCATCTTGCTTATCTTCAAATTTAACCTCTGATACTCCCTTAACTTTGTTTATTGCAGCTTCTATAGCTGATTTATCCGATATTGTTGCATTATCCTTAAGGAAAATTTTCACCTCTAGTTTAGCACCCAACTCCTGGACTCCTGCATTAACATTAAAAACAATGAGTAAAAACACACCTAGAATGAACAGAGTAGCCGCTACTGTAGCCACTGATGCTATACTAACTGTACTATTTCTTTTTAAACTTTTTAAAGCATCCATAACATAATATTTAATTGTACTAATCTTCATAACCGTATCTTCCTCTCTGCTCATCTCTAACTAGAACACCTTTTTCTAAAGCAATTACTCTTTTTTTCATAGAATCTACTATGTTTTTTGCATGTGTCGCCATAATTATAGTAGTTCCCGCCTTGTTTATATCATTCAGAATATCCATTATACCCAAAGCAGTTTCTGGATCTAAATTTCCTGTTGGTTCATCTGCTATTAGCAAAGTCGGATTATTGACTATAGCTCTCGCAAGAGAAACTCTTTGTTTTTCTCCACCTGAAATCTCATTTGGAAAAGCCATATGTTTTTTTGATAATCCCACTAAATCTAAAACATAAGGTACTTTTTTCTTAATGTCTTTAGCAGAAGCCTCCGTAACTCTTAGTGCGAATGCTACGTTTTCATAAACATTCAAACTATCAATTAGTCTAAAATCTTGGAACACTACTCCAATTTTCCTTCTAACATATGGTATTTCTTTTCTGCGCAATGTTGTTATATCAGTTCCATCCAAAAAAACACTACCAGTAGTTGCTTTTGTCTCTTTTAATAGTATTTTGACAAAAGTAGATTTTCCTGCGCCACTAGGCCCTACAAGAAATACGAATTCGCCTTTTTCAATAGTAATATCAATATTCGACAAAGCTATTACATTATTATCATAAATCTTAGTTACTTTCTTAAGTTGTATCATATTTAACTCTCCTTAATATGTTTATGTAATTTATTTCAGTAAAATCACTAATAACATTATAACATAATGACTAGGCATGTTATAAATTTTAATATAAAATTTTCGTGAATATTATACAAAATGAGCTAATTTATTTACTCTTAATCTTATAGAGAATATCTTTTTATTATTTACACAAAAATTAAAAATTATGAAAGTTTATTAAATATTGCAAAGTCCAATAAAAATAAGGGCAAAAGTGCCCTTATCTTATTTAATAAGAGCTACAAACCCTTATCCCTTTTATAAACCTACACTAATTAAAAGTGCAGTATCTACCTTTTTCATATCTCCATCAGTCATATGACCAATTTTTTCTTTTAATCTCTTTTTATCTAATGTTCTTATTTGTTCTAGCAAAACTACAGAATCTTTATTTAGACCATACTCTTCTGAAGAAATTTCAACATGAGTAGGGAGTTTCGCCTTATTTATCTGAGAAGTAATAGCTGCAATTATAATGGTGGGACTGTACTTATTACCAATATCATTTTGAAGTATTATTACTGGTCTAATCCCACCTTGTTCCGAGCCTACAACCGGACTCAAATCAGCATAAAATATATCTCCTCTTTTTACTATTGTTGTCATTTGACAAATCACTCTCCGAAAGCTTAACTTCGTATTCTTTAAAATCTTTGATATCAGTCTCAAAACCCATATTAGATATTTTTAAATTTAACTCCGCCATTGCTAAATATCCTTGTTTCATTTCATCAATATAATTAAGTTTTTTCTTTTCCTCACTATATAGTATTATAGCAACCCTAATAAATTCACTTCTTTTTTTACAATCTTTTTGAAGTGCCTTATTAAATTCCATATAAAGTTTTTTTGAGAGGTTTATTACTAATTTCTTTGAAGTTGACATAGAAAATTTAATACCTCCTATTTAGTAAAACAACAATATGTATGAAATATATTATAAATCAACCTATGTCAGTCTGTCAAAGAAATTATTCTTTTTTTCGCCCTTTTTCAACAATTTTCAATACATTAAACGTATTATTTTCCATGTAAATCTTTAGTTTTATACATACTTTCTTATTTTTACGACCACACCATTTTTAGTATACACTCTTGGAACTCGTTTACCGATCATACAAACTACTTCGTAACTTATAGTACCAATTAGCTCCCCTATCATATCTGCTGTAAATTTATTCTTACCATCTTCTCCAATTAATATAACCTCATCTCCAACTTTTACTCCTTGGATTTCAGTTATATCAATCATGCATTGATCCATACAAATTTTGCCTATAACTGGAGCAAATTTACCTTTTAAGATTACCTTTGCCTTTCCAAATAAAAGCCTTGTATAACCATCTGCATATCCAATTGGAAGTGTTGCAATAACAGTTTCTTTTTCAGTTTTATATTTTCGTCCGTAACTCACGTATTCACCAGCAGGAAGTGTTTTTATGTGTACTACATTTGTTTTTAATGTCATAACAGGTAATAAATCTATGTTTTCCTTATTTACTTCGTCAGATGGATAATATCCATATATTATTATCCCTGGGCGCACTGCCTCATAATGAGTTTCTGGTAAATCTATTATAGCTGCGCTATTGGCAATATGCCTCATCTTTATGTACACTTTCCTAGCCCTTAACTTTGCATAAAAATCATCAAATTTTTCAACTTGCTTATAAGTATATGTTTTATCTTTTTCATCTGCCGTTGAGAAATGGCAGAATACTCCTTCTATAACTATATTAGGTAACTTACTTATATTATATACGACCTCGCAGCTCTCGTCATTCGGTAAAAAGCCTATTCTGCCCATACCAGTATCAACAGCTATGTGAATCTTTGCTATTTTATTTTTCCGTACAGCCATCTTTGATAATCTTTTCGCGAATTCATAAGTATATACAGTTTGTTCAATATCATATTTTAATAAATTATCTATTAAATTAGGCGGTGTAAACCCCAAAACCATTATTGGGCATTCTATTCCTGAGCGTCTAAGTTCCATAGCTTCACTTTGAATTGCTACTGCAAGCCTATTAGCACCATTTTCAAGAAGCACAGGAGCCACATCTACTGCACCATGCCCATAAGCATCTGCTTTAACAACAGCAATAATGTTCTCACTTTTAGCTATTCGCCTAATTTCTCTCATATTATGAGCTAATTTATCTAAATCAATCTCTGCCCACACAGGCCTTAAATGTTTAAAAATTACCCTCACCTCATTTTTATTACTATTTTTTCATTTGTTTATATTAATCTATATTATGGAACTAAAAACACTGATGGTTCAATTTTTACATTAGGCAGGAAATTAGTATATGTTATATTAATTTTTTCTTTACCATCGATATCGTAAATGACCATTTTATCTGGTATCATTTTTTTATTATTAACATATAACAATGCTTTATTAATATTTCTATTACTACCAGGTATTAGTAAATCAATTACTGTGTATTCGATATCATTAATATTTTTGGTAACATACTTTATTTCCTCATTAGTATATAATAATCCTATGTATTCACCAATAAAACTTAGTTTCAGTACTTCATCAAATTCCTTGCTTTGTACATACTTTGTTTTATTGTTTTTGTCACTAATATAGATTTTATCATCATTTTTGTAAATAAACACTCTATTTTTATTTAGTTCTAGTTTGTATCCACCTCCCCGCAAATATGATTGTTTTGCCTTATAGTTAATTGTCTGTTTAGTATTAATTATATCCATATTCATATTTGTTGTATAGCTTTCCATGTTTTTAAGAAAATTTGTTATATCATTAGTATCCTTTGGTTTCTTATCACATGAAGTAAGTAGCATAAAACTTAAAATTAGTAAAAAGCTTATAATTAATAGTAATTTCTTTTTCATTGTTATCCTCCTAGGATTTCTCTGGAGATGTTAAACAATTATGCCTTGTTTATAAACAATATTTATTACCAAAGCATTTCGTTATACTACTAATACTATTACTAAGAGTTTAATACTATTACTAAAATAAATAATTAGAAAGACTCAGGTTCTATAGCCTCATATTTACATTTTTCATCGGTACATTTTTCATCGGTACATTTTTCTTCGTTGCACTTTTCTTCAGTTTTCTTTTCAACATCTAGTATAGCATAAGCCACCGCGCTATCTTCCCCATGAGAAATGCTAAGATGAATACTATATTGCCCTTCTTTTTTAGCAATTAACTTTGCCTTTCCTTTTAAAATTACTATTGGTTTTCCAAGAGTTGTCCTGTCGATCTCAATATCCTTAAAATCAAACCCTCTAAAACCTGTACCTAATGCTTTTGCTACTGCTTCTTTAGCTGCAAATCTTCCAGCCACATACTCAGCTCTTAAATTTCTACTCTTAAGATATTCCAGTTCAGTACTAGTAAATATCTTCTCTAAAAACTTACTATTGCTCTCCATAGCTTTTTTTATACGTGGTATTTCAACTATATCAATACCTACACCAAAGATCATAAATATCACTCCCACCTATTAATCTATGTTCGCAAAGATTAATATCTATGTCAACACGATTTAATGTTTATTTTCGTTAATAATACTATATTATAATAAAACTAATATAATTTATAGTATTATCTAATAAAAATTTTATGTATTTCCATTGAATAACAAAAAGAGAAGAATTATTCTCACCTGGAGAAACGCCCTCCTCAATATGTTAGTCCACTTTTTAGATATTAACAAGTGACTATGTTATTTAACATTTCATCGAAGTCGCTAGTATAGTCATCAATATACTCACCCAAGATATCTATCATGTGAATAGGTGAAACTGTGTTTTCATAAACCATTTTAAAAAGTTCTTTAACTTTATGTCTTTGTGGACTTATATTTAGAACACTGTCCCTTTGTATACATTCTACTATTCCGCTCACAGTGTCTTGTCTTTCTATTTCAATACCATAGGCTTGTACCTTAGTAACTTCGTCATACATTGAAACAGAAATTTGACTTTTTACTAACCTATAAAAATAATTATGAACTACATCGCCTTCTGTAATCTTTTTATTTAAGTTCTCTAACACTACCATATCTGTTTTCCCCCCTATACTTTGTTATTAATTTTATATTAACATTGCTTTTCAGAGAAATCTGTCATTTTATGAATCATGCATTTAAAGCATTATCTGTTTAAAATGACAACTTAAACTGTTTACACCCATAATCTTATACTTAACAAAGTTTACAAAGAGTTATCATTGAATATGTCGTGAATTATTTTGTCGAAATTGTATGAAAAACATCTAAAAGTTTTTTATTAAAAGTTGAATATTTTTTTATGAAACCGTAATTATTATCCATGTTTACCTTTACATTACATAAATCATAAGTTTTATGTAAATATATGGCATACGATTTTCGATTTTTTTTCTTTTATTTTTATTACTTTTGAATTTAATTCACGACCTTATTGGTATATTTTGGTTCTTATTTCCTTAACCATTTTATATCTATTAACACCAATGTATTTACATAAATCCTCTAAAATCAATTGAACCGCAATCACCATAGTGCAATCATCGTTTTTATAATCCTCTAAAGCATAACGGTTCCTATATATAACCATACTAGTCTTTTTACAACTAATTGTTTTATATAACTCCCTTAGAGTATCATACAATATGGAATATGAGATTAATATGAAATCTCCTTTAGTTTTTTCGCTTCCATTGACGACTCCTCTAATAATTTTATTCAAAGATGTATTTTTGTAATACTCCATCATTTTCAATTTATAATTATCCTCAATGAATTTTCCAACTATCTCAGCGTTGATTAGAGTTATTTCACCCTTAGTATTAAAAAATACGCCAGCATCTATAATCTCATTTTTTTCTTCATTAATCTCCGCTATAATTTTTTTCATCCTAGAATTAAAAAAGCTAGTAAATTCTCCCTTTGTAATAAATACCTCAAGTTCCTTTGCACTCACAACATATACAAGCTCTGAAAAATTTTTATAAGCTTTTTTTAAATGATTTTTGTCACTATCGTCCATTTCTCTCATATTCATATCTCCCAACACGTTATAATCACTCCACTTTTAAATGTAAGTTTCATTATATTTAGTGTGGCTCAAAAATTTAAAACTATTCTAATTAGGATAAAAATATTAAGGTAATAAAAAAAAATAATCTCCTACCAAATTGGCAAGAGATTATTTTTTAAAGAATTTTAAAGAACGCAGGGACTGCTAAAGATATACCTGTAACTATAAGGCCACATATAAATGAACCTATAACTGCGCACATAACAGATTTTTTAAAATCAAGCTTCAAAAATGCAGCTATTGCAGTACCTGTCCAAACACCCGTAGTAGGAAGTGGTATTGCAATAAATGTTATAAGGGCTATTGCCTCAAATTTTTCAAATTTAGATTTATTTTTGCTTATTTTTCTGTCAATCAAATTGTATATGCCACTAAAAAACTTATATTTTCCTAGCCATATAAATATTTTATTAAAAAATATCAGCACAAAAGGGACTGGAAGCAAACTTCCTATAAAACTTAATAGAAATACTGCCATTGGATTAATATTATACGTATATAATCCAACCGGTATTGCCCCTTTTTGCTCAATAAGTGGAACTGCTGCCATTAACAACACTATTAACCAATTCATATAATTTCTCCTTGTTAGTATGTATTTTTAGGTACTTTTTATTTATAATCTTAAATATCCACTACATGATGTTGTCTACTTTCTCCAATGAAAAACACCGCTAAAGCCTCCGGACCACTAAACGTTCCCACTACTGGTCCAATAAAATGAATAATCACTTCTTTAACCTTAACTTTTGCGAGTATCTCTTCTTTAAGTCTTATAGCTTCCTCGTAGCAATCTGCGTGGCAAATAGCAATGGTTTGATTCTCAGGATTTTCTATTTTCTCCTCCACTATCTCTGCAAGTTTGGTTAAGGATTTTTTGCGTCCCCTAACCTTAAGCACTGGCATTACACGTCCTTCATGATTAATAGTGAGTATAGGTTTTATATGCATAACGATCCCTAATGTAGCCGCAACGCTGGAAATTCTTCCACCTCTTTTTAAAAAGTTTAAATCCTGAACTGTTATATATGTATTCAATTTTTGTATGTTTTCTTCTATCTTACACACAATTTGCTCTACACTAGAGCCTTCATTCTTCATTTCCACAGCTTTCATAACCATAAGTCCTTGCCCCAATGACGCCGTTAAAGCATCAATAATATATATACGAGCATTCGGGAATTCTTCTAATATAGCTGTTTTACCAATATTCGCACTGTTATATGTTCCGCTAAGACCTGAAGAAACTCCGATATAAATTATATCCTTATCACGCTCCGAAGCAGATTTGAATATATTATAAAAGCTTACAGAATTAGCTTGAGAAGTCTTAGGTAACGCACCATCCCTAAGATCATCAAAAAACTGCTTTTTGCTTAGGGTTTGTCCAAAATCATCAAAGTACTCTCTACCATTATAAGTAAATGGCAACATTGCAAAGGCAATATTATTATCATAAATATATTCATTTGGCAAATCACAACAAGAATCTGTCACAATAACAAAATCTCTCATTTGTTTTCCTCCTACGTTTCTTGCTTAGCTTATAATCACTTAAATTTATACCTAGTCCATTAAAAACTATAGCATAAAAATATCTCACTGTAAAACAAAATTACCCTCATATTAAGCTTTGTTGTTGCATTCTAAATAATCTTATACTATAATTCAGTCAATAACCATTGTTTTTAAATAGCTATTAAAGGAGTGTTATCAATGAAAGCATTAGAAGTGAAAAAGGACATACACTGGGTAGGTGCACAGGACCCTAATCTTAGAATTTTTGATATAATAATGTATACGCCTTTTGGTACTACTTATAACTCATATGTAGTTAAAGGTAGTGAAAAAACCGCAATATTTGAAACCGTAAAAGAGAAGTTTTTTGATGAATATCTTGAAAGATTAAAATCTATAGACATTGACATAGAAAAAATTGACTATTTAGTTGTAAATCATACAGAACCTGACCATGCAGGTTCTGTTGGAAAGCTTTTAGATATTGCTAAAAATGCCAAAATAGTAGGATCTCAAGCTGCAATTGACTTTCTTAAAGAAATTATTAATAGAGATTTTGAATTCATAGTAGTAGGCGATGGCGATAGTATAAGTCTTGGAAATAAGACCTTATCCTTTATCTCAGCACCCTTCCTTCATTGGCCAGATTCAATGTTTACCTATGTTGAGGAGGATAAACTTCTTATAACTTGTGATTCCTTCGGAAGTCATTACGCAAGCGATGCAGTATTTAATGATCTTAGTGAAAACCAAGAAAATTACATGGAAGCCTTAAAGTATTATTTTGAATGTATTATGAGTCCCTTTAAACCCTACGTATTAAAAGCAATAGATAAAATTAAAGACCTAAAAATAGATATGATATGTCCAGGGCATGGACCTGTTTTAAGAGAAGACCCTTGGAAGATAGTAAATCTATACAAAGAGTGGAGCCTTCCAGAGAAAACTTCTGCCCAATCAGAAATTACTTTATGCTACGTTTCAGCTTATGGTTACACAGAAGCTGTAGCTAAAAAAATAGAAGAAGGTATAAATTCTAAATCTGATTATAAAGTTAATATGTATGATGTTATTCATCATGACATGAATGATATTTTAACTAGCATAGATAAATCAGAGGGAATAATTTTTGGTTCTCCTACTATAAATGGAGATGCTCTAAAACCAATATGGGATATATTGATAAATTTAAATCCTATAGTTCACGGTGGAAAAGTTGCTTCTGCCTTCGGTTCTTATGGTTGGAGTGGAGAAGGTGTTCCAAATATTGAAGACAGATTAAAACAAATTAATCTTGATTTATATCCCTCAATGAGCTTTAATTTTAAACCTAATGATAAAGATTTAAACTTTGCCTATAAATTCGGTGAAAGTTTTGCGCAAAAAATAACTGAAAAAATTAAAAAAAGAAACGCTCCTGTTAAACCATCAACGCAAAAAAGATGGAAGTGTGTAGTTTGCGGAGAAGAATTTGATGGTGCAAGACCACCTGAAATATGTCCTGCTTGTGGCGCCGGTGTAGATCAATTTATTGAAGTAACACCTGAGATAATCACCTTTAGTTCTGACAAAAAAGAAAAATTTCTTATTATCGGCAACGGTGCAGCTGGATATTATGCTGCAGATGCCATTAGAAAAAGAAATAAACAATGCGAAATAGAAATAATCTCCAACGAGACGCAATTAACATATTACAGGCCTTCTATATCTGATGGTTTAAGTGAAAATTTAAAGGATGATGATTTTTATCTATCTCCAAAAGAGTGGTACGTAGAAAACAATATAACACTTCTCTTAGGAGTAGAGGTTCAAAGCCTAACCCCTGATAAAAAACAAATATTAATTGATGGCGGTAAATCTATAAGTTATGATAAATTAATTATAGCAAATGGAAGTCAAAACCGTATGATCCCTACAGAGGGAATAGATAAACAAGGCGTATTCACTTTAAGAGATCTTAAGGATTTAGAAAATATCAAAGCTAATATGAAAACAACTAAAAATGTTGTAATTGTAGGTGGTGGACTTTTAGGCCTTGAAGCAGCATATGAGATAAAAAAGGCTGGTATCAACGTAAGCGTAGTTGAATTTAGCGAATCCCTTCTTGGAAAACAGTTAGATCATGAGGGAAGCCTTATACTCAAAACTGCTGTTGAAAACCAAGATATTGAGGTTATTTTAGGTGACTGCGTAACAGTTATAAACGGCGAAAAGTCCGTTCAATCAGTTACTCTAAAAAGTGGTAAAACTTTTGATGCACAACTTGTTCTATTTTCTACAGGTATTGCACCAAATATAACCATAGCTGATAAAACAAATATAGAAACTAACCGTGGAATACTAGTCAATGAAAATATGGAAACAAATATTAAAGACATATACGCTTGCGGCGACATTGCAGAATTTGAAGGTGCCGTATATGGCAATTGGCCAGCTGCTGTAGACATGGGTAAGATAGCAGGTACAAATGCTGCTGGAGATATTAAAGCCTATGTACACGCACTAGGAGCTATATCCTTTAATGCAATGGGCCTTGAGTTATTATCTGTAGGAGAAATATCCAAAGATAAATTTAAAGCTATTAGCATAAAAGATGATGAAAACAAAATATATAAAAAGTTATTTTTCAATCAAAATATTTTAGTGGGTGGAATAATAATAGGAGACAACAAATCCTCAGCTACCCTTATAGGTGATATTGAGGAATCAAAAACTCTTGATGAAGTATTAAAAGGAAATTTAATTTAGCTACACAAAACGGGGCAGCCAGCTAGCTGTCCCTTTTTATGTAGTTATTTATTTGAACTTTTCATGTAAACAAATAGTTCTTTTCAGCTATTAATTGACATATACTTTACAATAAGTTACAATCAATTCGATGGTTATCGAATCTTAATACTATTAGATGGAGTTGATACAAATGGATACAAGAAAAATGGCGAAAATATTTAAAGCTCTTTCCAATGAAAATAGATTAGAATTATATTTAAAAATTGCACAGGCTCACGAAGCAGGTTTTGAAGCTGGCGGGCAATGTTGGGTTTCAGATATTTCCGCATGTCTAAATATTGGTGCACCAACAATTTCACATCATATAAAAGAATTAGTAAACGCCGAACTAATTACCACTCAGAAAAAAGGAAAATTTTTAATATGCTGGGTAAATGAACAACTGATTACCGATGTAAGCAGGATGTTAGATCTTCAACATTCAATTAATAAATAATATTTTTATTAAATTATAAAGGAGTAGTTATTATGGAACAGGTTGCACTTTTAAAATGTACAGATTATGACGTAGATCTAATAGAAAAAACGCTAAGAGAGGGTTTTGAACTTCTTGGAGGGAAAACTTTTCTAAGGAAACTTATACCTAAAAATAGTAAAGTCTTGTTGAAACCTAATTTTCTTAGTGTAGAGCAAAAAGGGTCACCGGTTGTAACTCATTACGCTGTTTTTGAAGCTGTTGTTAGAATAGTTAAAGAGTACAGTGACAATATTATATTTGGAGACTCTCCTGGTTTTGGAGATTCAAGAAAAGCAGCTGAAAAGTCAGGGCTAATGGAAGTTGCTAACAGATACGGGGTTGTATTTGATGATTTTAAAGATGATGTTCATGTAGTTCTTGAAAATGCTCTATTATGTAAATCATGGAATATAGCTAGAGCACCTTATGAAGCTGATGTTGTGATTACACTTCCAAAGCTAAAGACTCATGCTATGGCATATTATACGGGAGCCGTTAAAAATCAATTTGGTTGCGTTCCAGGTGCTCAAAAGGCCTCATGGCACACAAGAATGCCAGAAGCTAATAATTTTAGTAAAATGCTATTAGATGTAAATTCCGTAGTTAAAACTAGCTTTGCAATTCTTGATGGAATAATTGCAATGGAGGGAAATGGACCTAAAAGTGGAACACCTAAAAAGATGGATACAATAATTATGGGACAATGTTTAACTGCGGTAGATTCAGTTGCCGTAAGGTTAATTGGTTATAAAGATGTTCTAAAACTTCCTTTTTTAAAAGAAGCATATGATGCAAAGTGGGGAGCTGTTCTACCAGAAGATATAGAGGTATTAGGAGAAAAAATAGAATCCATGAAATGTAAAGACTTTAAGTTATCAAGAAAAGGCGGCAGTTTCTATTTTATAAACCCTTCTGTAAATCATTTTTTAACCTCAATGATTGCACCCAATCCTGTTGTAATAGAAGATAAATGTATTGGTTGCAAGAGGTGTAATGAAGTTTGCCCACGAAAGCCTGAAGTCATATCCTTTATAGAAAAAGGAAATAAAGTAATTCCACAATGGGATTACAGTAAATGTATAAGATGCTTCTGCTGTCAGGAACTTTGTCCAAAGGGTGCAATAGAAACAAAGTATAAGGCATTAGGCAAATTACTTGGCTTAAAATAGTTAATAAAAAGGATATAAAATCATTGCCTATCATGCTTTGCATACGCCGGAAAACTTTCCGCTTTACCACATGTTAAATTGTCAGCGTAAGCTATATAATGCATAAATATATGGTATAATAAATTTATAAATGAGGTGATATCATTGGATAATGAATTAAAATCTATGCTAGTTAAAATATTAGAAGGACAAAACAGGCTTGAAACAGATGTATCTGGTTTAAAAGAGGATGTATCAGATTTAAAAAGCGAAGTAAAAAAGACTTCTATACAACTTGAAATAATAGGCACAGCTCTTAAAAGTGTATCCAAAGATGTAAAAGAGGTTAAGGAAAGCATTGAAGTGTTAAAAGATATGACAGGCAGACATGAAGTAGACATGAAGTAGACATAAACATATTACAACGTAGGCCAGTATAAAATATATATACTAATTAAATACATGCATTATTGCAAAAGAAGGACATCCCCTCCATGAACTGCCCCCCGTCAAGTAGACAGTGGAAATAATTAAAGATTTCAAGTAAGGCGTCTATCATTTGATAGGCGCTTTGTTTATGATGCATTGCCTAATAGATATCGCTG
>NZ_JAHLEB010000036.1 GCF_018861735.1 Clostridium lacusfryxellense | reverse complement strand
TCAAGTTTTTTCTAGAGTAATATTACCATTATCATTGCCTGCAATGGCTACTTTTGGACTGTTCTTCGCAGTGACTTACTGGAATACATTTTTTAATGCTATTTTATATATTAATGACTTTAAAAAATGGCCACTGCAAATTGTATTAAATGTGCTTTTAGTTGATACTTCATCACAAGGGGCTGGAAATCCAGATGCGGCAGCACAGATTGTAAATCCACAATCATTAAAAATGGCAGCAATAATAATTGCTACTGTACCAATAATGTGTGTTTATCCGTTCTTACAAAAGCACTTCACAAAAGGAGTAATGCTTGGGTCCGTTAAGGGATAAAAGATGAAAATAGTTTTTATCGGTTTAATCGTTAAAATAGATATTAATAAAATAATAAGGGGGATTACTAAAATGAACAGAAATACTAAATTTTTAAAAAGAACAATTTCAATTATGGTTATGACAACAATTACATTATCACTTTTGGCAGGCTGTGGAACCAAGAAAGTAGAAGTGGTTGACGGAGGAAAAGAGGAAGCAACTCCAATTTCTATCATGAGTGTATTTTGGGAAGTAGGTCCTATTCCTAATGATAATGTTATTGTAAAGGAATTTGAAAAGAGGACTAATACTAAATTAGATATTACTTGGGTTCCAGGTACTAATTACAATGAAAAACTTAGTGTTACTCTTGCATCTGGGGATATTCCAGATATGACTTTGGATTTAGAAACATATAACGCTCAATGGAGAAGTATGACAGCCCAAGGTGCGTTCTGGGAAGTAGGAAAGTACTATAAAGATTATAAAAACTTGGCTGCACTACCAGAAAATATTTGGGAAAATACAAAATTACCTGATGGTAAAAATTACATGATGCCAAGACCACGACCACTTGATGGTCAATCATCAGGACAAATAAGTATACGTAAAGATTGGTTAGATAATCTTGGGTTAAAGTCACCTGAAACAATGGATGATCTGTATACAGTAATGAAGGCATTTACTAATGGCGATCCAGATAAAAATGGTAAAAAAGATACTGTTGGCTTTGCTGGTTATGTAAGTGATGGTAATTTAGGTTCTTTAAAAGAAGTTGTATCTATATTTAATGGTGCTAGCGATGCTGGGTTTAAACTTGATAAAGATGGAAAAATTATTCATATGTGGACTGATACTAGTACTAGAGATGCCCTTATTTGGTTAAAAAAAGCATATTCTGAAGGAATAATTCATAAAGATATTGCTGTTTTAAAACCAGAGCAAGAAGGCGAACTTATAATGGCAAGCAAAGTTGGTATAAACTTTAATCCAATGCAAAAAACAACGGTGTACGATGAAACAATAAAGAAAACTGTTCCTAATGCGGAAACTGTTCCTTTAGTAGCTTTAGCTGCTAATAATGGTAAATATGTAGCCAAGAATCAAGGTTCTTTTGGAGGATTTGTTATTCCTAAAACTGTTAAAGAGGATAAAATGAAGAAGATAATGGAGTTTTATGACTTCTGTGTAAGTAACGAGGGATGGGAACTAGCTAAACACGGTGTAGAAGGTGTACATTTTAATAAGACAGGAGATAAATATACTGCTTTGCCTCAGGCAAAGACAGATCTTGTTGCAACTATGGCAAATATATCTCAAAAATATGACAAATATCAAACTGCAAGTATATTAGGTACAACTTCTGAACAATTAGAAAGAAACAAAAAAATTATAGATGAAAAAGCAAAAATTAGTATATCAAGTCCTATTACTGGGTTATCTTCGGACACTGAGTCAAAAGTTGGAGCAGATTACAACAAAAAATATGTTGAGACATTTATGAAGGTAATGCTTGGGGCTGAGCCAATAACAACATGGGATGCTTATGTTGCTAAATTAAAGACTGATGCAGATTATTTAAAATGGAACAAAGAAATATCAGATGCTTATAATAAGAAGATGTCAGTAGCTAAATAATAATACTTAGATAATTATATTAGTGTAGTTTAAATTTTTATAATATTACAAAAACGTTGAATTGGCATGTTCGACGTTTTTGTACTTTATTATGGGCAATTTAGTCTAAGTATTTTATCAAACAAGGAGGCAGGTATTAAATGGATAACACTTTTTTTAATGCACACCATTCACCAATAGGAGCATTTGCTAGCTTTACATTGGGATTTAAGGGTGCTAAAGGCGGAGTTGGCTTAGAACTAAGGCAATCAGCAGATCAAAATATATTTATTGGGCTTGAAGATGTAGAGCCAGGCTATTATAATGCGTTACCATTTTTTAAAGGTGGCGATGACGAGTCAAAACTTTACGATTTAGAAAAAGATGAGAAGCTAGAAAGCAGACCAGTCATAGTTCCATATGAGGATAAAGAGATAACTAGAAAATTAAATTTGGGTGATGATACTTGGAAAGCAGGGGATCTAACCTTCACAATTTACTCGCCTGCTTGCCCTGTGCCAAATCCTGAAAATGCAAGTAGTGATTCAATTAAAAAAGCTATAGTGCCAGCTGTATTTGTGGAAATAACAGTTGATAATACAAAATGTAAAAGAATTAGAAGAGCTTTTTTTGGCTTTGAACCAAATGATATTTATACATCAATGTATCAGTTAGATCATGTTACTGAAGGTAAGATAGCAGGTGTAGGGCGAGGAACGATGAATGCAATAGCATCTAAGGATTGTGGCGTAAAATCAGCATTGGGTTTTAGTATGGAATCAATCTTGAATGAAAAAGTAGAAGAAAATTGGAATTTTGCTTTAGGACCAACCGGCGCTTTAATAATGGATGTAGCAGCAGGTGTTAAACGTACCTATAAATTCGCGGTATGTTTCTATCGCCAGGGAATAGTAACAACTGGAATGAATACTAAATACTATTACACGAAGTATTTTAAAGATATAATTGATGTGGCAGATTATTCACTTGCTAATTTTGATGAAATTACTGAAAAATGCATTAGTGCCAATGATTTGTTAGATACCTCAGAACTATCAAAGAATCAAAAGTTTATGATGATTCACTCTATAAGAAGCTATTATGGAAGTACAGAATTATTAGAGCATGAGGGAAAACCTTTTTGGATAGTTAACGAAGGCGAGTACAGAATGATGAATACTTTTGACTTAACAGTAGATCAACTTTTTTATGAAATAAAGATGAACCCGTGGACAGTAAAAAATGAACTTGATATGTTCGTTAACTCCTACAGCTATTATGATAGTGTAAGATTTCCAGGTGAGGAAAAAGAATATCCAGGAGGCATAAGCTTTACACATGATATGGGAAGGGCAAATGCATTAGCCAGAAAAGGACACTCTGCTTATGAGAAATGTGGAATAGATGGATGCTTTTCACACATGACGCAAGAACAGTTAGTTAATTGGATATGTTGTGCATCTGTTTATTTAGAGGCTACAAAAGATGAAAAATGGCTAAAAGAGAAATTAAATGTTTTTGTTGATTGTTTCCAAAGTATGATAAATAGAGATCATCCAGAATCTGAAAAGAGAACCGGAATTATGAAGCTGGATAGTAGTCGGGTAATGGGAGGATCAGAAATAACTACTTACGATAGCTTAGATGCATCTCTAGGACAAGCGCGAAACAATATATATCTTGCAGGAAAATGCTGGGCTGCATACGTTGCACTTGAAAAGATATTTAGGGAGCAAAATATGATTGAGTTGTCGCAGCAAGCATTAGGACAATCTATAAGATGTTCAGATACACTTGCTAGTCATATGACATCAGAAGGATATATACCAGCAGTACTAGAAGGCGATAATAGTTCTAGGATAATACCTGCAATAGAAGGGTTAGTATTCCCTTATTTTTCAGGATGCAAGGATGCCCTTGATGAGGATGGAAGATATAGTAACTATATAAAGGCATTAAAGCAGCATCTTAGTAACATTTTAGTTCCTGGAGTATGTTTAACTGAAGATGGTGGATGGAAGTTATCTTCAACAAGTAATAACACATGGCTTAGTAAAGTCTATTTGTGCCAGTTTATATCTAGAAAAATACTTGGATTAAACTTAAAGGACCAATCTGATGTAGCAGATACTGCACATGTAAAATGGTTGCTTCATAATAAACAAAGCTATTGGTGCTGGAGCGATCAAATTGTTTCAGGATTTCCTACCGGTAGTAAGTATTATCCAAGAGGAGTTACAAGTATTTTGTGGCTTGAAGAGTAATTTTTGTTTAAACTTTGATTCAAATAAAAGATATAAAACTTCAAATTCTAATTTAGAGTTTGAAGTTTTTATTATAACAGATAGTGTTAACACTATCCACAATATGTGAGGGGCAAGAATATGAAAAAAAAACTAGTGTATGTTAAGAATTCAATATTTGCGAAACTGGTTTTAACTTTTATGCTGATAATGATTCCAGTTTTCATATTGGGTATAAGTATATATTATTGGGCTGTTAACACTGTAAAGGAGGAAATAGCAAAAAATTCATCAGCTCAGGTATCTTATTATATAGAAAACCTGAATAAGGAGATTGAGAGAATCAAAATCCTTCAATTTGACGCTCTCACAGACAATAACCTAAATGACCTTGTAATAAAAGGGGAAATAATTCAACCCTATGAAAGGTACGGATATATGCAGGGTGTATTTCCAAGGCTTCAGGCTATAAAAAATAGCAGTGTATACATAAAACATGTAAGAGCTCATGTTTATTCTATTGGAAAGACATATACTGAAAACTTTAGTGAAGAGGAGATCGATTTAGATAGGTACGAAACCTTTAAAAAAGCGAGATTCAGTAAAACTAAATTTTTTTACTTAAATAACAAATTATATCTTAATACTGCATTTTCAGAAAAGGTATTAAATAAACAGCCTTTTTTCGCTATAGAGATAGAGCTAGATGAGACAGCCATAAAGGATGCGCTTAGCCAGTTTAATAGTTTTAGCGATGAGGGAGCATTTCTTCTAGATCTTGATCAGAAATTTACCATACAAAGTGCTGATAATAAAGAAATTTTGGACAAGTGTAAAGAATTTGTTACATCTCATTATAATGTAAGCACCGTTGCGACGAATACAATTACTTTACATAAAAGAAACTATTTTGTAACCTATTGTTATTCTGATAAATTAAACTTGAGTTTAATCGCTTTTATGTCTCAGGACAGGGTATTCAAACCCCTAATAAAGTATAAATTGTGGGCTAGTATTCTATTAATTACATCGCTGATACTAATTGCTTTGTACTGCATGTATACCTTTAGGCTAATAAAAAAGCCAATGGAGAAGCTTGTAAATGCTTTTAGAACTGTAGAAAATGGTGATTTAAGTGTAAGAGTTGAACATAGTTCTAGTGATGAGTTCAAGTATCTTTATGGTAGATACAATGCAATGGTTGATAATTTGCAAACCCTTATTGATCAAGTTTATAAGCAAAAGATATTAGCACAGAATGCGCAACTAAAACAGCTTCAGGCTCAGATAAATCCACACTTTTTGTTTAATAGCTTTTTTATTCTTCAAAGAATGGTAAAAGGGGGAGAACAGTATAACGCTATAAGGTTTTGTAGTCAGCTAGGAAAATACTTCCGATTTATAACTCGAAGTGCCTCCGATGAAGTTCCTTTACTTAAGGAGGTAGAGCATGCAAAAAGTTATACGGATATCCAAGTTATGAGATTTTGTAACAGAATTTCAGTACAGTTTGATGAACTACCAGATAAGTATAATGAAATCCTTGTACCTAGACTTATACTACAGCCTTTTATTGAGAATGCTTTTGAATATGGGTTAGAAGATAAGGTATCAAATGGATTACTGACAGTTAAATTTAGTGAATTTGAAGAAGTGTTAATTGTATCTATAGAGGATAATGGTTGTGGTATACAAGAAGAAAAGCTTAAGAAGCTCCAAAGTGATTTGTATGAGAGTGAAGTAGCAATTGAAACTACTGGAATAATAAATATTCACCGTAGGTTACAACTTAAATTTAGCAGCGCAAGTGGAGTGAACATATCGAAAAGTGATATGGGAGGTATAAAGGTTGCTATAAGGATAGATTTACCGAAAGGGGTTAGTGATGATGTATAGATTATTAATTGTTGATGATGAACCACAGATTGTGAATTGGCTTGTAGAACTTTTTAGAGATTTAGACCATTTAGATCTTGAAGTTTTTAAGGCATATTCCGCGCCAGAGGCATTGGAAATTATGAATGAAACAAGAATGGACATAGTATTGTCGGATATAAGAATGCCTGGAATGAATGGACTTAAGTTATTGGAGAAAGTTAGATATAGCTGGCCAGAATGTAGAGTGATTTTCCTTACTGGGTACAATGAATTTGACTATGTTTATACTGCAATTAAGTACGAGGGTGTGAGCTATCTCTTGAAAACTGAGGAAGACGAAGAAATTATTAAAGCAGTTGAAAAGTCAATTTCTGATATTGAGAAAAACTTAATAAAAGAAGAATTAGTTAAGAAGGCAAAGATGCAGATAGAAATAGCAGGTCCATTGCTTGTGAAAGAATATATATATAGACTCTTACAGGGAGAAATCGAAGATATTAATTTGACTAAACTGAGGTTTTCAGAACTTAAGATCCCATTAAATGAAGAGAAACCTGTTACTATTTTGCTGGGATGCTTCGATGACCTATCAAAAGGAATAACTACTACAAAAAGGATGGAGAATTATATGACTGCAAAACTTATAGTAGAGGAGCTTGTTTCAAAGTTTTTAAAGGGTGTAAATATTGTGTATGAGGGGTGTTATTTATGCTTTATTCTGCAACCAGTAAATATCTGTAACTCTGATAATGAGGAAGATCTGTGGAAAAAGAGTTTGTTGTTCTTAAAAGAAACATTAGAATCTATACAAGCATCATGTAGAGAAACAATAAAAATGTCTATTTCGTTTGCAGTTAGTAGTAAAAGTGTTAATTGGAATGATTTAGCGCCAAAATTTGATGAGATGAAAATTCTTCTCAATACCAGAGCAACGATGCTGCCTGAGGCAATTATAAAGTCAGAGAGTTCAGAGGAGTATTTTATAATTAAAAACAAAAGTGACATTAGAAAAGTTAGATTAGGTTTAAAGAGGCTCAAAATACTTGATTCTGCATTGGAACGTGGTGACAAGGAAGAAGCACATAATATTCTATCGGGATTAATGAAGTATTTAAGTGCAGAGGTAATAACAAAAGATAGTATTGCATTAGAGATATACTATTCGGTTACATTGGTGTTACTTTCCTATATAAATAGACTTAATTTAACAAAGGCGTTAGAGCATTCAATTGAGCTTTGGAAATTGACAAACTCAGATAGTCATTGCTCATGGCCGGAAGCTGCTAAGTATATAGAAAATGTAGTTGATGTTATATTCATTTTTCATGAGGATGAACAGGTGCATAGGGCTGATGATGCAATAATTAGGATTATAGACTTTATTAATGAACATATAGATGAAGATCTTTCATTGGTTAGTCTTGCAGAAAGGTCATATTTCAATCCATCTTACCTCTCCAGATTATTCAAACAAATAAAAGGTAGTAATATCACAGAATACATTATTGAAGTAAGGGTGGATAAAGCTAAGAAGTATCTTTGTGATTATAATAGAAAAATACATGACATTGGTAACAGCGTAGGATATGAATCACCACAATCTTTTACTAGGTTTTTCAAGAAAGCAACGGGGATAACTCCTCAGGAGTATAGAGATTCTATTTTTAATAACTAATAGCTACCACTAATAATGGTAACCTTTACAAAAGGTAAAGAGTTGTTAACAAAGTAAAAAGAAGAATATAGAACAACTGGTTAGGAGGATATATAATTAAGACATTAAGAGGCCTTTATAATAAAGTTAATACTTAAATGGTAACGTTTATAATTACAAACAAGAAAAGGATGACTTTAAATTGTTATGTATCAAAATTTAAGAAAAATATGAGGGGGAGCTTTTGTGAAAAAATCGAAAATAAAACTAATTACAAGTGTATTACTAACTGCAGTAATGGTATCTTCTTTCACAGGTTGTAATAAAAATAAGACAGGTGAAACTTCATCTAAATCACAAACTAACCAGAAAATTGACCCAACTGGTAAATATGAACCTGGAATAACAATAAATGTTGCATACATGGTTGATAGTGGGAAAATTTACCCAGCAGGTCAATCATTAGAAGACAATGTATGGACAAGGCTATACAAGGATAAATTGGGAATTACGTTAAAGACTGCATGGACAGCAACTCTAGACCAATTTCCAGCAAAAATGAGTGTTGCAATAGCCTCAAATACTATGCCAGATATTTACAACGCATCGGGTAATACTATTGATCAAATTATAGTTCAGGATTTATATACAGATCTAAATGATGTATATAGCAAGTATGCATCACCTATGACTAAGGAGATATTAGAAAAAAATGGTGGGATAGCACTAAATTCATCTAAAACTAAGGGCAAACTATTTGCGCTTCCAACTGGTGGTGCTAATGTATATCAAAATGCACCATTATTATGGTTAAGAAGCGACTGGTTAAAAAATGTAGGCCTCTCAGCACCTAAGACTTATGCTGAGATGGAAACTGTTATGGATGCTTTTACAAATAAAGATCCAGACAAAAATGGTAAAAATGATACAACTGCTATGGTAGTTCAAAAGGACTTATTTCAGACGCTTGGAATTGATAACGTTTTTCTAGGAAATCATGCATATGCAGGTTCATGGGTGAAAGATTCTTCAGGTAAGCTAGTTTGGGGTGGAATTCAACCAGAAATGAAGAAGGCATTAGCTAAGGCACAAGAATACTACAAAAAAAATTACATTCCAAAAGAATTTATCACGATGGATTACGGTGCTAGTGGACCAGAATATATAAATTCTGGAAAGGCTGGTATGGCTGGAGGCGCATATTATTTATCTACTTGGCCAATAAATATGGATAAAACTATTGATGCAGATTGGGTTTCAGTTCCATTACCTTCAGTAGACGGGCAACCTGTTAAATATCCTTACAGCGTAGGAAAAGGCACTCAAGTTGTAACAAAAGACTTTAAGTATCCTGAAGCTATAATTAAAATGGCTAATTTATATACTGAAAAATGTTATGGGAAAAGCGATGCAGATTACAAAATGTACAATCAGGATACGGTTAAAATGAAGGATAAAGATGGGAAAGAGATTGATAAAACTATTGACTTTAAAGGATATGCATTAGTAAAGGTAAATAATGGAGATAATGATTTAAATATATTTGAAAATGTACAAGAAGCTTTTAAATCAAAGGATACATCAAAACTCACTGTTGGTGAAAAAATAAAATATGATGACGTTAAAAAGGCATTAGATAATCCAACAGACAAAAAGGCTAATGCTCTTGCCTATAGTTTTAAACCTGAGGGATCACTCTCTATATATGAGAATACTAAAAAGAATAAATTAGAACTTCAAAATGGTTTTTATGGCCTTTCAACTGAAACAATGACGGCTAAAGGTTCATCTCTAAATAAAATGCAAACAGAGATGATTACAAAAATTATACTTGGTCAATCTGTTGATTCTTTTGATAAATTCGTAAAAGACTGGAAAAAGCTAGGCGGAGATCAAATGACTAAAGAGGTAAATGAGTGGAATACAAGTAAGTAAATCTATAACTTAAATTTAGGAACTACAGTTGGAGAGTAAATTCTCTTCAACTGAGTTATATAAGCGGGGAGGATAGCTATGGACAAAGTAATTTCTATAGATAAGATGGTAATTAAACCTAAAAAAATGACAAAAGTTAAGTTCAGAAACCAACTATATTTACATTTAATGATGTTGCCGGCGGTTATATTGCTTATAATATTTCATTATATTCCCATGGCAGGAGTATTGATAGCTTTTGAAAAATACTATCCAAGAACAGGGATATTTGGATCAGAGTGGATTTGGTTTGATAATTTTAAGTACATGATGAATATGCCAGAAATTTATTCAGTAATAAGAAATACATTATTTATTGCGGTTATGAAAATAGTAGCTGGATTAGTGTTTTCATTAGGTTTCTCTCTTTTGCTAAATGAAATTGGTAGCAAGATAACAAAAAAAAGTGTTCAGACTTTGGTATTCTTGCCCCATTTTTTATCTTGGGTAATCGTAGGAGGTATTGTTATTGATACTTTTTCACCTTCAACGGGAATTATAAATGATATTATTAAATCGCTAGGGTTTGATCCGATTTTCTTCTTGGGAGATGCTAAATGGTTCCCATATACTATGGTTATAACAGATGTATGGAAAGGTTTTGGCTTTGGAGCGATAATATACCTTGCTGCGTTAACAGGTATAGATCACTCTCTATATGAATCTGCAATGATAGATGGAGCTGGGAGACTTAAGCAAACAATTCATGTTACTCTTCCTGGAATAATGCCAATAGTTGTGCTTATGAGCGTATTAAGTATTGGCAATGTTCTTAACGCAGGGTTTGAACAAATATTTTTGTTATATAATCCAGCGGTGTATAGTTCAGGCGATATAATTGATACTCTTGTTTATAGAGTAGGGTTAGTTGATTTTCAATATGGAGTTTCAACAGCTGTAGGATTATTTAAATCTTTAGTTTCAATTATTTTGATAACAATATCATATAAATTAGCTGATAAATATGCAGGTTATAGTGTTTTTTAAAAATGAGTGTGATAAATCTATAAAAGAGAAGGTGAAAAGTTGTGATAGATAATTCTTTATCTAGAAAAATATTTCAAACATTTAACTACACATTTATTATATTTTTAGCATTTATTTGTCTTTTCCCACTTCTTAATGTGTTAGCAGTATCTTTTAGCTCTGCAAATGCAGTTAGTGCCGGAGAGGTAAAGCTTTGGCCTAAAGAATTTACCTTAGACTCTTATAAATATATAATTAGTAATTCAGCATTTGGTTTAGCATTTATGGTTTCTGTTAAAAGACTAATAATTGGTGCATCACTACAAATGCTTATTACTATTTTGGTTGCCTATCCAATGTCATTGAATGACAATGAATTTAAAGGTAAAGCATTTTACAGATGGATGCTTATTGTAACAATGCTTTTCAGTGGAGGACTAATACCTACATATATGCTTATTAGTAAACTACATATGGTAGATACTATTTGGGCATTGGTAATTCCGAATGCTGTTCCAGTGTTTAATATAATACTACTTATGAACTTTTTTAAAGGGTTACCAAAGGAAATAAGTGAAGCTGCATTTATAGATGGAGCAGATCATCTTAAAGTTCTATGGGATATAATCTTGCCATTATCAAAACCATGTTTAGCAACTATTTTATTGTTTTGTATGGTAGGACATTGGAATAGTTGGTTTGATGGGCTTATTTACATGAATACAGCTGATCATTATCCATTGCAGAGCTATTTACAGACGAAAATTATGACTGTTGATCTCTCTTTAATAACTTCAGAGCAAGTTGCGTCATTAAAGGCTGTATCTAACAGAACACAGAAAGCAGCACAAATATTTGTAGCAGTATTTCCTATATTATGTGTTTATCCATTTCTACAGAAGCATTTTACAAAGGGGCTTGTAATGGGTAGTGTTAAAGGTTAAAGGGTTATAAAAACAAATAAAATATTATATAAGGATGTGCTTAAAGTGGTGAGCAATACCAAACTAACTGGCGAAAAAAAGCCGTGGGTATCTTTTATTGGTGCGGTTTCTAAAAATATTCTGGAGATAAAAATATGTGAATTTGAAATCACAGGCATGAGGCAGGTCGATTACATTCCTTTGGAAGGCGACGTAATCAAGATGAAGTCTTTTAGTCCATATGCTGTTAGAGAAAAAGAGATCAACAGAGGTAAAGAAAGAATAGGAGCACTGGTCGTTGATTATAATAATATATTTATCACCAAAGATGGTTCAAGAGAACGTTATTATGCTAATAATGGAGAAGTCATTAAGGTTTTTAAAAATAAAATAGCGTTATATTCTGAGGATGAAGAGATTGGAATCATTGATATGCAAGATCCTAAAATCTTTATGTTTGGGGATGCTGAGGGGCAACCATTGGATATGGATAAGGTCACTGATAAGAGTTGCTATCATATCAAAACTGACGATAAGACCATATGTGTAAAGCATATCTGGCGCAAGAAGAGACCATTAGACCGAGATGGCAATAGCCCGTGGTCGTTCTCTTATGAGCACAGTATTTATCTTGAACTTGATTCCAATCTTGAACATGGAAAAGGTTATGATATTCTCTTTGATGCAAATATCAATCCTATCAAATTTGTGTTTGACGAATATTTGTGTAGAAGTAATGCTATTCATGTTAATCAGGTAGGTTTTCTCAAAGAAAATCGCCCAAAGAAGGCATATCTCTCCACCTGGATCGCAGATGGCGGAAAGCTTTCATATGACGACTGTTGCGAATTTGAATTAATTGACAAAATAACACGAAAGGCTGCTTACAAAGGGAAAATCACTATGAATTGGCCAGCGGACAGGCTCGAATACCAGAGCGAAATAAGGAATCATAACCTGACGGATGTATATATTTTGGATTTTTCGGATTTCCAGCAAGAGGGTGAGTATGTCATTCATATAAATGGTATAGGAGTAAGTTATCCTTTTGAAATCGGAGAAAATGTGTGGAAGAATCTCTTTATAAAGTCCATGAGGGGATTCTATCATCAACGAAGTGGCATTGGACTTGAAAAACCATATACTGATTTCTTTAGGAAACGCTCCTATCACCCCGATGATGGTCTGATTGTAAATCAATCTACTACTACACTTGAGGTTTCTGGAAACGGTATTAATGCCTTTGGAATAGCAAAAAATAATTTCCATGAATTGCTTGAAGGAGTTACTGATGAGGTAGTGGAAGGTATTTGGGGTGGATATTTTGATGCGGCTGATTGGGACAGGAGAGTACAACACCTAGCGGCTACAAGACAACATCTTGAATTGATGACTATTTGCGAATCTGCTTTTCAGGGATTAAACTTTAATATTCCTGAAAGCGTTAAGCCTCTTCCAGATATTCTGTATGAGGCATTTTGGAATATAGACTTTTACAAAAGGGCTCAAACAAAAGAAGGTGGAATTAGAGGTGGAATTGAAGTTCAAGAACATCCTGTTGCAGGGGAAACTAGTTGGCAGGAATCTTTGAAAGCTTACATCTATGCACCTGACTGTTGGTCAAGTTATATCTATAGCGGTGTGGCAGCACGTGCTGCATACATTTTAAAAAGCTATGACATGCAGCTATCAGATGAATATAGGATTAGTTCACTGAAAGCTTTGGAATGGGCTGAAAAGGAATTCGTATCAAATCCTTTATACAGTGAAGGGAAATATACGCAAGAAGCAATGAAGAATATAAATAAAGAACGTAATCTTGCTGCCATCGAAATGTATCGTATGACTGGTGAAGCAAAATGGCACAAGCTATTTGTAGATACTTTTGGAGATGAGTTGGAGGACGCCGCTTTTGTATATATGGTGTTAGATGAAAATAGTAAGGAGTCATTAATTAGTAGCAGATGCCTGAGGATTATTTTAGAGGATGCAAGTAAGACTATGGAATATCAAAAAGGGAATGCCTTCTCATTAGGAGCTCTAGATCCAATGATGCCACAAGGTAATTGGAATCCATTTTATTCTGCTCCAAATACAATTTCCTGTATGAGGGCTTACTACCTGACTAAAGATAAGAAATATCTTGAATCGGTACTTGATTCAACACTTTTCTGTCTGGGGGCAAACCCAATGAATATGGTTTATACCACAGGGGTGGGTTCAAACTACACGACACACACTCTCCACATAGAAGCTAGGGTAACTGGCCAAAAGGTGCATGAAGGGATTACAGTGTGTGGACCCTGTCGAATGAGAAGAGGTGATAAGCGGTTCCCATTCATTCCTAAGGAGGATGTTGTTTATCCCTCCAACTTTGAGGATTGGCCAGATGTAGAATCCTATTTTGAAATTGACCTACCAAGCCTTACTGAGTGGACTGTAGATGGGACCATGGCTCCCGCTTGCTATGCTTTTGGCTGTCTATACGCTTTCGGTCTTAAGGAGTAAAACTCAAGTTATAAGTTTAGAAAATCTTAGAAGATAAATGATACTAAATGAATTGAGATGGCAAAATACGGGGTTGTTGAAACGAAGGTTTCGGAACAACCCCGTTTTTTATCATGGGTTATCGTAGGTGGTATTGTTATTGATACTTTTTCACCTTCCACGGGAATAATAAATGATGTTATTAAATCTCTAGTATTTAATCCGATTTTATTTTTGGGTGATGCAAAATGGTTTCCATATCCATTTCTACAGAAACATTTTACAAAGGGACTTGTAATGGGTAGTGTTAAAGGTTACTAGAGTTATGATGGTTCACAAATTTTTGTGTGTACCATTCTTTTTTTAATAATGTAGATAATAGCATGATATATTACTAATTTGACGATAATTAAATATTTGTTGTAATATGAATTTTTTGCCATAGAGGATATAAACCTTGTAAAGCTTTACTTCAGCTAGTTTATCGGGCAAAAGAGTGCTATAGACAGTCTAACTGTCACTAAAGTAAAATTAAGAGAAAGATGTTTGCCCTATATATGTTAAAAAATAAAATTAACGGGGGAGATAAAATGTTCCATAATATCAAAAAGAAAAAAGCTACACGTATAGCTAATGTAGTGTTGGCTATAACTTTAGCTGCGGTTAACTGCATTTCAATTCCAATGAGTTCAACTGTTCGTGCTGCTGAAATTACTACAACGGTAGAACAATATCCTTTTCCACATAATACTAAATATGCCAATGGTATTATGCCCAAAAGTGATAGTCAAGATAAAATGAATAGTGATATGTTAAAAATGTATACTAGATGGAAGAAGCTTTATATAACAGCAGAGGGTTGTGCACCAGGAGAGCTTCGAGTATTAGCTGGAGATAGCTATTCTAATGGAACTTGTTCCGAAGGAACAGGATATGGTTTGTTAATATCTGTTTATATGGCAAATTCAACTAATGATGCTCATAATGATTTTGACAGAATTCTTAAATATTATAAGAGTCATTTAATTCCAGGTATTGGTTTAATGGAATGGAATATTGACAAGGATAATAATGGTGTAAACCCATATTTGGCTCCAGATGGAGACGAAGATGCCGCTTTAGCATTGTTAATGGCAGACAAGCAATGGGGAAGTAATGGTGCAATTAATTATTTAGCAGAAGCAAAAACTATAATAGATAATCTAATGAAAAATTCTGTAAATAAACCTCAATATACTATGGCAAGATCACAACTTGTTAACGTACAAAATTGGTCTTTTACAATGTCTTCATATCAAATGCCAGCAGCTTTTAGTGAATTCTATAAGGCTACTGGTGACACACAATGGATTCAATCTACTAAGGCGGCATATGGTTTGTTTGATTATTTTAGTAAGTTAAATCCTAGTGGAGCATTACCATTTAAATTCAAACATGATTACAGCCCAGTATCTGTTAATGCTACTACTAAGCTTCCTAATGATTACCACTACGGTTTTGATTCATGTAGAGTGCCTTGGAGGATTACCATGGACTACTTATGGAATGGAACTTCTAACAATGCATTAGCACATGACCTGCCTGATCAACAGGTAAAATGGTTTACAAATTATATAAATACACAAAAGGGTGGAGAGTACTCACAAACTCCCGCTAGCTTTAATTTAGACGGAACAGCTAAAGCTACGTATGCGAGTCCTAGAAATATGGTTGGCATGATGGCTCCAGCGGCTATGGTGGATGCATCAAATCAAGAATCACTTAATAAAATGTATGATTATTTAAAAGACATTGAAATAACTACTGATTCGCCAGGGGATTATTACCAAGATAGTTTGTTGGTGCTTGGTATGATGACACTTACTGGAAATATGCCGAACTTTAACGATGTGGAAGCACATCCTAACAATAAAATGCCAGTTACAGTATCCGCTGATACTACAGCACCAACAAAACCAAAAAATGTAGCAGCATCATCAATAACTTTAAACACTATTACTTTAACATGGACACCATCTACTGATGATAGCGGTAAAGTGAAGTATACAGTGTATCAAGGAAATTATTCTCAGTATGGTACAAGTACAACTACTTGTCCGTTAAAACGATTAAATCCTGGTACAACCTATAACATTACTGTTGTAGCAGAAGATGAAGCAGGGAATAAAACAACTAGTGATGTGCTTACGGTAACAACTGTTGCTGATGCCACACTACCTTCAAAGCCAGCAAGTTTAGCTAAAAAGTCTTCTACTACAAATAGCATTGTTTTAAAATGGAATGCATCTACGGATAATAGTGGATTGTCAGTGAATTATGATGTATTTAATGGTGCTACAAAAATTAGTACAAAGCCTGTTTATTTTAATGATGATTTTCTTGTTTCAAACCTTCTTCCGAGTACCAGTTATAGCTTTAGAGTAGTAGCAAAAGATATTTCAGGAAACACAACAACTAGTGATACACTTGTTGCGTCTACAAGTAGTGTAACTGCAGCAATAGATTCAGCAATAGCATCAGTACAAACATTATATACTGCTGCAGTTGAGGGAACCGAAGCTACAAACTATGTAGTTGGAACAAAAGCTATATTGCAATCAGCAATCACAACTGCTTCTGCAATATCAGCTAATGCACTAACAAAAACACAAGCAGAAATTAATGATGCAGTGTTAGCTTTGAACGTAGCAAAAATAATCTTTATAAATAGCCAAGTGACAAAGATAGAATTAGTGTCAGCGATAATTGATGCTAAAGCAACAATGAATGCATTTACAGAAGGCACAATAGAGGGACAAGTTAAAATTGGTTCAAAGATATCAATGAGTGCTGCAATAGCTATTGCACAACTGGCTTGTGATTTAACACCTATTACACCAGAAGCTATAACCATAGCAGTTAATAATTTAAATGAAGCAAAAACTACACTTTTAGCTAGTAAGGTAGTACTTAATAAATCGGCTTTGATTGCTGCAATATCTGCTGCTCAATCATTACATGATGGGGCGAGCAATATAGAATATGTAGTTGGATCAAAAGATATATTGAAAGATAAAATTGAAACAGCGCAAGGAATAAATAATAGAGTAGGAACTAAAACTCAAGTAAATATAAATGAAGCAGTAACTACATTAAATAGTGCTATTGATACATTTAATGGTGGAAGAGTAACACTTGCAACTGTAGTGGCAGGAATAACAAGTGTAGTGGCACCAGTAAAGAATGCAACAACATTAACACTACCAACAGTTCCAGAAGGTTATGCTATAGAGATAAAATCAGCAACTTCATTACCAGCAGTTATATCTCTAGATGGGAAAATAACATTACCCAAAAAGAATACAACAATAGCGATGGTCTTTACAGTAACAAAGACATTAGATAAAACAAGTGCGGATACAGCAAGCATAAATGTTATAGTACTAGCAAAGACAAGAGAAGTACCAAAGTGCAAAGGCTGTAAACACTCTAAACATTGTAAGTTAAACAAGAAGTCTGTTAACAACAAGGAGGAATAAAATTGTTAAATTATTACGTTTCAACTTCTGGTAGTGATGATAACTCCGGTATTTCAAAGTCTAGTGCTTTTGCTACTATTTTGAAAGCTTCTATGATGGTAAAGCCTGGTGATAATGTAAATGTATTTGGCGGAACATATGAGGTTAATTCGCCCATGAACATTAGTTGTATTGGAACAGAGGAAAATCCAATTACGTTTAAGGCTTATAGTGAAAAAACTCCTATTTTTGATTTTTCAAAAGTAACTGATATTCATCCAAAAGAATTTGTTATAAATATTACACCCGGGACTCGTCATGTCATATTTGATGGATTAGAGTTTTGTAATTCCCCTGCATCAGGCATCATTATGATTAATTGTTTTGGAATTACTATTAAAAATTGTAAAGTTCATGATATTGCACAATTTGGTATTAGTGTACGTTCAGATAATTGTTTAATTGAGAACAATGAAGTATATTTAATTGCTAAAGCTTGGAAAGATTGCTTCGATATAGGAAGTCATCCACAAATTCTTAATACTTATTTTAAGCCACCAATAGCGCCTGCTGTAGTAGGTTCATATGCTTATAATAACGTGTTTAGAGGTAATTACATACATGAGTGCTGGGGCGAGGGGATTGATCCTATTTTTGGTGATGGGATACTTGTAGAAGACAACATTATAAAGGATGTTCTTTCAGTAGGAGTATACCTTGATAGCACAATGAATATTATCATAAGAAATAATTATATTGTTTGTACTGATGAAACTCGTAGCAGAAAAGAGCGTGGAAGGAGGATGTCAGGAATTGGTATGGGATGTGAGTATTTTGGTTGCTGGAGTGATAATGCGCCTATAGCACATAATGAAAATATTCAAATTTATAATAATGTAATTTCTGGAGTAGGGTCAGGATTCATGCAATGGTATGATTTTGTTAATACAGATTACAAAAACACCTATGAAAAAGTTAAAATTTTCAATAACACTGTGGATACCTTTGGTATACGTGGTGAAATTTTTGAAGTCGCAACTAATCTCCCAGTTACCCCTGTAGGAAATGAATGCAAAAATAATATTTTCAAAGGAATTACATCAATTGGCATGGATGATGTTAGTATAGCTTTTGAAAATAACTTATGGGTAAATGGAATACCTAAAGAAGGGGTTCATAAAAATAGTTTTGTTGGTGAGGCTGGTTTTATTAATGGTGAAATGGGCGGAGCTGTAGAAGGCTATAAATTAAACGAAGAATCTTTATGTATTGGAAAAGGTGAGAATATCACAGGAATATGTAAGGATATAGAGAAAAATGAAAGACATAATCCACCTTGTTTGGGAGCATACGAAGCTGGTGCAAATCTTTCTGAAAATCAGAAAGATGCAAGATCGTACGTGGAAGAAGTAATACCGCAACATATACCAGGTTTTCCAATAGGTATAAATGTACTTGCAAATGGTAGCTTTGAAGAAGATGGTAAGGAGACGAAAGTAGCACCTAAAGGATGGGAGAGCATAGGAGAGCTTAATGCGTCTTTTGTAGCAGAAGATAGCTTTAAGGGTATATATGATGATTTACACTATAGGTTTATTGTTGGAAATGGACCTCTTCGCGATCCAATGAACCCTATAAGTGACGGAAAGTTTTGTATGAAGCAGTCATTGGACACACCATTTCATGTTTATACTTATCAGGTAGCAAGTAACGTAACTAATGGTAGGTATGGGTTACATGCAAGAGTAAAACGTATCGGTAATGATGGAATATTTTACATGGAAGTAAAGGATTTTGGTGGACAAGCAATAAGATGTAATATACCTGTGGTTGCATCCTTAAACACCAATCATGTAGATTGTGATAAAAAATGGTTTCAATTGAATGTGTCTGATATCATAATAACAAATGGGCAGTGTACAATCGGATTTAATGCAGAGGGTGGTCCAGAGGATTTTGTTCATATTGACGAGGTATGGCTATACAGGTATTAAATAACATGTAAAACAATTAAGTGTATTTTAGGAGGTAGAAATGAGAAGCAATATTGATATAAAGCTAAATAATGATAAGTTGCAATATTTTATTGCTAAAGTAAAAGATATTCCCAATCTACAAGTACCAGAATTAAAACGTATTCCTTTTGGATGGACAGCAGTTCCTGTAGTCGAGTCAAGTTTAAATTGTGCTTTGAAGTTTTCATGGACGCCTAAATTACTTATTAATGAGGCGGTTAGGCTTAGAATTACTATAGCATTAGATGTAAGAGAGGAAAAGTTAATAGAAGTATTCCTTATTGATTCGGGAGAAATAATAGGTGAATTTGATATTAAATATGCACATGTTTTTGAAGTTTTTGAAATAGAACTTAAAGCAGAACATGCTGTAAAAGCATTGAAAGAAGGTATTGGTCTGAGGATGATAAAGGGGAGTAATCCTCTCTGGATATTTTCAAGTAGTAATACATCCGCTGATAAGTTATTTTCACCTCATATACTCATAGCTAAAGAAACTGATAAATTACAAGAGTTCTATAGCCGTATGTGCTCTTTAGCTTCTGTTCAACCGTTTGGGTGGATGGAAGGATGTGTTCTAGACGGATTAATGGATTTGGGCAGCTTGGCACTAAAGGAAAGAGCATATGATACAATAAAAAATCATCTTAGTTTGTTTTTTGATAAAACTGGCATTCTTAAATATGAAAATCCACGAAGTGAAGTAGTAGATGGCATGATAAATGGTATTGAGACTTGTCTTCCTTTTGCAGTTATTGCAAAAGTTTTTCCACGACATCCATCTTTAGATGTTGCTATAGAATATTGGTGTTCACATATAAACAAGGAAGGTTCAATACAAGACGGAGATATGCTATCCGCTGAGGGATCATATACTGTGGCGTATCCGCTTGCAGTTTTAGCAAAGCAGCGTAATAGAGATGACTTAGCTAAGCTTGCAATAAGGCAGCTTATGATTGGAAAAGAGAAACTTGCGGATGGTGACAAGATTCATCTAAGAACTTTTTCAGATAATACTCATACCTTTACTAATTGGGGAAGAGCGTATGCATGGTATATGTTAGGGCTGGTGCGTACAATTATTGAACTAGATGGCAGTTATGATGTTAATGAACTAAAGAGGGAGTTTGAGCGAGTAGCAGACCAGGCATTGACATTCCAACAAAAGGATGGATTATGGTGCTGCTTTGTTGATGATGTGTCAAAAATGGCAGATAATTCTTGTTCAGCTGGAATTGCTGCAGCTATTGCCCTTGGCATAAAAAATAACATACTTCCGGATAGATTTTCAATTTGCACGAACATGGCGCTTATTGCATTGCAGAAATGCTTGACTCCAGATGGACTTCTCACCGGTGTGGCTCAGAGCAATAAAGGTGGAGAAGAACTACAAAGAGGTGAGTATAGGGTAATATCACAGATGGCTATGGGGTTAATGGCTCAACTAATTGGAAATCAGAAGGGGTAAATTAAATAATAATTTTAAGCAGGGCAAATTAATTTGCACCCGCTTTTTAAATATCATTTGATTTTCTAACCGGTATGAACAGCTTAAATAAATTTACTTATATTTTGAGGGTGAACACCCAATGACTATGGTACAGGATTACATAAAATCCTTGAGGATGTAATAGGTTCAGGACATCCAACAGTGCATATAAGTGAAAGGTTTATTTTAACCGATGCATATATAGAAGATGAAGTTGCGTTTGGAGATGGAACAATCCCCATTAGGTTAATAGACATGAAAAGTGGAAAGGATGAATGTTTAATTAGGATTAAAACGCAGCAACCATATGAGTTTAGTTTAAGAGTAGATGCCCACCCAGCATGGGACAAGAGCTTTAGATATATTGCTTTCAATGGTTATGCAGATGATACTAGAAGAGTATATATAGCTGATTTAACCAATGTATTAAATTAGAGATTTATAGCGAAGATGGACTTCGCACTGGAGTGGCTCAGAGCAATGTCACAGATGGCTATGGGGTTAACGGCTTAACTAATTGGAAATCACAAGGAGTAAATCAAATAGTAATTTAAAAGCGGGGCAAATAAATTTGCACCCGCTTTTTAATTATTATTTTAATTGTAGCTGGTAAGGAAATTAGTAAATATTTCTATTTCTAAATTTAAGTGGTGAAATTCCAATTCTTGAGGAGAAAGCATTAATAAAACTTGAGCTGGAACTATATCCAAGAGAATCAGCAATTTCACTAATAGTTTGCTGAGTAGTTTTTAACATAGTTTTTGCTAGATTTATTTTGCATTTGGCAATGTACTCCATACAAGACATGCCAGTTTCTTTTTTAAATAAATGTGCATAATAATAGAGACTTAGATTGGCTTGTTTGGCAAGCGTGTGTAGATTTAAGTCTTGTCCTATGTTAATTCTGATAAAGTAAATGCTATTTGTTATGATATTGTTTGAGGGAGAAGAACTAGTGGAAAGAACATCATTGGAATCTTGTATGTAGCATAAACAATTATATATGGCGCAAGAAAGATTTACATCAGTGACTGGTTGGTTATAGTAGAGTTTTGCAATAATATCATTTGCAAGTTTATATATTTCTTGATGGTTTTGCAATTTAAAAAGTGGACCATTGTTTTGATCTATCAGATGGCTTATAAGCTTACAAGAAAAGTTACCGGAATAATGAATATATATAAAGTCACAATAATCTCCAGAATAGTAGTAATGAGGCTTTTGACCATCAATTAAAATAATATCTCCTTTAGTTGCTAGGTAATGATTTCCTTCATATTCAAGGTGGAATTCTCCATCAATAATATATAAAAATAGAGGAACATTATTTCCATCTCGCTTTATACTGTAATTATTATTACAATAAAAATGACCACAATTCAAAACATAATAATAATAATTTTTAAACTTTTGAGAAGGATCAAAAAAGAAATATTCTGAGTTAGGTAAAACGCCCTTTTCTCTACATATCATAACAAATACCCCCTTTTATGTGTCAATGTAATATGACTTTAAAAATGTATGATGTATAAAATGAAAGTCTATTATAAATATACAATAGGTATAAAAAAAAAGCAAGATGAATAAACTTCTTAACAATTTGAAGTAATGAAATGTGTAATTACTGGTGTTATAATGGAAATATAAATACAACAAAGTAATTAGAATAGATCACATGAATGAGAATAGTTTACATGTCAAAAGGAGAGGAATATATGAAATATTATCTGGGGGTAGATCTTGGGGGTACCAATATTGCAGCAGGCGTAGTAGATGAGAATTTCAACATAATTGCTAAAGATAGCATTCCTACAAACGCAGGACGTTCCATTGATGAAATTGTCAGTGATATGGCGCATTTATCAAAAAAAGTAGCATGCATTGCTAACGTTCCTTTGGATCAATTTACTTCTTGGGGAATAGGAATGCCTAGTTATGTAAATCCTAAAACTCATTTATTAGTTCATGCGAACAATTTAGGATGGAAGAATATACCTATATATAGTTATTTAAAAAAGTATATAGATTTACCTACGTATATTGAAAATGATGCCAATTGTGCAGCACTTGGAGAAACGCTTGCAGGTATAGCAAGAGAGTATGATAATGCAGTTATGCTTACGCTAGGAACAGGAGTAGGTGGTGGTATTATTCAAAATAAAAGAATCTATGCAGGCTCTGATTTAATGGGCGCGGAACTAGGACATACAAAACTAGTGTATAATGGCGAATTGTGTACCTGTGGACAGAGAGGTTGTTTAGAATCTTATTGTTCTGCTACGGCCCTTATAAATCAAGCAAAAAGAAAACTTGAAATAAGCAAAAAATCATTACTGTATGATATGTGCAGCGGTGATGTAGAACAGATTAATGCAAAAATGATTTTTGATGCAAATAATATGGGTGATGAACTAGCCCAAGAAGTAGTTAGGCAATATATTGATTATTTAGCTGCTGGGATTTCTACGTTTATAACAATATTTCGTTCTGAAGTTATAATATTAGGTGGAGGAGTAGCAGGGGCAGGGAAAGCGTTATTTGAACCGTTAAGTGCAAAAGTTGCTGAGAACACTTTTGCAGCAGCTGAAATAGGAGTTCCACCGGTTGTAAAGTCAGCATTAGAGAATGATGCAGGTATTATTGGGGCAGCCTTACTTGAGAAATACGCGCAAATGCGCTAAAAAATAAACAAATAAAATAAATGTAAAAAAGGAGAATGAAAAATGAATTTAAAAGATGAGAAAAACAAAGCAATAGTAGAGAAGTTTAAAGACGGACTAATAGTGTCTTGTCAGGTGCAACATGATGACCCAATTTATTCAGAGGAAATGGTTGTTAAGATGGCACGAGCTGCGGAGTGGGCATCAGCAGTAGGAATTAGAGCAAATTCACCAGAGCAGATTAAAGCAATTAAGGCTCAAGTTAATTTACCAATCATTGGATTATGGAAGATTTGGCATGATGATACAGATGTTTTCATTACACCTACTTTAGAAGCAGCAAAAGCGGTATGGGAAGCAGGAGCTACGATTATTGCTTTAGATTGTACAAGTCAGATTACCCATGAGGGAAGACCAGCATATGAGCTATTACCAATCGTAAAGAAGGAAATTCCAGAAGCAATTATATTTGCAGACGTTTCTAATTATGAAGAAGCGAAACGTGCAGTTGAAATGGGAGCAGATATTGTAGGACCTACATTGTACGGTTATACAGAAGAGACAAAACATATTGAAAATCCTGATTTAAGAGAGTTTGCCAGAATGTGTAGAGATTTTAAGGATGATGTATACATGATTATGGAAGGGCATATCTACTCACCTGAAGATGCTATCAAATGCCTATATTTAGGAGCGCATTCAGTAGTTGTAGGAAGTGCAATTACAAGGCCACACTTAATAGCTAAGAGATTTGTTGATTTAATGTCAGGCTATCAGTCAGACTGGCGCGAGGCAGAAAAAAGCAAGCATTAGAATAAATTAAAGATAAGTAAGTATTAGAAGAGATTAGAAAGTCTTAGAAGAAGTTAGTAAATTAGGAGGAATTGCAAATGGTGAAATTTAATGTTGATGGTGTACAAAATGTTGAAGTAAGCGTCAAATTGCCTTGTGAAAAATCATTGTCTGAGCAGCTTTCTATTATGGAAACTTATACACATACACATAAAGCCTATTTAGGTAAGCCCAAAGAAGTTCAAGAGGTTGAATGTATAAAAGTATTATATCCTAAATTGTTTCGTAGTATTGAGACGCAAGATAAAATAGCAGGAAGAATAGATTTTTTACCTATTGGTTTTGGTACTGTTACATCCCTAGGAGGCGTTGGACATTTCTGTGTATTTAATAAACTGCGTGACTTCCAAAAAAAATTAAGTAATGATGTTGATAAGAAGAGAGTAGATAAACTTTATGACTATTGGTTAGAACATGATTTAAAGACTATCTATTGCAAAGAAGTTTTAACAGATAGTACAATTGGTAGGTTTATTGACTGTGATTATCCTTTAATTGCTACAGCGCGTTTGTCAGGAATGATGCTTGATTATCCAAAACTTCTCCAAAAAGGAATTGGAGGACTTAGGGATGCTATAAATAAAAAAATGGAAACAGATTCAACTAATGATTTTTATACTGGAGCATTAGGATGTCTAGACATTTTCGTAAATAGTGCAGAATATTTAAGAGCAAATGCACAGGAGCAGATGGAAAAGTGTGATAATGAAAAGCGAAAAAAGGAATTAGGAACGATCTGTGATGGACTTGAAAAAATTAAATCAGATAAGCCAGAGACATTCCATGAAGCGTTGCAACTTATTTGGCTGTTTGCACTACTCTCAGGTGTTATTAATTATGGAAGATTGGATGACTATCTAGGACCATACATGGTTTCTGATATTGAAAGCGGAAGAATTACTGAGCAAGAGGCGTACGATTATTTGCACTCACTATGGACGATGATAGAAAACAGAAGAACAACTGTTAACGGAAGAATTATAGTTGGTGGAAAAGGAAGAAAACATCCAAAAGAGGCAGATAAATTTTTGCATATTGCAATGAAAGTAGCCAAAAATTGCAGATATGTGGAGCCACAATTTACTTTGAGATTTGATAGTGACACATTAGACGAGATTTGGGATGAGGCATTGGATGCACTTGGCGGCGGAGCAACGTATCCAACATTATACAATGATGATGTTAATGTTCCAGCAGTTGCGTGTGGCATGCGCATTGATGAAAAAGCTGCTGAGCAATATGTGCCATTTGGATGTACAGAGTTTGTAATCCAAGGACAAAGTACAGGTACACCTAATGTATGCATTAATCTACTGAAAATATTTAATATATTTATGAATGAAGGCATTGACCCAATGGATGGAAGAGATAAGTCTGGTGGAATTGATATGAAGCCTCTTTCAAGTTTTCAAAATTTTGAAGAGTTTTATAAGGGTTATAAAGACTTTTTAGATTATTATTTAGATTTATCGGTATATGCACAACATCGTTCTTATGAAATAATGAATGAACACGTTTCATTCTTATTTAACAGTGTTTTAATGGATGATTGTATTGAAAGAGGGAAAGCGCTTTTAGATGGCGGAGTACGATATCTTGGTGGGACTAACGAAACTTATGGAAATATTAACACATCGGATTCATTAGTTGCTATTAAACATTTAGTTTTTGATTGCAAGAAATATACATTAGAAGAACTTAATCGTGCTGTACTTGCAAATTTTGAAGGTTATGAATATGTTCGTAGAGACTGCCTAGACTGTGATAAATATGGTAATGATTTAGATACTGCGGACAATATGGCAAATAGTTTATATGAATTTGTTGCAAAAGGTGTAAGAGAGCGAGGAATCAAAGCAGGAATGCAGTATTTCCTAATAGTTATTAGTAATAATCAGATGAATACTGAGTGGGGAAATAGAACGTCAACATCTCCAGATGGAAGACTTAGTACTATGTATATGAATCCCGCTAATAATCCACAGGGAGGAGCTGACAAGAGTGGTCCCACTGCTTTGCTTAATTCACTTGCAAAATTTGATGCAAAATATCATGCCGGTTCTGTACAAAACATTAAATTTTCACCAAGTATGTTTAATGAGAATAGGCCACTGATTAAAGCATTATTTAAAACCTATTTTAAACGTGGTGGATGTCATTTAATGGTTACAGTAGTAGATAAAAAAGTTCTTGAAGATGCAGTTGTACATCCTGAAAAATACGGGAATTTAATTGTAAGGGTAAGTGGGTTTTCGGCAGTCTTTGTTAATCTTACACCAAATGTACAAGAAGAATTATTGAGCAGAGTATACTATGATGAAGAAAAATGCACTTAAAATAATGATAGTTTATTTTAAAAAAGGAACATCCAATTTTAAGTAGGCAAGGGGGGTACAAATGAAAGCAGAATTAAGAGCCTGGGTAATGGAAATTGAAAGATTTGCAATTCATGATGGACCTGGAATACGTACACTCGTGTTTTTACAAGGCTGCCCACTTCATTGTCTATGGTGTGCTAATCCAGAATCTCAAGCAATTGGGGAGCATTTAATGTATTATAAAAATAAATGTGTAAAATGTGGCGACTGCGGCAGTGTATGTAAAAATTCTGCCATTACTTTTGAAAATGACTCACCAAAATTTCATCGTGATAAATGCACTCATTGCAGACAGTGTGAAAAAAGCTGCCTTCAACATGCAATTCAGTTTTCTGGTAAAACAATGAATGCTAACGAGATAATGGAGGTTGTATTAAGGGATAAAGACTATTATGAGAATTCAGGTGGTGGAATTACAATTTCTGGTGGTGAACCATTTGTACAGTTTGACATATTTTTAGAGCTTTTAAAAAAAAGTAAGGCTCAAGGATTACACACAGCAGTAGAAACTTGTGGTCAGACGTCTATTGATAAAATTAAAGAGGCAGAACCATTTTTAGATTTATTTTTGTTTGACTTTAAGCATATTGATGAAGATAAATTCCATAAATATACTGGTGGCGATATTAAACTCATTTTACAAAATTTAAAATATATAGCAAGTGTTAATGCTGAAAAAATTATATTGCGTATACCTGTAATTCCAGGTTTTAATAATGACAATGACACACTTTATAAAATGTTTGAGAAAGCGTGTGAATATGGCATCAAAAATGTTCATTTACTACCCTATCATACTTTGGGGATTGAAAAGTATGAACAACTTGGAAGGGATTATAAGCTTACGCATATGACAAGTATGAAAAAAGATGAACTTAAAGAATACAAAATAATGGGAGAAAAATTAAATTTAAATGTTCAAATTGGTGGATGAAAGGTTGTGACAAACATGAAACAAATGGGAAATTGGACGTGGGATCTCAATGAATTACCGAAATACGAATATACAGGAGGATTTCCTTTTTTCGCTAAAGATAAAGTAGGCAATGATTCAAAGTTGGCAAGCGATCCATGCTTTATTTTAGGAAATTATAGAATGACTCTATTCGCTCATGCTAGCGGCCAATATGAATTTATTACCGGTGAACGTGGATGGGCCAGATTAAATCATGGTGGGAAAAATCTAGGATGGAATCACTCTGGTATTCGAATAATCAGCGAGGATACCAATAAACAAATTGGCAAATATAATTTGGCTTCTGGAAATTCTCATGATACCATCAACACAAAGCAATGTTTTGGTATTGGTTATGCTAGCTATGAATTTGAGTGTCCGCAGCAATTAAAAATAACCAAGGTTATATCAGTTAAGCCTTCTATAAAAATTAATAGTGGTAATCCGTCCTTTTTAGTAAATGTTACACTTCAAAATGACTCAGTAAGTCCAATAAAAGTTCAATATAGTGAACAATTGCTTGCAAACTACATGATGATGAACGATCAAGGGCAGGTTGTAGGCGATACTGAGCAAAGGGTGAAATATCGTAATAAGTTAAGTGTTCAATCAGATCAAAGTATAGTGAAGGCTGATATCTCTTGTCATCCAACTAAATTGCTTGTACTGCCAGAGAATCCAGAGGAGTCGTTTACCCATGATATATATCCACCAACACTTTTTATAAAAGCTGTGCCATCAGACGCATACAATTCTAGGGTGGAAACTAGTCAAAATGGCCTTGGTGATCTCTTGCGAGCAGAATTCGAGACAGTTCTTAATGCTGGTGAGCAAAAGACAATACAGTTAATAATTGGAATTACTTTTGATAAGGAAAACAATGAGATAGACTCACAAGTTCAAGATATGCTAGAGAATGCAAAAATTGCTGTGAGTACTGGAGCATATGCTCACTTATGGCGTAAAGTACTTCCACCATTAGGGGAAGAGCAAGACCTTATTCTTCGCTGTGAAATGATTTGGAATGCGTACACACTTGAAGCGATGGCCAATTATAGTCAATATTTCAAGGAAACTTTTATCCCTCAAGGATCTGTTTATGCGTATCATCTTGGCCAAAATGCATCTAATAGAGATCACTTACAGCACTTGCTTCCACTAGTTTATAGCAACCCGCAACTTGCAAAATCATGTATTAGGTATGCTATGAAGCATAGTTCAAGTGATGGACAAATTAGGCGTCAAAATATAGGTTATGGATATAGTGATCCTGACATCTACATGGAAAGTGATCCGCAAATTTATATGTTTATGGCTGTTGGCGAATATCTAAGGGTTACTCACGATTATAAATTCTTAAATGAAACCGTAACTTATTATCCTATGGAACATGCCAGAATAAACACCGTTTTAAAGTTTCTTATGCAACATTTTATCTATTTAAGAGATGTTGTAGGAGTGGGGCATCACGGTTTAGTGAAAATGTTAAATTCAGATTGGAGTGATAGCTTTTTCCATCCCTATTCACCCAATATTTACAAACATTTTGCAGAATCCCATCTCAACACAACAATGGCACTTTCAGTAATTCCTACACTTATAAAGGAATTAAAGCAATATGCAGTGGTAGATGAACAAAACCAAGAAATTGCAGAATGTTTTATCGGTGAATTGAATTATTATCATGACGAGCTATTTTCTGCATTTATGCGAGACATGGAGGGCAGAACTTTTGCACCACGTTGTTATATTGGAGAACATGACGAACCGGATTTAAAGTTTGGAATGGATAACTTATGCCTAGAGGCACAACCTTATTTGCTGCAAATGGAAGATTTTCCTATTGAACGCAAGCAAAAACTTTATATGGAAATCAAGAAAAGACTACTTGATATGGAGAAAATTGGTGCAAGAACCAGGGAAATTCCAATATGGAGTAAGGGTGGTCAAGGTGAAGACGGAGGAATTTGGTTTGCACACCAAGGACCTTTGATCGTAGGAATTGCTTCATTTGATCGGCGAGAAGCCATCAAGCTATTGAAGAAATTGACATTCCACAATTATGCGGAGCAATATCCGGATTACTGGGTTGGTCATTGGACGTTTGCAGATAGTTTGGAATCTACACTTAGCGAACGTGAAGGTTTGTACCATCCATGGACACAAGGGGCGTTTCAACCTTTCTGTGCACATGTACATGCATGGATGCTTTATTGCTATTTTAGAGTATATAAGGGATAGTTCAGTATATGATTAATAATGAAATACAGCAAAAAGGTACTACTTTAATTACCTTATCAAAGTAGTACCTTTTGCTGCCTACTAATTTTATTATGTTATATAAAAAAATTTATATAGAATCTACTACAGGTTTTGCCAGAGATTCTAGTTTTTGTTGTTTTTTTATATCTTCATAAGTATATTTTAAAATAATAAGAGCTAGTACAAGTGTGACCACATTCGCAAAAACAATTGCAGTTTGCTTAGTCATAATCCCATATATACTCCACAAAAATACACCAACTGTTAACATTAAGTACATTCCAAAAGATATACCTTTTGTGTTTTTTGTTTTAATTACTTTTAATGCCTGAGGTACAAAAGAAATTGTTGTTAAAATCGCTGCTATAAAACTTAGTGTTGTTTCCATTAAATAATCCTCCCCATATAGTTATAAGCTTTTAATCATATTAATTATAACTATTTACTGTGTTTAGTTCCTCAACTTTCTTTTGATATTCATGTCAAAATATTTTATTTTTTAATTATTTATATTTAATATTAAGATTAGCTCGAAGCAGGTCGCGAGCTTTAGATATATAGTCTTTAATGTTATGTAGATGCTACTAGAAGCGAAGATAAATTAGAGAACTTAACTTTACATATTGTTTCTTTTCCTGGGATGCATAGATCACACGTATCATTTGAATTGCAGTAATTCCTTGCTCTCCATCTATGCTAAATTTAGTGCAATCTATTAAATTATTGTAAAAATCATTTATTAATAACTTGTGACCTCATCCCCAGTATGCTTTTTAACCGATAGCTTTATTATCTGCATCGGTAGTATACTCGGTTTCACCATTTTTATATTTAATGGTTAAATCCTCTGTAAGCCTTAATACTGCCTTTTCACAAATTATTTCTAATTCCACAGGTGAATCTGTGGAATAACAATTTGTAGCATAGAATATGGCTGACGCCCCATTACTAAATTTTATTGTTGCCTCAGCAGTATCTTCAACTTCAATGACATCTTGAAGAAGTCTCGTATCAACTGAACCTTTTATATAATGAATATCTCCTAAAAACCATTGTAGAAGATCAAGGGTATGAATGCTTTGATTTATTAAAACCCAACCACCTTCAGTTTTCCATGAACCTCTCCAACCGGAATCAGTATAATAGGGGGCTTCTCTATGCCATGTAACAAATCCTTTTGCTCTAATAACTTTGCCAACCTCTCCAGATTCAATTGCTTCTTTTATCCTAACAGAAGTTGCATTAAATCTGTTTTGAAAACATACGCCTAGTCTTTTGCCAGTTTCCTTTGACACCTCAATCATTGCTTTGGCATCAGAAATTGAAATGGCCATAGGTTTTTCAGTAAGACCGTGGTTACCTGATCGCATAGCAGCAATAGACATAGAGGCATGAAGATAATGTGGAGTACAAATGTGCACTACATCAAGTTTTTCAGTTTTTAACATTTGATTATAATCGGTATAATATTTGCATTTGTATTTATCTGCAGCCTTTGCAGCTTTTTCTTCGTTTATATCACATACACAAACAAGTTCAATATTATCATTGTTTGTAAGTGCCTCTGCATGATTAGTATAAATAGCTCCACATCCAACGATAGCTGCTTTTAATATAATCATAATTATTCACTCCTAGTTTTTTTAAAATTAATATTATTAAGATGAAAATGACTTAGACATATCTGCCTTTACATTATCATTTACTACTTTTACGAATTATGAAGTTTTTATAAGTTCTTTGAGCTTGTTTTCATATTCGTCTCCATTAAATGGAACGTTAACTATTTTCCCAGTGAATGAAGAAAGCATTATGCCATTTGCTAAAGTTACTGACTTGATTCCTTCATTACCATGAGCTACAAACTCACCTGTACCGTTAAGTATAACGTAATTTTATGTTTGGGGGCACAGTTATGAATTTGATGTTGAAGAGAACTGGGAATTGATAGACGAATTTTCCAAATTAATTAGTAATAGAAGTGATATATGGTATGCTACAAATATAGAAATTATTGACTATATAAAAGATTTAAAAAATCTTAAGGTCTCAGTAGAAAATAACATTATTTACAATCCATCTTCCATTTCATTATGGATTAGTGTAAATGATGAGGTTATTGAGATAAAGGCAGGGGAGACTAAGAAAATTTAGAATATTAAGTTATTATTTAAAGAACCAGGCAAGGATATATTTCCATTGCCTGGTTCTTTGTTAAGTTATATTAAATCATCTCCTGCGGAGCTGAAACATCTTCATAGAAGATGCATTGACGACTTCAGAAGGAGATTTATACTTCCTCCGAAAAGTTTTGTATTTGTTAGGGCATGTAACTCCCACTTATAGAAGTGGGAGACTTTCCTTCTGAAATGTCGTTAAATGGTTATATTTTAGTTTTATAATTTCTATTCTTGCTTTCTACATATCTAGTTAGCAGCAAAGCGTTAACAGATATAATAGATTTGTTATATTTATTGATAGTTTTAACATAGTATATTTATATGATAATTTGTAAAATTGTATAGTAATATAAATTAACAAATGGAGGTTTTATTAGAATGGAAAAAAATAAATTAATAGAAGACTCAGGAAAGTTTTTTACAGGATGTAATTATTGGGCGTCTCATGCAGGCACAGCTATGTGGTCTGATTGGAAACCTGAGGTTGTAGATAATGATTTAAAAAGACTTTTTGAGGAAGGATTAGAAGTACTTAGGATATTCCCACTTTGGCCTGATTTCCAGCCAATAGAAATGTTATACACTAGTGAAGGTCAAGAGGTTGAATACAGGTTTGGAGAAGAACTTCTACCAGATACAGAGGCAGGGCAAGCGGGGGTTTCTATTGTAGCTATTAATAGATTTAGAGAGTTTATAGAGATAGCAAAGAAATATAAATTTAAGATTATAATTGGACTTATAACTGGATGGATGAGTGGAAGACTTTTTGTTCCTCAAGCGTTAAAGGGTAAGAATATAATAACTGATAAAATGGCAATAATGTGGTAAGTACGATTTGTAAAATATTTTGTAAAAACATTTAAAGATAGCGAAGTTATAGTTGCTTGGGATTTAGGAAATGAGTGTAACGTCATGGCAGTAGTAGATAATAGAGAAGAAGCCTGGGTTTGGACTGCAGCCATCTCTAGTGCTATAAAATCTGAGGATAATACAAGACCTCTAGTATCGGGAATGCACAGTCTTACACCTACAGGAAACTGGAGAATACAGGACCAAGGAGAACTCACGGATATTCTTACAACTCATCCTTATCCATTTTGGACACCATATTCGGATTACGATCCTGTTAATACAATAAGACCACTTCTTCATGCTACAGCAGAAACATTGTTTTACTCAAATATTGGTAAAAAGAACTGTTTTGCTGAGGAAACAGGTACTATGGGACCAATGATATGTAGCGATGAGATAGCTGGAGAATTTGCAAGAACAAGCATGATATCGCTGTGGGCACATGATTGCCACGGATTTCTATGGTGGTGTGCACATGATCAAAATCATTTAACACATGCGCCTTATGACTGGATGTCTTGCGAGAGAGAACTAGGGCTTCTTCGCGAGAATGGAGAAGCTAAGCCTGTAATTAAAGAAATGGGTAAAGTTAAAAAAATGATTGATGATATGCCATTTGAAAAACTGCCTTCAAGAGATGTTGAGGCTGTTTGCATTACAAATAGCGATCAGGATCATTGGGCAGTAGCATACAGTTCTTTCATATTGTCCAAACAAGCAGGTTTTGACATTGAATTTCAGCATGAGGATCAGCAACTCAAGGATTCATTGCTTTATATAATTCCGTCTATTAAAGGAGTTAAGGGAATTAGAAAGCATAAATGGACAGAAATATTGAATAAAGTTTCACAAGGAGCATCACTCTACATATCAATAGATGACGGTTATGTGGCAGATTTTGAAGAAGTGACAGGAATTAAAGTAAATACAAGATCGACCAGAAACGGTGACGCAAATGTTGTGTTTAAAGCAAACATTAACGGAATTTATGAAGAAATAAGTTTGAACTTTAGTTCGAAAGTTAAGTTGGATCTTAACATTTCACGTGCACAGGTAATTGGTTGTGAAAATAATGGGAATCCAGCATTAACAACTACAACATACGGAAAAGGAAAAGTATTCTTCATGACACTTCCAATTGAAATGAATGTAATCCACAAGCCAGGAGTATTATTTAATGCTGATTTACAACCTTATTATAAAATTTACAGCATAATTTCAGAAGAGGTGAGAAAAAATAGAGTAATACAAAAGGATAATCCTTATGTTGGAATAACAGAGCACTCTTTTGATGAGAGCACAAAACTAGCGATAATGATAAATTATTCTCCTAAATGTATTAACACTTCTATACTGCTTAAGGATGGGTGGGAGGTTGAAAGTATAGTTTACGGAGAAAACGTTGTTTCAAAAGATGAAAATTTTATAATGCAGAAATCACATGTGTGTAGTATTGCCGCAAATGATGTTATAATTTTGTTTCTAAAAAGGAATTAGAAATGTTTATAATAAGTTAGGTGAAATAAGGATGTGAGTTATATCCTTTCCACTTGAGTATTAGGTAATTAAATTATTAGAACCAAGCAAACGTTATTATTCACTTTTGCTTGGTTCTTAATTTTAAGGTTGTATTATTCTTTTGATTTTATTAATAAGCATTGATATTGTTTTGGAGATACCCCTTTATAGTATTTGAATTGTTTAATAAAATAGCTAGCATCATTAAAACCCGTCTTAAGAGCTATCTCTGTAACACTTGTTTCAAAGTCGAGAAGAAGACTTTCAGCTTTATGTACCCTAAAATAATTAAGATATTGAATGAATGTTGTATGCATAACATCTTTAAAAAGCTTTGCAAAATGACTATAACTTAGAAAGCACATATCAGCTGCCGAAGCGGCAGTTATATTCTCGTTAAAATGATTATCAATATAATTTAGGACTTTCATTAACTTCAATATATTATTTTTTGATAATGAAGAATCTGTTATTAAAACTAAATCATTATTTTTTAAGTATCTTAATATCCAAGTCATAAGTTTATATATATTAGAAGTAATAGCTAATTCAAAGCCTATGTTCTTATTTATATATTCAAGTTTGAGCTCTTCTAGTAATGAATTAATATTATAAGAATGATCAATTTTTATAACTCTGTAGGTTGGATTTATATTAGTAGCATGTGGTAGTAGATATTTTATTTCAAAGTCTAAATTTGAAACAGCATTTAGTAGTGCGGTGTCAAAACCTATTATAAAGTGTTTTGAGGGAACGCCAGCTTGTATTTTTAATGAATGAACCTCACAAGGGTTAATTAAAACAAGGTCTCCACTAATAACTTTAAAGCATGTATTTCCAACAAATACTTTAGCAGTACCAGATGTAAAATATAAAAGTTCTAAGTGATAATGCCAGTGCGGAGGTGCCTCATAGCCTTCACGTTCCGTATTTACGGTGGTTACATAAAAAGGATGTTCAAAACCGCCGGTCTTATTTTTATTGCATTCAAAAACTGGTTCCATTGTATCACCACCTTAATATAATAGATTTGTTATATTTATTGATAGTTTTATTATAGTATATTACTGTGATAATTAGTAGACTAATATTGTAATGTAGAATAAGGATTTAATATACTCAGAGGCTATAAACATAAATGTAATTATATATGGCATAATTTAAAAAAGATATTATATATAAAATTAAAAAATATAAAGAAAGAAGGTAAATTTAATTATGAATAACAAAGAAGAAACGCTGCAAGTTGTAAATAACAATGAATCATGTGATTGCATACCTAACATATGGTTATTATCAGATAGAAATCTGGAGGTTAAATTTGACGGTAAAAGCAATACTATAAGTGTTAAAGATAAACGTGTTAATAAAATATGGGAACAGATGCCATTAAATGGGTTGACCGTTCATAAAGTCTCACAGAGTGGGAATATCTTGAAATTAGAGTTGAATGGTTCGTTTGCAATGTGTGCAACTGTTGAACTTACTGAAAAATCGGAATTGATTTTTTGTGTCACATCAGATTCAAATGTTTCTTTTAATGAGATAAGCTTTCCAGCGGCATTTAGGACGCCTAGCAAAGATCATTATCTGTTGCAAACAGACAGTGAGGGGCTTCTACTACCTGTAGACGATACATTTTACCCTTTAGAGCAGCATCCCTTATTCTTCTGTGGTGGCGGTGCGGCAATGGCGTGGATTGGTGTAACAGATTCTGCTATTGAAACTGGCTACATGGCTATTTTTGAAACTCCGTTTGATGCTGCCATCGAGCTCAAACGCGAAAATGGGTTGATTACTTTTTCTCCAGTTTGGCTTAGTTCAATGGGTAAATTCAGTTATGAACGGAAGGTGCGGTATGTCTTTTTCGATAAAGGCGGCTACATTGCACAATGTAAAAGGTACAAAGAGTATATTTGGGCAAAGAACAAAGTTGTTAAACTAAAGGAAAAACAGAAACGTTTTCCTGCCATTGAAAAGATTTTGGGTGCCGTTCACATTTATGTATGGGACAAAGCACGTGAGGTAAGTTTTGCAAAAAAAATTAAGAAAGCCGGAATAGATAAAGCGTTAATTCTTTGGGATGCCAACCACTTACCATATCCAGAAGTGGATTACGACAGCCGGCTAAAAGAGATAGGTTATGCAACTGGAGCTTATGAGCTATTTACAGATATTCACCCAGATTCATATGCAGGCAACGCGGAAATCACTGATATTCCACTAAAAAGAAATGTTTATCCTGAATTGTTCGATAAGATTACATCGCTCAAGGAAGATGGTTCTAGGTATTCTAATACATTTGGAACATACGTGTGCCCTGAGGCAGTTAGGCCAGAAATTATCAAGCGTGTCGAAAAGGAACTCAAAATATACCCCCATGAAACCTATTTTCTGGATGTATATCAAGCTAATGGTCTTTATGAATGTTACAATCCTGAACATAGACTTACACGTAAACAATATGCGGAGGCTATTATTAAGAATTACGAGCTCATAGAGGATAAATATAACATATTTTTAGGAGGAGAATTTGGATCTGACTTTGTTGGATCACATGGTGTGTTTGCCCATGGTATGATGACGCTTCAGCGTACTTGGTTTGGATCAGACGTGGAGAAAAAGGGTACGATTTATAATAGTGGTGATTGGAGCAACAATGAAAGGCCATCCTACATGCTAGGAGTGAGAACCGCACCTGATACCTATCTTAAATATTCTATAAATGAATATACTAGGGTACCCTTATATGAACTAGTTTACCATGATGCAGTTGTGACTTCATGGCGTTGGGAGGATTGCAACCACCATTGCCCTGAAATTTGGTGGAAGAAGGACTTATTTAATATACTTTATGGAACGGCTCCTCTGTGGTCCATCGATCAAGAAAGATGGGAAAGCTTTAGCGTTACATTTGTGGAGAGTTACAAGAAAATTTGTACTTGGCTACAGCAAATCTGTTATGATGAGCTTATGTCTCATCGCTTCGTAAATGCAGAACGCACGATACAAGAAACCCAGTTTTCTTCTGGAAAACGCGCTGTTGTAAACTTCGGTGATACGCCATATACGTTCGAGGGGCAGATAATCGAGCCTCGTGGATTCATAACGCTTGAAAAATAGTATAAAATATAATACATAAGAGGATGTGAAAAACTTAGAAATTAGTTTTTCACATCCTCTTAATAATTAAGTTGTTTTTTCAGCAATCTCGAAGAGTTCCCCAGAATAAAAATCTTTTAGTGTTAGTTCAAAACCCTTTGTTTTAAGTTCATAACCTGTTAAGCTTGCTATAAGATTTCCGTTAATTGCTTTTACTTCATAGATTTCTAAGCCACTTAGGTAGTTTATGAAAACAGTTCGTTCCATTTCGTTTGCTCCATGCCTAAATATACCAATTATCCCACCATTTTTACTATCCGTATTTATTCTTTGAAATCCGTCCCAACTTCCTTCCATGGGTTCGCTAAATCCAGATAGATCTTGTCTATAGCTCATGATATCGTATTTTTTCTCCATCAATTGAAGCCAGTCTGCATAATTACGATATATTTTAAGATCTTCCGGTGTTAACTTTCGTGGATCTCCAAGCATGATTGGTAAAGCGCCAGCCAAGGATTTAATATGCATTTCCCAGCCTTTATCTTGCATTTGGGGATTACCAATAACTAGTGCAGTTGCTGGCATTGCTGGCGATCTCCACCAGGCCATATTACGAACTCTAAGATCAGTTTTTTCACTGATAGTTCCATCGAAATTTGAAAGCCAATTACCTTCTGCGTGTTTTAACATAGCATAATCAATTAACTGTAATCCACCCATGGTCTCGAAAGTGCAATCAATAAAAAGCTCAGAATTTAAAACGTGAAGTTCATCAAATAATGTCCACATAGGTTCATAATTTGAAAATAGAGATTCAGAATGATCCTTATGTCCCTCATGACTATTTGAATAACAACCAGACTCTGTATTATCAAAACGGTAAGGGCTGCTCACCACAGAAAAATCAAGTTTTAAATATTCTAGACCATACTCCACAATTAGCCTTTTGAGTACAGCTTTTATATGGCCATACCAACCAGTACAGAAACATGCCGTATATTTGTCAGATTCGTCAATTATAAGTGAAATAGGTTTTCCATTTATATCTTCTACAAACCATTCTGGATGCTGATTATAAACTTTGCTGTCAGGTGCAGCAGTGCCTATACTTACCCACAAACCAGGCTTCATACCTAGTGATTTTATATAATCAAAAACAGGTTTTAAGCCATTTGGGAATTTAGTTTTATCTATACCCCAATCACCATAGCTGTCCTGCCAACCATCATCTATTACAAATTCCTTCATGCCGGCATCAGAAGCAGCTTTAGCAAGATCCATAATCAGTTTTTCATTAATATCTTTTCCAAAAGGCACCCAAGTATTGTAAACGAAAGTTGGCTTTTCTTGAAGTCGTGAAAGTCTTATGCCCATGTGTTTTCTAACAAAATCTGGAACTGACGTATTGAGCACTTCTTCCACTTTCTTATGGTTATTATAAACCATTGTGAAAACTTGTGGTGTTTCAAAGGATTCGTTAGTTTTAATCCATGTGCGAAAAGGAAAAGTTGCATTTTTATGGGTAAGACCTGTGATTATTTCGGGTGCATCCCAAAATACTGAGGTGTGCTTCATTACTCCAGAAGCTTCGTTGCCAATTACAATACCTGATTCCCAGTCCATGTTATGCACAATTACCAGAGCATCCTGCATATTTCCGTCGTAAGGTCCTATTGATTTCCTACGTCCGTAATCACTATAAATCCAACTGAAAGTTGTTGCGAAGTAATGGGAGATGTTAAATTTTTCAACATCTATTGATTCAAGGTAAATCTCCTCATTAGCAAGGTTTTTTATTACTAGGTTTTTGCGGATTACTGGCAAATTAGGGTATAGAAGGAATTTTAAAATAACTTCGATTTTTTTGTCGAGGCTCAGTAGAGTAACGGAGGATCCATCTCCATCAAGTGTATCTGTGATGGCTTTAATTTCAATCAAAGACCAATCACTTTGACCTGAATAGGTTAAACCATTAACTTCAAACTGGAAATCGGTATTTTGGGGCTCAAAGTACTTGAACTCACCTACCACCGGCTGATAAAATGTTGTTAGAAAATTACCAGTGGGAGAGGGTAATTTAATAATTCTCTTAACAACTCCATTATTAAGGGTTAGTTCAAACTTTGTCCAACTGGCAAAATGGTTTTCATTATTTGCTATGTTATGTATATCAAAATTATTTATAGAATTCATTTTTGTCCTCCTCTTGTCATAGGGTTTTAATTATATATCAAACCAATTATAACTAATTATTACTCTAAATTCTTCAACTTTCTTTAGATATTCATGTCAAAATATTCTATGATTTTGCTCATATATGCTATAATTATTTCTAAATACTAAATACTTTCATGTAGTCTGCGTATAAACAAGTAAATTCAATCTGTGTAGAACAAGACACACGAGATGTTAAAAGGAGAATGGATAAAATGAGTAAAGAAAAAGTTTATTTTGACTTATATTTATTAATTGGACAATCAAATATGGCTGGCAGAGGTAAACTTAATAATGAAGATAAAACACCTAATCCTCGTATATTAAAATTTGATGAAAATAATTCATGGGTAGAAGCAGTTGAACCAGTTCATTTTGATAAACCTGATATAGTTGGAGTTGGACCTAGTTTGATTTTTGCCAATGAAATTTTAAGACATGATAGTTCCAAGGTTATAGGATTAATTCCATGCGCTGTTGGAGGAACTAAACTTGAAAGGTGGATTAAAGGTGGAGATTTGTATGAAAATGCTATTAAAAGAGCACTAGATGCTATGGGAAATGGAAAGATTAAAGCTATATTATGGTTGTTAGGTGAAAGTGATTCTGCACTTGAAGAGGATGCACTAAATTATAAGGATCGACTTGAGCAAACAATTATAGATCTAAGGATAGATTTAAAAGATGAAGATATACCTTTTATTGCTGGCGAAATTGGCGATTTTCTTAATATAAATAAGTATCCTTATGTAAATATAATTAATTCAGCGATAATAAATTTAAAAGAGAAAATTAGCAACTATGACTATGTAGAAACTGCAGGTTTTAGTCATATTGGAGATTTTCTTCATTTTAATGCTTCTTCTGCAAAAGAATTAGGGAAAAGGTATGCAAGTAAGTATATTGAAATGACAAAAGAAAAATAAAATCATTAAATTTTATTACCAATAATAGATTTGTACTATTATATGATAGGTTTATTATATTATATTTTAGTCATGTTTTATATACTAATAGATAGGATAGATGAAATAAAACCAAGTTATTATGGTACAAAATCTTTAAATGAGGTGGTCTAAATTAATATTAAAATATTATCTACATATGAGGTTAGCGATATTACGATTCAGTATTTATTAAATGAAGAAAATAAAACTGTAGGACTCCTAATAGTACCAACAGTTTTAATTTCTAAAATTAATAAGGGGAAAAGTTATAAGATAGATTCTTTAGTTCAAGTTAAAATTGTTGGGGAAGATTATCCTAATGAATATGCTCAAGGGTTAACTATGAGAAATTCTCAATCTGTAATTAATTTTAAATATTTCAGCCAAAATATAAATGAAGATAGGTACGGTAAAACAATAACTACAATACTTAAAAATGATAAAAATCATGAAATTCATCATAAATTAGTTTGGCAAAAGGGCTATGGTGCACTTGAGGTATATAATACCTTTGTAAATAATGATAATATCAAAGTAACCCTTGAGATGCTGTCCAGCTTTTCTTTAACAGGCATTACTCCTTTTGAAGTGGGTGATACTCCTGAAAGCTTATTAGTACATAGAATTAGAAGTTGTTGGAGTGCTGAGGGAAGACTTGATACTTCTTCGGTAGAAGATTTACAACTTGAACCTTCATGGGGCATGTATGGGATAAGATGCGAAAAATTTGGTCAAGTAGGTTCAATGCCTGTAAGAAAATTTTTCCCATTTGTAGCAGTAGAAGATAAAATTAATCACGTATTATGGGGAGTGCAACTTGCTCACGGAGCTTCTTGGCAAATGGAAATTTGCAGAGTTGATGATGCACTTTCTCTTTCTGGAGGACTTGCTGATAGGGAGTTTGGACATTGGGTTAAAAATGTACAACCTGGCGAGAATTTTACTACTCCAAAAGCAGTAATTTCTGTAGCAGAAGGGAATATTGACGTCATTGCTAATAGGTTGACTCAAATGCAGAACAGACCAATGGAAATGCTTCCAGAAACAGAAAAAGAACTACCGATAATATTTAATGAATTTTGTACAACTTGGGGAAAACCATCTTATGATAATATAAAAGAGCTTGCTGAAAGTCTTAAGGGTAAGGGGATTAAATATTTTGTAATAGACGCAGGATGGTATGCTCAGAAAGGGCGAAAATGGGATTTTAGTATGGGTGATTGGAGACCTTGTGTTGAACTTTTTCCAGAGGGAATTGAAAAAGCTGTTGAGGTTATTCGTGAATGTGGAATGATTCCAGGAATCTGGTTTGAATTTGAGGTCTGTGGAAGGTACTCGGATGCCTTTCATAATACAGATCATCAACTAAAAAGAGATGGTTTTTCTATAACTTCAGGAGATAGACGTTTTTGGGATATGAGAGATAGTTTTGTTATAGAGTATTTATCAAAACATGTAATTGAATTTATTAAAAAGTACGGCTTTGAATATTTAAAGATAGATTATAATGATAGTATTGGAATAGGCTGCGATGGAGCAGAGTCTCAAGGAGAAGGGTTAAGGCAGCACATTGCTTCAACGCAAAATTTTATTAAGAAAATAAGAGCTGAAATACCAAATATTGTTCTTGAAAATTGTTCTTCAGGAGGACATAGGTTGGAACCCTCAATGATGGCAATAACCAGTATGTCATCCTTCTCAGATGCTCATGAATGTATTGAATCACCAATAATAGCAGCGAATTTACATAGAGTTATTCTTCCAAGACAAAGTCAGGTTTGGGCAGTTCTCAGAAAAAGAGCTTCTGAAAAGAGGCTAGTTTATACTATGGTAGGTACTTTTCTAGGTCGTATGTGTTTATCCGGTGATATAGTTGATCTAAGTGAAATACAGTGGGATATTATAAAAAAAGGAATAGATTTTTACAATAAAATAGCCTCAGTTATAAAAAATGGATTTTCTTATCGTTTTGGACCTAAGGTTAAATCTTACAGACACCCTAAAGGTTGGCAAGCAATTTTAAGAGTTAGTACAGATAAAAAAGAAATAGTAGCTATTATCCATAGCTTTGAGGGAGAAGCGGTTGGTGAAATACAAATACAACTTCCAAGTAATTATAGCTATAGAATTGAAGATATCTATACTGATGATGTAGCAAAAATATTTATAAATGAAGATAAATTGGTTTGCAATATTAGTGAAGAGTTCAAGGCAATAGCGGTTTATATTAAAATTAGCTTATAATTAATATGAAAAAGGAGCGCCATTGACAAAAGAAAAATAAAATCATTAAATTTTATTACCAAAATTAGATTGACCCGAAAGTTCTGTATTTTAATGGCGTTTTACCAGTGTGTTCTTTAAATTTTTTGCAAAAATAAGATACATTAGTAAGTCCAACTTCATGGCAGACTTGCTGCACTGATAAACTACTGTTTTTAAGGAGCCAGCATGATTGTCTCATTCGCCTAGCTATTAGGTATTCTGTAATATTGGCTCCTGTTGCAGTGTGAAATAAATGGGCAATATAATACTGAGATAAATGAAGTTCTGTGCTTAGGATATCTAAATGGAATTCTTTTGTATAATTTTCTTCAATCCATTCCATGATTTTTTCAATATAAGTGGGATTACTTGAGGGAATGCATTCTAATAATTGTTCTTGTTTAGGCCAAACAGTTTTTACAAATTGTAGAAAAGATATAATAAACAGCGTAAATTCTTCTGAGCTTTTAGATTTAAACGACCTCTTCAAATCTATATTAAAATACTTGAACATAGTCTCAATAGGATTACTATCAGGTAATGAAGATATAATTTGAGTACATAATTGTTCCTTCCAAATCATATGAAAAAAATGCTTTAAGTCTGGAAAGTTTTGCAAATAAACATCCAATTGAGAAGGATCAAAGGATAAAATGGATCTAGTATATACTGAAGAATCTTCCATATATACTTTTGTGCCATGAAGTTGAAAAGGCTGAAAGTAAACCAACGTTCTAGGGCTCATTTTATATATTTTTTGATCAACAATTGCAAATCCACTGCCTTCATGAACATAGAGAAATTCCATACCTTCATGTATATGAAATATATTCCAATTTTCTTGCTTTGTTGTTGATTTATAAGCAAAGTCGTAAGAAGTATTTAGAGAATTAAAGTTAAAACCAATATTTAAAGTATCTTTCATTAGTAACCCTCCCAAAATGACAAGCTAACGGTATTTTATCACAATCAAGGATAAAAAAAAAGCTTATATTTAATGTATAATTAAATAAAGTTAATGTAGTTTTTTTATGCTTAATTTTTTTAATTTAAGGAGGAATATCTATATGAAAAATATAAATAATGAAGGAATAAAAAATAAAGAAAAGTTTTCAGAGCCACCGGCTTTAACAAAGGAATACTGTGATAAAGCAATCCAGTTTATACTCAAAAAAATTGATCAAAACTTAGAAGATTTTACCTACAAGTACCCTGCTCCGGCTAGTGTAAATAATGTCTATCCTGCTATTGATAACGTAGAATGGACCTCGTCTTTCTGGACAGGAATGCTATGGCTTGCTTATGAAATTACTAAAGATGAGAAATACCGCAAAGTTGCTGAAATTCAATTAGAAAGCTATAAAAAGCGAGTAGATGAAAGGATTGGAACTGGGACACATGATTTAGGGTTTTTATATACACTGTCTAGTGTTGCGGCTTTTAAATTAACTGGAAGTGAATCAGCCAAGAATATATCTATAAAAGCGGCAGATTTGCTAATGGAACGATATTTTGAAAAAGCAGGTATAATTCAAGCTTGGGGAAATCCAGATGATCCTGAAAACGGTGGAAGGATGATTATAGATTGTTGTATGAATTTGCCACTGCTATACTGGGCTAGTGAAATCACGGGAGATAAAAAATATCATGATGCCGCGGCTAGCCATATTAAGCAAGCTGAGAAATATATAATTAGGGATGATGCATCAAGTTTCCATACTTACTTTATGGATATTTACACTGGTAAACCTAAATATGGACAAACAGTTCAAGGGTTTTCTGATAATTCCTGTTGGGCAAGAGGTCAAGCCTGGGGAATATATGGATTCCCATTAAGCTATAAGTATACTGATGATTATGACCTTATTCTTCTCGCAAAAAAAGTTACTAACTATTTCATTAATCGTCTGCCTGAAGATTATGTAGCTTATTGGGATATTATATTTACAAAGGGCGAAGAAGAGAGAGACAGCTCATCTGCTGCAATTGCTGCCTGTGGATTGCTTGAATTGTCAAAAAACCTTCCTTTAACTGATAATGATAAAAGAAGTTATGAAAATGCTGCTATGCATATTGTAAAATCACTTGTAGAAAATTATACAAGTAAAGATTGCCCAGAATCAAACGGTGTATTGTTACACGCCGTGTATGCAAAGCCACATAATAAAGGCATTGATGAATGTAATATTTGGGGAGATTACTACTATTTTGAAGCATTAGTTAGACTTGTTAAAGATTGGAAATCATTCTGGTAGAGTATAGAAAGAGAGGAGATTAATTATGAGAAATTCTTATCCTATAATTTCAAATAACCCTTTGAAAAGTAAAAGTGACTTGGCGCTTGCTGTAAAACAGCTTTGTGATCCATTAAAACCGTTTTTCAGTGAAAATGGGGCATTTTTAGATTTAGGAAATACCTTTTCAAGATGTAATGAAAAAACAGCTATGATGGAGGCATTTGCTAGACCACTATGGGGTCTGGCGCCATTACTGGCAGGTGGAGGAGATTGGGATAACTGGGACGTCTATTTAAAAGGCATAAGAAGTGGTACTGACCCACAGAATGATGAATATTGGGGGGATATTGGTGACTGCGATCAAAAAATGGTGGAACTCGCAACTATTGCATTAACACTTCTTATAACACCTGATAAGTTATGGGGACAGTTAAGCCAAAAGGAAAAGGATAATTTAGCTAGCTGGATTGGGCAAACAAATAAGCGTGAAACAGTAGATACAAATTGGCTATTTTTCCGTGTCCTTGTTAATATAGCATTGCTTAAAGTAGGTGTAGAATATGATGCAGATATGCTTGAGAAAGATTTGAATCGTCTGGATGAATTCTACCTGTCGAGTGGATGGTATAAAGATGGGGATACAGAGCAGATGGATTATTATATACCTTTTGCTTTTCATTTTTATAGTCTTATTTATGCAAAAGTCATGGAGAATGATGACCCAGTAAGAAGCAAAATTTTCAAGGAAAGAGCAACATTATTTGCAAAGGACTTCATTTATTGGTTTGCAGAAAATGGGTCAGCTTTGGCTTTTGGAAGGAGCTTAACATACAGATTTGCGCAGAGTTGTTTTTGGAGTGGACTAGCTTTTGCAGGGGTGGAGGCGCTACCTTGGGGAGTAATAAAAGGACTATTACTTAGAAATTTAAGATGGTGGTTTAATCAATACATTTTTACGCCAGATGGTCTACTTACTATAGGATATGCCTATCCTAATTTAATTATGGCAGAAGGTTATAATGCGCCGGGATCTCCATATTGGGCTATGAAATCATTTTTACCGTTAGCACTTTCACAGGAGCATCCTTTTTGGAAGGCGCAAGAACTTCCATTGCCATTACTTAAGAGAAAATCTGTTCAAAAAGAGGCTAGGATGATTTTATGCAGGGAAGCCTCAGGCAAAAACGTTTTTGCATTTACCTCAGGGCAGCACGCAGCATTTGAACCAGCACATTGCGCTGCTAAATACGGTAAGTTTGTATATTCTAATGTTTTTGGTTTTAGTGTTTCAAAGGGTAGTTATGGACTTGAACAAGGAGCTTATGACAATAATCTTGCACTTGCCGAGAAGGATAATTTATACAGAACAAGGCGCAGGTGTGAGGAATTTAGCATAGAGGAGAATGTAATTTATTCTCTGTGGAAACCATGGAATGATGTGGAAGTACGTACTTGGTTAATACCAGGTATCCCGTGGCATGTAAGAATTCATAAAATTATTTCAAACAGGGAACTTGATATTGCAGAAGGTGGGTTTGCCATTCCTAATGAACTAAATAGAGTTGGGCATAAGGATAATCAAATTATCATATCAAAAGGTGAGGCGGCTGCACTACTTGATTGGGGCTGTGCTGGGATAAAATGTTTACTTGGTGATTTTAAAGGTGAAATAATTCACACCGAACCTAATACTAATTTAATTCACCCATTGACAATAATTCCTACACTTACTGGAGCAATTGGAAAGGGTGTACACTGGATAGTAAGTGCAGTTTTTGTTAATACTGAAATGGAAGACAGCAAAAAAATATATGACAAACCACCTAGTCTAGAAGTTATAGATAACACTATAATTATAACTGACGGAGAGAATGGGATAAAACTTATAGAACTTAAGATGGAATAAATTCATCATTTAAAGGAGCAGTACATGATATGTGTACTGCTCCTTTTCTATAAAGTTTTATGTGGATTTGTGATAGAGTTTAGGTAGAGGAAAACAAGTCACAAAAGTTGATAAACTGGTCTTAAAAGTGGACGACATATTGAAAAAAAGTAGTTATAATAAAGTTATAAATATTAATAAGGGGATGACTTAAATGCAAAGTAAAATACCACATTATTCTAATTTTATCTGCGGGGCTACAGCCACTGCGATAGGAATTGCCAGTGAAAATATTAATAATACATTGATAGTTGAGAGAACGGGACTAGTTGCTAATGAATTTATTGATTGCTATCATTTAGGTAGTGCAGATTGGGATTCAGTTTCAACTCTTGGTGGAAACCTTAAAAAAGAGCTCTTGCAAAGAAATATTCTAACTGAGGATGGGATGGTGCATATTCCAGCAGTGACACCGTTGCTTTTTAAGATCATAAAGGATTTAGGTATAAACACATTGTTTGTAACAGAAGTAATTGAAGTGAAAAAGGTATCAGCATTTTATGAAATTACTCTGCATAACAACTCAGGATTTCAAAAAATAACAGCAGATAATATTATTGATACTACATCAGCATCGGTATTAAATCCAAAGTCAACACAATACGTTTTTTCAAAGAGTATTAATGCAATGCTTCATTCTTTAGAGGAAAATTTATTTCCTTTTAATAACATCGAAGTTAATGCAAATAAAAATGTTAGCTTTGATCAAGGCAGATTTAATAAGGAAATTATTTTGAAATATGCATTGGATAATGATGAAGATTGGATATCTGCAAGGCATAAGTTACATTCCTACTGGCAAAACAGACCCACTTCTCTTGAAAAATGGAGTCTAGCATCTATTGCTACTACTTTTGATATTGCTCTGAAAGATAAAGGCCCGTTTAAGATAGATTATAATTGGAACTGGTTGCCATCATGTGCTTACGCAAATTTGCTCAAAGCATTAGAAATAGGTGTAGAATACGGAGAAAGATTAAAGGGGGAATTAAAAGTATGATTTTATCTACAAGAGTTAATGGTGATATTGTGCAAAATGAAGTAGAGGTTTCTAGTCTAAAAGAAAAATATGACGTTATTGTTGTTGGACTTGGAACAGCAGGAACTTTTGCTGCTATTACAGCGGCAAAAAAAGGTCTTAAGGTCTTAGGAATTGAAAGACAAAATTGTTTTGGAGGTACAGGAACTGCTGGTGGTGTACATGGCTATTATTATGGGTCGACTGGTGGGGATTATGAAAGATTAGATGTATTGGCTAATGAAATGCAAACCAAAGGATATCTTCAGGCTGTAGGCATTAATCCAGAACTAAAAAAATATTTATGTGAGCAGGAAGCTGTAAAATATGGGGTGGAAATTCTTTATGAATCTATATTGACCGGTGTTTATTTTGAAGGGAACAAAGTAACTGGAATTCAGTGGTTTGGCAGTGATGGGATAAAAAGAGCAGCAGGAAAAGTTATTATTGACTGCACAGCAGATGCAGAGGTTTGTGCCTTGGCAAATTGCAAGCTACATAGCGGTAGAGGGATTGACGGACAAGGGCAACCCTATTCTAATATACAAATTGAATTATGCAATAATGAGATAGTTTTTTATCACTACACAGATTGTGGATATATTAATCATCTAGATGGAAAACAATATTCAGATGCCCATGTTCATTCAGCAACATTACCCAATTATATGTGGGACAAATATGAAGAAAACAGAAGAATGTTAGGGTTTGCTCCTCTTTTAGGCCTTAGAGAAGGAAGATACATTGAAGGAGAAGAAAATATTACACTTGAGGATTATCAAAATGATAAGGTTTCTGATAAACCATTGTTTTATGCTTACTCAAATATTGATAATCATGGAAAAGACGCCGCTTTTGAAAGTGACGTGCAACAAGACTGGACGGTAGCAGCTAGCCTATGGGGTATAAATTTTTCCGTGCCGGTTCCAATGGGAGCACTTTTGCCAAAAGGATTAGATGGTATTTTAACTGCTGGTCGATGCATTGCAATGGATCATGATATTGCACCATGTATAAGAATGAGAAGAAGTATGCAAAAATGTGGTGAAGCATCAGCAATAGTAGCATTTGTTGCAATTAAGAAAGAAATTTCGCTTAAAGAGGTACCATACGAAGAACTAGAGACATTACTTAAAGAAACAAAATGCCTTAATGAGGAAAATAATGTTGGGACAGAGGAAGTAATATCACACCCTGATAACACTCGTTTGTTTAAATGGATGACAAACAAAGAAGAAATACACTATGGACTAAGCACAAATAAGCCTGGAATAGCTATATGGTCAGCTAAACGTCTTGGTGAAAAGATTAAAGATGATTTAAAGTCATGGATTTCGGATAATGATGAGCATGTATCAAGAAATAGTGCACTTGCACTTGGACTTATTGGTGATGTTAGCTCACTACCCATACTTCGACGAATTGTTGAAGAGAGGGATGATTTCCTACCAGAGACAAGTAGAAAATTCAACCAACTTCGAGCTCATTCTGCAATCTATCTTATAGGGAAATTAAAAGATAGAGAAAGTGTAACCTTACTTACTGATATATTTATGCACCCTGAAAGCTCCCCTAATAAAAATAAAATATACAATGAATTTATAAATAATGATGAAGAATACTACTTTCAATATTTTTCACAATCAATGATGGCACTTATAAAAATAGGTGATGAAAATGTGGACTTAAGAGAAGAAATTTCAAGTATTCTTAAACAGAGGGTATTTAAATCAAATTTCAACGTAATTGTTACATTTAAAGGTGGAAAGGGTGAGCCATATTCTCTTGCCAAGAAAATAAGAAAGATTGTAAATAGTAAGGTAGAGGAATGGAATGCAAAAAAGTCATTTAAATAAGGTACCTTCACAAAAAATATAAAATTATTAAAAGGCATTACAAATAGCAATAAATACCCGCTGTTAAAAGAAGAAGCTTTTACAACAGTGTATTTATTGCGTTTTTCTATAATGAGAGGGAATATTCCCTGTCACACTTTTGAATGCTTTATAAAAGTTTGCAGAAGAGTTAAAACCACAGCTATTTGCAATTTCCAAAATGGATAGATTACTGCTTTCCAAAAGTTCTACTGATTTATGAATTCTTTTTTTTATAATATATTGAGTTAATCCAATGCCATTATATTTTTTGAAAAATTTTGATAATCCAGAAGGATTAATATTTAGCATGATAGCTATGTCATCACGTGATAAATTTTCGTAAAGATGATCCTCAATATATTCCAAAGCTTTGATTACAAGGGCAAAATGTTGCTGGGGAACAGGTGGTTCATTACGAATATCAAGTATGTTACTATAGTATCTATTAAGGATGACAAGTATATTAAGAAGTTTTACCTTAATCATTTGCTTATATTCTGGGAACTTACAGGCTAATTCATCTTGGATTTCTAACATCAACTTATGCAAATCAAGTGAAACAGGATTTACGTGTCTTATGCAATTTTCAAATAAATTATTTTTTCTTTCAAAGAATATTTTAAGGTAACTTGAATTAAATAAATCTTGTTGGTTTGACCAAATAAATCGCGGCTCAAAATCTATAACTGTAAGTAATAGGTTTTGCGGAGGGTAAATTGTACTTATTGAACGGTACTCATTATTATTAAAAATAAATATGTCTCCAGAAGAGAACTTAAAATTACGATTTCCAATAGTCCATATTCCACTACCTTGCTCAACAAAAGTTATTCTAAGTGTGTGGTAAAGTTTTTGAGGGTGATTCTCATAACGTGGTGGAATGTCATGATAGCAAACACCCAATATGGGTAGTCCATTAAGTTCAATATATTCTGTAGAGCCCAAAATAATAACCTCCTTTGCAAATAAACTACTTTAGCCGATTGCACAATTCTGCAATCATTGAATTGCCTAACTTTTAAGCCGTTAGGCTTTTATATTTTCCTCCACTGTGAGAGAATAAATGTAACGACACAAAATATTATCC
>NZ_JAHLEB010000035.1 GCF_018861735.1 Clostridium lacusfryxellense | reverse complement strand
ATGCTTTTTCCTTATTTATAAAGTGATTTTGCAGAGATAATCTGACGTAGATTACCTACTAATAATAGAAATAAAATGACGTTTCACTTAGTTATAATTTGACGTTTAACAACTATCAACTCCACTAGGAACATCTCCAGTCTTTATTACTTTTCCATTTCCAAGAATAAATTTATATCTCATTAAATACATGCATTGTTGCAAAAGATTTCTAATATCTGATATATTTTCACATATATCACTCATCGATACTGTGACACTTATATCTGATAACTTAAATTTCTCAACTACTTCGACTGAAAAATCAGTACATTTTTCATTTACAGAACAGCATATGCTTGAATTTACTATGTAAACGAAATGTGAATCATCAAGCATAATAATTGGAACCCCGCCGAATTTTACTGAAATATCCCTAAACCTCTCATTTACTTTAATTGTAAAAAACTGCTTTTGTTCTACCGTTTTTTCTTCTGTGAGACTTTCATATTCATCGATTTCTATATAAACTAATTTAAAAAATCCTTTTTCAAGTTTGGATTCCAAATATTCAGCCTTTTCCCACATATTTTCTTCATCAGTAGCTTCACTATAAAGGATTTCCTTTATAAAATTTTCCAAAAGTTGTGGTTTGCTATTCTCTAGAATATTCTTTAATTTATCAAATTCTTTTTTTAATCCAGCACTCTCCTCTATTTCTGAAATAGCACTCATGAGGCATTTAAACAATTCTTCTTTATCTAAAGGCTTCAGTATATAACCATAAGCATTAAGGACTAGTGCTTTTCTTGCATATTCAAATTCATCATACAGAGAACAGAAAATAATTTTAATATTTGGAAAGTGCATGTTGATATTTTTAGCAAGTTCAAGCCCATTCATAAAAGGCATTTCAATATCACTAATAATAATATCTACATTATTTTCATGTACAAACTCTAAAGCCTCCTTACCATTCCCACATTCTCCTACAATATTAATAATCTCATTAAAATCAGTAAGAATCACTCGCACATTTTGCCTGTCAATAGCAAAATCATCTACTATCAATAAATTAAACATGAGCACACACCTCTATTCAATTTTATCTAATTTAATATATTCTTCTTTATTAACGAATCTAAGTCAATATTTGTAATCACTGGTAATCTCATAATTACATTTGTTCCCTCACCACAAACACTTTCAATTCTTACTCCATATTCATTCCCGAAAAATAGCTTTATTCTCTTAATTACATTACCCACTCCATAACCTTTTTTAACATCCTTATAAGAAGTAATACTGTTTAACTCATCAACTATATCCTTTTCAATCCCCATACCATCATCTGAAATTAAGACCTGTATTATATTCTTTTCAAGGCTCACACTCAAAACAAGTGTCCCTCCATTTTTAGGTCTAATCCCATGTATTATTGCGTTTTCTATTACCGGCTGTAATAAAAGCTTAAGAGTATATAACCCATACACAGCTTCATCTACATCAAAAACCGTGTCAATATGAATTCCATATACTTCTCTCATCAAATACACATATATATTTATCATGTCTATCTCTTCCTTAAAAGTTGATATAGTCTTCCCCTTGCTTAAAATACCTTTGTAAAAATTTGATAGATTATTAACTAATTCAGCAATTAGGATGTTATTTTCTTTTTTAGCAGTATAACTAACCATTGCTAATGTATTATATAGTAGATGAGGATTTATCTGCATCTGAAGTAACTCTAACTTAACTTTATTCATTAATATTTGTGATTCATATTCCTCATCAATAAGGTTACTAATTCTCTCCACCATATAATTAAATCCTTGGCTTAACTTTCCAAGCTCATCTTTAGACTTACAGTTTACCTCAACATTCAAGTCACCTTTCTCAACCTTTGCCATTGCTTTAATAACTTCTTTAATCGGTATTGAAATTGATAGTGATATTATAAGTGTAACAATAATAGTTAAAATTAAAGATAATATACTTACATACAATATACTTTTTGTTATTTTCAACGCTGCGCTTGTCAGTTCTTTTTCCGGCACTACCGCAATATACTTCCATCCAGTAAATGAAGATGATGAATATATGGCAACCATCTCTTCTTTTGTCGCTCTATCTTCATATGTAAATTGTCCTTTATTTTTATCTAGCATTTTACTGATATATTCTTCTTTGTTATCATTTTTGCCTAACATTTTGCTATCTGGATGCGATATTATATATCCATCTTGATCAACTATAAACATATATCCATGGGTACCTACTTTAACTTTTGATAGTATTTCTTGAATTTTATCTGGTTTTATATTAATAATCATTACTGCTGATTTATTATCCTCTAACAAGAAATTTAATGACTTTACATAACTTATAACAACATTTTCATCAGAATCATTAATAATATCCTTATGTGGAGGTAGAAATAAATTTTTATCATGGAATCTCTCTGCCTTTTTATAAAAATCCGTTCCAGTTATATTTTTAACTCTTTCCTCAGATAATGCATAAATACTTGAGTTTAGAGGTATCCCAGGTGATGATAAAGAAACACGACCTGGATTAATTATTTGTATTCGATCAATTAGATTATCGGACAATACAATACTATCTAATCTTTTTCGTGCACTCATAAGACTATCATTATAAGTACTAAAGTCCGTATTTTTTTTAGTTAAAAGTCCATAGAATTCAGAATCCGATAGCAATTGATAACAATAAGTGTCTACAGATTTAATCAATGAATCTACATAATCACCTGTTTGGGTCAACCCCTGTTCTGTTGATGCTATAAACTGTTTCCTCATTTCATTATTTGTAATCTTAGTGGAAATTATATTCACAAGCAAAAGAATTGTTAATGCAACGCTTAAAAAATATAATATAAGTTTTGAAAATATATTAAAATTAAATTTAATTTTTCTAACTTTAAAATACCTAAACATTCCTCACACCTCTTTCACAAACGACTAATTTTGATCATTTTATACACACCCTTAACGATTTACATAATAATACATTTGCTTTGTTAATTGCAATTATACCATATCTATATAATGAATTAGAATGTTTAATTATCCTCTACGTAAGTTTTTTAAATCATATTCTGAGGATCTAAAATATTAACGACTTCAAAAGGAAGGTTTCCTACTTATATATAGGAAACTTCCCTTCTGAGATATCATTAACATTAATTTATGGGGTAATATTTAATTTACTTAGCCTTTTGAACCAGTAGTTGCAATGCCCGCAATAAATTGTTTTTGGAAGATCATAAAGATTATTAACATTGGCCAGATAGCAATCATCGATCCTGCCATTAGTTGAGGAAAATTTGTTGAATATTGCCCTTGTAAGGATGCTAGTCCAGCTGATAATGGCATCTTGTCAACTGACATATTTACAATTAATGGCCACATTAAGTCTTTCCAAGCAAATAATGCTGTGAATATTCCCATTGCTATTAAACCCGATTTTGTTAGAGGCATCATAATTTTTGAAAATATCTGCCATCTATTACATCCATCCAAAATAGCCGCCTCTTCTAGCTCATCAGGAAGACTCATAAAGAACTGTCTAAGTAGAAATGTACCATACGCACTTACTACCCCAGGTAAAACTAAAGCCTTTATACTATTTAACCATCCTAATTTAGAAACCAGTAAATACTGTGGAATTATAAATATTTGCCCTGGAACCATCATCTGAATAAGAACAATCATAAATAAAATATTTCTTCCTGGAAACTTTATTCTAGCAAATGCATATGCAGCCATCGCACTAAAAAAAACAGAACCAATAATTCTAAATGTTATCATTAAAACAGAGTTTAAATAAAATTTTCCAAAAGGTAATAGATTAAATACGTCTGAATAGTTACTCCACATAAACTTACTAGGTATCAATGTAGGAGGCACTGTTGTAGACTCCGTGAGAGTCTTTAGTGATGTTATAAACATCCATATGAATGGAAGTAGCATAGCTACGGCCCCTATTATAAGCAAAACATGAACTAAGATAAGATTTGGGTTAGATTTAGTTTTTCCTTTCATTGAATACACCCCCTTGATTATTGATAATGAACCCATTTTTTTTGTAGTTTTAGTTGAATTGCAGTAATTATAAAAATTATTACCAATAATAACATTGCTATAGCTGATCCATAACCCTTATCATTTAGCAGGAACGAATTTTTATAAAATAAAAATACTAAGGATTGAGTATACTCAATACCTATTGTTCCAGTTCCCCAAATCATGAATATATAATCAAATACCTGTAATGAACCTATTATGCTTGTAATAACTACAAAAAACATGGTTGGAGATATTAATGGAACTGTTATTGAAAAAAATTTACGTATGGGACCTGCACCATCAATATCTGCAGCCTCAAAAAGAGTTTTAGGGATACCTTGTAGTCCCGCTAATAAAATAATCATATTGTAACCTAACCCACTCCATATTCCTATAATAATTATGGATATTAGCGCTGTTTTGGGATTTGTAATCCAATTTGGTCCATTTTCTATACCAATGAGTGATAACATATAATTTATTAAGCCATAATCAGTACTATAAAGCCATTTCCAAACCATAGCTATTGCAGCCGGAGCCGAAACCATAGGTAAAAAATATATTGTACGATATATTGATTTCCCTTTTATGTTAGTATTTAATAAAACTGCTGCTATTAACGACAGAAGTATACCCACTGGAACAGAAACTAATGCATATGCAAAAGTATTTAAAGACGCATGAGCTACACTAACATCACTAAGTAATTGTTTATAGTTAAGTAATCCTGCAAACTTTCCAGCCCCTCCAAAATCACCATTTTTGTGAAAGCTTAAGTTTAAGGTGTAAAAAATAGGCCATATATTTAGTATTATGAGTCCTATAATAGTTGGTGCAACCATCAAATAACCCCAAGCATAGTCCTTGTATTTCCTGTTTCCTATATTATTTTTTTTAATTAAAATGTCTGAAATATCAGTTTTGCTTATATTAGTTTTCATTATGCAACCTCCTTATTGTTCACTCCCTTACCCAAAATAACATAAACACATATACAAGTCCAAAGCTAATCCACTAATATTTAAGTTTCTGACTTTGAACTTGCATACCTTTTATAATTAATTATTTTTCAGTAGCCAAAAACTCATTCATTTCCTTCGCAATTGTAGTACATCCCTCTTCCACAGTTATCTGATTTGCTAAAATTTTTGTAATTAATGTCTTTTGTGATTCTTGCCATTTTGGAGCTGTTTTTGAATTCATATATATAACACCATAATCAAGCATTTCAGGATATACCTTTAAATTGAATTCTGGGCTAAACTCTGCCCATCCCTTTTCTGTTCCCTTATATGCAGGGATAGCTGAGCCATTTGAAGCTTGTAGTTCATTAGCTTCTTTAGTTCCCATGAACTCCAAAAATTTCCATGATTCTTCTGCATTTTTGCTCTTAGCTCCAACAACATTACCTAATCCATTATATATGGTTGCTTTTCCCTTTTGATGAGGCATAACAGCTACGTCACAATTTGCTTTTACATAATCATTACCTTTGAATTCACTTACCATCCAAGATCCAAAGTAAGCCATCGCAACTTTTCCTGATTCTAAATATTGGGCAGTTGAGGTATCTGCAAATTGTTGTACTGTTGGCGATACTTTATGCTTATTACTTAAGTCTACCCACCATTGTACTGCTTCTTTAGTTGCTGCTTGGTCATAACCTGACTTTGTCTTATCCGGCGATGTAACATATCCCTTGTTTTGGTATATGGCATTCCAGAAACCCTCTTGATCACTATATGGAGCTAAAAATCCATATACACCTTTTGATTTATCAGTTAACTTCTTTGAAACTTCTACTAACTTGTTCCAATCCCAAGTTGCATCAGGATAAGGAATCTTAGCATTATCAAACATAGTTTTGTTGTACCACAAACCTATTGTATCGTAATCTTTTGGTATACCGTAATTTTTTCCATCTGCCTTATATAGCTCTACAAGCCCTTTAGGAAAATTATTTAAATCCACATCTTTGCTACTCTTTAATTTATCAGTAATGTCCATGATCATTCCATTGCTTTGATACTTTAAAAAATTATTAATATGCATCCAAAAAACATCTGGTAAAGCACCCCCCGTTGCTGCTGCTTCAAGTTTTGTCCAATACTGATCCCAAGGTGTAACTTCAACTTTCACTGTAATACTAGGGTTCTTTACATGGAAGGCATCAGCTATGGCCTTCATTCCTGGTTCTTGATTCTTGTCCCAAATTGCATAAGTTATAGTTACAGGGCCTTTTTTAGTATTTTTTGCATTTGTGCTAGAAGTAGTTCCTGAACTGCCACAACCAATTAATGCGGAAACAATTAAGGTAGTACAGGTTGCAATTGCAAGAAATTTCTTAAGACTTTTACTCATTTCTTAAATCCCCCTCATTTTAAATATTAACTTAAACAAATCTTTGTTATCTACAATATAAGTTTATCAGAGAAATAAGTAAACGTATACAATAATATCCTATGAAAAACTATGATTTTCTATGATATTAAAATTTACAACGTCAAAAAGACTATACCTTTTTACAGTATAGTCTTCTAATAATCCTATTTTAAATTTCTTAAGCTAGTTATCATTTTATTTACTTTATCTTTTGTAATTACAAAATCAGATTTTCCATCCCTAAATACAGCATAAAAATCATCATTATAAGGTACAAAATCAACGACTTCTTGTTTTTTACTTCCCTTATTAATACTATAAGTAATGCTAATTTCAGGCTTATCTTTTAGTTCTTTATCATTTTCAGCATCTACTGTAAGACCTATTATTTCTTGATACTGAGTCTTAAATTTACTTATTTCTATACTCTTACCATTTAATTTAGAATTAGTAGTTACAACATCTGGATCTCCTGCTTTTGTTGCCTTTACAGAAGTTCTCGAAAGTAAAACTATGTCCTTTTTACCATTTGCATCAACTACAATTTTATCAACATAATCTATATTTACAATGTATACAAATTTACTTATCACATCAAAAGGCTTTAACTTAAATGTATCAATTACTGTCTTATCCATTATATACACAGTATTAGCTTCAGCAGTTTTAAAATACACACTACTCTCATCTTTGTTTTTACCTATAAAAAGATGCAATGTATTTTTACTATCTTTTAGTATAAGTTCCATAGATGGTTTGTCTAATCCATACTTACTTAAATCCTTTGGGTTATCTTCAGCTATGTCACTAACTACAAGATTAGCAATAGCCGCAGTCACCGTAGTGATTTTCTCAGAATCTACACCTAACGGTACATTATATGCTCCTGTAAGCATCCAAGTGTTTACATTATATTGAATCTCTTCTGCGCTTAGGCCAGTATTTTTTGTAATAACAATTGGTGAACTTCCGGCTTGTGCAATTTTCATATAAGTAAGCGATGCAGCATCTATAGCAGTTAATGTATTATCTCTATAAGCTGACTGCTTTAAAGAAAGACTGTCTACAGTACTAACAGGTATAAGATATACACTTTTAATACCTTTTTCACTTGCATAATAATTGGCTCCATCTGCACTTTTATCTCCAATTAATAGCGTTTTATCTAAACCGGTACCAGATATAGCTACATTTATAATTGGTTTATCAAGTCCATATTTTTTCATATCTTTTGCATCATTTTCCACCAATGTTCCTGTTAAATTTGTTAATGGGTCTGTAACACTAGTAATAGCGGTTTGGTTAAGCTTATGATCATAATTTTCAATGGACCATACCTTCGCTTTTTTCACAAAGGTATTCCCACTATTAGTTCCAGTAACAATTATCTTTGAAATTTTAGTGCTATCGAGTTTCCAAACTTCAACACTAGCAACGCTTTCACTTGTAGAACTCGAATCCTTTTCAACAGTTTTAGGATGTTTGGAAACATAAAAATATGCTCCACATAATAAGAGTAAAATAACAACTAATGTAACAATACCCTTAGCTTTCTTCATAGATGTCTCCTCCTAAGCCATACAGCAACTCCTGCAATTAGAACTATAGCTGGAATTACTATTACAACCAATGCGGAAATTCCAAGTGTTTGTCCCTTAGTAATTTGTAAAGGCTCCGTTGTTAAATCTTTTGGAGTAACAGAAATATTCTCCTTAAGGTCCTGAACCCAATTCATGCTATTCATGAATAGGTCCATGTTACCACCACCTGCTACATTGATAAATCCTGAAGATGAAAAAACAACAACTTTAGCAGAATTTGTTTCTTGAGTATCTGTTATCGCAACTGCTACATCAAACGGGCCATCTATATCTCCAGCTTCTTTCTCAGTAGTTGTGCTATTTATATCTTTCTTTCCCCAAGACTTATCAGACGTTGTAAGTAAAGGCTCAATTTTTAGCGAAGCTTTCTTAACCTTTAATTGATTAATTGGTTGTCCTACTGGAAAAAGAATAGGTAAATTTGCAGAAACCATAGGATCTATAATAGCATGAGTGTTCATTTTAGGGACAAGATACACTGGCTGCTGATAATAGTTTGCTGCATCCCCTTCGAGTATTATAGATTGCTCAATTTGAATTCCAAAATTACTCATTAGTTCATTAAGATTTGGAAGTTTTACCTTTTGTACATCCACTAAAAATATTCCATGACCTCCCTTTGAAAAGAAACCTTTTAACTTAGTTAATTCGTCCTTGGTTATGTCAACTGATGGAGAACTAACAAGAAGCATATCTCCAGACGCTGGTTTCCAATCACCTGTTAATAAATTTATCGTTTTTACCGTGAAGTTTTGATTACTTAAACCTTGCGAAACTTCAGTAGATAATGCTTGTTCCTTATGTCCTTGTAAATTGTAAATAACTGAATTCGTATTACTTACTACGTACATTATAGCTCCTGTGATTTTTTGTTCCACTGCAAGCGACTGCACAGATGTCTCCCCTGTAGTTTGATCTTGAGTTGTATTGTATAACTCACTTTCATTAATGACTTTAAATTTGCTTCCACTCTCAACTACTATACTCCCATTTGCAATTGCACTTTCAGTGCTACTATATTTTTTTGCAACTTGAGGATTAGTACTCGGATCTATATATTTTAGTGTTATTTTCTTAGACTTATCAGGATATTTATTTATTATTTCTGAAATTCCTTGATCTTCACTACCCTGTTTGCAAAATATAATAATATTAATATTCTTACTTAGCTTGTCCATAACTTTATAGGATTGATCTGATAATGAATATAATTTATTCTTTGTCATATCATATTTTAAATCCAATTTATCAACTATTAAGTTAGCAACTAATAATATTACAAGTACCATAGATGTTATTAATGTTGCATAACCACCATATCTAAACTTATTACTTTTAAAAGCTTTTTTTATTTCTAACTTTTTCATATTCATCCACCCCTTAGCTCCATCTTCTCTTGTCAACCATTCTTATAGTTAAAAATACAAATGCCACAATAAATGATAAATAATATACCACAGAATTCAAACTTAATACACCTTGTGAAAATAGGTTATAACGCTTAATTAAAGAAAACCAATCGAAAACCTTTTGAAGCAAACCATCAAAAGCTTCCTTTTTAGCCAAATATATACCTATAATTATAATTACCCCTACTATTGCGGTAATAAGCGCTGCATATATGTTTTTGGTTGAGAAATATACACCAATTGCAAATATAGCCACCAGAATTACAACAAAAATTATACTAGAGGTTCTAGTACTTGGAAGTGCCTGTTGTATACTATCTATTAAAAATATAAAAAGTAATACTCCAAATGATAACACTGCAGAAGTAACTTGATTTTCTGTCAAACTTGACACAAATAAACCAATAGATATTAAAGTTGCTCCGAGTAGAAACATACCAATATACCCCGTAAAGACTTCTGACGCCGAAACAACTCCAAACATACTTAAGATTAATGGGTATAAAACTGTTATTAAAAGTGAAATAGTGAAAATAGTTAGGGCTGCAAAATATTTACCCAATATAATATCTCTTATTTTTAATGGTGAGGTAAATAATAATTGATCTGTCCTAGTTTTAGTTTCTTCAGAAATAATCTTCATTGTTAATATAGGTATTATAAACAAAAATATCGTAATCAAGTTTTGCAATGTACTATTATATGCAGGACTTGCTGATAACAAATTATACATTGTAAAAAAGATTCCTGTTATTAATAGAAATGTACCTATAAAAATATAACCAATAGCTGAAGTGAAATATGATCTAAGTTCTTTTAAAAACACAGCTAACATTACATGTTTCCCCCTTTATTGCTTGTGGTAACATCCAAGAATATTTCCTCAAGATCTATTTCTTTTGACTTCATCATTAAGATAATAAACCCAGCTTGGCTCAGTGAAACAAATAACGTTTCTCGTATGTCTAAATCATTCTTAGCCTCAACTAACAAGTCTACTGTACCTAGTTCATGAACCCCTTCCTCTTTGACTAATCTAACCTCTTCTAATGCCTTAATCCTTTTACATACATCCTGTTTTGCTCCTTTAACCCTCAAAAGGACTTTGTTACTATTGTTTGCTTTTTTAGCTAATTCTTGTGGAGTTCCCGAAGCAACAATTTTCCCCTTATTTATAATGATAACTCTATGACATATTGCACTAACTTCTGATAATATGTGTGAACTTAATATAATTGTGCATGTTTTTCCTATCTTTTGAATTAAATTTCTTATCTCTATAATCTGTTTTGGATCAAGTCCTACTGTAGGTTCGTCTAAAACAAGCACCTCAGGATCTCCAACTAAAGCTTGTGCTAGCCCTACTCTTTGTTTATACCCTTTAGAAAGATTTTTTATAAGTCTTCCTCTAACATCTAATATTTTAACAAGTGACATTATTCTTGTCATGCTCGCCTCAATCCTATCAGACTTAACTTTTTTTATCTTATGAACAAATTTAAGGTACTCTTCAATAGTCATATCTAAATATAATGGCGGTATTTCTGGAAGATATCCTATCTTTTTCTTTGCAGCTTCAGGATTCTCTAGTATGTCAATGCCATCAATTCTTACATTACCATCAGTAGCAGAGATATACCCTGTGAGAATATTCATCGCAGTAGATTTACCAGCACCATTAGGTCCAAGAAATCCCAATATTTCGCCTTTTTTTACAACAAGATTAAGTCCATCTATTGCCACCTGATCCCCATAACGTTTTGTTACATTTTCCATTTCTATCAATTTTCTTCACCCCTATAAGCATAATTTTTCAATTGTTTTTCATAAATAATTCAACCATTGTCATAATATCACTTATTTATGTCAGTTTGAAGTTTAATTTATGAGCATTCTGTAAACAATTTCAATTATAACATTAATTTAAATAATATACCAAAATTAATTTACATGTTGTTTGGCTCATTCATAAAGCTATATCATTCGTGAATTTAAAAATATAGTTTCTAATAAAATAAAACAAAACGGAATAAATCCATTAAATGGACCATCCCGCTTTAAACAATTAATACTATTTCGAAGCTCTAATCAATTTTAATAAGTTTGTAAATAACCGCACCGTGAACATTTACTTTTGCACCAATTCTTCATTCAAATTCTCCAATAACTTCATGTGTCCATAAATCTTTTGCTTTATATGTGCCATTAATCCCAAGATTCATAAAACTTATTGCGGGCTCCGTTTTAGTAAATGATGTATTAAAAAAGGCTACATATTTACTTCCATCTTCATCGCTACTAACCCATATAACTGTATCATGGGTACGCTGAATTTGTTTAGCTCCGTACGAATGTTTTAATAACCTTAAAACTTCTGGATTTGTTATAATAGATAAGGTCCATTTATCATTATCACGAAGTTCTGCTCCAAGCATCAGCGGAGACCTAAAAATACACCATAAGGTCATCATAGTAATCTGCTCATCTTTTGTAAAATTGGTATACCTAGAAAATTTATTATGACCCGGAGTATTTATGGCAATATGTCCTAGTGGAAGCATATCACAATCTGGCCAACATCCCTCTTTTACATAAGGGCTCCAGTCTTTACACCGTTCAAACATAGCATATAGCTGATCCCAATTATCCCAAAAATCACCTGTAATCCTCCACATATTTGCATTATCACAAAGATGTTTGGCTTCATCTAGGACAGCTGGTCCAGGTGACAGACTTAACACCATATCTCTACCGCAATTGCCAATTGCACTACGTATTAACTCAATTTCACGTTTCGCGGAGTAAGGCTCAAGCGGTTTGTATTCCGTATTACAAATATCATCAACTTTAACAAAGTCTACTCCCCACTTCGCATATAATTGAAATAAAGAATTATAATACTCCTGTGCACCTTCTGCATCAGGATTTACACCATACATATCAGTATTCCATGAACATATAGAATAACTTGACGCGATATCCCTCGCAGTTGCCGTGCATCCTTTAATTGGTGAGGCTGCATGAACAGCTTGCCTTGGTATGCCCCTCATTATGTGAATTCCAAATTTTAATCCTAATCCATGAATATAACCTGCAATCTTTTCAAATCCGAATCCGCCACTTGCGGATGGAAATCTGTTAACTGCTGGTATTAAACGTGAATATTCATCCATTTGAAGTGGATAAAAGTTATTATATTCTGTAGATTTTGCTTCGGGCTCATACCACTGAATATCACATATAATATATACCCATCCGAATTCCTTCATATTAAGTGCCATGTAATCCGCATTACCTATTAGCCGTTCTTCGTTGACAGATGCTCCATAACAATCCCAACTATTCCAGCCCATGGGAGGAGTTAAAGCTATCCCTTGTTTCATATTAATTACCTCCTTGTAATCTAGTATTAATTTCTTAATTGTTTATAAGTATTCTATACACATCGCCATTTTTAATAAATATAGGAATTATATTCTCTTGTATATGGCCTCATCTTTTCCCTTATATTCATGTATTTAACTAAAATATCATAGGCTTTCTCACCATAACTCCAGACTTCATTATCTCCACCAGTAAAGAGTGCCGAGCGACCATCCTTTCCATATAATTTTGTACAAGGTTTGCGATCTCCATGTAGACGCATAACTGAGCAAAATGTACCATACTGAAACCATCGTACAAGCAGCTCCCTGAAGTTTTCATCATCAGGATCTCCTCCACCAAAACCACCTATATCCGTTGTCCACCAAGGTATTCCGCAGATACCCATATGTAGCCCTGCACAAACCTGTTTTCCGAAATCTTCATAACTAGAATGAATATCACCTGACCAAACCAAGGCTCCAAACCGCTGACTCCCAACCCATGCAGAGCGGACGAGATTTACTATGTTTTTCTGGCCATTTGTCTTCATGCCGTCATAAAATGTTTTAGAAAAAAGTTGTGGATAAATATTTCCTATTTGTAAATTTGTACCCATATGATACCTATAATTATCAAAGTCATACACTCCATATTCTGGTTCTGCTTCATCAAGCCAAAATATTTTAATTCCTTTATCATAATAATTTTTTTTGCATTTATCCCAAACATACTTTCTTGCATCAGGATTAGTAGCATCATAGAATACACTATCCCCTCCAAACTGCATGGACACATTAATACCCATCTCAGATTTTACCAAAAGCCCATTTTGCTTCATTTCATCAAAGTTTTCACTATCTAATGCAATCTGAGGCCATACAGAAACCATAAGCTCAATTCCCATTTCTTTAAGTTCATCCACCATACCTTTAACATCCGGAAAAAATTCTTCATCAAAACGAAAATCTCCCATTTTAGGCCAATGAAAAAAGTCGCATACGATTACATCTATTGGTAGCATGCGAATTTCGATGAGCAAGTTCAAAGTTACAATTTTTTATATTCATAATTTCTTGTTGATATTGTCCCATTCCATAAAGTTTTTCATTTTCGTTTGATTCAAAAGATGCTGTTAGCCTGTAATCTCGACTCCCATAACAGTAGAACGAACCCTAAAACTATTCTCACCCCACGGCTCAATAACTAACTTTTCTCCATTAAACTTCCACATCAATTTATTTTCATTCCTCGTAAAAATCCCCATATTATTTCTCCCTACTATATAACTATGACACATTACACTCTAATTGTAAGTAGACTATATTAACAAAAGGTGGTGAATATTAACTTTTTCTAAATAAAGATTAATTTTATCTGACTGTTCCCATTCCTCCTAATGCTTTTAATTAAGAAGGCGCACAAAAAAGACTAACATGATATGAAAATCTGATGTTAGTCCTGTTCATAATAAAATACTATTGTTATATTGTTCCAATAAGTGTAATGTGGAAAATTTGCTCTTAAGTTAAAGAATAGTTTTAATAAGTGGTTCTGCTAATAATTTCTTTTTGCACCGCGATCTCAAGTTCTATGAACCTGGCGCTAAATCCTCCAACCCGTACAAATATATGGCTGAATTTTTCTGGGTTTATCATTGCTTTTTCAAGGTCTCCTCTATTTACTACAGTAATCATTGCTTGTGTTCCACCTTTTTTAAAGTAGGTACTTAAAAGTGACTTTACTGTATTTGTGCTCTTTGTAAATAAATCTTTACTAAATTTCATATTTTGTACTGCCCCAGCGTGTATAGATGGATCAGGCTTAACCTGTGAGTTTAGTACTGCAGTTATTCCTTTTTTATCACTCCCTGCAGATGGCATATTGGCATTGGCCATAGGTTCATATGCCTTCCTTCCATCAGCTGACGCAAGTGTCCATTGTCCTAATGTTGTATTAGCACTATTATTAATAATAACGCCCAAATACGAATGAAGATTAGTTCTCTTTCCTGCAGCTTTAATCGTATTACACACGAAGTTATGGTGATCTATAACCATTGAATCTGCAACCTCATCATCATTTCCGTATTTAGGAGCTTTTAAAAGCATGTTTCGCTCTATTTCATATCCTTCAAAGTTAGCTTCCATCGCTTTTAACAACTTACTTTTGCTTATAATTTTTTTATCGAAAACTAACTCCTTTATAGCCGTTAAACTGTCAGCAGTATTTACATTTCCGTAAGTTTCTAATGTTCCACCAAGATACTTTATACCACCGTTAAAAATAGATTTACCACTTTCCAAACACCCATCATAAAGCATACTTAAATATAAGAAAGATGCATTTTCAGCAGTAATTTTATATTCCAAATCCTCTTGTTTTGCTAAAGCCAGTGCAAAATATTTTACCTGTTTTTTATAGGCTTCATAAAAATCATCAAATTTTTTAAAAGATTCAAATTCACCTGTTTGAGGTCCCATCTGCCTTCCACTTAAAAGATCTTTACCGTTATACATAGTTATTTCAAGAGCTTTTAAAAGGTTTATAACACCACTAGGAGTCCCATAACTTCTATGGTCAATAATATATTCCCCACAGCCGTATGGCACGTACTGCAATGCTTCTTCATATGGTATTTCAAAGGCCTTTTGAACTGCCACTACATTTACATCATCATTATAAAGCATAGGATAAGTTCTTCCTTCTCCTATTACTTCAATTGCTTTCTCCATAAGCTCTGGGTCCATACCTTCATAAAACCTTAAGCTAAGCTGTGGTTCAATTTCTAAAACAAGTCTGCTTGCTTCCATTGCCACAAGTGCAAATCTATCTGCATTTTTTTCATTTCTTCTTCCCATTCCGCCTATAATAACTCTGCCATTCCAAGTTGTCTTTCTTTCTGCAATTAACTTCCAAAGACCAACTACTAATTGAAGAGCCTCATCTTCTGTAAGAAGTCCAGAATCTATATCTCTTGCATAAAAATCTCCTAAGTATACATCCATTCTTCCGCAATTTAATCCTTTAGATAATATTGTATAAATCCACATAAGTGAAATAGCTTCTCTTAACGTCTGAGGTGCCTCCGAGCTTATTTTTATCAAAGCATCTTCCATCTCAATTTTATCTAATTTTCGCGCTTGACCTGCATATTTAATGCAAGTTTCACTCATGAACTCTAAGGACATTCCCATAGCCTTAAAAAGTTCCTTATCTTCACATGCGTTGCTTGCTTGTTTAACCTCTTGCATAATACCTGAGATTCCAAGCTTCATTAGTTTATCATAATTGATATATATACCACCCATACGATATAATGGGAAAGCCACTCCTGGTTCTCCAGTATAATTATCACTTGGCAATACTTTATCCATATCGCCAGAATAAGACTTTCTCACTTTTACTTTTGTAGCCTCATTTTTCCAAAATTCTAAGGTACTTTGAAGATCTTTCTTATACACTATATCTAGGTCCTCTTTATCTAGTTCCTCTTTAATTTCTGCTTCTCCGCAGTAATAACAATACCCCCCATTGCCACCAATTTCAGGAGTAAACCCTATCGCTCCATAACTATCCCTGCCTGCGAATATATCCTCTTCTCTCACATCACAAAGTGTATGTGAAAACATTTCTTTATTACAAATAATTTCTCGTAAAGCTACATGATCATTCATGTGTTCGTTATAAATCTTTGTAAAATTTATTTCATTTTCAAATCTATTTTTATTTTTCATACTTTAACCTCCACTTTTATCTTATGTATTAATATTAAATCATTTCAATTTATTTTACTTGTTTAAGCATGATATAATAATTGTGCTATAATGATATTGTAAAATAATTAATATGGAGCTGTTTTATTATGAAAATAGATAAATTATTTGCTAAAGATATAATTGACTTAGAGGCTGAAGCTAACTATCATATTATAAACAATATAGAGAATGCCTGCCCTGTACACTGTCATGATTTTTTTGAACTTTTCATAATTTTAAAGGGAGATGTTATTCATAATATAAACGGATTATCCCAAAGACTGTCTGAAGGATCTATGGTTTTTATTCGTCCTGATGATATTCATTTCTACGAAAAATATAGTAATTCGCAAAATCAGCTAATAAACTTAGCTTTTCCTTCATCTACAACTGAAGCTCTTTTTAGTTACCTTGGTGATGGTTTTAATTCTGATAATCTATTAAAAAGTAGTCTTCCACAAGTTGTCCTTCTTTCTCCATCAGAAAGAATACTTGTTAGCAAAAAAATTCAATCTTTGTTTATTATTTCAGATATAGATAAAAAAATAATTAAAACTCGTCTTAGAATCTTACTCATTGAATTAATTACAACATACTTTAATTATACTAATTACGAAAAAGACAATACAATGCCACAGTGGCTCAAATTTACATTGACAGAAATGTCAAGATCAGAAAACATAAGAGATGGTCTAAAAGCCATAGAAAAACTTTCAGGCAGAACTCCCGAACATATAAGTCGTGTATTTAAAAAATGCGTAGGCAAAACTCCAACAGATTATGTAAATGAATTAAAAACTACTTATGCTGCAAATCTACTACTTCATAGTGATGAATTAGTAATTAATATCGCACTCGAATCTGGTTTTGAAAATCTAAGCCATTTTTATCATGTTTTTAAATGTTATTTCAAAATATCACCTGGCAAATATAGGAAAGAAAATAAAATATCTTTTATACTGTAAATCAAAATAGGTAAATTACTATACCATTAGTGATTTACCCATTCCCAAATCGGCTATTAATGAGTCTCCATTTACATTTAAAATAAAGTTACCTATATCACTGTGGTTATGGTGCTCTTCGTTGTGACCCCCTTTGGCTGCAAAAGCTATTATTCCTGCCTCAGTTTTCTTACGGCTTATAGTGCATTGTACATCGCCTATAGTGCTCCCATAACAAGGTGTATAATAATCAATTGACAATTTTGTATAATCTATGCCTGTACCAATTAATTGAACATTTTCCCCTGGTTTTATAAATAAATCATTACACTTCCTATTGATAGCACTTAAAGCTGTAGGAGCTTCCTTAATAATCATCAAACCTTCACAATTTATATAGTCATCAATAATAAACATATTACCCCCAGTTAAGTCCATTGTTTATCATAATTGTCTCTTTAGATTGTTATAAGGCTTCTTCACTCGCTTACTGTTTTTTAATGGAATTGTACCATTCATTAAAGAAAAACTATGTTCAAGAATATCCTAACCTAATCGATAAAGCAATTCAGCTCATCACTGAAAATTATTATAAGATATATGGAATAGAAGATATTGCTGTGAAAATAGGAGTTTCCAAGTTTTATCTTATTAGACTTTTCTCGCGTACCCTAGGAATAACCCTTGCAAAATATATAACTAAAGTTCGTCTTCAAAAATCAGTAGAACTTCTACACAATACAAATCTGAATATAGACGAAATTGCAAAAACCATTGGATACGCCAGCCAATGGAAATCATTTCATAAAAGTATTTAGAGGTTATCTAGGGGTGTCACCTGGTGAATTTAGAACTAACAAAGAAATGCTTCCTTATACATATTTGAGGTTATAACAACATACAAGATTTTGAGATTATAATAAACAAAAATATAAGGGACAGATTTACTGCCCCTTATTTTCAATTTCATATTCAACAAATAATCCTTGTTCTTTTAGATATATGACTTTTTTATAGATATATGGTAATATCGCACTTTCAAATAAAAGTTCAACTTTTTCATCCTTTATTATATTGTTGTACCCAATCTTTAAAAATGCAAGTCCTTGATAAAATATCATATCAGCTGGTTGGTCGTTGTAGAACATCATTCCCGCTGGTTCATCAAGTCCTACAGAACCTTTATTATAAAATTCCATTGCAACCTTTAATTTACCTAGGGATTCATAAGCACACCCTAGAAAATAATTTGCATTGTTTTCTTGAGCTCCCGGAAGCTTACCTTCTCCAAGGTTATGTGGATATACAAAGGTTGCATTTCTTTTCTCTTGGCTAACTCCAAGCTTTTTGTATAACTGATCAAGCTCTAAAAATACCCGTGCATGCATCTTATTAAGATCGAATGCTTTTTCCAAAGATACTCTCGCCTTTTCAAAATCATTTTGTTTATTGTAATAAGCCAATGCTAAATTACGATGAACTGTTGGAAACTTATCATCTATTTCTCTAGATTTTTCCTAGCACTTCGCTGCTAAATCATATTGTTTTTTGTCATACCACAGATTTCCCAGGTAATATAAAGATTTTGAATCTTTCAAATTTAAATATTGAACTTTGCTTAAAACAATTATATTCTCTGATCTATTCAGGAAGCATATACCAATTAAAGAAATAGTTTTTACTACAGGATTCAACTCTGAATCAAATTTTACAACCTGTTTTAAAAATAATACAAGTGTAACTCCTAGCGAATTTAGAAATACTCCTTTTTAAATATGTAAATTAAAGCAAAAAATATAAAGGGCAGATTTACAGCCCTTTATATTTTATTTATTAACCAATTTATTTATTAAGTTATATAAGTCTATTTGAACTAGAATTCCTTATCTTATTAAATACATTATAACTTCTTTGAGCACACTCAGAAATAGCAATTGGATGGAAACCTAGTATTGCTGAATATAAAGTATCATTTAATGGTTTACTCCATTTTTCAGGAATATTTTTTGCTCCTACAAGCGCTCCCATAATCGACCCAACGGTAGCCCCATTACAGTCTGTATCCCATCCCATAACAGCCGTAGTTATAGCTTTTTCAAAATCTCCTTTAGCAAACACTAATGAAGCTACACATAAGGCAGCATTATTATTTGTATGAACACAATGATAGTGTTTGAAGGCTTCGTATACATTGTCTGCTAATTCAAGTTGGTCTTTAGCTTCTTTTCCAATTTTAATAGCCTTCTTTAAATCATGATACAGTCTAGAGTTATTTGGGATTTGGCTTAATCCTATTTCAATAAGCTTATCTATATCCTTTTCAACAAAGGCTGCTGAAATCACAGCGCTAAAAAACATAGCTCCGTAAACTCCATTCTTTACATGAGAGAAAGCTGCATCTTTATAAGCTAGTTCTGCTGCGAGTTCAGGATTACCTGCTGCACCGTAAGCATAACCATCTACTCTAATTTGAGCACCAATCCATTCTCTGTATGGGTTAATATGAGTTCTAACCCAATTTATCTGTTCCTTCCAATTGTCCGGTTTCACCTCGGAATGATTTGTAATTGTAGAGAAATTTAAATATGCTTGAATTTCAGCTGTACAAAGCATTTGATAGGGAAGATTTTCGAGCCAAAATTTTCCTAAATCCCAACTATCCCAGTCAAGACCTTTTTCTTCAAGGAGTTTTAGTCCAAGAACAGTATATCTTATATCATCATCTGTTTCCATAAATTTAATATTTTCTAGTAGACTGTCTTTACTCTCCATGCTAATATTTAAACCAAATTCTTCTTTAGCTGTAGATGTAGTTGGTGCATAATTGGAAATAGGCCAAGCATTTGCACCTTTAAACCAAAGTTCAACATTTTTCCACCCTGGTCTTCCATTACTACCACCCATATAATCACCATATTCTATAGGTTTACCTAAAGCGCATCCTATAGAACGTCCCAGCCATGCACCATTGAATCTATCTTTGAGTTGATCTTCTGATTCTGAAATATTAAATTTCCTTGTTCCTGCGTCTCTACTTTTTCTAATTTCTTCTAACTCTATTGGCTCATAAAAAGGAAAATCCTTAGATATTTCTAAACAAGCTAATTCATTATAAAAAGACATAAGCTGCTTTTCATCCTCACCTATTTTTTCAAATCTTTCATAGAATCCTTCTACATTACAACCCTCTTCTTCTCTTTGCTTTATCTCTCCTTTTACCAAATTTTTTAATGTTGTCCATCCAGACATAGTAACCCTCCATTATTTTAAAATTCGTAAATATCTTTTAATTTTCTTATACTTCAATTATAATAGAACCATAGATGCTATTCCACTTGAAAAGGGGCAATTTATATGCGAAATCGGACAAATAATTTAGAAGTACTCTATATTCCAGACAATCCACCCAAAGAATTTCCTATATCTTTTCCTGATACACTAACCCATAGTCCAAGTGCTGAACCAATATCTACTATGCACTTTCATAATTCCATGGAAATAGGTTATTGTTACGAAGGATGTGGTGTATTTTTTGTGGAAGGTAAAATATTTCACTTTTCTGCTAGTGATATCTCAATTATTTTTAAAAATCAAGTACATATTGCCCAAAGCGATTCAAACAATGTAAGTAAGTGGAAATTTATATTTGTTGACAAAAAAATGCTTTTATCAGATTTACCTTTAGGTGAAATAAATAATTTAGCTACTATACTTTCTAATGTAAATACTTTTAATAATATATTGACTCCTTCATTAAATCCAAATATCTGCCGATTAATCTTAGCTTTAATTTTCGAATTGGATAATAAACACTTAGGTTATAAATCTTATGTGAAATCTTTAGTATGGCAATTAATAATTGAAATAAACAGAATTAGTAATTATATTATCGATAATGTGCAATACTCAAGGCAAAATTTTGATCTTATTGTTCCTGCATTAGAATACATATCGAGCAATTATATGAATAATATCGATATTACTTTTTTAGGGGATCTTTGCCATACTAGTGATAGAAATCTTAGAAGATTATTTGTTAAAAATCTTAATTCATCACCACAAGAGTATTTAATTAAATTCAGGATACAAATGGCTTGTTCTTTATTAAAATCTACTTCGAGTTCCATATTAAACATTTCAAACACTGTAGGTTTTCCATGGATTTCAAGCTTTAATAGACATTTTAAAAAACTTATGGGAGTTTCTCCTAGTGCATGGAGGTGCAATTCGATATAAGCCTCATATTTGATTCTTACCAGATTTTGTTTCTAAAATTCGGAAACATATGCAAACAATTTTTACTTTATAATTTAATATAAATGGGCTGTTATAAAATTAAAATTTTATAACAGCCCATTTATGTTTTTAAAAGCCTTAAATTATAAATTGTCTCATATAATTTCTACTTATAGTTATTGATTCTTTTATTGAGTCAATCGAATCTTCAAATGCCTTATCTTCTACTTCTATACAAGCAAATCCTCTATATCCGATGTCCGTTAAAGCTGATACATATTTACCCCAATCTACATCTCCCAGTCCTACAAGTTTAGGTGATATGTATTGTAGTGGCGTAGCCATAATACCCACGTCATCAAGTTTATCTTTGTATATTTTTATATCCTTGAAATGCACATGGAATATTCTATCTTTAAATTCATATATAGGTTTTATATAGTCTATTTGTTGCCATACAAAGTGAGATGGATCATAATTCAATCCAAAGTTAAGATTTGGTATTAACTTAAACATCTTTCTCCATATATCAGGAGTTGTGGCCAGATTCAATCCACCAGGCCATTCATCCTTTGTAAAAATCATAGGACAGTTTTCAATAGCTATTTGAACATTATTTTCCTGAGCATAATTGATAATAGGAGTCCAAACCTCCTTGAATTTAATAAGATTTTCTTCTACAGTCTTATTTTTGTCCTTACCTATAAATGTTGTAACAGTTTTAACTCCAAGTATATTTGCTGCTTTAATTATCTTTTTAATATGCTCTCCATAAAATTTGCTCTTTTCAGCATCAGGGTCTAAAGGGTTAGGATAATACCCAAGTGCAGATATCTCAACTCCTTTTGATTTCGTATAGTCATTAATATACGCCGCTCTTTTTTCATCCATACCATCAACATCGATATGTGTTACACCAGCATACCTTCTTTCTGCCTTTCCTACTGGCCAACACATCATTTCAACACAAGAAAATCCATTTTCAGAAGCATAATTAATTACTTCCTCAAAACCTAACTCTCCCAATATAGCACTAACAAATCCTAGTTTCATCATAATCCCCTCCTTCTTTTAATAGTTTATTTCAACTTTTTGCCCAGTTTCTTCTGATTTATATGCTGCACTTAATAATCTAGTTAAAGAAATTGCTTCATCAATTCCTAAGTGTATTTGTTTATTTTCAGTAACTCCTTCAATCCATTGTATTAGTGGATTTGGAAGTGATTGCGGTAAGTTTTTCTCAGCAATCCATTTTCCATCTGTATCTGCATTTGCATAACTAACACCATCTCTTATCATAAGCGAACCTGTAGTTCCACTAATTTCAAGAGTTAGGGGTGTATAAACAGAAACAAAACTTGTTTCAGCTACACCAATAGCACCATTTTCAAATTCAAATAATGAAACTGCATTGTCCTCAACTTGTCTATTAGTTATTTTTGTAAAAGTTGCACTAACATTTTTTGCTTTACCTAAGAGCCATTCTAATAAATATACAGTGTGAGTACCTAAATCAATCATCGCTCCTCCACCACAATTTTCTTTATTATAAAAACTCTCAGGCAACCAATTTGCGGTGCTTCCATTATGTGCATTGCGTACCCTGGCATATGTTATATCGCCTAATGCTCCACTTTCAACCATTTGCTTTGCAAAAATCATTTCTGCCCTGCATTTATGAACAAATGCAATTGAAAATTTAACATTGTTTCTTTCAATTGCTTCTTTTATTTTTATACAATCATCTACTGTAAACGCAAGAACCTTTTCTGTGAAAATATGTTTCTTAGCAGTAGCAGCCTTAATAATTAATTCTGTATGTTTAACGGTTGGAGAATTGATAACAACACCTTCAATAGAATCATCGCTTAAGAGCATATCATAATCTTCAATAAATTCACAATTTAATTCATTTGCCCATTGAAGTCCTACTTCTTTATTTTCATCCCACACTGCTATTATTTCACATTGTGGTAATTCCATAATTTGTTTTGCGTAGTCTTTAGCATGCACATGCCAAGAGCTTATCATTGCAATCTTCATATATTATTCCTCCACTTTTTAGATTAAAGCTTTTCTATATTTCAACATTAACCGCACATGAAGTTTCACTAGAAACAAATGCTGCTTCCATTACTTTCATAACACGCATCGCCTCTGCAGGTGTTATTTTAAGCGGTGCTTTTCCTTCAATAGCATCTATTAAACCATCATATACAACTGTTAAATTATCTACAACATCCATAGGTTCTGATAAAATTATTTCTTCTATAGAGTTTGCGTTTCTAGGTGCCATAGTTTTAGTAGGTCCAGCTTTTGTATAAACAATTTCATCCACCCAAACACATTCTTTATCTATGCATCTTACTATTTTTCCATCACAATCCCAATTATCTATTTGAAGTGTGCCTTTTTTCCCTAGGACATACCATCTTGGATGTGTTATATAGTTGTTTGTAGATACCTCAATATGAGCTGTTAAACCACTTTCAAATGTCAGTGTAAGACGGAAGTTATCTTCCACATCACTATACTCAATGTTATACATTTTACAAAATACATTAGTAACTTTTTGATCAATCATATACAGCATTTGATCAATTAAATGTACTCCCCAATCTACCATCATGCCTCCACCAAGCCTTTTGATAGTTCTCCATCCAGTTGGCATTCCTCTCGAACCCTCAACCCTAGATTCTATAGCATACACTTCTCCAAGGAGTCCCTCTTCAACACTTCTTTTCATCAAAACAAAGTCTTTATTTGTTCTTCTATTTTGATCAATAGTAAATATTTTTTTATATTTGATAGACGCCGCAATTACTTCTTCAAGTTCTATGGACGTTAAAGTTACAGGTTTTTCACTAATAACATGTTTTCCAGCTTTCATTGCCTCAATTAATAGTTCTTTATGCACCTCATTAGTTGTAGCAACAAGAATTATATCAATATCAGGATCGTAGAATAACTCCTCTTTTGACTCATATGCCTTAAGACCTTGCTTTATTGCAAACTCACATCTTTCTGGATTTATATCAAATACACCTTTTATATTTAGCCTCTCGTATCCTTTAAGAGATTTGAAATGATACTCAGCCATACCTCCAAACCCTATAATCCCTAAATTAAACATTTTTAATACACCTACCTATTCATTATATCTTTAAATGATTTTTTCATATTATCTAAGCTTGTACCTACAAATTCTTCTTGTTCATATACATAATCAGCATCTGGCGATAGATTTATAAGATATTTGAAATCAATTATCCCACTCCCTGCATCTACATTTCTTTTTGTTTCATTATTTTCTAATTGTTTTAAATGGATAACAGGGCAACGAGATATATTTTTTTTCATATATTCATTAACATCAAGTCCCGCATATGCAACCCAAAATACATCTGGTTGTTGTTTTACATATCTTAAATCTACATTATTGAAAAGAACTTCTAATGGATACTGACCATCATCCATCTTAAATTCATGTGCATGGTTATGATAAGCAAATATTAGTCCAGCTTTTGCACTTTGTTCTCCTATCTTATTAAATAATTCTGCATGCTTCATTGCACTTTCTACTGTATTTATTTCTGCATGTGGACATACTATATATTTTGCACCTAAAGTATTAAGATACTCAAGTTCAGCATCTAGGTTTTCTTTAAGGCTGTTTATTCCAACATGTGCTGACAAAGCAATTAAATTAACCTCTTTAAGTTTTTTATCCATATCCTTTGCCAAGATATCTTTATATCCTGCAAATTCAACCCCTGTATACCCCATTTTAGAAATTTCCTCAAGTGTTCCAAAAAAATCTTTACTTGTATAATCTTGTACAGACCAAAGCTGTGCTGATAATTTATTTAACATATTCTTATCCTCCTTATATTATAAGTATATAGCTTTACCTGCCTCTGCTGATTCATATATCGCTTCAAGAATTTTGGAAACAATATATGCTTCATATGGTTTTACTACAACCTCAGTATCGTTTAAAATGGAATCAATCCACCGTTTAGCCTCAACTATTGAAGGTGTTTCAGCTACTCCATCATAAAAAGCAACTCCACCAGCACTTAAATCTGGTTTAATCTCAATAAGCTTACCAAACTCATCTTTATTTATGCTAAGACCGTTTTTAATTTGTGCTCCTGCTTTTGATCCACAAAGAACAGTACTTCCCTCTGAGATAGGTTCTATGGTATTAAGCGCCCAACTTGATTCAAGTATAATAGTAGCGCCATTTTCCATTACAATAAACCCAAAAGCAGAATCCTCTACAGTATTTTCTTTTATATCCCATGGTCCCCAAGGATTACCACAATCAGGGTCTAGAATTTTTTTATATTTTGTACCAACTACCATTTTAGGTTTGTAATTATTCATAAGCCAAAGCGTAAGGTCAAGTGAATGAGTACCGATATCTATAAGAGGACCCCCGCCTTGTTCTTCTTCATTTAAAAATACTCCCCAGGTAGGTGTACCACGACGTCTAACTGCAGTAGCTTTTGCAAAATATATTTCTCCTAAATCTCCACGATCTATAGCTTTTTTTAAATACGTACTTTCTGCTTTATGTCTGTGTTGATATCCTATTGTTAGTTTTTTACCTGTTTCCTTAGCTACATTAACCATTTCTAATGCCTCGACTGATGTTTTAGCCATTGGCTTTTCACACATAACATGTTTACCTGCTTTCATAGAAGCAATTGATAATTTTGCATGTGATTTATTGGGAGTAAGGACATGAATAACATCAATAGTTTCATCTTGTAATAATTCATTATAGTCCGTATAGACCTTTGCACCAACACTACCATATTCTTTTGCTGCTTTATCTGCTTTTTCTAATACTAAATCACAAAATGCAACCATTTCTACATTTGATAACGCTTTCAGTGCTGGCATATGTTTTCCATTTGCAATACCACCGCATCCTATAATTCCTATTCTTATTTTCTTCTCGCTTTGCATAATATTGTCCTCCTATAACTTATCTAAATATTATTTTCTTATGCTTATAAATTAACACAATAAGGTATTATATGATATAATAAATTTGCAATAAAAGTATCAAATATTTGTCATAATAAAAGAGGTGATTTTTATGGAAACTTTTTATGAAGAGCAGACTTATTTAAATGAAGGTGTACTATATCCCTTTGAATGTCACGTTCAAAACGGTTTAGGTAAAGGCATTCTTGCTAATGCCCACTATCATTATTACATTGAACTACTCTATTGTATATCCGGTAAAGCACAGGTGTTTATTGCAGGTAAAAGTTATAATTTTTATGTAGGTGATATGATTCTAATCAATTCAAGAGAAGTACACTCTGTTTATAAAACGTCAGAGGATGCCGTTGAATATATCGTGGTAAAATTTGATCCAAATGTTTTATATTCAACATCTATAACTGTATTTGAAACTAAATATGTTTTTCCCTTTACTTTAAACAAATCAACCCATCAAAAAGTTTTTACGAGTGACGAAATCAAAGATACCTATATACCACAACTTCTTCATGGAATTTTTACAGAATATTACAATAAAAATTATGGTTTTGAATTAGCTATAAGAAATAATATTGGTGGTGTATTTTTATTAATCCTTCGTAATTGGTATGATAAAGGTCTTGATTTAAACATAAATACAAATATAAACGAAAATACTTTAAAGAAATTACAAGCAATTTTTGATTACGTTGATAAAAATTACATGTCTGATATATCAACTGAGTCTGTTGCATCTAAATTCAACATGAGTTATAGCTACTTTTCAAGATTTTTTAAAGCTTCTGTTGGAAAAGCTTTCAGTAAATATCTAAACTACGTAAGAATAACAGAGGCAGAAAAACTATTACTTTGCACTAACTTAAATATTACTGAGATCGCTATGGAAATTGGTTATACAACTTCTAGCTATTTTATCCAACAATTTAAGCATTATAAAAACCTCTCGCCTAAACAATTTAAAATAAAATTTAATTTAGACGAGAAGTAACATTAAATAAATAGTGCAACTCGAAAGATAATGGATCAGTTCATTGATAATTCTACCAATGAACTGACCCATTTTATTTATTAAATACCGTCAATACAAGCTTGAACAAGTTCACTTAAACATCCCGTTGCAAGGCAAATGAAGTTATCACATGAACCATAATATAATCTAATTTGATCAATTTCATAGTCTGCAATTGCCCCGCATGGGAATACTGTATTATCACAGTTACCATGTTTTTCATACTCTTCCTGTGGTGCTAAGATATAACTGTTTGTTTTTCCTATTACCTTCCACGGTTCTTCAAGATCTAGAAGTATAGCTCCTACATAATAGTAAGTTCCACCCGCTGGAGAAAATACTCCATGAGTTATGTCTAGCCAACCTTTATCTGTTTTAATTGGAGGTGTCGGTCCTATTTTACCTACATTCCAAAATCTATATCCAGCTGCAATTACTGGTTTAAATTCTCCCCAATGTATTAGATCTAGTGATGCACTAATCCATATGTCGCCACCACTTCCATCTCCGCCACCTGGTCTATCTAATTTATAATACTTACCATTTATCTTTTCTGGAAATAATGATGCGCCTCTATTTTTAGGAGCTGTAATTATCTCAATTCTTTCATATGTTATAAAATCCTTAGTTTTACCAAGCATTCCAACTGGTGAATCAAATCCCTTAACCATAACTGGAGTGATTATATAATAAGTATCATCTATTTTTGTAATTCTATTATCTATAAAATGATGATATAAAGGGAATGGATATTCCTCTGATTGAGTGTCTATGAAATTTTCAGAACTTAGTTCAAAATTAATTCCATCCTTACTTCTTGCCACTCTAGTTTGTCCAACATCTCTTCCATATCCTTTAGTTGCAGCATGTTCTACTACTGATACTAAAAGAATTGTTTCATCGCCAAATTTAACTGGAGATGGATTGTATATCTGAGCTACTCCTGGAAAATCCTTTACATGTAATAGTGGATTTTGAGGATGTCTTGTAAGTATTTTCGTTGCATCTTTGTTCATCTTAATCTCTCCTTTTTCAGTATTTTAGTTTAATGTATATTGTTATTTAACAATACTACATATATAATATTATTATATTCCACTAAAGATTTTACTACTAGCCCTATTTTGATACTCACTTGTACAATTTTGACTTTTAATAAAATTTCATAAGGAGAAATTATATATGTATATAGAAACTGAGATTATTCAAATGCCCGATCCATCATTTCCCATAAAAACGTATATAGTTGACAATTTAAACTTAAAACTGGCTGCGAATTATCATGTCCACCCTGAAATTGAAATAATATATATGATTAAAGGTTCTATGACATTTAGGATAAGTGGATGTGATGTAGTTGTAAATGAAGGTAAAATACTACTGATTAATAGTATGGCTGTTCATGCTTCATCGCTTACCTCTGACCCTTATGTTAAAATGTGCCTTTTGCAATTCAAACCAGATGTCATATACAGCTCAGGTCATTTTTCAGAATTTAAATATTTAGCACCTTTTTTACAAGAAGGTGATCTTAATTATCAAATAATTGATTCAAAACTTAGTAAAGATTTCCAAGAGCTAACTAAATGTTTAAACGAAATAGTAATTGAATTTACAAGAAAAACAATTGCCTATGAATTATCAATAAAATCTATTATCTATAGAATTTTAACAATCCTCTACAGAAACGGAATATTTAATCTAAACAATATGATTAATCTTTATAAGAAAAAAGAAAATTTTAAAAGACTAGAACCAGTTATAAATTATGTTGAAAATAACTACAAGGACGATATAACCTTAGAAAAAGCCTGTGATATATTAAAAATAAATTACTATTATTTTTGTAGAGTTTTCAAAAATGCAACTGGCAATACTTTTATACAATATCTTAATTTTGTAAGAATTTCCGTTGCTGAAAATCTACTAGTAACTACAGATATGACCATAACTGATGTTATTTTTGAAACGGGCTTTTCAAGCCTTAGCTATTTTAATCGAACATTTAAAAAATTCAAAGGATGTAGCCCTTCTCAATATAAAAAATTTTATATATCTAAGTCTTAATGTCTTACATCTTGTTGCTGTTATAATAATACCATCTAATTTCAAAATTCAATTTAGAAAACGTTTTAGCGCTATCACAAGATAAGCAATATATTAACCAATTTAATCAATATTATTAATTAGTTTATATTCTATAATAATTCTTGTAGTGATAAATATTTAAGTAAACAATATTTTTAAAAATTAAATAATAAACAACCAAACAAACAAGGAGGAATTTAAATGGAAACTAAAAAGAAATTAAAAATTGGTTTAATAGGTCTTGGAAACATTGGAGCAGGTCAACATATTAAGTACTTACCAAAGATGGACAACGTTGAAGTTGTGGGAGTTTGTGACATAATCAAAGAAAAAGCAGATAGGTTTGCAGCGGATTGTAATACAAAGGCATACTATAATTATATAGATCTTTTTGATAATTCGGGTCTGGAGGCAGTTATTATAGCCGTTCCTCATTATGATCATACCCCAATCGCTGTAGAGGCTTTTAATCGTGGACTACATGTTCTTTGTGAAAAGCCAATAGCAGTGCATATAAACGATGCAAAGAAAATCATGGATGCTTATGAGAAAGCAAAAGAGAAAAATCCAAATATAGGCTTTGCTCTTATGTTTCAAGAAAGAACATATCCAATACACAAAAAGATAAAAGATATTCTAGATGGCGGAGAATTAGGTAAACTAATTCGAGTTTCCTGGATTAATACAGCTTGGTTTAGATCTCAGGCTTATTATAACAGCGGTGGTTGGAGAGCTACTTGGGGTGGAGAAGGTGGCGGAATTCTCACAAATCAATGTCCTCATAATTTGGATCTGTATCAATGGATGTTTGGTGTTCCAAATAAAATTAGTGGTCACGCACATATTGGAAAATTCCATGATATCGAAGTGGAAGATGAAGTTACAGCATACCTTGAACATGAAAATGGTATGGTAGGACACTTTATTGTTACAACAGGAGAAACACCTGGAACAAACCGTATGGAAATAGTAGGTGAAAACGGAAAATTAATTTTCGAGAATAACAAGCTTGTATTCTATAGAAACCGTATATCTATGCTCAAATTTTGTAAGGAAACTAAGGAAAGTTTCGGCAACGTTGAATGTTGGTATACAGAAATTCCTGTAAATGAAAATGAACCACAAGGCCATAGCGTTGTAACTAGCAAGTTTGTAGACGTTATACTTAACACCGCAGGAGAGTTTGTAGCTCATGGTAATGAAGGAATCAAGTCAGTAACTTTAGCAAACGGCATTATGCTTTCTTCATTCACAGGAAAAATAGTTGACGTTCCCTTTAATGGAGACGAATATGAAAACAAACTCAAAGAACTTATAAAAACTTCAAAATTCGTTAAAGTAGTAAATGATAATGTAGAGGCCGATATGTCCAAGTCATTTTCATCTTAATAAAATAAACTAGGAGTGAATAATTATGTAAAGTTAAGTTCATTAAATTAATTTATAGTGTATACTAAAGATATATTATTGCTTGTTTTGTTATATTTATTGTTTTTCTTGTCCATAAATGGTCTCTAAGAAAGGTTGATTATAATATGCTTGATTTCTTTATTAATGAAATAGATAAAAATATTAACTATCAACATATACAGACAAAAAAACCTTATGTCGATTTTCATTTACACGAAGGTTGTGAAATATATTTTTTAATTTCTGGAGATGTAAACTACTTTGTTGAAAACACCATTTTCCCCATAAAATTTGGTGATTTGATAATTACAAACAATAACGAAGTACATAAACCAGCATTTAACTCAGCCGTAATTTATGAGCGGATAACAATTGAATTTGATTATAACCTAGCTAAAGCCTTTAATTATTCTGATTATGATTTGCTTAGTTGTTTTTTTAATAGAGAAAAAGGTCAGCAAAACAAAATCTCCCTCACTGAAAAGGAGATTTCAGATTTACTAGATTTATTTCATAGATATGAATATTTAAAACAAACTACTACTAATGGCATAAATATATTAAAACTTAATTGTTTTATTGAACTATTAGTTTACATTAATGTACTATTTACAAAAACAAAAGTTACTGCTAATCCAATGTGCATTCATAAGAAATTAATTCCCATACTTGACTATATAGATAAGAATCTATGTGAAGATTTATCTCTTGAAGTACTAGAAAAAAATTTCTTCATAAGCAGATTTTATTTAAGCAAGTTATTTAAAAAACATACAGGCAGCACTCTTCATGAGTATATTATATATAAGAGAATTGCACTATCTAAGAAGCTTCTTATTAATGGCTGTACTGTTACAGAGGCCTGCAACCAATCAGGCTTTAATGATTATTCTAACTTTTTAAAAATATTCAAAAAGACTGTTGGAATTCTTCCTGGTAGGTACTCAAAACTTTAATGGGGTAAGCCAATGTTTATGCTACTTATTAAAAACCTTAAGGTTTCTGAATAAAACTTTTGTCCTCACCATGCATCGGATAGCAATTCCTCCAAAATTTAATACAGGACCACCATTAGAGAAGGCATTGTCAAATGTATCTATTACTACCATACCATCCATTATACAACGTATATGCGCGCCCTCTTGTAGAAATTGAACCACTTTCATAACCACCAGCTGTTAGTGGAACTAGTCCCCATAAAATTCTAGAGAATGCTTCAAATGTTGCAATTCTTCCACTATAGTATGCTCCAGTTTTCCCTAGGTTAAGTCTTGCACAACTAGAACTATACCGACCTTTAACTGGTTCAATAAGACTAACTATTAGCAGAGTATTTAAAAAATTTGAGGGAATGAGCCCAAAAGAATTTAGAGAAAAGGCCAATAATTGTTGAGGCTAAAAAACGCTTACCATTCACAGGAAATGGTAAGCGTTTTGTACTGAAATTTTGCAACAATATTATTTGTTTACTGGCAGTTGATTTTCATCAATAATAGCTTTAGATATTAATAACGTATTTCACATTATCGAATTCGAATTTCATTATCATCATCGTATCCTTTGCAGGAAAAACTATTTTTATTATTTAGATCACAATATAAGTTACTCCATTGAACCTTCATATAAATTGGAATAGTTTTAATAAAGCTCTCAATCAAAAATATTGCCATAGGTAACCCGAAAGCTATATACGGTAATAATAATGTAATACGATTATCTAAAAGTCCAAAAGTTTTAAATTCCACAAAAACAGGAACTAGTAAACTTTGTATAGGTATTAGCATTCCAACCATAAACATTGAATATATTAGGTCACGTCCTTTAAATTTGTATCTAGCCAAAGCATAGGCAGTTATAAAGGCTATAAACATTATACACGATACAGCAACTATACTATTAAACATACTGTTTAAAAAATAGATCTGCATTTTACCTATTTTAAATGCTTCAATATAATTACTAAATTGCAACCCTTTAGGAAGCGAAATTATATTTAAACTAAATTCCTGTTGTGTTTTTAAAGATGAATAAATTACCCATATTAGGGGGAACACACAAGTAACTGAAAATAAAAAAACCATTACATTTACTAAAAACCCAAGCGGTTTTGAAATTATTTTTTCAATCATCTTTATTCCCTCCCATTAGTTTTCTGCTTATAAAAATAAAAGAAAAACTTAAGATAAGTATTCCTATAGAAATGGTACTACCATAACCTAGCTTAAACATTGTAAATGAATTGTTGTAAGCATATTGTGCCATAACCATAGAACTTTTACCTGGCCCTCCACCTGTCATTACATAGATGCTGTCAAAAACTTTCATATTACCAGCAATACATAACATTATTGTTACTTTTATTACATCTTTTAGCATAGGAATTGTTATATAAATTGCCTTTTTTATACCAGTTGCACCATCTAATTCAGCAACTTCAAATATTTCTTTTGAGATACCTTGTATTGCAGACATAAATATAATCAGATAAAGACCTATGAACTGCCAAACTAGTGGTGCGGTAACCGAATATAACACTATATCTGGGTCATCCAGCCATGGCTTTATCAAAGCTTTCAAATTTAAAGAATTTAAGAGCCAATTGAGTAAGCCAAAATCCTTACTGTATATTAAATTCCATATAAATCCAACAACTACAGTAGATATTACAACGGGAATGAATATAGTTGTCCTATAAAATTCCTTAAATTTTAATAATTTAGACATCATTAAAGAAGTAAGTATCAAAGCAGTACCTATTTGACCAATAACGCATAAGACAATGATTATAACATTATTCTTAAATGATAACCAAAAGTCCATGTCCTTTATAAGTTCAATATAATTATTAATACCTACAAATTTCATATTTGGACCACCAGACCAATTAAAGAAGCTATATCTTAAAGACATTACAAGCGGAATAATTATAATAAAACTATAAACTATAATCCCCAATGATAGAAATGACACTAACGTTTTAGCTTTAGGTTTAAATAATGTGCTATTCAAGTAATACCATCCTCCTTAGTAAAATTTCTCCAAAATAAACATTCCGGAGAAATTTATTTTATATTTAATATCTTAATTACTCTTTTCATACTCTTTCTGAATTTGTTTAGCTAAATCTTCAGGCGAAGTTTTATTAAAAAGAAGCGTTTGCAAACCACTATTCATAACTTCTATAACAGGAGGCGAGAGCTGAACATCATATACAGGGGTGTATTTAGCCTTTGATATAAACTCAATATACTTTGCATATAGTGGATGTATTTTCGTTTTATCTACATTTTCAGCTTTCTGAGCTGGCGTTGAAGAATTTTCTACTGCAAGCTTTGCTTGCTCCTTGCCCGTTCCCATTTTCATCAATTCAATTACAGCATCTTTTTTTGCTCCAGTTAACTTTGAATTTATATTAAATGCCCAACCCGAACCGCCAGATGTAGTCATCGTATCACCTTTCCCACCTTCCACCGCTGGAAGTAGTGCAAATTCTGTATTACTAAGTACATCTGCCGGGGCTTTATCAATTAATTGAGAAGTAGCCCAACCCCCTTCGATAATCATTGCTGCTTTGCCGTTCATATAAAGAGCCTGATGTTGATTGTTGTCAATACTATTTAAATCTGAATTAAAAGCCCCTATTTTAGAAAGGTCTTGTAATGCAGCAAGTGATTTAACAAAATCAGGATCCGTAAATTTCCCACCTTTTTTATCTTTTATACCGTTAAACCACTCTGTTCCTGTAAATCTGTCCCCAAGTGTACTTAGAATACATGATTCAGCAACCCATTTGTCCTTGTTTCCAAGCGCTATTGGAATTACACCTGTTGCTTTGATTTTAGCAATTGCCTCTTTAAACCCGTTCCAATCTGTTGGGAATACGTTTACTCCGGCATCAGCAAATAACTTCTTATTATAGTAAATTGTATGTGTACTTACCATTGAAATAGGTATGCCGTAAGTTTTTCCATCCACTGTAAAATCTCCAAAAGCTCCATCTACAAATCCGTTTTTCCATTCCTTATCCGTTGCAAGAATATCATCTACATTATTAATAAGCTTATTGTCAATAAAATTTTGGACCATAGATCCCTTAACGTAGAATAAATCTGGCATTTCATTTGCTGCTGCTAAAGTTTTTATTTTTGTTTCATAGGAAGCTGGAGCTAAGGATTCTTCGTCAATAGTTACATTCGGGTATTTTGCCTTGAATTTATCTAATTGTGCTACAAAAGCTTTACCATTCCCATCCATACTATCCCTTACAAAAAAATTCATGAATGATAAATTTATTTTTTCATTTTTATTGCCAGCTTCACTAGTTTTACTCACCTTGGGTCCACAAGCTGTAAGCGTCATAATCATTGAAGCTCCAAGTACTAAACTTAATATTTTAGATGATTTTTTTTTCATTTCTTTTCCTCCTATATTAAATAGTTTTTCTATAATTAAGGGCCCTTTGCTCTTAAAATAATTATATAATAAATGGAATTAAAAATAAACTTGATATTCTACTAAAGTATCTAAATTTCTTGTATCCGTCAAATATTATTAGCCTCTTTAAATTCTTTCGGTGTAAAACCAGTATATTTCTTAAAAACAGTTGAAAAATATTTATAATCATTATATCCAACTTTTTCAGCAACTTCATATGTTTTAAGTTTTATATCTTTTAATAGTGCTTTTGCTTTTTCTACTCTGAAGCTATTAAGCCAATCTACAAATGTTTCTCCTACCTCTTCTTTAAAAACTGTACTAAAATAGTTGGGTGTTATATAAATTCCTTTTGTTATATCTTGAATTTTTATATCTTCACTATAATGTTCATTAACATAATTCATTGCTATATTTATAATTTTTCTGTAACTTTCACTTTTACTTTTTTTCACTAATTCTATAATATGTTCAAATAAACCACTTACCCAAACATGTATATCTTCTATTGTTTCATGTTTTTCAATTTCAATAAACGGATCAAATGCTTTTCCTAAGTCTTTTTCAAAATCTACACCTATTTCTTCCAATAAATTTAAGGCATTAATTATTATTTTAACTATTATATTTTTAATCAATTCATAATTTAGTTTTGTTTCTAAAAACTTAATAAATATTTGATCAATTATATGATTTAAATTTAAATAATCCATAGACTTTATACAATCAAGTAGTTGTTTACTATGTTGAGTTGGGAAAGTCATAGAAATGAATTTAAAATCATCCCCTAATTCATCAAATATAATAACCTGATTTTTCCCTTTAAATACCTTAGATTTTAAAGCCTTCTTAGCCTCAACGTAGGATTTTGGTATATTATTTAAACTGGCATATACTCCCCCCATTCCTATGCAGACTGTTACCTTCATATATTTTTTTATATCAAATTGAATCTCAATACAAACATCTTTAATGTTCCTTTTGTTATCAGAATTAATATTTATTAGTGCTAAGACAGAATTACCTTCACCATAGACAACGGCACTTGTAGCAATCAAATTTAAATTTTCACTAATGATATTTATAATTCCAAACTTAAGTAAGTTTTTATGTTTCTCTAAATAGTTTTCAGTTAACAATACAAAATTATCGATTTCTATAACTAAAACTTGATATTCAGGACCATTTATTGATATACCAAATTTATTCCCTTCATAATAAGTTGAGTCATTAAGTGGAATCTCACTATTTACCAGTTCATTTGAAAATCTTGATTGCATATATGGTAAATTTTCGTTGAAGAATATATATGAGGAAAGTTCCAAATTTATTTTCTCTTGTTCCTGTAATATTTGATCTCTAAGCTTTACAACTGTGCTTATTAGTTCTTCTGCTCCTACTGGTTTTAATAAGTATTCATTTACACCAATTTTTAGGGCTTCCTTTGCATAAGGAAAATCACTGTATCCACTCAAAATAATGATTTTCGTAGTTGGAAGTTTTTCTTTAACAATTCTTGAGAGTTCAAGGCCATCCATTACAGGCATTCTAATATCTGTAATTAAAATATGGGGCTCATTAATAAGAACCTTATCCATTCCATCTCTCCCATTTATACCTTCTGCTACCACCTCTATATCATAACTACACCAATCAATAGATGTTATTATTCCCTTTCTTATAACAGCTTCATCATCAACAATAATTAATTTAAGCATCTATATTTCTCCCTCACTTAAGGGTTGATAAATATTAACTATAGTACCAGCCCCTGTATTTATAAATTCAACTCCATATTCTTCCCCATGATATAGTTTAAGCCTGTCATTTAAATTTTTAATGGAAAATCCTCTATTGTTTTCTCCAACTTTTTGAAGAAACTTACTAGATTCAATAGTATCTATACCTATACCATCGTCTTTTATCGTAAATATAAGTTTGTTATTATCACTTTTAATTGTTACATCTATATGTCCATGTTCTCCTTTTTTTTCAATTCCATGATATATAGCATTATCCACTATTGGTTGAAGAACAAGCTTAATTGTATTATGTTCAAGTAACGACTGGTCTATATTTAATGAAAATTCAATTAAGTCACCATGTCTTTTTTCCTGGATAACAATATAACTTTTCAGATGCTCTATTTCATATTTTACCTTTGTTACATCTTTACCGCTGTTAAGATTTAACCTAAAAAGCTTTGAAAGTGCTTCAACAAGTTTGCTAGTTTCATAAGCCTTCTCAACTCTTGCCATCCAGTATATTGTATCTAATGTATTATATAAAAAATGTGGATTTACCTGTGCCTGTAATGCTTGAAGTTCTGCTTCTCGCTGTTTTAATTTCACAATATAGACCTGATTAATCAATTCTTTGAGTCTTATTGCCATACTATTAAAGCTCCTACTTAAAAGCGCAATTTCATAATTTCCCTTAGTTTCAATAACTACATCAAAGTTGTCATTTTCTAGCGTATCCATTTCACCCATAAGTTGCTTTATTGGCTTAATAATTTTACGAGAAAATATGATGGAAAATAATAAACAAAGAAAAAATATTATAATACTCCCTAATAGCATATTTTTCTCTATTACTATATTCTCTTTTAGCAAATCCCTTACAGGCACCATGTTAACTAATTTCCAATCAGTATTATTAATACTATAATAGCTAACAAGATAATTTTCACCTTTAATATCAATCTCAAAATAACCATTACTATTTTTATATAAACTTAGGTCTGAAATTTCTCTTTGAATTTTACTCCCTATTTTACTTTTATCTATTGATGATATGATAGTGTTGTTATTATCAAAAATCAAAAAATCTCCTTTGTTTCCTATAATTTTATTTTTATATAACTCAATTAATTTACTAGTATTTATATTTATTTTAAGAATATAAACAGGATTACTAATTCTATTTATATCATTTACATTTCGCACTAATGAAAAAACATTACTTTTATTATTATCACGGTCTATTAAAGTACTAAAGGTCCAAATATATCCTCCCTTAAGATCTGTTATCTGTTCCTCGGTTTTCTTATCAATTTCATTAATATATCCACTAGTATCAAGTGTTATTCCATTAAAATTCTTAAAATATATTGATTCTATATATGGCTTAGATAAAATTAAGTGATCTAATGAATTATAAATTTTCACCTTTTGTTCATCTATTATGTTGTCTAAATTTTTATCGGTTAATTTAAAAAAATTAAGAACTTCTTCATTCTGAATAAGATAAAGTGAAATGCCATGTGCATCTTTTAGAATCATCTCTATATTATTTCCAATCTGACTTACAGTATTTGAATTTGAAATTCCTATTTTTTCTTTAATAATCTTAGTATTCTGCAAAGTTGAAATTATACCTATGGTTGTAAGAGGAATAATAATTAGGAATAAACTAAATATAAAAACCTTATATTGTAAACTTATAAATATTTTTTTCAATAACAATTAAAGTCCTCCTTGCAATATAATAATCCTTCGGTAATCGTCGAAGGTTAAATTTTCACTTATTTAATTGAATTTAGTATATAGAATTAGCTCCATAACTATACTACAGATATAGTTATGGAGCTAATTAACTTTTTATTTATTTTTTTAATAATTCAAGATTTCTTCTAATCAATTCTTTTCTCTGCTTTACACAATCCACAGAGCGTAGAGGGTCTGATGGAGTATTAAAAGCATAATCAATTAAGCGCTCAAGTGTTGTGGTTGCTACATGCATTCTTGTATCTGAAGATGCATAATATATGTAAACATCACCATTTTCACTAGCTATAGCACCATTTGCAAATAGTACATTAGATACATCTCCAGTTCTTTCAGCTCCTAGTGGCGCCATAAAATATCCACTTGGAGTTGCTATAACCTTGCTTGGATCCTTAAGGTCTGTAACAAATACGTATAGCACATATCTTAAGCCCGCCGCAGTATTTCTTACACCATGCGCAATATGAATCCACCCTTTTTCAGTCTTTATTGGTACACACCCAGAACCATTTTTCGCTTCTGTTATAGTATGATACTGTCTTGGGCTTACCAAAACCTCATTTTTTATCTCTGCATTATTTATATCTTCACATAACCCAAAACTGACACCGCCAGCATTCCCTGCTTCCATAAACGCATCCATAGGTCTAGTATAGAAAGCATATTTGCCTTGAACAAATTCAGGATGAAGTACTACATTTCTTTGCTGAGGTGAAAGAGTCTTAATATTAGGCAACCTTTCCCAAGTTATTAAATCTTTAGTCCTTACTATCGCAGCTGCAGCCACTGCTGCATAGGGATCAGTTGTATTTGGATCTGTATCCTTGCTCTCAGAACAAAATACTCCGTATATCCATCCATCTTCATGTTTTGTAAGTCTCATATCATAGACATTGGTTTCATTAGGTTCCACATCAGCAAATTCTATAGGATAATCCAAGAATCTAAAATTATCGATTCCGTTATCACTTACTGCCACTCCAAAAAAGGATTTTCTGTCATTCCCTTCAATTCTAGCCACAAGATAGAATTTCCCATTAAGCTCAATAGCTCCTGAATTTAATACTGCATTTATACCTAATCTCTCGATAAATAGAGGATTAGTTTGTTCATTCAAGTCAAATCTCCAAGCTAGAGGTACATGATGCCTTGTTAAAACTGGATACTTATGGCGGTCATAAATACCATTATATTCTCCTGTTTTTTCATTTTTTCTTATTATAAGGTCGTTATATTTCTTTAATTCAAGTTCATAAACTTCTTTAAACATTTTTACAGCTCCTTTTAAATTATTAATTCTAAATTAATACAATACAACTACTTTATATTCGTCTAACTTCTAATTACCTTACCTATTTATTTGTTACCTTACTTGTTACCTTACATAAATATTTTACTATAAATTATTTTCTTGGTCAAGCTTAATATTGGAATGATTTCATAATATTTTTATTACTGAATCTCTTTTTATCAACTTGGTTTTAACCATTACTCTACTACTGTATCTATGAAAATCTTTTATTCTCTTAATAATCTTTTTTATAGCTACCTTTGACAGTTCCTGAAGATTTACACGTATTGTAGTAATTTGAGGTATAGATAATGTTGCGTGTATACTATCATCAAAACCTACTACAGAGCAATCCTCTGGAACGTTGTATCCACTAGCTTTAAGTTTTTCTATTAAATTATTAGCAGCAATATCACAATTGCATACAAACGCAGTTGGTATTTCTTTTGGTAATTCTATTTCCTTCCACTCTCCATCATCATCCTTATCACTAATTATCCATTGAGGTTTAATTTCAAGATCATATTCTAACATGGACTTGTAGTATCCAAGATATCTATCTTGAATACTACTTGTAAGCTTTATATTTCCGACATATCCAATGTTTCTATGCCCATTTTCTATAAGATAGCTGGTTATTTCATAGGCTGAAAAAAAGTTATCTGTAATAACCGAATCTACATCAAAGTTATTATAATAAAAATCTAGGAATACCATAGGAAATTGATATTGATTTATTTTCTTCAAATAATCCCTTGCCAATTGCCCTAGTATTATAACTCCCTCAATCTTCTGTTCTAGAATCATTCGAGGTATAATAGAATTCTTTTCATTTTCTGGACTAAGAATATGTAATATAGTTGTATAGTTTAAATTCTCCAATTCATCAGAAATCATTTTGTACATGTCTATATAAAAATTAGCATCCTGTCCAAAATATCTTTCTGAAGTTATAATTCCAATACTTCGGGTTAGACTATTACCCAGATTCTTACCCGTGTGATTATATAAATATCCAAGTTCTTTTGCAACTTGTTTAATTTTCTCTCTCATACTTTCGCTAATTTCACCTTTACCTGTCAAAGCTTTGGAAACTGTTACCTTAGAAACTCCAACCTTATTTGCCACATCTTGCATTGTAATTCTCTTAGACATTTAGCTTTCCTCCATATATGTTTATGTTTTTTGTTACTTAACGTAATAAAATTTGTAACCTTTAACTATCTATAACCATTGTAAATGGAACTGACATAAACTTCAATAGAATCTTTCCAATTTTTATTAATTAAGTTAATATTGATATAATTAACGTTTCAGTTCATAATTAAAGCATATTAATACATTTTGTGATATAAAAATTTGAATGGAGCATAGATATGTTAGCTATAAAATCAAAAGAAGTTGAAATGATATTGAATCAAAAGATAAAAATAACTAGTGATAAAAAATGTGCTTTTAATATATATTGGGGAATTGCACCTAACCATAAAACCAATCTAGTTCATAAGCATTCATTTTTTGAAGTTTGCTATATCTTGAAAGGACAAGGTACCTATTCTGAAAACGAAGTCAATTATGATTTAAATGCTGGAACCCTTTTTATATCATTACCGGGTAGATATCATAATATTACTAACAAACCTGTATAGAAACCTTAAAGAAACTTTGGCTTACAGGCTATAACTATTTTAATGAAGTTCCTTTCCCAGAGAATATTCCAAACCCAGTGCATAGAGCATCTTGGTGGAATATTTATAGACCTTGGTTAGACGATTGGATAAGCCGCTCAGAATGGTTAATAAGCGAATTAAATTGGGCGAAAGATATATTACATAGCCTTGATGCAACCACTGAGACTTGCATTAACCCAATACCATTTTTGAACAATCAAGCTGAAGGAGGTATTGATCTAGATGGCATGGGAAAAGTAGTAGACATAGTTGGAGCAAGCTACCATCCTGCCTGGAATTTTAGATATGCCAATAGAGAGCTATTTCCTGCTTTAATGGCAACAGGTTTAAGAAAGCAAGCCGCTCATTCTTTTGTAAAAAGAGTTGAGGTTACTGAAGTTCAGACTGGAAATACCTTTAATTCAGCTTTTAAGCCTTGTGAAGCTTCTGCAAGTGAAATCGGACAATTCTTCATTGCATGTATTGCTGCCGGTGCAGAGTCTGTATGTGGTTGGTGTTTAAATATTCGTAGTCAGGATTTCGAAGCTGGTGACTGGGGATTGCTAGATGATAATGATAATCCAACACCTAGAAGTAAAATGTTAGCATTAGTTAATGAACGGTTACAGTATGCTCTTAATATTACTGGAGAATGGAGTAGTTATAAGTCAAAATCATTTATAGCATACGATCCCTCTTCTCAAGCTATTGAATGGGTAGAAGGAAAAGACTTACCACAGGTTCCTGGTAGGGCTATGAGGTTTCCTTGAACGGAATAACCATTAGCAAATGGTTATTAACAAGATTGGATGCTGTCTTTGATGAAGATGCTGGCTGGAAACCCTGGGAAGAATTAAGATTTGTTCAAGATGGAGAACCCTGCGTATGGGAACGAGCTTTTGGAATAGGTAAGATTATCATCTGTAGAGGAATTTTGGGACCCTCATTAGTTCATAATTGGGATACAATGCCTACTATTAAATATATAATTAAAAGAGCTTCTAGTAGCTGCAGGGAAAAGGTTTATCCAATTACAGGTTCAACATATACTTTTGTTATTCCAGTACAAGTAGAAAAAGGTTCTTTATGGGCTATTTTTGCTCCAAATAAATCAAATAAATACGAACAATATATAACTATAAAAGCTCCAAAAGGCACTTATAAAGATTTATGGAGTGGTAATGAAATTAAAGTTTCCTCTCATGGTGAAGTTACTATTGCGACTAAATCTGGAATTATCCTACTATGGACTGAAGAAAAAGTATCTAATTGAAATAAATCGTTATTCTTTTATTTAGATAATTTTTATAATAAAAAGGATGTGAAAAACAAATTCCTAAGTTTTTCACATCCTCTATTTCATTTAAAGCTTTTAAATGCTTCCTTTCATAACTACGTTAACTTCATGAATTTTTCTGTCTTTAAATAATGGTAATATGTTACCTTCAATTTTATTACCATCTACTGTTACAATTAGATCTGATTTCGATAAATGCTTTGGATTTTCTATAACAATGTGATACTTATCGCCTCTAAATTCCCTGTTTACCTCAGCTTTGTCCCATTGTGGTGGCATACATGGATTTATTTTTAATCCATCATAATCTCTTTGAATTCCAAGTATACCCTCGTATAGTCCCATCATTGTCCAAGCAGATGTTCCTGTTGTCCAAGACCAATAAGATTTTCCGTAATATTTAGGATGTGTTGAATAACAATTTGTGAAAACATAAGGTTCTGCACCAGAACTTGTTGATGGATTCAAGTCACTGTCTGGCATTATCTTTTTTAATGTTTTTAATGCTTGCTCTCCTCTCCCAATTTTACAATCCATAACTATTTTAAAACCAGTTGCATGACAATACACTCCTCCGTTCTCAAAAAGTCCTGGAAGCATCCCTGACATACGGCCTACATTAGGCGAATACTCAGGATATGCTGGCATATTTAATGGAAAACCAAAGTCATGTTCCATAGAATCAATTGATTTTATTACCGATTTTAATCTTTCCTCGTCCGGTATTTCTGCAAGTACTGCAAATGTCTGTGCATTAATGTATATTTTACTGCCATCGCTTTCTTTTGAACCTATATTTTCTTTCTCGCTTAGTGCGCGCATGTACCATTCTCCATCCCAGGCAACCTTGTTGATTGTATCCTTTAGTATTTCATATTCAGTCAAAAGTGATCCCGCATAACTCTCTTCCCCTATTTTCTTCATCAACACACTTAATTCCTTTAATGCAAGACAAAATTGCTCAGATAACATTACTGATTCTGCCTCTTCATCTGTTGTGATATTAAGTGCATCATTCCAATCAGCAACAAAAATCCTAATAAGACCATTACGTCCCTTATCTTCAATAAGTCTATTAACTGCAGCTTTGACATGCTCAATCATAGTACCTTTTCCACCATTTTGGTATTCAATCTCTGTTTTAAGCAGATCATAATCACCAGTTTCCTTAATTAGCTCACAAACCGCCCATATAATCCAAAAAGGTTGATCCGAATATCTTGTATCATCATAAGGGAACCAAGTAAGTACAGCATTACCCTCTTTAAACTGATGTCTTAAACATTCAATTATTTCTTCTTTAGCTTTTTCCTGTCTATAACTAAGTAATGCCACTGAAATTTGAAGGTTGTCTCTAACTCCTTTTTTTCCCACAATACAACAATCTACCTGCTTTTTCAGCCAGTTATTCATAATATTATTAATTTTCTCATCCGGAGTCTTAACGTTCATTGAACTGTATTTATTATAATTATATTTCTGTGTTTCATCGAATTCTTTTTGAAGGTTTATTTTATTAGAGTATTTTAAAGATACCTCCCTTGCTTCTTCTAGAGATTCACTAACTCCAAAAACATAACTTATTTCCTTCTCTTCTCCTGGGCCCAAAGTAATTTTATTCTGCAAAACTCCACCAAGTATAAAAAGCGCAGCCAAAGAATTGGTACAATCCATACCTTTTATAACAACATCCGGCCTCTGAAATAGTCCAATTGAACTAGCATCAAGCTTGGTTATGGAACTTGTAGCTCCAAGAAACTTCGCTAAGTCACCATCATAAGCATGTACTTTTTCTGAACATGATATATACCCATTATATCTTTTATGAGGAGCAAACGGATGATTAGACTTACAATATACACCATTAAGTTCACTATCAAAATATGTCTCTAAACTTCTGTACATTTCATAATACCTAGGATAGTTAAATCCTTCAAGATCAAAACTCACAGCTGAAAATATGCTCAAATTTCTTTCTCTATCAGTATTATTTTTAATCTTTAATGTCCAAACCTCATTATAGCCATTTTGTGGTACAAACAATTGCCACTCTGCTGTTATTCCTACTTTTTCAGACTTCAAAGTTGTATACCCGATGCTATGCTCGCATTCAAAATTATCAACGGTTTCATTCAAAGGACCTTCACCAATATTCCAAAAAGTATTGTTATCCTCATCACGAAAATAAATATACCTAGCATCATTGTTATTAACCATACACATGTCAGCCTTTTCATTTAAGTAATAGCTTCTTCCATGACCTATCTGAGATACTTGAGCGCAATATCCCTTTTCACTCCAAAGATAATTAGACCAATACCTTGGTGTCTTTGAATTTTTAATAATACATGAATTCCCACCATTAGTGAATTGATGTAATTTTTGTTTATTCATATTATAATCTCCCCTCTACATTTCTCTCCATATTTAATCCTTACTTATAGTTTTTATTTATAATATAATATTTTTTATCATTATAAATTTCATCTTATAATGATATAGTATATAATATAAGTATAAACTTATATGCTGATAATTCTACACATATTGTGCTTAGTAATTGTATCAATTGTGACTTTTATAAAGGATGGTGCATCAATGGAGATTAAAAGAGAATATATAAAAATTTCAGATCCAGAATTCCCAATTAGAGCTAGTGTTACAATTAATTCTATGGAAGATTTATCTTCTAGTCCTCATTTACATAAAGAGATGGAATTGGTATATGTTACAAAAGGCGAGATGGAGTTTGTTATAAATAACGATACAATTAAGGTTAATAGCGGTAATGTACTTTTAATAAATGGAATGATAGCTCATTCATCAATAGTAAATGATAACAAGAACATTGTAGAAATGTATCTACTACAGTTTGACCCATGTCTAATTTTAGGAAATACTTTGCTCTCCGATTATAAATATCTTGTACCCTTTTTGAACGAAAATACCTTTGACTATCAGTTACTTGATATTAAATATTTACATCAACATATTAATGTAACAAATTTAATAATTGAAATACAATCAGAAATCGTAAAAAAAGAGATTGCTTATGAAATGTATATTAAATCTTGCCTTTACAGAATTATAACTATTTTATATAGAAACAACATTATTAATTTTTCATCACTAGATATACTCAATAAAAATAAAGATATGCTCTCAAAACTTAATAAAGCTTTAAAATTAGTTGAGAATTATTACTATGAACCTATTACGGTTGAAATGGCTTGTAAAGAATTATCTCTAAATTATCATTATTTTTGTAGATTGTTTAAAGCTGCAACAGGTAAAACTTTTATACAATACCTGAATTTTGTTAGAATTAAAAATGCAGAAAAGCTTTTGCTTACCTCAAAAAAGAGCATTATACAAATAATGTCTGAAACAGGATTTTCAAGCTTAAATTACTTTAATAAAATTTTTAAAAGCTACAGCGGGTCATCTCCATCCGCTTACAGAAAAGAAATTCTTATGAAAAATATATAAGGCCTTTAACCAAGTATTTTTTAAAATTGAAAACACCATCAATATTTGAGGGTGTTTTCGTCTTATAAAAGCACTGCATTATGGCAACCCATCTTTCTAATAAGTGTATCCATCCAACCCTTCTTAGTTTTATCATCTGGCATTTTTAAACCTTCAAGTGTATATTTTACTTGCATCTCTTTCCATTTGCCTCTTCCCATGTCATGATACGGTAAAATCTCTATTCCTTTTAAATTGGGATATTTTCTTGACAACGCTGAAATTCCACGAAGATGCTCTGTTGTATCATTAATTCCTGGAATCATTGGGCATCTAAGTATAATTTCTGATCCTTGATTATATAAAAAATCAAGATTTTTAAGTATTTTTATATTTGAAACTCCAGTTAATTTTTCATGACGAGCACTGCCTGTGTCTTTAATATCAAAAAGAAAAAGATCCGTGTAGTTTCTAATTTTATTGAAAACTTCCTGCTGCCCAAATCCACAAGTTTCAATTGCTGTATGAATATTCATTTGCTTAGCTACCTTTAATAGTTCAAGTGTAAACTCCCATTGAACAGTTGGTTCTCCTCCTGATATAGTAAGTCCACCGCCAGAATTATCATAATAAGTAATATCTGCTGCCACCTCTTTCATAACAGCTTGAACATCTTTTTCAAGACCTGATATTTTTAAAGCACCATAAGAACAAACATCAACACACTTAAAACTTTTATTACATTTTTGCTGTAAGAATTCATGTATATTATTTTTCATGATTTGCGCCCCAGTAGGACATACTAAAGAACATTCCCCACAATTCGTACATTTTTCCTTGTTAAACATAAGTTGAGATTTTAAATGCCAAGATTCTGGATTATGACACCATATGCAACGAAGTGGGCATCCCTTAAGGAAAACCGTAGTTCGTATACCTGGTCCATCGTATAAGGAGAATCTTTGTATATCAAATATATTACCTTTTTTAATCATTTATTCATCCCCTAACTTAATAATGTGTTCGACTTAATATTTCAAGTTGTACCTCTCGAGCTAACGTAACAAACCTAGCACTAAAACCTTCCACACGAACAAACAAATTGCTGTAATTTTCTGGTTCAATCATCGCCTTCTGAAGATCATTTTTATTAACTACAGATATCATTGCTTGCGTGCCACCATTTTGAAAGTAGCTCTTTAATACACTTTTTATAATAACTCCATTGTTTTTAAATAATTCTGGTGAAAACATCATATTTTGAACAGCACCTGCATGTATTTCAGATTTCAATTTAACTAGGGAATTAAGCAAAGCAGTCAAACCATTTGCAATATGGGCTTCTTTATATTTTTTATAGGTATTTGTGAATTTAATTTCAGCTGAAAAGTCATATTTTTTATTTATAATAACAACTCCTTATTTATTTTTCTTATATGTTGTTACCATAATTATAGCTTAATTTAATTTAGTCTTCTTGTTTTATAATGTCTAATTATTGTGCTATACTGCTATTTTGAAATTAGTTTGTTTTGAAATAAACTGGATAATTAGGTAGTATTTGTAGGGAGTTATATGAATGGAAGAAAATTGTGTTTATACCATGGATACCCTAGATCCTGATACGCATATGCTTTTTCATTTTATAAATCAAACTTATTTTTCTAATATTCCAAAAGAGACCATGGAAGATTTATTTAGTTACTTAGGCGCTAGCCTTGAATCGCAAAATTTATTATCTGTTTAATCCCTTCATAATTACCATTTATACGTTTCACAATAAGTTCTGCAGCTTTTTTATATAGTTTTTCAGTGGCCTCCTTTTTTGCGGGTATTTTTTTAGATAGTAATATTTATATTTCGGCTTCAAGCTGTCCTGTACCCATGATTTTTTCATAGACAATTGTCCTCCCTATTTTAATATATAAAGAATTTTATTTGTTAAATGTCAAAGATTATGACAATATTTAAAGCTAAGGTGGAGTTATTTTCCACCTTAGCTTTTATTGTTTTAATAACTGAATTAACTTCAGTGAATTCAATCGTTAATTAAACAAATAACCATGCAAAGTAAATTCTTTGCATGGTTATATAATGTTAAGAAAACATTTTCTAAACTACTTAGACTTAATTTCCTTAATAATATTCATAAACCTTCTTCCATATTCAACATACCCCTCACTGCCATTATACATATGAGGTTCTATAGAAAACCCACCATCATAACCTCTTTTTATAAGATCTGCTACAATTCGCTTAACCTCTGCGCTACCCTCACCAGGAAAAGTATGTATCTTCGCCTTAGATTCACTATCTATAAATGAATCTTTTATATGCACATGATAAATAAATTCTTTTACATTATCGTAAAATTCCCAAGCACTTTGCTTAGCATAAGGAGAGTTTCCTATACGGTTATCAGCTCCAACAGTGTTGCCCATATCATATATAAGCTTAAATGCAGGTGAATTAATTTTATCTACTAGTCTTAATGCATGATGGTAAGATAATGCAGAATAATCACTACAATTCTCACATAGATATATAATACCTGCATCTTCGCACATTTTTACCATATAACTGATGTTATCAAATATAATCTTTTCAATCTCTGGGCTATCTGGAATTACATCTAAAGCTTGTTTAAATGCCATACCTCTTATAATCTTAGTACCTAGAATTTGCATTCTTGGAATAGCACGTTTTAATGCCTCTCTAGAATATAAAACATCTTCTGCGTTTCTTACTTCTTTTCTTGAATTTGCAACAGCACTTCCAAAACAGTGAATATTTACTTTAGCGTCATTAAGTTTACCACAAATTTCTTCAAATTTTTCCTCAGACATATCAGTAATATTTACTCCGTCTATATCACGAGCTTCAATATTACTCCATCCAATATCTTTAGTTGCTTTTATCTGCGTTTCAATGTCTTGTCCTGCCTCATCGGCAAATCCTGAATAAGTCATACAATTCCCATCCTCTCAAATAAATAATTAAGACTATTTTCTATGCTTTTTACTAATTATATTATATTACATATACAATTTCTTTGCTTTTTGTGTTATATTTATTGTTTTTCTTGCTCTTAGTTTCAGATAAATTTTCTTCACCCACTTTTGAGGTAAACTTGATTCCATCCATCTTGTACGAACAAATTCCGTATTTATTGTGTAAGTCAACTAAGACATTTCTATCTAGTTCCCAGTTATTTAGAAGTGTAATTACAAAAACAAATGGAAAAGTATTCTTTAATATTATAATAAAAAATGGTCCATTCTTTCTTAATTCTTTTTTAAAAGTAGTTTTTTTATAATAGTGTTTGGATCAATCTTGACTGTTTTTTAATCAATGAAGATGTCAAACAAACAACCGCCTTTCAATGTTTAAATTTTGTTTACGTTTACTTTAATATAATTATATAACTAAGTGCTTTATTGTTAAGGTGTAAAGTATACAATAATAAGGTTAAAATTATATATTTTATGAATAAATTATGAATGTTCATAATATTCATATCAGCTCCACCTTTTACTGTTAAAGCATCTTTAAAATCATATTTAGTAATTGTTATTGAATATTATGAAGGTAAAGGTTATTATATTAATAATACAGGATGTGGTGTATTATTTTAAAGTTTACATGCATTAATAATATGAAACTTAAAAAATAATGCAATTTATCATGGTATAGAAATGAAGAAAGGTAAAGGAACAATATAATGTTTAAGATTACAAAAATAGAAAAATAAAGTTTTAATAATACTACATTCGTGGAGGTTTTTATGAAAACTCAAAATGATTATGATTTTTTAGTCACCACAATTGGTCATGTAGCTGAAAGGTTACCAAATGCCGATTGGAAAATTAGCAATATATTACATGCTGACCTTTATATTCTCGCCTATGTCATTGATGGCGAAGCAACCTATTTATTTAATAACAAAAGTTATAACGTTAAAAAAGGAGACATCATATTCTTTAAGAAGGGTTTTTTGCATACTGCCTTTAGTAATCCACGAAATCCTTGGCACTTCTATACAATTTCATTTAATGTTGAATTTGCAGATGAATGGAGTAAATCAAAATTTGAATCCTTTAGCCCCATAGTATCATCCCCAACCTCATATCACATGACCTCCTTAATGTCTGGGCTCAACAATACCTGGACAGGAAAAAGGCCTGGATATTTAATTAAATCTAGATCATTTATAATGGATATGTTATATTACCTTATAAAAGAGAACAACTCTGCTTCCTGGGATATAACTCACTATCAAACTATTGAAAAAATAGCGAATATGATTCAAGCTAATCATGCTAACAATTATTCAGTGGAGGAACTCGCAAAACTATCTGACCTTAGCCCTTCACACTTTCGTTTGCTCTTTAAAAAAATAACAGGCTTTACTACCGTACAATATCAAAATCATATACGTATAAATAAAGCCCGTGATCTTCTTCTAAGTGGTAACTGCAATGTAAGTGAGGCCTCTGATACAGTCGGATACCATGATATATACTACTTTAGCCGATTATTCAAAAAAAAGACAGGTATGAACCCATCTGAGTTTATAAAGCGATAAAAATTTGTGATTTGAAGGTGATTCTATGCAAATAATTAAAGAAAATATAAAACTTGATTCAACTTTCCCGCTTAAAATACACACAGCTATAATTGAACCTGACCACTTAGAATCTCCAATCTTCCATTGGCATGATTGCATAGAGATTTCTTATGTTAAAAAAGGTCGTGGATTTTATGTTGTGAATGGGAAAAAATATATTATGGAACCTGGTGACGTAATAATAGTTAACTCATTAGAACCTCACTGCTGGGAAGTCTTTCCACCTGAAAATATGATTCAGCCGGTATTACTATTTTCTTCTTCTCTTATCTGGTCTGGAGAAACTAATATTTTCGATTATCAATATTTAGAACCATTTTCAAAAAAGATTACTAATTTTAGTAACAAACTTCCACATAACAACCCTGCAACTAAGAATATTTTTGATTTACTTATATCAATGTCAATAGAATATGAAAATAAACAAATCGGTTATAAGCTTATGCTCAAAGCAAAACTTCTTGAAATAATAACGACCCTAATAAGGCATTTTCAGGATAACACTAAAGCTTTTGAAGATGTTCATATAAAGCAAGGTAAGATAGAACGATTAAACTCAACTCTTGAATTTATAAACTCTAATTATATTAATGATATAAGATTAGCTCAAGGAGCTTCTATAGCATGTATGAGTATTAGCTATTTCTCTACATTCTTCAGTAATACTTTAGGTTTATCTTTTAAAGAGTATATAATCAGATTAAGAATAAATCATGCATTAGAGCTTATAAATACTACCCATAAGTCTATTACAGAGATTGCAATGGAAAGTGGTTTTAACAATCTATCCAATTATTATAAGGCTTACAAAAAATACTATACATTATCTAAATGACTATATATCATTCATTACTATTTCTAACTAATAAAGCCATTAACCCCATAGCCATCTGTGATATTACTCTATAACCACTTCTTTGTAGTTCTTCTCCACCTTTATTGCTTTGAGCCACTCCAGTCAGCAGTCCATCTGGAGTAAAATATGTCTGCAATGCCTCTAGTGTACTCTTTACGAAAATTAAATATTTATTAGGAAGTATATTGTTTTTTATGCCAAGCGCAATAGCTGCTGCAATCCCTGCAGAACAAGAATTATCTATAAGCGTTGATACATCATCTACAAAGCAGCACCATAGTCCATCCTTTTGCTGAAATGATAATGCAAGGTCTGATATTCTCACAAACTCCTTCTTTAGTTCATTAACATCATATCTACCATCAAGTTCAATTATCGTATGCACCAGTCCTAACATATACCATGAATAAGCTCTTCCCCAATTAGTAAAACTATGGGTATTGTCTGAAAAAGTCCTTAGATGTAACTTATCACCATCTGCGAGTTTTTCTTTTGCAATCATCAGTTGCCTAATTGCAAGTTTAGCTAAATCATCTCTATTTCGCAGTTTGGCTAAAACTGCAAGTGGATACGCTACAGTATACGATCCCTCAGCTGATAGCATGTCTCCATCTTGCAAAGAACCTTCATTGTTTATATGTGAACACCAATATTCTATAGCTAAATCTAGAGATGGATGATTTGGAAAAACCTTTGCAATTACTGCAATGTTAAACGTCAAATTATACCTAATTGAAAAGGCGTTTTATTTCTATTACTAGTAACTGATTTACGTCAGATTACCACTATAAATTCACTTTATCAATAAGAAAACATCAT